>JBHOGO010000079.1:0-21549 GCA_043421945.1 bacterium sp. HQB-150 | reverse complement strand
AAGCATAAGATCACACTCAGCTTAGTAGATCAAATTTGCGTTCAAATCGTCTGAAAAACGTTCATGATCTTGCCCTGGTATGAAGCCTGAGAAAACCTTTATGGCGAATGATGTGATGAAAGTGCCACAATTCGAAAAGCACAAAGCAGAATATTTAGATCATCTTTGTACTGAGTTCGGATTAGTCGACTAAGGGCGTAGAATTTCCGCTATTTCAGGTATTACGATATGAGATATAGAATATATGAGTAATCGATAGTTAGGATAAAATCTAAGTGATAAAATGTAGGCTGTGACTATCATCACACCCCATCTATTTAAATACTGCGCATAACTAGTGAAGCTTAGCGAGTAAAAAATTCTACCATCTAAATAGCTGGTTTTCACAACATCACCAGCTATAAGGTATGAAATAACAAGATTATTATGCAACCTGAAATTATTTTAAGTGATATATGTCACGTTAAATTACAAAATTATTGAGATGAAAACATTCTACTATTGAATGCAAATCTTGCCATATTAGGATGCAATCCTGAGCATTATATCTATCCAGTTAAACATGCAAAATTAATTTAGATTCACATATTATCAAACTAATAATAGAACTAAGTAACCTATTTGGAATTAATATGAAAAAAAATAAAATTAGTTTTTGTATGAGCGCAGTATTTGGCGCAATGATATTCATGCCCCTTAGTATGGCCAATGCAGCAGTCGTTTTAGAGAGCGAAACTAAAATAACGGATAATGCTTTACATTTTGATGGTAAAAAAGTAGCTCGCCATGCTGAAGATAATGGCACAGATACTTATGATTATTTCTTTGGTCCTCAAATATCGGCCCACGGCGATAGTATTAAGACCTATAAAGACTATGTGTTCATGACTTGGTATAAAGGTGGTAAGCAAAACAGACAAGTTATGCTTACACGATATAATACTACGACCGGTTCGATAAAAACGATAGAGTTTCCCCACCAGCATACAGGTTTCTTAAATCAACCCCATATTGGTGAGTCACATAATACGATTGCTATAGCGATTAGTCCGATTGATGGAACTATTCACATGCTTTATGACATGCATGCTTATGGCAAAACTCGTCCAGAAGATGGAAGCTTCAGTAATGATTACTTTCGCTACTCTTATAGTGTCGCAGGTACCGCCGATCTTCCAGATGATGAATTTGAATTAAATAAATTTGTTAAAGATACAAGCCCTGTTAGTGAAGGAGCTGATGACTACAAGCACCTGAGCCTCACGGGGGAAATAGATTATGCTAACTACTCAGGTCTAACCTATCCAACTTTTTTTACCAATGTTGATGGCACAATCCTTGTCTATATGAGAAAGGGAGGCAACAATAATGGTGGTTACGTCTTTGCGCATTATGATGCCGACGAAAGTACATGGACAGATTGGAAACAGTTTAATGTTATGAATGCCAAATCTTATGGCAATGATTACAACTGGGGTTTGTATGGGAGCATGAAGTATGTGAATGACAAGCTAAGAGTTGGCTTCCAACAACGCGCGAACCGTGATGATAAATTTATATACCAAAACGGAGTTTACTACGGTTACTCAGATAACCCAAGCGGTGATGGTGATTGGAAAAATCACAGCGGCGAGAGTATGACATTCCCACTTGTTAATTCAGATGAACTTAAGATTTTTGAGCCAGGTGATTATATCACCCACTCTGAGAAAGACTCTGTACAAATTGTACATAATTTTGACTGGACTGTTACAGAGAAGGGAGATATTCACTTAATCAGCTTAGTAAAATCGCGTGATAATAAGCGTTCAGATTTTGAATCTGTCAATCTTCATTCATACAAACCAGCAGGCGCCGACGAATTTACAGTTACTACAGATTTTGCCGGGGCAACCAATATTCACACTGCAGGTGATAATATTTACATTATTGGTTTAAATAAAAGTGGAAGACCTTATGTAGAAAAAGCCAAAGGTGGTACTAACGATTTCGAAAGGGTGTATGAAGCTCGAAAAGGTAAAAGGTTCACTCATGGTAAGGTGCATATTGAAGACGGGAAATTATATTATTACTTAATGGAAAGGTCCAGCGGAACAGCACGTCCATTACACTTGCAAGTTATTGATTTGGATATTTGAAGGTAAGTTTTAAAGTAGTCTAAAAACCCGTAAGTGAATGCTTGCGGGATTTTTACTTTTGATAGGTTTTAAAAGGAATTAATATTAACAATATAAGTTAATTTGTTTTTATTTTCTTGAAATATATTGTGACTGGATGTGTCATCTATACTATTCAACGCTATACATTTTTCTCTCTTAACTAGCGTTGAATAATAGGTAAATTAAAGGCTTCCACTGAGGAAGCCCGTCGCTAAAATTTTAATGGGCGGCATTACTCTCAAGAATTGGTCTGTCATTAAACGATGGTGCATCTAGTGGGTACTGTCTGTATAACATCTCCTCTAACCGCGCTTCAATATCTGAATATTCAGGTTGTCCTGCAACGTTCTCTACAGCGATGTCTGAGCTTTCGTGTAAGTAAAGCTCCTTCGACAGAATCTCTTGGGTCTCTGAGACACGCCATTCAGAATAACGCCACTTGCCATCCGTAACCGAAACGCCCATTTTGGCCTTCGCTTCTTTGGCGAATACACTATATGCAGCGTCTGCCCATTCCATATCTGGAGATTCAAGTAATGGGAGTAAACTTTGGCCATCAAGAGCAGGCATCGGTAAGTTTGTTGCTTCTACAATAGTTGGGAATATATCAAGGTTTTCGACCAAAGCATCTGACGTAACACCATCATGACGGTTTTGGTAGCTTGTTTCCCGGCTGATAATGAGTGGCACGCGAGTATCTAGTTCCATGTTACTGTGTTTATTCCACGCACCATATTCTCCCAGTTTGTAACCTTGGTCGCTCACGAAAACGACCATGGTTTTTTCTCGTAAGTCTAAATCTTCAAGAGCATTCATTACGCGACCAAGCTGTGCATCCATATAACTTACGGTTGCTGAATAAGCATGGATGAGAGTCTTTGTTCCTTCATCATCGACATAACCTTCTTTTGGCACTCCTCCATAACTTCGTAGTTCGTTCCAATTCGTCAGTGCTAGCTCAGGCATGTTGTTTGGTGTTTCGCGGCTAGGAACGACAAACTGATCATGTGAGTATAAATCCCAATATTTTTTTGGAGCATTGAAAGGCAAATGAGGTTTGCTGAATCCAACAATCATTAAGAATTTATCATCCTTAACTTGTTCTAAAATATTAACGGCATCATTAGCTACCTTGCCATCTTTATAAAAATCATCATCAACATCACCAGCTTCATAGGCGAACTTAGCTTCTTCATTTCCTGGAATAGCATAGAAGTTTTTAAGTTTTTTAATGTGAGTGGTCCAGTTTTCTTGATCATCAGGCGTAGAATGGTAAACCTTTCCAATGCTTATAGTTTGGTAGCCATTTTCTTTAAATAGCTGAGGCATCGAAACTACGTTAGGCTGGTTTGGACGTAACATACCGCTTTTATCAATAGTGTATAGACCTGTTGTTTCTGGTCGTAATCCTGACAGCATGCTCACTCTAGAAGGACCACAGATAGCTTGTTGGGCATAGGCTTTGTTAAATTGAACACCTTCACTTGCCAGTTTGTCGATATTTGGAGTTTTGATATATTGGTTGCCATAACTTCCAACATCAACACGTAAATCATCAATCAGGAAGATCAACACATTTGGTGTTTGTGTCGAATGGGGTGAAACATTAGCGGAGGCAGCTTGTTGGGTATAAAGGCCGGCAGCAAGACAAAGAACAGTTTGAACAGCACGTTTGACAGAATTTGTCCTTAACTTATTTGAATTTTTGATTGTTTTTTTATAGCTCATGATAAATGTTCCATTTGTTAGTAAATGGTTGAAGGTTAATTTTAACTCTATCAATGAAATAATTATCACCGATAGAAATTTCAGAATAGAAAAGTAAACAAAAAAGAGTGTTATCATATGATATGTATATTATTCCCCCCCCCTTAGTTCTTTGTGATTTGGTTATGAAGGTGTTTTTATTTAATGTGTATTTATTTCAAAAGTAAATTGTCAAGGTTAAACAGAAAGCAGTAATCTTTAAATATGTATCGATGTTTCATCAGTTGTGATAGTGGTTCAGTGAAGGGAGTCTTTGGGTAATCGTATTACTATTTACTGATACGAGTTTTACTCGTATCAGTAAAATTATCACAGAAACAATGCTATAAATAATTACCAGTATGTATTCCAATCAGTGCGCTTACGTATCAAAGACTCGAGAAAAAAATAATCGCCCCAAATGCAGAATTCATCGATGCCTCTACCATCAGGCTTCGCATAGGTGCCGTGAAGAAGAATACCGTATTCATCGTCACTATCACTGATGTATGAGTCTGATAGATTGACTAATGCTTGCTCAACGAAGTTGATGTATTTTTTCCTATCGATATCATCTTCAGGAATGTGTCTAAGCAACTCCTGTAGGCCACAAAGGAAAATGGCAGTTGCAGAGCTATCTCTAGGTTCGTCACCACTCGTGAAAGTGAGGTCCCAGTAGGCAACAAGATCCTCAGGCAATCGGTCAATGAAGTAGTTTGCAAGCTTCTTGGATTTCTCAATTAAACTATAATCATTGGTATGCATGTAGCTTAATGCAAGTCCGTATACCCCCCATGCTTGACCTCTAGCCCAAGTTGATTCATCAGAATATCCTTGGAATGTTTTACCGCCAATAGCCTCACCATTGGTTTTATCAAAAAAATAGGTGTGATGTGTTGATGAATCTTCGCGAATAATATGCTTATTTGACTGTTCTAAATGACTTAAAGCGATATCGCGATACTTAGGGTCGCCAGTGACATCGGTAGCCCAATAAAGAAGGGGGAGGTTCATATTACAATCAATAATCATGCGAATTTTATGATTTGGATCATTCACGTTTCCCCAAGCTTGAATAACTTTAGCCTTATCATGATAACGCCCGATAAGCACATCAGCAGCTCTAATCGCTAACTCTTTGGCTTTTTGATTATTAGTTATCTTATATGGGGCAAGACAAGAAAGAGTGTACAAGAAGCCAAGGTCATGAGTTTCCAAACAAATCTTTTTATCTAGTCTTTCTTCATACTTTTCCATTAATGATTCACCAAGGGCTCGATACTTTTCATCGTTGGTGTATTCATAAGCAAGCCATAATAAACCAGGCCAAAAGCATGTTGTCCACTGGGTGTTCTCAATTTTAGGATAAACCAAGTTTTCGCTAGCAGAAGCTGGGAAACCGTCATGGTAGACAGTCATCATGAGGTCAATTTTTTTTAAAACACGTTTGATTGAGCTGTCAACAAAGTCTGGACAAAAAATAGTCGTGTCAAATGTATCTACATCGGTAGTTGTCATTAATACTTCTCTTTATTTGTAAAATATATTTTAAATGTTGCGTTCATAAATAAAGCAACGCAATTATCTTTTTTTATTATGTACGTTATCTAATTTCCCGTTTGTGGTTTAGCTCACGCAACATGTTTCATCTCTTCTTGTGTAATGTTGAATTGTGGTTTAGCTCTCAGGATTACTTTCTCTTTTATATTTTAATATATCAGAATCAAAGTGAAATAGCGTTTTACCAATGTAGGGTGTGCGTTTTTTATTGTATTGAAATATCAGGATTTATAACTAATGAAAAAAAAGAACGTCATAATTTTTTTTACCGATCAACAAAGATTTGACACTCTCGGGGTGCACGGTAATCCAATGGACTTGACTCCTAACCTTGATTACGATGCGGTTCGAGGCACGCATTTTGAAAATGCATTCACACCTCAACCCGTTTGTTTACCAGCAAGAGCATGTTTACAAACAGGTAAGTACGCATCAGAAACAAACTGTAATACAAATGGTGATAGCTTATCTTCTGATGAACGAACGCTGGCACACTACTTTAATGAATCGGGGTACAAGACAGGATATTTCGGGAAGTGGCATTTGAATGCTTCTTGCGTTGGCCCTTTCGATAGTCCACAAGGTGGTTATCAAACGTGGAGAGCAGCTAATATACCTGAGTTTGTATCAGATGCTTACCGAACAGTCGTTTTTGATGAAGTTGGTAATGAACTGAAGTTGCCTGGCTATCGAGTTGATGCGATTGTCGATGAAGCTATCCGCTATATAGATGATAATAAAGATTCGCCTTTCTACATGATGGTCTCTTTGCTAGAGCCGCATATGCAAAACCATCGTGATGACTTCCCAGCACCAACAGGTTACAGCGAACGTTATTTAGATAACTGGACACCGCCAGATTTGAAAGCCTTAGGGGGAACAAGTGCTTCACATTTACCTGGTTACTACGGCATGGTTAAGCGCATTGATGAAGCTTATGGACGCTTAAAAGATGTGCTGAGAAGTCTGAACCTATTAGATGACACCATTGTTATCTTTACTTCTGATCATGGTTGTCACTTCAAAACCAGAAACGATGAATATAAACGCTCTTGCCATGATGCCTCTATCAAAATCCCAATGGTGATGGCTGGCGGACAATTTGATCGTGGAGGTCGATTTGGGAACCCAGTTAGCTTAGTAGATGTTGCTCCTACGATTTTAGATGCATGCGGAATTGAAATCCCAACAGAGATGTCAGGGCAATCTTTACTACCTCTTGTTGAGAAAAAAGATAAAGCCGTAAGAAATCATGCCTACGTTGAAATTAGCGAGTCTCATGTAGGTCGTTGCATCAGAACATGTCGTTGGAAATACAGTATTAAGCAAACGGAAGAAAATATCTATGCAGATGACTTCTTATATGACTTACAAGCTGATCCTTATGAGTTGGATAATTTAATCGGCTATACATCACATGTGAAAGTAGTCAATAAACTTAGGGATACCCTTGTTAAACAGCTAAACGATATAGGTCATGCTGTTCCAGATATTGTCGATGCACCGGTTAAAGAATCTAAGCAACGGATTGTTTTTGATCATGAAGTCGCACTGTAATTAATAAATTATCAATGAAAGTTGAGAGGGATGTATGATTGATATAGCCATATTATTTGTCTATTTTGGATTTTTGATCGCGATTGGTTGGGCCTTCAGAAAATTTAGTTCGAATACGAGTGATTACTTTAGAGGCGGCGGTAAAATGTTATGGTGGATGGTAGGTTCTACCTCATTCATGACAGCGGTAAGTGCAATGACATTTACTGGTCACATGGGTAAATCATTAACGGGTGGCTTTGCTGTTGCGGTCGTTGTTTTTTACGCTTCTGCTCTAGGTTTTATTTGTAACTACCTGTTTTTCGCCGCGAAAGCTCGACAAATGCGTGTAATTACACCTATGGAAGGTGTAAGGATGCGTTTTGGAAAGGTAAATGAGCAAATAGTACTTTGGGCTAAAATGCCTTTAGGTATTCTCCAAGCCGCTATTTGGGTTAATGCTCTAGGTGTCTTTGCTAGTGCCGTCATTGATGTCCCACTAGAGGTTACCATTGTACTTTGTGGTGCTGTTGTAGTGTTTATGTCAATGATCGGGGGAAGCTGGGCAGTTATAGCATCTGATTTTATGCAAATGGTCATACTAACAGTTATGACGCTGGTAACGGGCTTAGTGGCTGTTTGGAAAACTGGCGGCGTAACCCCATTACTACAAAATGGTTTACCAGAAAATGCATTCATCGGTGATGGGTATAATTATACTTACTTATTTATCGGTTGGTTCTTATGTATGTTCTTGAAGCAGTTCTTGACGACGAATAACATGTTGAGCTCGTATCGGTATATTACAGCTAAGGATACTCAGCATGCAAGAAAAGCAGCGCTGCTAGCTGCTACTTTAATGCTTGTCGGTCCATTAGTGTGGTTCTTACCAGTATGGTTTGTTGCAGGTAACTACCCTGATCCTTCAACATGGGGGATAACCGGTCTTGGTAACCGCGTACAGGATGCAACCTACTACATATTTGTTAAGAGAGAAATGCCTGTAGGGATGATTGGCCTTCTGCTTTCGGCTATATTTGCAGCGACGATGTCATCGATGGATTCTGGTTTAAATGGTAATGCAGGTATAATATTAAAAAGTATCTATGAACCATACATCAACAAAAATGCATCTGAAAAGCATTTACTCAAAGTCGGTAAAACGCTGACAGCTATTTTTGGTGTGATCATTATCCTTGCATCTCTAGGGCTATCGACATTAAGACAGTTCGGGCTATTTGACCTTACAATGCTAATTAATACCCTTATTGGCTTCCCTGTATTGATTCCAGCATTTTTAGGGTTCTATATCAAAAAAACACCAGATTGGGCTGTAGGAGGAACAATTCTTGTCGGTATGTGTGTCTCTGCTGTCATCGCATTTGTTATCACTCCAGAAATGATGCAGTCGTTGCTCAGTTTAGACCAACCATTAACATCGCGTGAATATGCAGAAATGAAATCAGTCACTCTCGGGTTGATCGGCCATGGCTGTATTACACTACCGTTCTTTGTCGCATCGCAGTTTTTCTATAAAGGGCTACCTGCTGACCGTGAAGATGCAGTTAATCAGTTCTTTAGCAATGTAGACACAGAAGTCATCGTTGAAGAAACAGCAAAAAGTATTGAATTAGATAATAAACAAAATTCAGTACTCGGCAAAATGGTTTTAGTTGCTGCTGGATTTATCCTACTCTTGACGCTGGTGCCAAATCCTCTTTGGGGACGAATGGTATTCTTGTTTATGTCTATAATTATTGCACTGATAGGTTTGGGCTTACTTAAAGCCGTACGTAAACCTGAGTATGAAACAACATTAGCCACAGATTAACTCTGCAAAAATGATAGGAGCATATACCTAGATATGTGTATGTGCTCCTTCATAATTTATAGTCGTCGAAGAATATTTATGAAAGAATCTATGTTTAATATTGAAAACCTTTATCTCAATAATTTACTTGAAGTGAATTGCCTTGAATCTCTTCCAACTCTCACATGGAAAGTGAAAAGCTCACATAGAAATGAAGAGCAGGTTGCATATCAGTATCAACTTTCATCGGTTGATAGCTTTGATGATATTCTCTTAGATTCAGGAAGAATTCAGAGTAAGAGTAGTGCAAATGTAAAAATGGATACTATTGATTTACATAGTTCTACAAAGTACTTTCTTAGAGTGAAGTGTTGGAATAACTACAATCAAGTTTCAGAGTGGAAGTCATCTACCTTTATTACTGGTATTGTAAATGAACCTTGGCTTGCGAGTTATATTGTTTGTAGCCGCAGTAATGAACCATACGAGCAACAAGCCTTTTATATCAAGAATAGTTTTAATATTGAAAAACTGGAACTTGTTGAATCGGTCACTATGCATGCGACAGCAGGTGGGATTTATCAAGCGTATTTTAATGGAAAAGAAGTCATTGATGGAGTCCTGAAACCAGGGTTTACGAGCTATAAAAATAATCATTTATATCAGTCCACAGACATTACAGAGCAGATAAAAAATGATAACGTGATTGCTTTCCATATCGGTGCAGGTTGGTACTGTGGACGATTAGGTTGGCTTGGCGATAGCGCTATTTACGGTGAGTCTCCTGGGATTATCTGCCAAATTGTTGTGCGCTATAAAGATGGAAAAGAAAAAGTGATAGTGAGTGACGATTCATGGGTGTTTACAGAGTCTCCTGTTGTTTTTTCGAGTGTCTATGATGGTGAAATTTATGATGCAAGAAAAGAAATCTCTCAATGGAATCTAACTCAGTTAGTGGAGGATGATTGGGTAAATTGTCAAGTTATCCCATTTGACAGTACTGTTCTTAACCCACAAATAGCATGTGGTGTTGAACAAATCGAGAGACTAAAACCACAATCAATTTTTAAGAGTCCCTGTGGTGAGGAAATTGTCGATTTTGGTCAAAATATATCAGGTTTTATTGAGTTTAGTGTGTTGGGGGAGGTTGATGATCAGCTAACCATTGAACATTTTGAAGTACTTGATAAAGATGGTAATGCACATATAGAAAACCTTCGTACAGCAGCCCAAAAAAATACATTTATTATTGGCCCAGAAAACCGCTATACGTATAGTCCACATTTCTCATTTCAAGGTTTCCGTTATTGTCGAATCGTTAAGTCATCTAGCGCTATAATGATTAATCATATTGAAGCTGTAGTATTGCACTCATCAATGGAGAAAACTGGACATTTTGAGTGCTCAAACCCTCTTCTTAACAAGTTACACGAAAATATTCGTTGGGGAATGAGAGGAAACTTTGTTGATATTCCTACCGATTGCCCTCAGCGGGATGAGAGATTAGGCTGGACTGGCGATGCGCAAATTTTCTCCAAAACGGCTTGTTATTTATATGACTCTAAAAGTTTTTTCTCAAAATGGTTGAACGATCTTTCTCATGACCAACTTCCTGATGGTGGTATCCCTTTCGTAGTTCCCGATACACTGACAGGTAGGCTAGACTCGCATCCATTTTTCAAGAAGAGCACTCATTCTGCCGCGGGGTGGGGGGATGCTGTTATTGTTATCCCTTGGCATCTGTACCAGATGTATGGTGACAAAGAGGTATTGGCAAATCACTACGAAGCAATGTGTAAATACATTGATTTCGTTGAAAAAAATTCAATTGACTATGTTTATGATTTTGGTATCCAATTTGGTGATTGGCTAGCACTTGATGCTGAAGAAGGAAGTCTATTTGGCGGAACACCAACTCCCCTTACAGGAACTGCATACTTTGCCTATTCCACCAATTTATTAGCGAAAATAGCGGATATATTAGGCTACGAAAAAGATCAGTCATACTTTACGTCCCTATATGACAACATTCGTCATAAATATGTGACAGAATTTGTTGGACCTGAATGTGATCGCCTTCCAAAAACGCAAACCTCACATATTCTTCCTCTGTATTTTGATTTGGTTTCACCTGAGCAGAAAAAGAAAATTGCATTGGGGCTTGTTTCATTAATTAAAAAAAATAATGGACATTTGAATACAGGGTTTCTTGGAACACCCCATATTTGCGATGCGCTAAGTGATAATGGGTTTGCTGATATTGCCTATAATTTGTTATTGAATGAGACCTATCCATCGTGGTTGCATCAAGTTAAGTTAGGAGCGACGACCATCTGGGAACATTGGAATGGTATAAAAGAAGATGGTTCATTACGTGACCCGAGTATGAATTCTTTTAACCATTATGCTTATGGTGCCGTTGGACAATGGCTTTACAGTAATATTCTTGGAATAAAATCAAACGAATCTAAACCTGGCTTTCAACAGTTAACGATTAATCCAAGATTCACGGAAAGGCTCGGCTATGCAGCAGGGTTTTATTCTACAAGTTATGGTGATGTGAAAGTTTCATGGTCGTGTCAGAGTAAAAATACTTATAGACTGAAAGTTGATATTCCTTTCAATTCTAAAGCGACTATTAGTGTTGAAGGTTATAGAGTAATCTCACTTGATGACACACAGGTTAATCATCTTAGAGAACTGACTCTTGGTTCTGGGCAATATGAATTGTCTTTATCTGAGAATGTCAAAGAATTAACATTTAATTAAAAATTACGGAAGTTAAAGCTTATGTTAGATACTAAAATCGGTAGCTGGGGTGATCAAGGTGACGGCACTTATATAAACCCAGTGTTAAATGCAGATTACCCAGACTCAGATATTGAACAGGTCGGTGATACTTATTACATGATCACATCAAAGCAGCATATGGCACCAGGAATGCCAATCTTAGCGTCAAAAGATATGGTTAATTGGACTAATGTCGGCTTTGGTTTTAATCGATTAAACTGGTCTCAAGAGTATAACTGGGACCGGATGAATGGATATTCTTTTGGTGTATGGGCTGGTGACTTAGCTTATAATGATGGCACTTGGTATATTTACCAAATTGATTATAATCATGGTTTGATGGTTACCACAGCAAAAGATATTTCTGGTCCATGGAGTGAGCCCAAAATATTATTAGATACATCTTATGTAATGGATGATCCGGCTGTCTATTGGGATAAAGAGACTAAAAAAGCATATATAATAGTCAATGCAGGCGTAAAAGCAGAAGATTTGGACAAGCCTTCTCCTGTGAATACCAATGTAATCTATGAGATGAGTTGGGATGGGTTATCAATCATCGATAATGGAAAGGAAGTCTATTCTGGAATTGGGGCAGAAGCTGCAAAAATATATAAATTTAATGGTTTTTGGTACATATTTCTTGCTGAGTGGACGATTGGTGACAGCTCAACGGGCCTTGGCGTCAAGAACCCACAAAATGATAGAAAGCAAATCGTTCTTCGATCTTCTGAGAGCCTTTATGGTCCTTACGAGAAAAAAATTGTGCTACAAAAAGGTAGTCAATTTGGTCATCGAAGTGCCAGTCAAGGTGCATTACTGCAAGCACCAGATGAGTCATGGTGGTATATGCATCAACTAGTGCAAAATGATGACGACCCTTTTCAAGGACGTGTGCAATGTTTAGAGCCGGTAAAATGGGAAGATAACTGGCCAATGATTGGTGTCGATGAAAATGGGGATGGTATAGGAGAGCCCGTTAAACGCTATAGAAAACCAATCAATGGCTTCCCAGTACAAGCTCCTTTAAGTGATGATGACTTTTCTAAAGAGCGGCTTGGCATGCAATGGGAGTGGAACCACAATCCACGTGACACACATTGGTCATTAACTGAAAAACCTGGATTTCTTCGTCTGAAAGCAAGTCAGTTGGTTCCGGATAGTGAAGGTTATGGACCTAAGACGAACCAATGGACAAACAGTAATGGGGCAAACTTAGATTTTTGGCGTGCATGTAACACATTAAGTCAAAGAATTATGGGTGACTCGCATGGGATAGCGGAAGCAAAAATTCATCTTCAGGGGATGAAGCCGCATCAGGTCGGTGGCTTTGTGCGCTTTGGTGGTGTATTCAATTTATTAGGGATTAAAGTTTCTAACACAGGTGTTCGTAAGTTGTTCTTTATGAACACGAAAGGTGAAGAAATTGAAGGTGAAGTAATAGAATCAGAGAGTATTTACATTAGAACAACTAATAAAGGTAATACAGCCTTCTTTGAATACAGCGTTGACGGAGAAGTATACCAATGCTTCGGCCCTAAATTTGAAATTACTTTTGGTAATTGGACTGGCGATAGGTTAGGTTTTTTTACTTGGAATAATGCTAATGATGAAGGTTGTATTGATATTGAATACTTTAAATATGACTACGATGGTCCAAAATAAATAGGTTAACTTGTTGCGTATATGCCAGAAAAGTTTCTGGCATATTTTAAATCACCATAAACATACTCACCCCTCTGTTTGACACCTATGAAAACGCATGGTTTATTTAATACTGAAAATGTAAATATATGTAAAGGACAGTAATTGCAAATCCAAAGAGCAAGATTTGTGTTTAATTGATACTCCGAATTTTATAGTTGTTTTTTGAAATTATTGTTTGAGCAATACCACAATAATTATTAGTAAGTTAATACTAGTTAGACTGAAAGAATTATAATTATTCCAGTGGTACACATTTTATTTATTCACTATGCTAAAATCATTAGTTATTATTTCAGGAAGAAAAAATGAAAAATAAAGTTATATTTGCATTGGCAGTTTCATCATTGATGGTGAGCACAGCATCTTCAGCAGCATCGTTAACCATGAGATATCAATATGTAGAGAAGCAAAAAGTACAGGAGGTTCTAACAAGGATTGGTGGAAGCGTAGGCAACACAATTTTTGGTGTTCAAGTGACGAACAAGTCACCTCAGTCACTTAATCACATGTATTTAGGTAGTGCTGAACTACAGCTTGGTTACCGGTTCAGGTTTGAGAATTCAACGCTATTAACAAAATTCGACGCCACTTCTCTCTCTAGTGGTGCTGAGTGGAAGCCATCACTAACCTATACTTATAGTTTTGATAATAACATATCTGTATATGGCCGATATAAACATGCTTGGTTTATGCCGTTAGACAAAGAGAAAGATGGTCGAGATAAAAGTATCTTCCAGGCTGGTATTGGATATAAATGGAATGGATATGATTTCGGGTTAAGCGGAGATTACCAGTATGGTGGCGATGACTGGAATTTATCCGTTGTAGATGGTGAGAGTAAAAATTACAAATCTAGCTATAATTTAAAAATTGGCAAAAAAATTAAAAAATATACGCCGTTTATTGAAATCGGTGAGACTACGCAAGGTGCTAACCCGAAAATTCATGGTGAAAGAGAGATGCGTTACCGTGCAGGCGTCATGATGACTTTCTAATTGATAATTGTTTTAAATTTTAGTGTGGAGTGTGTAAAAAACACTCCATTTTAATAAGTTTTTCTCACCCAGTTATTTTTATGGTGGTTCTGAATTATGTGTTTAAAGCTACATAGTGGAGTTAAGCTAGCTAAATACTTCCTTTTTTCCATTGCCTGTTTTAGCCAATATAGCTATGCTGATGTGGCTATTGATTTGATTAATGATGTCAATGGCAGAACGAAATATAATTTTAATGTTGATTGGAGGTTTACCCAATCTGATCCAATTGATGCGCACCAGTTTAATTATGATGATCGTGGGTGGGATACAGTAAGCACGCCGCACACATTCAATGATATTGATACTTTCGATAACTTTAGTGAGGGAAAACATAAAGGTGAAAGTGACCAGTGGCGCGGTACTGTCTGGTATCGTAAGGAGTTTAAGCTTCCAGAAGAAGAATTAGACAAAAAGGTATTTATTGAATTCGAATCAGTTCGACAAATTGCAGACGTTTATATCAATGGTATTTATTTAGGTAAAAATCAGACTGGATTTATCCCTTTTGGATATGACATTACTGATTTTCTTAAACCTCTGGAAAAAAATGTCATTGCAGTCAGAGTTAATAATGATCGTGCTGATAACTTTAGAGATAACTTTCCATTAGTTTGGAACCACGAGCATTGGCATCCCACTCATGGTGGTATTTATCGTAATGTATATTTGCATACGATGAACCCTGTTCATATCACCTTACCACTGTATGATAATCTTAAAACAGTTGGTACCTATGTTTATGCTGACAATGTTACCTCTAAAGCAGCAGATGTGACTGTTCAAGCAGAAGTAACAAATAGCTTGTTAGAGCCTCAAGAAGTGCTTATGACGGCTAAGATTATTGATGACGATGATGTGGTGGTTAAAGAGATCAGTACGACATCAACCATCGCTGCAAATAGTACGGTTAACCTTGAAGCGCGTGCTTCTCTTGATAACCCCCAATTATGGTCAACGAGGTATCCTTACCTTTATAACGTTGTGACGGAATTGAAAATTGATGATGTCATCGTCGACTCTTACGATACCCCACTGGGTATCCGTCATTTTGAGTTTAATAAGGATACAGGATTTTGGATTAATGGTGAAAATTTAAAACTGACTGGTTGGGGGCAAAAGCCAACGGGTGCTTGGGCTGGTCTTGGTGCAGCTATGCCAGATTGGATGAGAGAATATACTTTCCGCCAGATGGATGAAGCGGGTGCGAATTTTATTCGATGGGGACATTCTGCCGGCGCACCTGCTGAAATTGCAATGGGTGATAAATATGGTTTTGTCACACTGATGCCAGGAGTATCAGGCGAGTCAGAAGATTCAGGTGAGACATGGGATATACGCTACTCTGCATTCAAAGATACCATCGTATACTATCGAAATCATCCAAGCATTTTTATCTGGGAAGGTGGTAACTGGGCTGAATCTCATGCGAATTATAAAGATATTGTTGCTGCCATTGATGAATTTGATCCTAACGGGGGCCGCTTACTTGGTCACCGAAGAGCGGATGTTAAGTTATCTTCAAAAGATTACATAACAATTGAAGTTGGTACCGAAGGTTGGGAACGAGAGTATCCAGATTTGCCCGTCATTGAAAGTGAATACAATCGAGATGAAGGCCCTCGACGTGTATGGGATAGATATTCACCAGACAATAGCTTTTTTACAAGCCCACGCTTTAAAAATAATGTCTTTAAGTTTGCCTCTGAAACGTTCGCAGTAAGACAAGTTGAGCATTACTGGGAAAAAATCGGTAAGAAACCCTATCATAGTGGCGGTGCGAATTGGATCTTTTCTGATGGTCCACACGGTGGGCGAAATCCGACAGAAAATACACGCGCAAGTGGAGTTGTTGATGCTGTCAGACTTCCGAAAGAAGCATTCTTTACGACCAAAGCGATGTGGAGACCAGAGCCTCAAGTACATATTGTTGGTCATTGGAACTACGAAGAAGGTACGCAGAAAGACATATTTGTTGTTTCAAACTCAGAAACAGTTAAGTTATATTTAAACGATGAGTTAATTGCTACAAACAGTTCACCTACGCATGGCTATACCTTTACATTCGAGAATATAAAGTATCATTCTGGCACATTGAAAGCTGAATCGTATATTGGTGATAAATTACAAGCGACACAAATTAAGGAAACAATTGATAAACCGGTAGCAATTAAGTTGACCCCAACAACAGGGCCTGATGGGTGGTTAGCTAATGGTTCTGATTTTGTGTTAGTGGATTTCGAAATGGTAGATAAACAAGGCCGTCGACATCCATTGGATCAGAGTATGGTTCACTTTGAAGTGAGTGGGCCAGCAGTGTGGCGTGGTGGTTATAATAGTGGTAAAGAGAACAGTACCAACGAACTATTTCTCGAGGCAGAATCAGGCATTAACCGCGTTGCTATTCGTTCAACTTTAGAGCCAGGTATCGTTACACTAACGGCTCGTCACGAAAAATTTGACGATGTAACGATAGAGTTAGAGTCATTACCTGTGGATTATCAAAATGGACTAAGTCGACAATTACCGCAATCTTATCCGCGTCAGCTGATTGAAGAGCCTAAACCGGTATACCAGCCGCCGTTGCCTGCATTGCCGACAAATAGCCCAACTCGTAGTGATTTATTTACGAACTTTAGCTATACCGGTCTTGATAAAGCAATGTTAAGAACTCGCACATTCTGGGGTAAGAAAGCCTATACTGATTTAGAATATAACTATATGCACATACCAAATTATTTAGTTGATGCTGAGTATATTCGTCTTCCAAACTCGGATAAAAATTATTGGGCAAGAGATCAGCTGCAATTTATTGCAGGAAAAGATATGACTATTTGGGTTGGTCACGATGAAATTGTAAAACGCCCTCAGTTCTTGGATGATTATGAAAATACGGGCGATAGCATAAAGCTGGGTAAATCAACAATAACACTATTTAAGCGATATGTTGAAGCTGGCACTACAATTGTGATGGCAGGTAATTCTGATGGTGATATTCCAGAGGATGCGAAAATGTATGTTGTACTTGGAAAAGAAGGACGTCATTAGTTTTTTAACCTATAGATAAGATAATCTTGCAATATGACCTTTTCTAATCGACCTTTTTTAAAAAAGGCGAGGTTAAAAGTGTCATGCTGCATTATTCAATTAATATATTCTAATGCAAATGTTAGCGTGAAATATATTAACGATATGTGTCTAGTAGATAGTTAAACCTTCAAAGTAAATCTAAGGGTGTTAAATAATATGAAAAATAGATTGATGTTATCTTTGGTTGCCGCAATGCTGCTACCTTATTCTGCGGTTAGTCAAGCAGGACAAGCTGTCAGAGATATTTCTGTAGATTATACTAATGATGCTAGTAATATCGGTGAGGTATACAATTTTTTTGATGTTAGTGTTAGAACTGAGAGAGGCAACCTAAACCCAAAATCATCAGCAACGTTTGGCAACAAAGCTAAAGTGAATTCAGTTCGATTGCTTGGTGGTTGGTATAATCAAGATCTTACCGCTGATACCTATTTGTGGAATGGTAATGAATATGTCTATAATTTTGAACCAGCAACAAAACGTATTGATGAATGGTTAGATAATGAATGGGATATTTTTCAACTTGTTTTAGATAATCCCCCTTGGGCATTTCAGAATGGCTATGAATTTGTTGATGAACCCGATGGCGTACACTACTTAAAGAAAGATCGTGTTGGGGTCTATGGAAATGGGTTGCCACCTTCAGATTCTGAAGCTTGGAATGAATACATTCAGTCTTTTATTACTCATTTAATTGACCGATATGGTAAAGAGCAAGTAGAAAGTTGGCGATTTAGAGTTGGTTCAGAAATTGATACACGTCCTCAGCATTGGTCAGCAACACGTCAGGAGTTTTTTGATCATTACGAAAATACGGTAAATGCGATCCATGCAGTCCTTCCTTCTGCAGTCGTTGGTGTACACTTCAGAGAAGCAACACATAAAAGTAAGTATATAGATTACACTGGGAATAAAGAAGATGCGTATGCACCTTACTTTGTTACTTGGGCAAAAGAAAAAGAAATTCCATACGATTTCTTAGCGATTTCTTACTACCCAATGGTTATCCACCCTGATGAAATGGATATGGATGTTGTCTATAACGAACAGATTTCTCCAATATTAGATCATGAAGATTATAATAAAGAAGCAAGTTTTGAGATACATGAATTTAAATACATAGTAGAGATGAAACGTGCTGGTTTCGCAAGTGTAGAGTCCTCTCACGGTTCAGCTTTCTTTGCAATGTTTTCTAAGATGATGTTAGAAAACAATATCGATAAAATATTCCAGTGGGGTAATGTTAAAAATGATGGGTTTTATAATTCAGAAGCACTAACACAACTAGCACTTGTTAGTATGGTTGGTAATGATATGTACGTTAATAATGTTGCTAGCACTTCAAGTAATAATGAAAATGTCGTCGACGGTATCTTTACCAAGCGCCAAGATGAAAGTGGTTATGATGTACTCATGTATAACTTTAATAAAGATGATTTCAGCTATAAAAACGATGATTCTTATCGTTTAACTATGAAAGTTGACCATCCTGCAGGCCAACCATTTCGTTATCGCCTCGCACAACTTGATCAAAGTAATAACAGAGAACAGATGTTCTTTGCAGAGTATGATCGCGCTACCATACCTAGCAACCAAGGTGGTTGGTTGAATGAGGGAGTTCACGAATTAACGCCAATCGCTGATGCATTAAATGAAGAAGGTAAGAAATTTTTCAATAGTGTAAAACAAAAATATTCTGCTGCGAATGAATTACAGTGGAGTGATTGGATTCATTCTAGCGTAGAAATAAGCTCTACTGATGGGGAAGTAATAAATATAGATAATACAATCCCGTCATTCTCTGTACAAAGGTATGAAATTGTTTGGGATTGATTTTACGCTAGAAATTTATTTAATAAACAATATTTAAAAATCGTCTTATCGGTTTTAGAAATATTGCAAGCGCGTGTTTATAACAGTGCTTTATTGTTAAATGAATGAAGTTATTACAGTGGATGTCGTAAATATTCACTCTGGTAGTATTTTTTTGTTTGAAATTGTATTTTGTTTCAATGTTTAAGGTAATGATAATGAAATTTAACTTGATTAATAACCGACGCAAAACGAAAAAAACATCATCACGCTTAGCTATGCGCGTATTAGCACCCGCGGTATCTTTGGCTTTGCTTTCTGGAGCCTTCAGTGTTCAAGCTGCTGAAAGTAAAGTTGATTACTTCGCAGATAATGGATTTGGTAATCCTCTAGCTATTGTTCAAGCTCCTGCTGGTATCCATGAAAATGGTGTAACTTATCTAACATATCAAGGGACGTTAGAAGACCCTTATGTTGTTTCGTATAATCATGATACTGGTGAATGGACTGGACCCATTAAAGCTGGATTTAGTGAGTTAGGAAAAGATACTTCTTGGGCTCCTTCTGGGAGAAAGATTGATAACCATGGTAAACCAACCATGATTATAGATGATCTGGGTTATATTCACATTTTCTTTGGAGGTCATGGGGGCAGTGCTCGTCATGGTAATAACCCTTTAGGTGATGTGCATGATGGTAGAAACAAGCATATTGTGTCTAAAAATCCACATGATATTTCTTCTTGGATTGAATTAGATAATATCCCACCATTCGGTAACTATAACCAGGCTGTGAAAATGGATAATGGTGATATTTACCTGTTTTATCGTCATGGTGCACACCGAAGTAATTGGGTATATCAAAAATCTACAGATCATGGACGTACTTTCACTGATCCGGTCTCGTTCCTTAAATCCCAGCCTCGTGAGGATATTGAAGCTGCAGATAGTTGGTATGCTTGGGCAACGAAGGGAGAGGGCGACGATATTATAGTAAGTTATGACTATCACCCATGTTGGAAGCGACATGCGAATGATGGGCGTGGTCATACAACAGAGCGACACAATGCCTACTATATGGTCTTCAACACAAAAGATGGCACATGGCGCAACATCGAAGGGGAAACGTTTGATCTACCTGTTACACGAGAATTTGCCAATGAGAAGACTTTAGTATTGGATACCGGCGATAAGTGGACTTTCAATGGTTCAGTCCATTTAGATGAGAATGGCCATCCTCACATAGGTACTAATATTGGTGTTGACTTAGGACGCTTAACTGGCGGGCCAAAACAGACATCACATATCCGTTGGACCGGAGAAGAGTGGGTCGGTGGTAATCCAGTGAATGCGAATGCTGTTGATTGGGGTGTTGATACAAGAGGTGACTTCTTTATTTCTTCGCCTACTGACATTACTTTTGCTATTGGCTATAAAGAAAAGCAAGATGGTGTCGTCGCTTACTTCAATTCTAAAGATGGCGGTGAAACTTTCCAGAAGCAACAAGAACTATTGCGCAGAAGTGACGCAGGTTGGGCAATGTCATCATTGATCACTAATGCACATCCTGATGCAAGGCTGTTTGTTGCAGAAAGAAAGAAAGGTGAGACTGAGTGGCGTAATATGTATCTTCTTGGTGATAACGGACCTATTCAACGTGTGAAAAGCGAAACGGAAATTCGTGTGAAATAAACTAAGAAAGACTTTTAAGCTGAAAATGCCTAATTATAGATTGTAATTAGGCATTTTTATTAAACTAACCTTTGAAGGATAGTTGTCATTTTCTCATATACAGACTTTTTAATCTGGCCATGTTTCCCACGCAAGGGTAAATTCATACTCATATCTACCGACTTGAATCTGTTCATTGCATTCCTCAGAGCTTAATGTCCAAGAGTTGCTTGAAACACGAGAATTTTGTTCAGTTAAAAAGTTAATTTGTGCTTCGTCATTATTTGATGCAAGCGCTTCGCCATACGATTGACATATCTCTTGGTCTGACATGGCAAATGCATACACTGAAATCATGCCCAGAATAAAAATAAATATTTTTTTCATTTGTACTACTCCTTACTCCTGTTTACTTTGATGCTAAACCTAGTCAAAAACTCGACTTACGCAAATAAAATTTTCGAAAGTTTGTATAATATAGTTTATTTTGGCAAATATTACCCCTTTAAAAGGCAAAAATCCGCATTACAGGAGTGTTGGTGTGGTCTGAGATTATTTGATCCGTCATTCCGCACCCAATTTGGGAATTAAAATAGTGTGATCCAGTGATCATTTACGGATGATAGTGACACAGA
>JBHOGO010000078.1:0-22034 GCA_043421945.1 bacterium sp. HQB-150 | reverse complement strand
GCATTGAATACACTCGGATTTTGACATCTTGGTAGGATCGTTCAACTGATCACTTTATTCTTAACTGATCGGCATTAGAGCACCATGCTCTCCTTTTTCTTTTCTACCGTTTCATCAGCTTCACGATAGGCACTACATTCAACTACATTCAAACTTAGGCTGTCTGCGGTCGTATTATATAACGCGTGAAAACTGTTGCTGACGTGCTTGCTTACGTAGGTATTTATCGAAACACATACAGATATTACGAATCAGTAACCGCCCTTTTGGCTCAACAAAAATACGCTTTTCATCCATCCAAACTAAACCATCGCTTATAAAGGTCTTCAGTAAGGCGAAATCTTCACTAAAGTAGGTATCAAAGTCGATCTCAAATGCGGCTTCAATGGTGGGCTTATCGAGCTCAAAGTTACAAATTAAGGACTTAATAACCTCACGTCGCAGCTTATCATCTTCATCAAGCCCAACCCCACGCCACATAGCATGCTGCTGTGACTCAACATCAGAGTAGTAATGTTTAAGCTCTTTTTGGTTCTGCGCGTAGCAATCACCAATCATAGAGATAGCTGACACACCCAGACCAAGTAAGTCACAATCTCCCTGTGTCGTATAACCTTGGAAGTTTCGGTGCAAGATACCTTTTCGTTGGGCAATGGCGAGCTCATCATCAGGCTTGGCAAAGTGATCCATACCGATAAACTGATAGCCCGCCCCTGTTAGAGTCGCAATCGTCGATTGTAAAATGGCCAGTTTCTCGGTAGCGCTTGGCAGCTCCTCGTCTTTAATCTTACGCTGCGCAGCGAATAAGTTTGGCATGTGCGCGTAATTAAAGATGGATAGCCGACCTGGATCTAACCTCAATACCTGTTTCAACGTCAGCATAAAGGAGTCTAACGTTTGTGTTGGAAGGCCATAGATGAGGTCTAGATTGGTTGAACGGAAACCAAGTTCACGAGCACGCTCGACCATGGCAGTTATAAAGGTTTCATCTTGCTCGCGGTTAACACGTTGCTGAACCGTTTTATCAAAGTCCTGCACGCCAATGCTGATTCGATTGAAGCCTTCTGAGCGAAGGTGGTCGAGCATGGTTAACTCAATTTCACGGGGGTCGATTTCAATACTAATCTCAGCGGCAGCATCTAACGTAAAGTGTGCTCTAACCAGCGTCATTAAACGACTGATTTGTGCTTCATCAAGGAAGGTTGGTGTCCCACCACCGAGATGCACTTGTGTCACGGTGCGGTGGTTTAAATATTTAGCACGCGCTGCAATTTCAACGGCGAGTGCAGTCAAATACTCATCCGATTTATGGCGGTGTCTCGTTATCACTTTATTACAGCCGCAGTAATAGCAAAGCTGATGGCAAAACGGAATATGGATGTAAAGGGAGAGAGGTCTTTCTGGGTAACGCTGACATTCACTATCGAACTGAGCGACGGGAAAATCAGTAGAAAACTCCAACGCTGTCGGGTAAGAGGTGTAACGAGGACCGGAGTAGTTATACTTTTCGATCAGGGACTGATCCCATTCAATTGGTGCGATATCCATAACGTCAATTCAATAGTAATAAAGGTCTACAGTGTGCCATAAACCACACACTCTGTAGACCTTTTGAATCACGCCTTTTGAAGCAAGACACGTGAATAACGCATCACTAAACAGAGCTAAAAATCGAAGGGAGCAATTACCTTAACGAGCCTCTTAAGCTAACTATGCGTCAGCATAGCCACTTAACTGCTGCATCGTACTGTCTCGTTGCGACAGTATCGTATCCAACTCCAGTAAGATCTCGGGTTGGAGCTCTGCTTCTAGCTTCAATCGCTCAACGTCATGTCGCATGCGCTCTTGCTTCGGTATCGACTTTCTTGCATCACCACGTGGCATATCACGGACACCTTGGTAAAGCTGATCAAGGTTTGGGTAAGCACTTGCAAAATCGGCACGCAACTCCCCTTGAACCAAATCAAATAGCACACCAAGACGAATGGCCGCTTCAGAGAGATCACATTGCTCTTCTTTCGCAGCATGCGCAAGAATGAAAATGCTATCAAACAGCTTGTGGTTACGCTTACCAATCGCATCCATTTGCGCTTTTTGTTGCTGTTTTGTCTGTTGCTGAAGCTTTGCCAGCAACGTACCTGCATAACCTGCAAGCACAACAACAACGACACTACCCGCTATCCATAACCAGGTTGGCATCTTCGTTACTCCTGATCGAAGTCGTTCAGATCCATGTCATTGAATTGCGCAAAACGCTCTTCATCCGTCATTGGTGCTGAACGCTGAGTCATCTCTTCTTCTGGTTCTTCTTCTTCGACAAGCAGACCAAGTTGAGCCATCAATACTTCGATGCGATCAAGCTTCTCATCAACATACTGCTGTAAGCCCGCACCAAGGTTTTCACCTTCTTCTAAGCGATCAAGCAAGGTATTAAGTTGTGCATCATTTTCAAGTTGTAGTAACTCTTCTTCTGCACTTAACTTACGCGCTTTTTTCGCGGCGTTAGACTTAGGATGCGGCTTATCTTCGAGTACCAACGGGATTGGCTTTTTGCTACCAATACGTGGGTCACGCTTCTTCGCTTGCTGTTGTTGCTTCGTCATCTGCTCTTCTGCATGACGGCTACCTGACTTTAGTCCTTTACGCTTGCGTGCTTTTTTACGCGCTAAACCGTCTAGGTCTTTCTTTGAAACTGTTTTTTCTGTGTACACTGCTGGCCCTTCAGAGCCAACCGTGCGTGATCTTTTTTTACGTGTCATTACTGGGTCTTCCTCAGCAAAATTACATCATTACCGACAAACTCAACATCCAAGCCATCTCGTTGGGCTAAAAATTGAAATGTAGCCTGACTAAAAAAGCTAACGTGTGTCGGATCATTCTTATAGTGCCATCGAGCAAATGCATCATAATCGAGTGCTAGCTTGGTCATGAAACCTAACCAACCACCCGGCTTTAACATGCTCAGTAGCAGCTGCCATTCTTTTTTCGGTGTATAGAAGTGCTCTATCGCTTCAGTACAGGTAATAAAGTCATACTGTTGCGATAAGACTTGTTCATTGGGTGCGAAATAAGGATCGTATATCGCGACCTGATGACCAGCCTCTTCTAACATTACCGACAGTGTCGGCCCTGGTCCGCTACCAAAGTCGAGTCCTTTTAATGCTTTTCCTTCAGGGAGCTTCGCCAATAGCGGGTTCGCTACCCTTGATAAAAAGCGTCGATAACCTTGATCTTCACTGTTGTTTTCGTGTTGATCATAGACCTCTTTTTCCGATTCAGAGTCCAACAGGCTATCTGGGTCGGCAAAGATCAGCTGGCAATGCTGACATTGATAATAGTGTCGACGATTATCCTGATGGTAGTGATCAGTGTTAGACGCCTCACAGAGGGGGCACGTTCGCATCTCAATACCTCATTTGGTGCAGTGGCGGGAATGTAACAGATCCACCGCGAATAAAAAAGCGGCGCTGATAATCAGGCGCCGCTTTCTTGTTGGTTCTTTTATAGACAGGTTTCATCGTGCTAACTTTTCAATACCATCAGGTAGCAAAGACACAATCAGTGAAGCCCACCGAGATAGTCTGCCAACGCATCGATTTCTGAGTCTGTTAATTTCATTGCAATAGAGCGCATCATCTCTCCGGCGTCATTATCACGCTCACCGGCTCTGAATTGCATCAACTGTGCTTTAACATAAGAAGCATGCTGCCCAGAAATACGGGGGAAGCCCGATGATGGAGTACCGTTGCCTCGTGGACCGTGACATGCGGAACAAGCTGCGAGTCCTCGTTCTGCATCGCCAGCAAAGTAAAGTTGGTGGCCAACTTCAACCGATGATTCACTGGTTGCACCATCCGACGGCGTTAAGCTTGCGTAGAAAGCGGCGAGATCAGCAATTTCTTGATCCGTTAAACCTATGGACATCCCACCCATCACGGCATTCATACGACCTTCAGCACCACCACTTGTCATGCCGAGCTTGAATTCTTGTAATTGCTTAGCAAGATAGCCTTCATGCTGCCCAGCTAGGTTCGGATTATCCGGTATCAGGCTGACGCCATCGCTACCATGACATGCTACACATGTCTTAGAGGTGGCTAATGCTTTGCCTGACTCTATGTCCCCCTCAGCCCACACCGAATGTGATGCGATGAGAGTCAATATCAGCGCTAATTTCTTCATGACATTCCATTTATAGTTATCAATGCTTCCAGTACCACATCCATTGCTCCGCATCATGGTATAATGGCTGACCAATAGCTGAGCACTTTTATTTTACACAATTTTACATAAAAGTAATCAATCGACTACACAAAGACATGACGGAGTTAACAGTGAATCAAACTCTCAACTATAGAAATACAAAATTTATCACCAGTGCGCCCGATATCCGTCACCTTCCTGTCGAATCGGGTGTTGAGGTTGCATTTGCTGGTCGTTCCAATGCCGGTAAATCAAGTGCACTGAATCGACTAACAGACCAAAAAAGTCTAGCTCGTACCAGTAAAACACCAGGTCGAACACAGCTTATTAATATGTTTGAAGTTGAAGAAGGCATTAACCTAATCGACTTACCAGGATACGGTTTCGCCCAAGTACCACTGGAAATGAAGAAGAAGTGGCAGAAGTCACTAGGGGAATACCTGCAAAAACGCGAGAATTTAATTGGTCTCGTTGTACTGATGGATATCCGCCACCCACTTAAAGATCTAGACCGTCAGATGATCGACTGGGCTGTTGATAGCGGCCTACCTGTCTTAGTCCTACTGACAAAGGCTGATAAGCTAAAACAAGGTGTGCGTAAATCAACCTTGCTTAAGGTTCGTAGAGATCTTGCTGAATTAGGTGAAGGTGTTGCTGTCGAGGTGTTTTCTTCCCTAAAAGGGATAGGTGTGGACACGGTACATCGTAAACTGAATGAGTGGTTCTTTGAACATATCGAATTTGTCGATGAAGACGAGCTGCCTGACGCTGAAGCTTAATTGTTAATTAATCTGGCGATAAAAAATGATCCCCACCTTCGGGTGGGGCAACGGGAGAGAATTTAGGAGGTTTATTATTGTATTTGTTACTAGATAATCATTGATTTATACGTTGGGCGCAAGTTTTTTGTGTTACTAATGTTGCAGGGCGTTAACTAACACTCCTTGGCTATCAACGGTAATCCTTTCCCTCACTTTGTCTACAGTACTCCCTTTATTCTCCCTACTGATAAGAAAGCTGAATCACATTCAGCAACATCAGCGTATACCGCGACGCTCACTTTTTTCATCAAACAACACTCACTCATGTGAAATAAAATTACACAATGGTTTCTTTGAGACAAAAAAAAGTCGAATCAAAAATTGATTCGACCGAGTAAAACATTGCCAAATACAGACAGGGGCTGGTGTCTTAAAAGCCCTATCTACAGCAACAAGAAGCGTTATAAATTATACGCTTAACATTAATTATTTAAAGTAATAACTCTAACTTGTTACCCAAAAAGAGTGATGGTGATCTTTATTTGAAAAAGTTTTAAAGGAGAAGTGTGATGAGAGATAAACTTTTCTTTAGCACAATAAAAAACGCCCCAGTTCATAGAACTGGGGCGGCTGAATCAGCCAAATCCAATAACGTGAAACAAAAGGTCTGAAAGATAGAACATCTTACCTCTGTACCCTACGTCAAATAATGTATAACAACTGCTCAGAAATTGAAAGCCGTTTATGTAGTTAATTTTCACTTTGCAGCGATTCTTTCTGACAAAGCAACACTAACATCACAAGACAATAATATTTCAAAGCGTGAAAAAAATAAGGCCTCGCGTTATAGCGAGGCCTTATCTATTGCATTAAATCATTGATTAAAAGAGATTTAATCTCAATTAGTGAGCTTCATCCCAGCTTTCACCCTCATCGGCATCAGCGACTAAAGGAACATCCAGTTCTGCTGCTGATTCCATAATTTCACAGATTTTTTGTTTCGTACTCTCGATTTTCTCTTCTTTGACCTCAAAGACCAATTCATCGTGTACCTGCATCAGCATACGAACGTCATCAGCCTGTAAATCAACCCAATTAGCGACTAAAATCATCGCTTTCTTAATGATATCAGCAGCCGTTCCTTGCATTGGGGCATTGATCGCAGCACGTTCAGCGGCTTTACGACGCATGCCGTTACGCGACTTAATCTCTGGCAAGTAGAGGCGACGACCAAAGAGCGTTTCAACGTATCCTGTTTCTGTTGCTTGAGTGCGTGTGCGCTCCATGTATTCCATCACGCCAGGATAGCGAGTGAAGTAAGTGTTCATGTAGTCTTGTGCTTCACCACGAGGAATCCCAAGCTGCTTAGCAAGACCAAAGGCACTCATGCCATAGATCAATCCGAAGTTAATCGCTTTTGCACGACGACGCTGCTCACTGCTGACTTCCTCAATCGGAACCCCCATCACTTCTGCTGCAGTTGCCGCGTGGATATCTTTGCCTTTTGCAAATGCATCAAGCAGTGCTTCATCACCGGATAAGTGCGCCATGATACGCAACTCAATTTGAGAGTAATCCACTGCCAGTACTCGGTAGCCTTCTGGTGCAATAAAGGCTTGGCGGATTCGACGCCCCTCTTGATTACGGATGGGGATATTCTGTAGGTTTGGATCAGTCGATGATAAACGTCCCGTTGCCGTTACCGCTTGATGATAAGAGGTGTGCACACGCTTTGTGGCGGGGTTAACCATTTTAGGCAGCTTGTCGGTATAGGTTGATTTAAGCTTCGCAAGACCGCGGTATTCCAAAATACATTTTGGTAATGGGTAATCAAGTGCCAGTTCTTGGAGCACTTCTTCATTCGTTGAAGGCGTGCCAGATGGCGTTTTCTTGATAACAGGTAATCCCATTTTCTCAAAGAGAATCGCTTGCAGCTGTTTTGGAGAGCTCAGGTTGAACTCTTGTTCCGCTATTTCAAATGCTTCTTTCTCTAACTCTTTCAGTCTTTTATCTAGTTCAGCCGACTGATCGAGTAGTTTCTTGCTATCAATCAGCACACCAGTACGTTCCATCTTTGATAGTACCGGAATCAGCGGTACTTCAATGTCATCATAGACACGACGTAGCTCGGGTGATTTGCTCAACTTGCCGTCCAGTAAGTTATGCAAACGCAAGGTAATATCGGCATCTTCGGCAGCATAAGGGCTCGCTATATCGAGGTCGATTTGGTTAAACGTTAACTGCTTTTTACCTTTACCGGCAATTTCCTCAAAGCTGATCGTATTGTGTTGTAGATAACGCTGCGAAAGGCTGTCCATATCATGGCGACCATTCACACTGTTATACACATAAGACGCCAACATTGTATCGAAGCGAATTCCCTGCATATCGATATCATAGCGAGCCAGAATACTTGCATCGAACTTAAGGTTTTGCCCCACTTTTGCTTTCTCTTTGTTTTCGAGTAGCGGCTTTAATTGTGCCAATACCCAATCACGATCAAGTTGTGCTGGCGCATCAAGGTAGTCATGAGCAACTGGGACATAGGCAGCCTTCCCTTCTTCGACAGCAAAAGAGAGCCCAACAAGGTTTGCTGTCATGTAATCAAGACCATCCGTCTCAGTGTCGAAAGCAACCACATCAGCCTTTTCTAACTGTACGAGCCATGCATTAAACGCTTCTTCCGTCAGTACCGTTTCATAGCCACTGCGATCAATCGTCACAGCTTCAACGGACTCTTCTTCATCTGAAGCACCTTCAACACTGACAGATACTTCAGCAGGGTCACGCTTTAATTCATCAATCCATCGTTTGAAGGCAAGTTTGGTAAACATGGACATGAGTGTGTCGGTATCCATCTCACCTTTAACAAGCTGCTCTGGACGATGTTCTAACTCAACATCTAACTTGATGGTAGCAAGCTGGTAAGAGAGGTATGCATTCTCTTTATTATCTTCCAGCTTCTTCGGCATTGTTTTCGAGCCACGGAAACCGAGTGCTGGAATCGCCTCTAAGTTGTCATAAATCGCATCTAAATTACCAATACCTTGCAAGAGCGCTTTAGCTGTCTTCTCACCCACTCCCGGCACACCTGGAATGTTATCTACTTTGTCTCCCATCAGTGCAAGGTAGTCGATAATCAATTCTGGACCGATTTCGAACTTCTCTCTCACACCATCAGGATCAAGGATGACATTCGTCATGGTGTTGATCAGGGTGACGTTTTCATCCACCAGCTGAGCCATGTCTTTATCACCCGTAGAAATAAGAACAGGCATACCCGCTTCAGATGCTTGGGTCGCCAACGTACCAATCACATCATCAGCTTCTACCCCTTCAATCGCGATCAGTGGTAGCCCCATTGCTCGGATTAACGCATGAAGTGGCTCAATTTGACTACGAAGGTCATCCGGCATTGGTGGACGGTTAGCTTTGTATTCAGGGTACATATCGTCCCTAAACGTTTTCCCTTTTGCATCAAAGATAACGCCAATATGATCCGTTTCAACCTGACGTAGCAGGCTCTTAATCATGTTGATTACGCCGTAGATGGCCCCTGTTGGTTCACCATCTGCATTAGTGAAGTTGGGCGCAGCGTGATATGCGCGATAAAGATATGATGAGCCATCAATAAGTATGAGAGGCTTAGCTGGGATAGAGGCCATGGTGAGGAAAAATCCTTAGGTATTTTGAATGGGGTCTAGAATGCCATGAGTTGTGGAAGCTGTTAAGCGATCCCTGTGTTTTGTACGACATTAGCTGTGACGTTGCCTGTGGATAAGTGTGTGTGTATTTATTTTTCACATTTTGATCCTTTCAAGCGCTTGCACACAGAAATCACATAAAAAACCTATTAATCATCATCTTGCAGGATCTATTAAATTAGGATCCCAGATCGAAAGATGATCAATTAATGTGGAAAAAGTTAACATGTCGCCATTTTATGGTTGATCTACACTCAATGAATAGCTTTTAGACAAGGAGTCAAACATGAAAAATATAGCAGTCATTTTATCGGGTTGTGGCGTCTACGACGGTGCAGAGAGCAATGAGGTTTTACTCAGTTTATTGGCCATCGAGCAACAAGGTGCCACGTGGCACTGTTTTGCGCCTGATAAACCACAATTTCACGTTATTGAGCACCATAGTGGTCAAGAGCAGCCAGAGCAACGAAATGTACTCGCTGAAGCGGGTCGCTTAGTTAGAGGCCAAGTAAGATCCCTCGCCGACCTTAATCCAGATGAGTTCGATGCGTTATTGATCCCTGGCGGTTTTGGTGTCGCAAAGAATCTTTCAGATTTTGCGATCAAAGGGAGTGATTGCAGCTTGGATCCAGAGTTTAAACGTATTACAAAAGCCTTCGCTAATGCTGAAAAGCCAGCAGGTTACCTCTGTATTGCCCCCGCTTTGATCCCACTTGTCTATGGTCCGGGTGCAAAAGCAACACTCGGCAATGATAGTGATGATGCTGTAGCTGCATTTATTAAGATGGGGGGAGAGCACGTTGCCTGCCCTGTGGATGATTTTGTTTTGGACCAAAGTCGGCGCCTGTTAAGCACGCCTGCTTTCATGCTGGCAAACAATATCAGCCAAGCACAAACTGGAATTAGTAGGCTTGTTGATAAGTTAGTAGAACTCGCTTAGGTATCGAGACAGCCACTTTTGTAGCCTACGAAAAAGAAAAAGCGGCATCTTCATTCGAAGATACCGCTCAGCATACAAGCAAATGATAGCAGCCTAGCAGCGATATCCTTATCAGCTAATGCTGAATTACACTGGAAGCAATGTGAGCAATGTCGTGCCTTCAGAGCCGCCTTACCAGGTGGTAAGGTTTCCCCCTCAGGACAAGTTAATAATAACCATTCTCATTTAACTTGCAAGCACTTATTGAGAATAATTTTCATTAAGTTTTAAGTCATCACTTTCCGAAATAGGATCCGGTAGTCCTGAATATCACCTTTTGGCTCGCATGAAGTAATTGCGTAGCCGTTACGTAACAATAATCTCAGCATCGCGGGAAAGCGATTTCGGGATTTTACCGTTAAAAAAGCATAGCCTTTCTTGGTAACCCACTCTTGCTGAAACTCTAGCAATGCTTGAGCCACACCATAGCGACGATATTCAGGAACCACACCGCCTAGCCAGCTATAAAATGTGTCTTCAGACTGCTCGTAGCCCACTTTGACACCCGCTAGCTGGTTATCGTGATACGCAACTAGCAGGAGTGCTGGTTTATCACCAACTCTTGCCGCTAATGAGGCAGCACTCTCACTAAGTAGTTCAGGCACAAGTGCTAGCACAGCAGCAGCTTGGTCATAATCACAAACTTGAATCGTTAACATAAAAAGCGCCTATTCAAATATCGATAGCAACTACGCTTGTTGTGATTGATAACGAGGGGAAACCTGGGTCAGTCGCTTAACCAGGAAGTTCAACAGTACACCGTACATTGGTACAAAAAGCCCAAGGCTAATCAATACTTTTAAGCCGTAGTCGACAAACGCAATTTCAACCCAGTGCGTCGCCATGAAAGGATCTGGGCTTTGGTAAAATGCGATGGCGAAAAATGCAATCGTATCGAGTGCATTTCCCAGCAACGTAGAGCAAGTTGGTGCTATCCACCAACGCTTTGTTTGTCGCAACCGGTTGAATACTTGAACATCTAATATCTGACCGAGTAAATAAGCCATGAAACTCGCAATCGCAATACGGGCAACAAAGAGGTTAAAAGTACTTAGCTCACCTATCCCTTGATATTCCCCTTGGAAGAACAGCACAGATAAGACATAAGAGATCGTTAAAGCCGGTAGCATCACAACGGCAATGATGCGCCTTGCTAACCCTGCCCCAAAGATCCTGACGGTTAAGTCAGTCGCTAGAAAGATAAATGGGAACGTAAAGGCCCCCCACGTTGTGTGGAAACCAAAGAGTGTAAAAGGTAATTGAACAAGATAGTTGCTAGACGCAATAATCATGAGGTGAAAGCTAACTAACAGAAGGAGCGCTTTGCGCAATTGCGTCGCAGAAAATGGGGTTGTCATAAACAGACCTTTTTGTTGATTGGGGGGGAGGGAACCCAAAAATTCATCGAATTCAATCTATCTCCGTACACTACCTCTTCGCTCAGACGAAGTCGGTATTCATGTCGGTAGATGTTGAGGGCGGCGATTATACAAGAATGTCATCAAATTCCTAGCACTTGCTGCTTAGTTTTTAGACGCAATCGTTTCTATCGCAGTTTTGATGCCCGATGTATTTTATGACGAGTTAAATCAGGATTGTTGACAGATGGCAGGGTTGTTTTCTAACCAGCTCGCTAAAAACCCAAGTACGTCATTATCTTTTGAACTCAGCGCTTCTAACCAACAGCTTTGGCTATAGTGTTCACCCTTTAGCAGTAACGTTGTGCCTTCAAAATCAACGAGCCACAAATGGATATCACTATCTTGCTGCGCCTCAATCAACGTCATACCCATCGCCTCAATAATCTTGCTTGCCAGCGATGGAAAAGTGTCAGCATCAAAACCAGACGTTGGCAAAACTAAGCATCTGTTTTCTGGCATATAGGTATGTGTTGTCAAAATATTAATCATCCATGACCGTTCATTAAATGCGCTTCAATCACATCAAGGAATGGATTGCCGAATTTTTCCAGTTTCCGTTGCCCTACACCGCTTACGGCCAAAAACTCACCTGGTGACGTCGGTAATATTTCCGCCATTTCCATCAGACTGGCATCGTTAAAGACAACGTAAGGTGGGATATTTTCTTCGTCGGCAATCTGTTTACGAAGCTGACGTAACTTAGCAAAGAGCTTCTTATCGTATTGACGAGTCGTTAGCTTATCTTGTTTCCGGCTACGAGCGGTGAGATCCAGTCTTGGAACCGCAAGCTCTAAAGAAAACTCCCCACGCAGTACAGGACGAGCTTCTTCTGTCAGCTGCAAGGTAGAACTACGTGTAATGTTTTGGACAAGGAAACCGCGATGAATTAACTGACGCAGAATACTGACCCAATACTCATGGCTTTGCTCTCGACCAATACCGTAAGTCGTTAATTTTTCATGCCCATGGTCACGAATACGCTGGTTCGACATACCTCGTAGCACATCCACGACATAACCGATACCAAAGCTCTGATTCACACGGTAAACACACGATAACGCTTTTTGTGCCACTTCAATGCCATCAAACTGTTTCGGAGGATCGAGGCAAATATCACAGTTGCCACAAGGCTCTTCACGGAACTCACCAAAGTAATTCAACAAGACCTGACGACGACAAGTTTGCGCTTCAGCAAATGCACCCATCGCATTGAGCTTATGGCTCTCAATCTGTTTTTGCGGTCCGTCTTCTTTTTCGTCGAGCATACGGCGTAGCCACGCCATATCCGATGGATCGTACAGAAGCATCGCTTCAGCGGGCAACCCATCACGCCCTGCTCGCCCCGTCTCTTGATAGTAGGACTCAATATTACGAGGAATGTCATAGTGAACGACATAGCGCACATTGGGTTTATTAATCCCCATACCGAATGCGACCGTCGCCACCACGACATGGAGGTCATCGCGCTGAAAGGCTTCTTGTACTCGTTGTCGCTCACCAATATCCAAACCCGCATGATACGCTGCGGCACGTACTTGGTTATCACACAGTTTTTCTGTCAACTGCTCAACACGCTTACGAGAGTTACAGTAAATAATCCCACATTGCCCTCGCAAGTTAGTCACGTAACGAACCAGTTGGGCTAGAGGTTTGTGCTTCTCTACCAAGTTATAACGAATATTAGGACGGTCGAAGCTGCCTAAGTGCACCAAAGGATCTTTCATCGCTAAACGCGTTAAGATGTCATGGCGTGTTGCCTCATCAGCTGTCGCTGTCAGTGCCATAAAAGGGACTTGAGTAAAGTGCTCTCGAATTTTACCTAAGGCCGCATATTCAGGACGGAAGTCATGCCCCCACTGTGAGATACAGTGCGCTTCATCGACAGCGACTAACGAAAGCGGAAGTTGATAGAGATGCTCAATAAAGTCGTGCATCAATACACGCTCTGGCGAGACATAAACCAGCTTTAACTCACCGTTATACATAGCATTAAATGTACTGATGAGCTCATCACGGCTCATTGTCGAGTTAATACAGGCTGCAGCAACACCATTGGCTTGCAACTGATCAACTTGGTCCTTCATCAAGGAAATAAGAGGAGAGATAACCAGGGTCAAACCAGAGCGTACCAAAGCCGGCACTTGATAACAGAGTGATTTACCACCACCCGTTGGCATGATAACAAGGCAATCTTTACCTTCTATTGCAGCATCGATTACGACATCTTGGCCATCACGAAACTTGTCATAGCCAAAAACGGCCTCTAAGACTTCTTGAGGTGTTTTAGCATTGTTCATCGCAAGGGCAGACTCGCTCATCTCGATTATCTCTCGCACAAAAGGGCGCTCATTTTACCCGCTTCGCCCTCAGACCACCAACCCTATCCCACCCTCATCGTCGAAAAGACTGTTGAAAAAGCCGCCAAGACCTTATACTGCGTCGTTCATTGCAGCCCATTTTTTCCACCACTCTTTAGCAATAACACCGTCAGAGATCAGCATAAATGAACCAACAACAACAGACTCAGCGTGGCATTGCACTCGCTGTAGCGGCTTACACTATGTGGGGAATCGCTCCCATTTATTTTAAATCAGTGGCAAACATTAACGCCGCTGAAATTCTAAGCCATCGTGTTATCTGGTCATTCGTTTTACTTGGCCTGCTGCTCACTGTGCTCAATGCTTGGCCACGCGTGACGAAGATTCTTCGGAACCCAGCGCAATTGAAGTTTTTGATCGCCAGCGCTCTGCTCGTTGGAGGCAATTGGCTCATTTTTATTTGGGCTATCACCAATAACTATATGCTTGAAGCTAGTCTCGGCTACTTTATTAATCCGATACTAAACGTGATGTTGGGAATGGTCTTTCTCAGTGAACGCTTACGCCCTTTGCAGTGGGTTGCCGTTGCGCTCTCTTTCACTGGCGTTCTCATCCAAGTCGTCACCTTCGGTTCACTACCTTGGATCTCTCTCATGCTAGCGGGGAGCTTTGGGCTATATGGCTTACTACGTAAAAAGGTGAGCGTGGGAGCAGAGGAAGGGCTATTTATTGAGACAGCTGTTATCCTGCCGCTTGCTGTCGGTTACCTTTGGTTGAGCGCGTCACCAACAACAAATCTATTGACCAACGAGTTAAATCTCAATCTTTTACTGATGGCTGCTGGTGTGGTTACTACACTCCCTTTGCTTTGTTTTACAGGCGCCGCGACTAAGCTAAATTTATCGACACTTGGCTTCTTCCAATACATTGGACCAAGTCTAATGTTTTTGTTGGCGGTAACCCTATACGGTGAGAGCTTAGATATAGAGAATGTCTCCACCTTTGGGTTTATCTGGTGTGCATTGGCTGTCTTTACTTTTGATGCTATCAGACATACTCGACGCCAACGAAAGCTACGCGCAGCGTCGAGCCAATAAGTTCGCGTGAGGATTGTGTATGGATAAGGTTACCCATCAAATCACCGATGTTAGCGCCATCAGTCTCATCGATGCACAGTTTTCGAATTTTGCTTTCAAACGTCACTATCACCTCGATTACCATATTGGGTTGATCACCAGTGGCCAGCAACACTACTTTTATCGAGGGTCTCGTCATTATGCAGGACCAGGACAAGTCGTGTTATTACCGCCCGATGAAATTCACGATGGGCAGCCTGCAAATCACCAAGGCTATCAAGTGAAGATTTTTGATATCGAACCAGAATGGCTCCATCAGCAAGTCGGTATCGAAACAGAGCAGTTGTCATTTGTTTCACACAACATTGATGATAACCAGCTTTACCAAAGGCTGGGGCAACTGCATCACTCACTCCATGATCCAGTTTTCTCTTCTCTCGGGAAAGATTGCTTAAGCTGGGATGCCTTTTCAACGCTGTTTGATCGCTATGCCGTCCAGCACTCTCCAGAAAGCTATTTGCTTGGGACTAAGAGTCTCCACCAAATTCGGGAGTACATGGAAGCGCATATCAGTGAAAAAATAACCTTAGAGCAGTTGTCTGAATTGTGTCAGCTCAGCCATACCCAGCTCTTACGCCAGTTTAAAAAAACGACACAGATGACGCCGTATGCTTATCTCGCTCGGCTGCGGTTAGAGCGAGCAATGCAGTTATTACGCCGTGGTAACCGCAGTACTGATGTTGCTCATTCCGTTGGGTTTTACGACCAAGCTCATTTCGTGAAAGCATTCAAACAAACATTTGGCATTACGCCAAGTCAGCTTCAGCGCTAGGCGTCTTGCCAACAGATATAATGCGCTCAATGTTAGTTCTCGTCATTATTTTACAAGTCAGATCGCCTTCTGTACGGCACACTCTCCCCCCAACCTCAATGACTCCCACGTAGGAATGCACGATGACAGAGCTCACCTCGCTGCTCACATTATTTACTGTTCACTTTGTTGCCTTGATGAGCCCCGGTCCTGATTTTGCGCTTGTCGTTCAAAATGCGAGTCGCCATGGACGAAATACCGGCATCATGATTGCGTTAGGGCTTTCCGTTGGCATCCTATTGCATTCGACCCTTAGCTTGACGGGGATTAGCCTGCTCGTTGCAGAACACCCCTTTATATTTAACCTACTGCAAGCCGCTGGGGGCACTTATTTATTATGGTTAGGAGTTGGTGCACTTCGTAGCTTACGTCAACCACGTCACAATCTCCCAGAAGCCAGTAAAGACCAGCTGATTCAAAACAGTAAGCAAGCTTTTGCTAAAGGATTTACCACTAATATTCTAAACCCGAAAGCGCTCGTATTCTTCGTGAGCTTGGTCTCAACACTGATCCCTGCTGAGCTATCAAGTGGTGGTAAAGTTAGCGCTATTTTTGTTCTTTGGGCCATCTCTTTTGCTTGGTTTGCTTTTTTGGCGTGGGTTTTAACGGGACAAAAAATGCAGCGACTACTTTCTCGTGTCGTTCCATTTATCGATGGTATCTGTGGCATGCTATTCACCATCGTTGGCGGTGGACTCATTTGGCAAGTCATTAGTCTTTAAGTCAGCAGAAACAATAAAGCGCGCTTCTTAAGTCGAAAGCGCGCTTTAATTAATTAGTCTCTGGTTACTTAAACCTATCTAACCAGAGTATGCATGATGCCAGTCTTTCCAGACGACTTGAAAACCTCGCTGCTGAACAGCGTATGCAACATCTTCTACACTTCGGTCATCGCTTATCGCAAATTGCTCTAGTTCTGGTAAGTCATCAGCATAACCACCTGGCTGCGTTTTTGAACCGGCAGACATCGTTGTCACACCTAACGGCAACACATTATCTCTAAACTCAGCAGACTCACGGGTGGATAACGAAAGCTCGACCTCAGGGTTCAGGAGTCGATAAGCACACAATAGCTGCACCAACTGACGATCATTCATTTCTGATTTTACTTCCACACCGCCTTCACATGGGCGTAGACGTGGAAATGAGAGGGAATATCGCGTTTGCCAATAGGTTCGCTCAAGGTAGTCAAGATGGGCTGCAACAAAGAAGCAGTCAACACGCCACTCATCCAGTCCAATCAACGCACCAATACCAATCTTATCAATACCCGCCCTCGCGAGACGATCGGCCGTTTCTAGACGGTAATCAAAGTCCATCTTTTTCCCACGCAGATGATGCTCTGCATAGGTACGGCGATTGTAGGTCTCTTGATAAACCATCACAGCATCTAAGCCTAAACTTTTCAGCTCAGCATAGTCTTGTTGATCAAGGGGCTGCACTTCCATTGCAAGGTAACTAAAGTGCTTTTTAATCGTCGGCAGGGCTTGTCTGAAGTAATCAAGCCCCACTTTTCGCTCATGCTCGCCAGTAACCAATAACAAGCTATCAAAGTTTAGCTTCTTGATGGCTTTGCACTCTTTCTCTATATCTTCCAAATTAAGCGTGCGACGCTTAAGCTTGTTCTCCATAGAAAAGCCGCAATAGGTACACGCATTAGCACACAGATTTGAAAGGTATAAAGGAACATAAAAGCCAATCGTATTACCAAACCGCTTGCGTGTTAAAGCTGCTGATAGCTGTGCCATCTGCTCAAGGTAGGGCTCTGCTGCCGGCGATATCAGCGCTTTAAAGTCTTCTAAGTCACGTTTAGGCTTGCGTAAGGCACGCTCAACGTCTTGCGCTGTTTTGCTATAGATAGAGAGACGAATGTCATCCCAATTCATCCCTGCAAATTGCTCAGAAAAAGTCATCAATTCGCCTTAATCTAAAAACGCGGTTAGCGGGCTTGAAGCGATAGCATGATTAACGGTGCCTGCCAAACCTGCTTCATAAGCCATTCGGCCACTTTCAACGGCTAACTTGAAAGCTCGTCCCATTGCGATAGGATCCGCTGCTGCTGCAATCGCGGTATTCACTAATACAGCATCAGCGCCCATTTCCATCGCTTCTGCTGCATGAGATGGTGCACCGATACCAGCATCAACGACCACTGGTACGCGTGATTGATCGATAATAATCTCTAAAAAGTCACGTGATGCTAGACCTTTGTTACTGCCTATTGGCGCCCCCAGTGGCATTACTGCCGCACAACCCACTTCTTCTAAACGCTTACAGAGCACAGGGTCAGCATGACAATATGGCATCACAACAAACCCTAACTTAACCAACTGCTCTGCCGCAGCGAGAGTTTCAATAGGATCAGGCATTAAATACTTTGGGTCTGGGTGTATTTCTAATTTTAGCCAATTAGTGCCTAATGCTTCACGCGCGAGCTGAGCTGCAAAGATGGCTTCTTTCGCATTCTTTGCGCCCGATGTGTTTGGCAATAAGTTCACACCCGCCTGGCGTAATGGAGATAGAATGTCATCATCTCGGTTATCAAGGTCAACGCGCTTAAGAGCCATTGTAACGAGCTCTGAGCCTGATTCGACAATCGAATTAGCCATAGCATCTCGATTTGCATACTTCCCCGTCCCTGTAAAAAGACGAGATTGGAACGTTTTATCGGCAATCGTTAGCATTATTAACCTCCTGCTATAGCTTGAAATAGTGCGATACTGTCACCGTCATTGAGCTGGGTTTCACTCCATAGCTCTCGCGCAACGATCTCTTGATTGACGGCGATTGCCGAAGCACCTGATGGCATATCTAAAGAAATGAGTAACATATCGATGGTGGTATTTTCCGCTATCGTTAGCGGCTTATCATTTACCCGAACGACACACTGGGTCATGAAACTTCCTTATTGCAAATCTGACAATGGGGGTTTACGGGCAAGCGAAAACTCTGCCACTCTAACGTTAACCCATCTAACTGTTTCAATGCTCCATACGCAACACTGCCAGCTCCCGTAATCGCTTTCATTGCTTCTAAAGCTTGCAGGGTGCCGATCGTGCCGACAAGAGGGCCAGCGATGCCTGATGTACTGCAGTTTTGTGGTTCATCTTGTTCCCCAGCAGGGAAAAGACAGTGGTAGCATGGTCCTTGTTGATCTCGAAAATCAAACGATACTAACTGTCCTTGCCAACGAATCGCAGCACCTGAGATCAGTACCTTTTGATGTGTGAAACAGGCTTGGTTAACAGCATGGCGAGTAGCAAAATTGTCACTACAATCAAGCACAATATCAGCCATACTGACTTCAATATTGAGTCGGTGATCAGCCAAGGAAACTTGAACAGTTCTTACGTTGATTAACGGGTTTAACGCCAATAACTGCTCAGCAGCCGCTTTCGCCTTACTCTGACCTTGATGCTCATTACGATAGATGACTTGTCGCTGCAAATTTGAAGAGTCAACAGTGTCTCCATCAGCAATCACAATACTTCCAACACCAGCTCCTGCAAGATAAAGAGCCGCTGGTGACCCTAATCCTCCAGCACCAACAATCAGCACTCGGCTATCTCGCAGCGCTAATTGCCCCTCATCACCAACTTCTGGTAAGCGAATCTGACGGTTATAACGTAAAAATTCATCATCACTCAGCATGGCTATTCCCTCATATTATTTTAATTATGTTTGGGTACAGGCTGCCCTCAAGACAATGAAGGCAGCAGTAATCCAAGCTAGCGTACCAATATGGTATTAAAAGCTGCTAACGTTTCTTCCAAGTTTTGAGAGTGGGTGACCGCTCTAACAACAGCTACACTGCTCACTCCCGTTTTCCATACAGATTCAACATTAGTCAAATCAATTCCACCAATCGCAACGGTTGGGTACTGACCTGCAACAGTGTCTAGGTGTTCTGCTAACTGCTTCACACCTTGCGGTTGCGTCGGCATCTGCTTTGTTGGCGTCGGGAAAATATGTCCAATAGCAACATAGCTAGGAATGATTCCCAAACCACGTTGCAACTCATCAGCAGTGCGGGTCGAAACACCTAAGCGAATATTCGCCTCGCTTAAAGCCTTCAAGTCAGCAGTGTCTAGGTCTTCTTGACCGAGGTGAACACCATAGGCTTTATGTTTAATTGCAAGCTGCCAGTAATCATTGATGTATACCTGTGCGTCATACTCACGCCCAAGTTTAATTGCCTCAATAATTTGTGCTTCAAGATCCTCTTGATATGGATCTTTAATACGTAACTGGACAGTTTTAACGCCTAGCGGTAAAAGCTTAGCGATCCAATTTACATGGTCAACAACAGGATAAAGTGGCCCCAAGCCACCTTCAATCGTTGGAAAGGAAATCATATTTTCTCCACTTGGTGATAAAGCTCACTGCCTTTATCACGGAACTCTTCTGCTTTACTTTGCATGCCTTGCAGGGGATCTTCCATCACTTCAATGACTTGACCACTATTCGCAAAGTCTCTCACTTCCTGAGATATTTTCATTGAGCAGAATTTAGGTCCGCACATTGAACAAAAGTGAGCCACTTTGCCAGACTCTTGTGGCAAGGTTTCATCATGGTAAGCACGTGCGGTTTCAGGATCTAGGCCAAGGTTAAATTGGTCCTCCCATCGAAACTCAAAGCGCGCTTTAGACAATGCATTATCTCGTACCTGCGCACCCGGATGACCTTTTGCAAGATCAGCAGCATGCGCACATAGTTTGTAAGTAATTAAACCTGTTTTAACATCTTCTTTATTGGGTAGACCTAAGTGCTCTTTGGGTGTGACATAGCAGAGCATTGCGCAACCATACCAGCCAATCATGGCAGCACCGATTCCGGAAGTGATATGGTCGTATCCAGGTGCAATATCGGTTGTCAAAGGCCCAAGTGTATAGAATGGTGCCTCATGGCAGTGCTTAAGCTGCTCTTCCATATTTTCTTTAATCATGTGCATCGGCACATGACCGGGGCCCTCTATCATCACCTGTACATCATATTCCCATGCGATTTTAGTTAGCTCTCCCAGAGTACGTAGCTCGCTAAACTGAGCTTCATCATTAGCATCAGCTACCGAGCCAGGGCGCAGGCCATCGCCTAGCGAAAGGGAGATGTCGTAACGGGCACAAATTTCGCAAATCTCACGGAAGTGCAGATACAGAAAGCTCTCTTCGTGGTGGGCTAAGCACCACTTTGCCATGATAGAGCCACCTCGAGAGACGATACCGGTAACACGCTTTGCCGTCATTGGAACGTAACGTAATAAAACGCCAGCATGAATAGTGAAATAATCGACACCCTGCTCAGCCTGTTCAAGTAATGTATCTCTGAAAACCTCCCAATTGAGGTTCTCTGCAATACCATTCACTTTTTCTAATGCTTGGTACATAGGAACGGTACCAATCGGAACTGGGCTATTACGAAGAATCCATTCACGAGTTTCATGGATATTGCGCCCTGTGGAGAGATCCATAACGGTATCCCCACCCCATCGAGTCGACCAAACTAACTTTTCGACTTCTTCTTCAATCGATGAGCTGACTGCTGAGTTACCAATATTGGCGTTCACTTTTACAAGGAAATTACGCCCAATAATCATTGGCTCACTTTCTGGGTGATTAATATTAGCAGGGATAATAGCGCGGCCTTCAGCAACTTCGTTACGCACGAATTCGGCTGTTATTTCTTTTGGTAGATTCGCACCGAAACCGATGCCAGGATGTTGCTGGGTTAATACTTCATCTTTATATTGTGCTCGACCCATATTCTCACGAATGGCAATGTACTCCATTTCAGGTGTCACAATGCCTTTACGGGCATAATGGAGTTGCGTCACGCATTGACCAGCGCGAGCTCTGCGAATGCGTGCACGTAGGTTAAATCGCAATTCATCAAGCGTATCGTCGGCAAGCCTCTCTTTACTGTAAGCGGAGGTTTGCTCGTCAAGCAACTCAGTATCTTCACGTTCTGCAATCCAAGATTCGCGCACTTTAGCTAAACCAGAATAGATATCGATGCTTTGTTCAGGATCGGTGTAATAGCCTGATGTGTCATAAACACGCACGGCTTCATTAGGCTCGAACTGAGGTTGATCCTTTGAGCGACCAACCAGCGTACCGCTAACGCTAATTTCACGCATGGGTACACGAATATCGTCACGGCTTCCTGTGACATAGATTTTTTGAGAATTGGGGTAAGGCTGCGCCGTTAATGACTCAATATAATTTTTGGCATCTAAACGGGCTTGTTTACGACTCGACATAGCAATTTCCTTTGTCCTTGTATGGGAAAATGCTTGGCGGATAGGTGCTATTTTGAGCAAATAATAGATAGATCGACAGATCTAATTACACGATTGCTCTTGTTCCCTTCGCAGGTATTAGCCTGATCAGGTTCAACGGATCCCACTCTCGTGGTCTCAGCCATTCGGCACTCCGACAAGTTCACGCAAGTGAGTATAATTCACTCACTATCCTTGCGGCAAGCACCACAATAAGGAATGTGAAATAAAAGAACATTTTTTAACAAAACGGTTGCGATGTGAGATGACTACAGAAGCTATTGTTTGATAAGGTTATTTAAGTGACAAACGCAAAAAAGCCTCAGCATTTCTGCTGAGGCTTTCGAAGGTGGCAGGGGTAGAGAGATTCGAACTCCCAACACGCGGATTTGGAATCCGCTGCTCTGCCAATTGGAGCTATACCCCT
>JBHOGO010000077.1:0-22938 GCA_043421945.1 bacterium sp. HQB-150 | reverse complement strand
TGGTGAGTTTGGCGAGTAAGTCAAGGCTACACCAAGAAGCTCACACTATAATCTTTGATTTAGTGGGAGTAATTCACATAAGTCTTATATTGGCTGTAAGAACGGTAACACTGCCATTTGAACTCTTTTCAGAGACCCTAATTTGTAACATACATGGGTGTATCTAAAATCATAAGTTGGGGAGCTGGCTCAGATGAACACGTTATATAGAACGATCTAAGTCACAACTTTATGATTTATTTAGCAATTATTTCATTGGATAGCATATAACGATGTGCATATATACCAATCCTCGTTGATACATACGCGCAACTGTGAACAGAGTAAGCGTGTGAAGAAGAGATAAGAGAAAAATTGACTCCTTGACTTTGAGGTATGAGAATCTTATTGGTTATGGAGGATAGAAACGTTTTACATAATCAATTATACTCTTTATTTCGAGTATTGAATAAATCCAAAAAGAACATTTGGATTGGTATGAAAAACCAAATCTAATGGGGTAAGGCCGCCATAATGAGAGCTACGATAAAAGATGTTGCTAGAGAAGCAAATGTTTCTATTTCTACAGTGTCATACGCCATCAATGGCAGTGACCGTATCAGTGAGAAAACGCGTTTACATGTATTAGAAGTGGCGAAGAGGTTAAAGTATTCTGCCAATAGTAATGCGAAACGCTTACGACAGAAAAATGTGGGTGCGGTTGGCATCTTTTTTAACTCTTGGTTTGGTCCGATTTATAGTGAGCTGGTTCAAGGAATTGAGCGAAAAGTTCACGAAATGGGCTATGACCTCATTGCTTGTAGCTTGTTTGGTGGTTCTGACTCGACAGCGCATCGGTATTTAAAAGACCAAATGATTGATGGTGCGATCATTTTAAGTAATGCCTTCGAAGATGATTTCTTGAAGTCGGTTGTTTCGAGTGATTTACCCTTTGTGGTGCTCGACAGGGAGATCGAAGGTGAGCACATTCATAACATTTTGATTGATAACTTTGGTGGGGCCTTTGCTGCGACGAAATCATTGATCAATAGTGGATGTAATGAAGTGTACTATTTTGGCGGCCCTGAAGACTCCTACGATAACCAAAAACGTCAAGAAGGGTACATTGCGGCGCTAGGCTTTTATAAAGTGAAGTATAGCCCTGAATTTATTATTCAATCTGACTTTACTGAAGACGATGCCTATCTCAAAATGAAGGAAATCGTTGCGCAAGGCATCACCCCGAAGGCTATATTTTCAGCCAATGATGAAATGGCATTAGGTATAGTTCGTGCTGCTCAAGAGTGCGATATCTGCATCCCTAACGATCTTAAAATTATCGGATTCGATAACATTAAGGAATCGGAGAGAACCATTCCGCCTTTGACTACCGTCACTCATCAGAAGTATGAGATGGGTGTAAAAGCAGTCGAAGTACTGTTTGATGCGATGAACGGAAAAGAGAATATTGATCCAGTAACGATATTACCTACTCGGTTAGTCGAACGAGAGTCACACTAATTTTCGATATTGGATTCACTCTTCTTGTGAATGATGTCAATACTCGGAGCCCTTTTCCTAGATGGCATTGGACTCCGAGTATTCGATTTACAACCAAAAATAGCCACTGACCCCTTCTATTATTCACTCTCCTTCAACTTTTGATGGACATATTCTTCTTAATATTATCGATTCATCTTGTATTCTCAAATAGAATAATCTCCTTCCTGGCGATAGACTTCGTCAATATGATCGACGTTCATCATGAATAAACACATTTAAGTTCACCATTATGCTTTAAAATACGGTATTCTATTTACGAATATATTGATCAGTTTTCCACATAAGCACAGCGCTGACATCTATTTTTGAGCAAGATGAAAAGTTTGAAATAGAGATATTAATCACGCTTCCTATGGTTCGAGATTGACGGGTATAGGTTCTCAACATAATATGTAGAAACGTTTCGGTAGTTTGGGATTTGAGCATGGCAACAGTGACGCTTCAGGATGTAAATAAAGTATATGACAATGGATTTCAGGCTTTACATGATATCAATTTAGATATTAATGAAGGCGAGTTCATGGTGTTAGTTGGCCCTTCTGGCTGTGCGAAATCTACTATGCTTCGCATGGTTGCGGGTTTGGAAGATATCACCGATGGTGAGGTGACTATTGGAAGTCGCGTATGTAACGATATCGCCCCTAAAGATCGTGGTATCGCAATGGTTTTCCAAAATTATGCACTTTATCCACACATGACAGCCTATGAAAATATGGCGTTTGGATTAGAGACAGCAAAAAAACCAAAGGAAGAAATTGAACAGCGCGTAGCGGAAGCTGCTGAGTTACTCGAAATCACAGAACTGTTGCCAAGAAAGCCTAAGCAAATGTCAGGTGGACAAAGGCAACGAGTTGCTCTTGGGCGTGCGATGGTGCGTAAACCTGATGTCTTTTTGTTTGATGAGCCGCTGTCGAATCTTGACGCTAAACTACGAGTATCAATGCGCATGCGGATCACTAAATTACATCAGCAACTTCGTCAGTCTGGCAATGCCGCCACGATGATTTATGTGACGCATGATCAGATTGAAGCGATGACAATGGGTGACCGAGTATGCATCTTGAACAAAGGCAAGATCATGCAAGTCGATACACCAATGGAAGTTTACAACAACCCTAAAAACAAATTTGTTGCTGAATTCATCGGTTCTCCAGCAATGAATATGTGGGAAGGACAGCTTGTTAAGCGTGAGGGTATCGTCAGTTTTGAGACTGAGTCTAACGTTTTCCCGCTGCCAGAATCAAAGTCAACACGCGCTTCACTTTGGGAAGGAAAAGAAGTCTATTTAGGCATCCGCCCTGAAAACCTTATTATTGTGAGTGAGCCAAACGAGTCAACGATAAGCGCTGAAGTAACAGGTATAGAGTTACTTGGTTCGGATGTACTCGTGTACGCGAAGGTAGGTAATACAACGTTTGTGTCAAAACTAGCGAATATGGAATTTGAATTGCAAGTGGGTGATAACTGCTTGCTTATGCTTGATATGAAGCGTAGCCATATGTTTGATAAAACCACCGAATTTAATATTTTCTATTTAGATCAAAGCAATTAGAATTTTGGAGTTATAGCTAAAATGATCACAACGACATCTAATCGAATCACAACACTAGACAATGAGAAGTTAGTGTTAGAGTTCAATGAAGACCATATCCTTCGTGCTATTCGAGCCAATGATATTATGATCAGCCAGTTTGAGACACCTTGTGGTGAGATGGCGATCAGTAATATCTATCTGCGCGCCTACAAAGGGGCGCAATTGGTAGTCACTCCACTACTTTTTTCTAACTCTTCGATCGAAACGTTTCACCAGAAGGGATCAGTTAGCTGGAAGACAGAAACTGAACAGTTTATTGCTACGGTTACCGTATCATTGGCATCGGCTGAAAGTGTTTACTTTTACACGGTTGATATTGAGAGTAAACTCGAAGCCCCTTTTAGTTATGATCTTGTTTATGGTCAAGACTTGTCATTAGCAGATGCTGGTGCAGTGAAAACGAATGAAGCATATTGCAGCCAATATCTAGATCATCAAATATTTGATACTGAACAAGCAGGCTATACCGTTTGTAGTCGTCAAAACTTACCAATGTCTACAGGCAATCCTTCCATTCAGATTGGTTGTTTCGACAAGATCGTTGGTTACAGTACTGATGGTTATCAATTTTTCGGTAATAGCTTTAAAGTTGATGGTGAAATCGCTGTTTTAATGAAGCCATCACTTGCTAACAAGCGTTATCAATATGAGATGGCTTATGTCGCGCTCCAGACAGAGAAGCACACGCTTGAGCAAGAAAGTAAGCACTCAACAGTATTTTATGGTGCGTTCCATGAGAACAGTGAAGGTGCGAATGTCACTGAGCCAAAAGCGTTGAGCGTATTAGAAACGGCTTATCAAGTAACTGAAATTAAAGTAGAAGATGAATTTTCACCCGTTGAATATAAAAAGCATCAGACACTGATTGGGCTAGCGATGAACTCGGAAGAGGTTGAGCAATGGTTTGCTGCTAGCACTGGGCGTAAATTTGTAGAAGAAGATAACGGCACATTGCTATCCTTTTTCTATGATGATTATAAATATGTCACGCTACAGGAAAAAGAGCGCTTAACTGAACGACCAACTGGTCACGTTATCTCGAGTGGTAATAATCAAGATCGTCATGCGGCAATTATGAGCTCAAGCCACTATATGTTCGGTGTGTTCAACTCGCAATTGACGCTCGGTAACACCTCGTTCAATAAATTACTTGGCGTGAATCGAAACAGCTTGAATCAATTCAAGCACACAGGCCAACGTATTTGGGTGAAGCAAAACGACCAGTACTCAGTGCTTGATATGCCTTCAGCCTACGAAACAGGTCTAAACTACTCTCGCTGGATTTATAAGCTTGAAACAGGCTTTATTGAGGTAGTGAGTACGAGTGCAGCAGAAACTCCCGTCATTCAAACAAACATTAAGCTTCATGGCATTTCATCACTCGACGTCTCTGTTTCACACCAATTAATTTTTGGTAATAACGAAGATGATAGTCATATCACTGTTGAAAGAGATGATAATCAGTTTACTGTTACTGGTGTTGATGACAATATCAAAGCACATACACCAGAATTGACGTTTTCGATTAGCGCAGACGCTGTGATTTCAGAAGCTGAAATCATTAAGCACAGTGAAACGGGTTCTGCGCAGTTCCTCGTCCTTAAAGGAACGATTACTGACTCAGCGAGCATTCATTTTGGTGGACGTTTAGGGCAAGAAGACTCAACGAATACTGTCATAGATGCAACGTTAGAAACAGACATGTATGCGAAGCGCCAAAGTGATCTCGTTAATAATTTCGATATTTCGTGTAGCAACTCTGAAGAAAGTGCCGATAAACTACAGGCTATGATGACTTGGTTTACGCATAATGCCTTAGTGCATTACAGCACTCCCCACGGCTTAGAGCAGTATTCTGGTGCAGCTTGGGGGACACGTGATGTTTCTCAAGGTCCATTTGAATTCTTTATGTCAATGGGTCAGTACGATAAAGCACGTGATCTTCTGGAGTGTATTTATAGCCATCAATTCTTTGAAACTGGCACATGGCCGCAGTGGTTTATGTTTGATCAGTATTCTGATATTCAGCAAGAAGAGTCGCACGGCGATATTATTGTTTGGCCTCTGAAAGCGTTAGCTGAATATATCAATACCACCAATGATGTTGATATTTTGAACACTGAGCTGCCATTTACTTATATCGAAAATGGTTTCTCATTTGGTAGTGAGACATATTCGTTGTTTGAGCACGTTGCTCGTCAAATTCAACATATTCAAGATAACCTCGTACCGGGTACTTCACTTTCTTGTTATGGCGATGGCGATTGGGACGATACTCTGCAACCAGCCAATCAATCACTGCGTGAAAATATGGTGAGTGGCTGGACGATTCCTTTGACTTTGCAAGCAGTGAAATCGATGAAAGCAGCACTAGAATCGCAAGATAACTACACTGGTTTTTGTGCAGAGCTAAACGATCTTTATACGGATATGGAAGCAGACTTCCGTAAGTATCTTATCAAAGACGATATCATTTCTGGCTTTATTCACTTTTCTCGTGATGAAACAGGAGAAGTGGAAGACATTGAATACCTACTTCACCCATCAGATGAAAAAACAGGTATCAACTTCCGACTACTTCCTGCTAGCCGTTCAATCATCTCAGAGACATTCTCTTTAGAGATGGCGAATGAACATATGGCGAAGATCCAAGAAGAGCTTGTTTATCCTGATGGTGTCCGTCTTATGAATCAAATGGCGGAATACAAAGCTGGAAAACAGACTTACTTCAAGCGCGCAGAACTTGCTGCCAATTTAGGCCGCGAAGTCGGTTTGCAGTACTGTCACGCTCATATCCGCTTCATTGAAGCACTGTGTAAGATGGGTAAAGCTGATGATGTGTTTGAGAACCTATTTAAAATAGTACCAATGGGGATTCAATCTTCTGTGCCGAATGCTGAACTTCGTCAGTCAAATGCTTACTTCTCTAGCTCAGATGGTCAGTTTAATGATCGCTATGAAGCTTACCAAGGTATGGATAAGTTGAAGCAAGGTGAAGTAAAAGTGAAAGGTGGTTGGCGAATTTACTCGAGTGGTCCTGGGATTTATATCAATCAGGTGATTTCGAATGTGCTTGGTATCCGGTTTGAAAACCAATCCCTTGTGTTAGACCCAGTGCTAAGTAAGAAACTTGGTAAAACAGAGATTGATTTTAAGTTAATGGGCCACGCGACAAGAATCATTATTGACCCAGTGCAGGGTGTTCATACACCGAAATCTATTTCTATCAATGGTACTAATGTCGATATTACCGAAACAAAGAACCGCTATCGAACCGGTGGCGCACTCATTGACTCGAAGGTATTAATGCCATTACTTAATGAAGAAGGGAATACTATCCACATCACATTGTAAACAATTGTAAGGCTAATAGCCTTACAGGGACAATTGAATAACTGAGGGTGTCTCTTTTTTATACAATTCGTATGCTCTCTTAGATTGATTTCTAAACAGCTAATGTTAAGAGAGATAAATTGTGATAGAACACCCTCAATTTAAACAAGACAAGAAACATTTAGTAGAAAAGCCAGGCAATGATTGAGATTTTAACCATCGTATGCGTGCTGAAAAGTTATCATGCATGACTGTTCGGCATGAGCTGATGTTACTGGCTTTGATGATAAGAATTCATGTGAGCTTAGTTACATTACAGTGCTGAGTTATTTCAATATTCCGTTGTGTCGTTTTCTTTGGATTATTTGATATGAGTAAGTTGGCGTTGAACCGCTAGTTTATATAATGGAAATGGCTTATTCCAGACGTATTAAAGAGTCTACCAACTAAATTAAATTCAAGGGATACCTTGTAAAGGGTTAGGAATGAAAAAATGGTTAGGTATTGCTGGATTACTCGTTAGTTCGTTTGCGTATTCAAACGCAAGAATAGAAGTAATGATGCCAGCGGCAGGGGACTATATAGGCTTTGTTCGCAGCGAAGTTGTTCCCGTATTTAAAGAGATGTATCCCGATGTCGATGTGGTCGTCACTAACGATGAAAATGTCGAAACCAGAATGGCAGCAGGAGATTTACCAAATGTTTATGCTGGTGTTTTTGGATTTCAGCCTGCGAGATATGCAAAGTTAGGTCAGCTAAAGCACTTCGAAGACTTTGATGGATATGAAGAGCTTGTTGATCGCATTGATCCTCAGTTCATGCGAAAAAACTTCGGAAGGGATTACTACATTCCTTGGAACGTGACGACTCAGCTCATGATCTACAACAAAGATCTGTTCCGTGAAGCTGGTCTCGATCCTGATAGCCCACCAAGTACATGGGCAGAATTTATTGATGCGGCTGAAAAAATCAGTCAGCTACCCGCGAGAGCTGACGGTAGCCCAGTCTATGGCACTGTATTATGGAACGAAGTGTTGTCATCGGGCAGTTGGTATTGGTCTATGCTTGCTCAGCTTTACTACAACTTTAACCAAGGCGAATACAGTTTGTTAAATCGCTTTGGTACCCATCCTGTGTTTGATCATGAAGATGCGCACATGGCCGAATTCTTCGCGACAATGGCGGAAGTTCAGCAATACGCGCCAATGACAATGGAAAAGAACTTTTTCTCACGCACTATCGGTATGTGGCCTCAGTTTGGTTTTGGTTGGAAAACGAACCTTGTTGAAGCGGCAGGCGAACCAATGGAAATTGGTGTAGATGTTGGCTTAGCCTCGCTTCCAACGAGAAATGCAGGTGACACCCCATTTTCTACGTTGGATGGAAGAGCACTGATGATCTTCAAAGATTCAGAAGAAATTGAAGAGTTGAGTTGGCGGTTCGTCCAGTTGTTGATGGATGATGACATGAACCACAAAGCAAACATGGTATTGGGGCAACTGCCTGTTCTGGATGCAATCAAAGATAGAGATTACTACCAAACACCCGAAGCGCAGCCTTTTGTTAAGCAGCTAGAGAATATTGTGATGGCAGAACCTTTTGCTCAAACAAATGATATTGCCGGCATCATATTAGATGAATATGCAAAAGTTGTTATCAGAAAGGAATATTCAGCAGAAGTCGCTGTTGAAAAAGCAGCAGAACGTTCGAAAAAAATTCTTGCTAGAAAGTAGTTAAAATAAGGACTAAATTATGAAAATTAGCAGGTACGGCATTGCGTATGTCTTTCTAGCACCATGGGTTATCTATATGAGTGTCTTTATCATATACCCATTTTTATTATCTTTCGTTAGTAGCTTTCTGGATATCAATATTTTAAGCCCAGAAAATGCAAGGTTTGTTGGTTTTGGTAACTGGGCTGCAATTGGACTTGATTTCGCTTTCTGGCGATCGTTACTCAATGTCGTCTTTAATCAGGTCATCTTTATTGGATTAAGTTTCACTATTGCCTTGGGCTTAGCGTTAGCTCTTAACGAAATCACGAGATTTGCAAGCCTGTTTAGAACCATCATGTTTATCCCTGTGATTACCTCGATTACCGTCGCGATGGTCATTATGGACTTCCTTTCAGGGCCTTCAGGACCTGTACAGAGCATGATGACCAATGTCGGGGTGCTTAGTGAGCCCGTTTTCTGGAAATTTGAGCAGTGGTTACCAATGCCTGTCATTGCCGTGTTTAGTGCATGGAAATGGTTCGGTATTCAGATGATTATCTTTCTTGGCGGTATCGCGAGTATTGACCGCTCGCTGTTTGAAGCGGCAGATATTGACGGCGCTTCATGGTGGAGAAAGGTACGTAAGATAACGATTCCTATTATTAAGCCTCAAATCATTTTTGTTATGACGATGAATTTGATTAATGGTTTGCAGATGTTTGTTGAAATTTTCATGAACTTCGATTTAAACGGTGGTCCTTATCAGTCAGCATTGACGCCGGTAGTCTACCTCTATAAAACAGGTTTTGAAGACATGAGAATGGGCGAAGCATCAACGATAGGTATTTTCCTAGCCGTGATTATCTATGTACTTACTATGCTACAACTTAAAATTAGTGCGAAAGGAGATGAGTGATGAAGAGTCTTAGCAAGAAAGACATGTTTATATATTCTTCGTTATTAGTGGTTAGCCTTATAGTACTTTATCCATTTTTCTTTATGGTAATGAACTCTTTTAAGACGGGACCGGAGATAATGCATGCACCTAATGCATTACCTAAATCCATCTCTTTTGATGGCTATATAGAAATATTCAAAACGATTAACTTAGGAAGAGTCTTCTTTAATACTATTTTTGTTTCGTTGTCGGTAACAGTATTGAATACGCTATTCTCTTCGATGGTTGCATACTCTATCGTCAAGACGAATCTTCCAGCTCGTGATTTTTGGTTAAAGGTGATTCTGGGCTCAATGATGATGCCAGCGGTACTCTTCACCATACCTACGTATATGATGATGTATCAATGGGATTGGATTAATACCTATCGCGTGTTGATCATCCCAGGCTGTATCAGTGCTTACAACATCTTTTTACTTGTACAGTTCATGAAGCAGTTAGATACCGCATACCTTGAAGCAGCACGTATTGATGGTGCGGGCGAGTTTAGAATATTCTTCAAAATCGTTCTTCCTATGATTAGACCGGCACTGGCAACCGTGGCTATTTTGACGTTCATGGGGGCTTGGAATGACTTCATGGGACCACTTCTGTACGTACGTGATGATTCATTAATGACATTGCAACTGGCTCTGTTTAACTTCAACACTGAAGTTCCTGGTACAAACTTGAATCAATTATGGGCGATGACAACCATGATTGCGGTACCTGTTGTGCTTGTCTTTTTCTGTTTGCAAAAGAACTTTATTAAAGCGTTCACTGGGGTAGGAGTTAAATAATGTCTGTCTATAAAAAATTGATTATTCTCGTTACTGTTATCAGTGTCTGCTTTTGTATGGCGATGTTAAAAATTTATAATCAGTCGAAAAGTTATTTTGAGTACGCGGAATCACAATATAAGCAAAAACATTATATTGAAGCATTAAAAGGGATGAACAAGTTGGAAATGCGCCGAGAAGAGCAGTACCTCGGTGGCTATCAGCAAGTTTTAGAGTCTTGGGAAAATGCAATCGGTGGCTTTAAACCTGACTTCTATCAAACCGCTCAAAAGCGTATCGATGAAACCTTAGTTGCAATGAACAGTGATGAACTGTTGAAGTTCATTGAAATATATGTCGAGCTAGATATTCGTTACGTGCCAGAAGCAACTTCTCTCCTGATCAACTTATCCGATGATGAAGAACTGGTTCTTGAGATGGATGCATTTTTAAAAGAAGCCTTCCCGCTCTATGTTCATGATGAGAACATTCTGGATAACCAACGCCGCAGTAGCATCGCTCTGGTTCAAGGACTTTAATCATGAAATATAAAAATAGATATTTATCTAATGAAGAGCGTGTAGAAGATCTTCTGGTAATAATGACTTTAGAAGAGAAGATCGGCCAACTTTGTCAGTATCCAATGCTTGAGTATCAAGATAATAAAGACGAGTATTTACAGTTGGTACGCGAGGGGCGTGTAGGCTCTCGAATTCTTGCAGACACCGCATGGGCTGGTAATGCACCGGGTGAGAGTGTTGACCCGCATCAAATCAATGAAATACAGAAAGCCGCGGTGGAGCAGAGTCGACTTGGCATTCCGGTTATTTTTGCAAGGGATGTGATCTATGGTCAATCGACAGTGTTGCCGATTCCGTTAGCTCAAGCCTGCTCTTGGAACCCTTCGTTAATAGAAAGTGCCTATCAATCTATCGCACGCGAAGCTTCGTCTCTCGGTATTAACTGGACGTTCGCACCAATGTTAGACATTGTTCGTGATCCTCGATGGGGCCGTGTGATTGAGAGTAGCGGGGAAGATCCATATTTAACCAGTCAGTTTGCAAAGGCTGTGGTGAAAGGCTTTCAAGGTGATGACCCTTCAGCGTCTGGCAAATTGTTGGCGTGTGCCAAACATTTTGTCGGCTATGGCGCCTCTGAAGGCGGGCGAGATTACGAGACGACTGAAATTAGTGAAAACACTCTGCACAATGTTTATCTTCCTCCGTTTCAGTCAGCCGTAGAGGCGGGCGTATCAACGTTGATGTCTGGCTTTAATGATTTAGCAGGAACACCAGTGACAGGCAGTCAATCACTGGTAAGAGAGTGGTTGAAAGGTAAACAAGAATTTGATGGGCTCGTTGTCAGTGATTGGGGCTCGATTAGTGATTTAGCGTACTTTGGTGTTGCAAAAGATGCTCAAGCCGCTGCAGAGATGGCCATGGATGCTGGGATCGATATGGCGATGACCCATGAAGCCTATGCTGACCATTTGGCACAAGCGATGGAAAGTGGTGCTGTATCTCCGTCCCATCTCGATGAAGCGGTGAGCAGAGTATTATTGGCGAAATTTAGAGCTGGACTTTTTGACAACCCTTATATTGATCCAGAGCTTCATAAAGCCACACTATTGCACCCTGAACATAGAAAGAAAGCATTAGATGTTGCTGAGCAGAGCCTTGTTCTATTGAAAAATGATGGCACCTTGCCTTTAAAAGATACAACGAAAGTCGCTGTTGTTGGCCCTCATGCTCATAGTCAGCGTCAACATTTGGGATCTTGGTGTTTAGATGGGGATAGCAATGATGTTATCTCTATATATCAAGGCATGTGTGATCGTCTTGGAAAAGATCATGTCCTGACAGAGTTTTCTGCATTAGTTGACGAGTGGGTCGAATGTGCACATAACGCCGACGTTGTCGTCTTATGTGTTGGAGAAAGCCACCGCCGAACGGGTGAAGCACGCAATATAGCAGAACTGGCATTGCCTGCAGGACAGGAAGCGATGATTGAGGCCATTGCTGCGACGGGTAAGCCATTGGTTGTCGTACAATGTACTGGCCGACCTATCCCGTCAGCCGCAATTGAAGCGAATGCGAGCGCACTACTTTACGCATGGCAATCAGGGACGGAAACAGGGACGGCAGTCGCCAATATTCTCACGGGTAGGGTCAACCCGAGTGGTAAGCTGTCGATGACGGTTCCTCGCTCAACAGGACAAATACCTTATTATTATGCCCGAAAACCCCTTGGGAAGATGCGCGATTTCCAAGAGTACCAATGCTATAAAGACCAAAAAGATAGCCCTTTATACCCATTTGGCTACGGTCAAAGTTATTCAACGTTTGAGCTGAATAACTTGTGTATCGAGAACAATCGCTTGCAGCAAGGTGACGTACAGAGAGTCACCGCTGTATTAAAAAATACGGGTGAATTTGCAGGTTTCGAAACGATTCAGTGCTACGTAGGCCGCTCAGTCTCTTCGACGACACAACCAGTACGTTTATTGAAGTCATTCAAGAAGGTATGGCTTGAGGAAAACGAAGAAAAAATCATCGAATTAGAGATTCCCTATAACGACTTTGCTATTTGGGGCAAAGGGCGTACTTGGGAGGTTGAGGGCTGTGAGGTGACGCTATACGTTGGTACAGATTCAAACTGTCCAGCAATAGGTTCATTTCAACTGTATTCACGTGGGTAGCTGATGAGCAAAAGCCAATTACCCGATATTGTTATTTTTTTGAGTGACCAGCACAGCGCCTTGGTATCTGGTCCAGGCGACGTGCTGGGGCATGAGAAAATTGATACCCCCACTCTTTCTGACATGGCGGATAAAGGTGTGCACTTTTCGCAAGCCTATACGTCTAGCCCATTATGTGTTCCTGCAAGGTTATCAATGCTGACAGGAAAACTGCCGAGCAAAACCGGCGTGTTTTCTAATCTAACGACGATTCCAGATGACCAAGCTACGTTTATTCACAGCATGGTTGCTAAGGGGTATGAAGCTGTACTTTGTGGAAGAATGCACTTTCTTGGACACAATCAACGCCATGGCTTTTCTAAACGAATCATGGGGGACTTTCTGCCCTCTATGTGGGCATGGTCTCGAGACGACTGGATTGAGAACGAGATCGGTGAGTTTGCCGATAGCCTCACGATTCCAGGTTCATTAGATATTGCCCAAGGCGGGAACTCTCCAATCCTAGAATATGATCGTAAAGTTATTCAACGTGCCGTTGAGTACTTGGATGAGAGCTATGAAAAGCCACAACTTCTTGTGATAGGGACCTATGGTCCTCATTGCAGCTATGTTTGCCCACAAGAGCTTTTTGATAAGTACCGTGCTCGAGTTAATCTTCCTAAGCTGGGCTACCTGGAAGCATACCTTGATGAGAGCTTAGCACTTCATTTTGCGAATGATCGTGATAGCGAGACGGTTAAGGATGTACGTGCTGCATATTGTGGAATGGTTGAGCAAATTGATCGACAAGTTGGTCAAATTCGAACGGCCTTTGAAACGTATTCCGAGCGTAATCAACGTGATTCCTTATTTATCTATACTTCTGACCACGGTGACCAACTCGGTGAAAGAGGTATATTTGGCAAGCACACCTTCTATGAAGGGTCAGTGAAAATTCCGATGTTCGTTGAGGCGAGTTGGCTTGACGGAGGGAGGGAGGTTGATACCCCTGTGAACTTAATGGATATCGGAGCGACGCTGTGTGAACTTGTTGATGCAAGAAGCCCTGCCGACCAGGATGCCAAGAGTTTTCTTGCGTTATTGGAGGGGGCAGAGGAGGATTCTGACAGTGCGACGTTTAGTGAGCTGATTGACGAAGATAGCAACGGAGATTCTTTTATCGCTCGAATGGTAAGAAAAGGAGCTTATAAGCTAATTTGTTACCATGGTCGCTCAGGAGAAGACTTGTTGTTTAACGTCATTGAAGACCCTTATGAACAAGTCAATTTGGTGGAAACTGAGCAAACAACCTATACCGTTTTGAAAGCAATACTCTACCGTCATTGGGAGCCTCAAAAAGCGATTGAATTTCACGAGTCAAAAATGGCTGATCATGAGCTGTTGTGTGAATGGGGTAAAGCAATGAACTATAAGAGCAGTGCTGACAAAGATTATGTGATGGTCGACAAGTCGATTAAGTACATATAAACATCGCGTTAATGGCAGAGAAAGCCAGCAGCAATATAGCTGCTGGCTTTTTTATTGCGAAGATTTAGTATTATTGAATATCCACAACGCTTGATGCCTCAAAGGTCAAATATAAGGTATTGACTAGATCTATTTGATCGTGCAGTTCTAAGTAGGCCTTAATATCTTTATGAATAGCGCGTGAGATAAATGCAGAGCTAATCATACCTTGATCAAGGCCAATGATTTTATCCGAGCGGTTTCCATGAATATCTATCGCATCTCTCCAGCCTGCTGGCGTTTCAGGGTTGTGCGCGTTCTCGATGGCCAGCAACTCTTCGACAGCCCTATCGGTATCATAGATAGCAAGTAATGCCGTTGCGTGCGGCGTACCGGTATCTTGACTTTTTCCCTCATGGTTAAATACTTGAACAGCTTCAGAAACCAGATCGAGGCCAAATGGGTGGTATCCATTCGATGTGGTCGAAGCTGCTGAAACAAATGGAATATTGTGTTTTTGTGAATAGGCTTTATGGACAGCGGTTAAATCATCAAATAGCTCAGGTGAAGGGCTCATAGCACGTTCATCTAACCATATAGAAGGCAATAAAGCCTGAAAATACGAACCATCCCAAGTCAGCATTGGGTAATAGCTGGTTTCTTGATAGGTGTATCTACCTTGCACAAGTGGTAAGTCTGTAAAGGCTGTCGGTGGAATTTGCCCTGATGCACTATTACGTGTGATCAGAATAGCCCACAGGCTCGCCAGCCGGCTTTCATTGCTTTTACGGTCTATATAGTAAGTTAAAAAGTCATTCTCATTGACCTTGTAACCTGCTCTTAATTGATTTTTTTCTGGATCGTATAACTGATACCACCCGTCGATTTGATCGTTTAGTAGTCGTTGTGAGCGACTTGCTAGGGGTTGGAGTTCAGGCGTGGTAGTTGCAGCGCCAACAAGTGTTGCTAAGGAAAAAGCTAAGTTGCCGTTATCTACGGCAGATACGATACTATCGCCACCAGGGATTATATTGGCACCGTCAAAGCTGTATAGCCAGTAGAAGAGGCCGTTCCAGTGGTCAAGTTTTTCTAGGATCGTTAGCGTGTGATCAATTCTGTCCCATGCCTTCTCGTTACCTTCACGATACATTTCGACCAAAAGGTTGAGGTACAGACCGATCGTGGATATATTCGTGTAGTTAGCAGGTTTAATGTTGCCGTCTATGTACTGGATGTTATCGAATGGTAGCAGTGTTTTTTCTGACACTCCTTTGCCATCGATAAAGTAGTTTAGGTTATTCTGTAATTGAGTTTGGAAATTAGAAGGGTAGTATTGGCTTGAAATAATCACTTGATCAATGGTTGTATTTTCGCCAGGTCCACTTTCGTCATTTCCACTATCAGTGCTATTGCATCCCTGTAGCAAGAGGCATAGTGCTGATATAAATAGGGTTGTGATCCGCATGAAGGTACCTTGTCTATAATATCTGGTTGGTTTTATTATAAAATATTAAGTTTCTGTGTAATTAAGCTGCTATATAGTTGAAATTACCCTGAATAATGAGTGGCCGTAATTGATTACAGCCACTCAGTTAACAAAAATTATTGTATCAATTTCATATGTTAATTCGTTGACACTAGCTTCGCACCGGCAATACGGAAAACTATGCCTTGTAGTGAATTTTCTTCACTGATCCACTCTGGGAACATCGAAATAGATTTATTCATATTAAAAATTTGATTGAAATTAAGTTGACCATTTTGGTCAGTGAATAGATCTGAAACTGGAACACGAACTTGTTGCCAACTGCCTTCAGCAAACCCTTCCTCGAAGAAGTAAGGTTGTGAGTTTCCAGCACTACCTTCCATTTGCAGTTGGAAACGACGCGTTGGGTGATTCCCATAGCTCTCAACATGCATCATAAATTCTAGCCAGCCGTTTGCAACAAAATTACTAATATCTAAAAATTGATCCCCTTCAAACACTAAACCACCATTCGCACCAGTCGTTGCGTTTGTGTAATCAATCATTACGTGGTTGCCAATAATTTCATTGATAAGGACACTACCATCAGTTAGCCAAGCACCAATGTTGGGTGTTAGACCACCAATTATTTCGCCGTTTTCTGCCAGCATCAAGTCTGCAATCATGAAATCTCCGGCAGCATTACCAACGACTTCAAGGCTTGTGACTTCACAAGGTAGGTTATAGATATCATTTTCAGGTGTAGAGTAGTTGATCGTGTGGAGCTTGAACTCACTGGTACCATTAACATTCAAAGAGGAAGGCTTCGTGATTGCGTTGAAATCGGCATCAGCAAAACAATGTGTTGGTATGAGAAGCTGCTGCTCACCCGCTGATTGAGAAGCGACAAGTGCTCGACTGATATCGACTTCGGCAATATTTCTTGTCCCGTTAACTTCCGTTTCAACCTGTGCATACGTTGTATTAGGGGTTGTGACTTCAAGGTTAAGAGCTAGAACATCGACAGAGGGATTAATGTCAACAGAAACAGGATTTCCGCCGGCCTGTTCACTATATAGGAATGATTGCTCATCAGAAACCTTGACGAGTAGTGTCCCTTCCACTTTTTCTGGCTCTAGGCCCTCAACGGTAATATTACCGTTAACAGTATTTCCTTCCGGATCAATGGTAACGGTGTCACCTGAACTATTTTCAGTCACATGTTGATAGACCGAGCCATTTGCTGCGCCATAAACAACATGCTTAGCACTCACTGCTGGCGGAGGCGTTACAGAGCCATCACCACCTTTATCATAGTCGTATGGGTCATTAAGTAGACATCCGTTCAATATCATTGCTGAAGTGACGGCTATCGATATTTTGCTTAAATTCTTTATTTTCACTTTGTGCTCCCCTTAATCAAAACGTTTCGATAATCATTTTATTTGTAGAAGCGCATAACTCAAGATAATTATAACAATTAACTTCATATTGTGATTACAAACACATAAAATGCGTTTTGTTGAATTAAGAGTAACAGCTCTAATTTAGGGTTTTATGTGCTGATTATCACATATTTTATATTTGATACAGGAATATGAAGGAAATGTTTCACTGCCTAAGGTGTTGTTTTATATGGGTTTAATGTTGATTTAGTGATGTGTGTAAGCCAGTCGGCATTAATAATCGACCTTGACGTGGATGTTATTTCATTTGGATAATAGATCCTGTTGTTGAATCGATTCTATAAGGTGAAGGGACAAATGAAATTAAATAAAATTATGGCTGCTGGATTGTTAATGTGTAGCGCTGCGTGGGCAAGTGAAGTATCAATCGAAAGTGTTGTAGTATCTGATCACCATTATCCTGTTAACTTCGCTGTCGAGTTACAGAATAATCTAGACTTTTTCAGAGATGGAGTTGGAGTCGATGTCGCCGCGAAAGTACCTTACGACACCATTTTTATTCGTGATGGCAAGACGGTCGCTCCTGACTATTATGTGAACTCGACTGAAATTGGCTTCTACATTAATGTACTGGTTGAGATGGAGAAGGCAGGTAACAGTGATGCACTTGTCAGAATTTCAGAAGTATTGGATACAATGGAAAATGCCCCTAATTGGAATGGTTTGTTTTTCTGGCCTTACAATATTGTTGATGGCAAGCTAGAAACGACAAAAGAAGGTGTCGTACCAGCTGTTGATAACGCAAATCTTGTTTTCTCCTTAGTCGGCGCAGCAGGTGCATACTTGGATTCAGAAGATCCTGCGAAGCAGGATATCGTACAGCGCATAGAATCGATTCTAGACGCACAGAAAGCTGCTTGGTCAAAAATGTATGATCCATCAAGAGGTCTATTACGTGCTGGCTTTAATGGACATACTGGTGAACAGCTTGAGTACTTCATTGACCGAAAGGCCAATGAAAGCCGTTTAGCACCATTGTGGGCTGCACTTGTTACAAAAGATATGGGTGATAAGGCGGTTCCACAAGATGCTTTTAATAACATGGAGCTATACGTAGCTACCTATGATATTGAAGGAAAGGAAATCACACCAATGCTGACATGGGATGGTGCTTATTTCCAAGGGATGCTTCCATCTATTTTCTTAGATGAGAAAAAACTTATCCCTGATTATAAAATCATCGAAGATATGACTTATATGCAAAAACTTTTTGCTCAGAAGTACAACATTCCTTTTGTGTCTTCATCTGCAACCGTTGATGACCGATATGCACCATATGGTGTTGGATATATATCTGAGAAAAAAGTTAAATTTGGCCATGATGTTGATGATGATAAAACAGGTACACCGCATGCGACTGCTCTAGCTTATATGGTTGATGAAGATTTAGCTATTGATGCTTTGTTAGGATTGAAAAGAGTACGTCCAGAAATTGAAAGCCCATTCGGTTGGTATGATTCAGTGAATCAACATGGTGATATGTCGACAAAAATTCTCTCTTTAGATCAAGGTATGTTCGTTGGTTCATTCATGTCTAATAGTATTAATGCCGATGTCCATCATTATTTGGAATCGAAAGGTATGTTAAATGATGTTGTTGAAATGTATCAATCATTTGTACCTGAAGGAAAAAGAAAAACAGCTTCTAATAGTCTATTCAAATCAAATAATAGTTAAGGGCTTACATTATGAAAACTTCAACGATATTGATTGGGTGCGCAACGATTGCTGCATTTAATCTGTCAGCAGAAACGTTAGATGTTAGCCAGCTGAGTGATTCTATCGATGATAGCTCTATCTCATCACGTAGTAATATGTGGGATAATGTGACACTGCGTGGCTACGATCCTGTTGGGCAACTGGGCACTGATATTGACTTTATCCTGGCTGATCAATTAGATAATAAACAAGATGAAGATACAGGAAAACCTTGGGTCCCTAAACGTACTCGTGCCCTTACAGGTTACGAGTATGAAGAAGTAACCTTCGAAAATCATGGTAAGCAAATCTTCCATACAATGATTTTTGCGGATGGCAGTACTCGTATTACACCTGAATTTTCAATCGGTTATGTTCTGAAGGAAAGAAGAGAAGACTCCGATGACCCGGCGTTTGTAAAGCCTAGTGCCATGCAGCTCACTGAGTTTATCCCTCGATATACGAAATGGATAAACCCAAACCTTACACTGAATGGTGAGTTCAAGTATAAGAAACAGACAGGTCCAAGAGAAAAGACAGTGTATGCTGTTAAGCCATCTGCTTATATTAACTTCGGAAAAAGCTTTTTGAACCTTCAAGGTGAAGTTGGTTACTGGGAAGAGGATGATGCATTCCTGTATAAGACAGAGCCTCTTTACTTGTACAAACCAAATAATTGGTTTAGCTTCGGTGTAAAAGCTCTGTATATCGATGAAAAAACAGACTGGGGTTTCCAAGAGCGTGCAATTAAGCCATTGGTTCAATTTAGAATGCCATATGGTTATTTAGAATTGCGATATGAAAATGGTTACTCTAAAGTCGCTAATGGAAATCGATACGATTATAACAACTATGCATTATTTACCGAGATCCCTATTACTCGTGACTTAGCTTTCTTACTTGATGCTGCCTATAAAGATGCAGAGGAAACAAGTAAAGACTCAAATGCTTGGGGTGATAGAAAGGTATTATTTGCCAAAATGGGTCTGGTTTGGAGTTTCTAATTAATAACAACTAATACTGTTTTATTAATCCTATTAATATATTCACATTGTTTCAGTGCTTAAGGAATAAGTAACATGAATAGTTGTGTTAGTAAATTTAAAAGACTGTCAAAGGCTATATTGCCCTTAACAGCTACTGCGTTGGCATTGTCCACAGTAACCATTCCGGTTCATGCAGAAACAACCGTAGAAAAGCCAAACGTTGTATTAATATTTGTCGATGATTTAGGGTGGGGTGATCCTGGGTTTTTAGGCGCAACCGATCTCCACACGCCCAATATGGACAAAATTGCTGCAAGCGGTGTGAACTTTACACAAGGTTATGTCACAGCATCAATCTGTGGGCCTTCTCGAGCTGGTCTGTTAACCGGAGTTTACCAACAACGTTTGGGTACTTCTGAGAATATCCCAGAGGATCACTACCCAACTGAAGCTGGAAACCGAGCAGGTGTACCTGTCTCTCAACCCATGCTGCAAGAGATCTTAAAAGCAGAAGGTTACCGTACGGGTGCTATTGGTAAGTGGCATCTTGGATTATCAGAAGGGAAGCGACCAAATAGCCGCGGCTTCGATTACTTTTACGGGTTTTTAAATGGCTCTCACTCGTACTATAAGAGTGGGTTTGAGTTTGGTAATCAACATGATTACTGGCCAATATTCCGTAATGAAGAGATGGTTGAATTCGAAGGCTATACGACTGAGGTATTTAGCGAGGAAGCTGTTAACTTTATTGAGACAAATGAAGACGACGAACCTTTCTTCTTATACGTCGCCTATAATGCAGTTCACTATCCTTGGGAAGTGCCAGACTCTTATATAGAGCGTATGGATCATATCGAAGAGGAAAACCGTCGTAAGTTTGGTGGTATGGTTCTCGCCTTGGATGATGGTATTGGTACCATTGTCGATGCGCTTGAAGAGCAAGGTCAGCTAGAAAACACGGCGATTTTTGTGATTAGTGACAATGGTTCTCCGCGTCCTAATCCAAATGCACTAGAGCGTGATGCAAACCTATCAAGTACTGGTGGCTTGCGTGGTTATAAAGCTACTAATTATGAAGGTGGTATCCGTATCCCGTACATCATGAGTTGGCCAGGTCAAGTACCAGAAAATGTGACTTATGACCTACCAGTGAGTGCGTTGGATGTAACGAAAACCATTACTAATCACTTAGGTATTGATAACCCACCAAAAGGTTTTGAATTCGACGGTGTCGATCTTCTTCCTTATGTAAATGGTGAGCGTGAAGGTGAGAGACCACATGATGTGATGTTCTGGCGTCGTGCAAATAACTATGCGGTTCGAGTGCAAGATTGGAAACTCGTTTACAATGAGAATGAAAATCGTGAAGCGGCTGAACTCTATAATCTGACAACAGATATGTATGAGCGAAACGATTTATCTCTTCGCTATCCAGAGAAAAAGGTAGAGCTGCAGAGAACGTTTGACGAGTGGGATCATGAACTTCCTCAGTCAATCAGTTGGCCAAACGTGCCAAATAACCGTAACAAAAACTTCAATAAGTAAGCGTTACTCGGTTAGTCAACGTTAATAGAGCCCTCCAGCTGTGCTGGGGGGCTTTTTTATTTTTCTCTATGTGGCAGCGAAACTGATTTGTTGAGGCTTAAACAGCTAACAATTGTTATTGTGAAACTTTCCATAGAGTCGATTGGAGTATGGTGTTTTGGCTACAAAGTTGAAGGTTAGATTCTGTTATCAAGCTGTTTGCTGGCCATCAGTAGTATGTAATGCTCGACAGTACATCTTCATTGGTCCGTTGAGAAAATCCATCGTTAATGGCTCGATAGTGTTGTTGCAATTAAGTGCTAGTGCATAGCCGTGTAAATAATCCACTAAGAGGTGTAACGCATTTCTAGCGTCTTGGCTACTGAGTTTAAGTGGCGCAATGATCTGATTAAACCTTTTTGAGAAAACGGTAGATGGGCCATCAGAAGTCATTGCTAACAATGTTTCTAATAAACCGGGATGATCATGCAACAGTTCAAGGTAACTAAAACTGAGCTTAATCAGTTCTGACTCCCATTTATCTTTTTCATCGCGACCTTTGTTGGCATCACCCGTCGAGTCACTGTTCGTGTGAGTACTAGGTTCATAGATATCTTCAATCAGAGAAACACATATCGCCTCAAGCAATGCATTTTTGTTGTTAAAGTAGTGATATATAGCCATAGCATCCACATCAAGGTGAGTGGCTAGTCGTCGAATGCTGGGGATCTTACCCTGTTCACGTAGTAAACCTTTGGCAGACTCCAAAATTTTCTTAGCATTCAGTTGGCTAACTTTTCCACTGGGGCGACCTCGTTTTTTATTCTTGACAGACATTTCAGCGCCTCGCTAAACTAACTAATATTCTACGGTGTAGAATATTGTAATACGGCTCTCATTTTCTGCCAAGAGCAATGAGGATGATGAGCTGTTTTTAATGCAGCCACATAATGAATGAGGGTTAATATGTCAAATAGTGTGTTTATTGCAACCAGCCTCGATGGGTATATCGCCGATAAAAATGAGAAAATTGATTGGCTGCATATCATTCCAAACCCTGAAGGGAATGACATGGGGTATCACGCTCATTTCGAGCGTATTGACGCGATGGTGATGGGACGAAATACACTAGAGATGGTGCTAAGTTTTGATGTCGAGTGGCCTTATACAAAACCTGTCTTCGTGTTAAGTAATACAATGACCACAGTCCCAGAAGGGTATGAGGATAAGGTTTTCTTAGTGCGTGGTGCGCTAAAAGATGTTTTAGAAGGTATTCACTTTAAGGGCTTCAAGCGTTTGTATATTGATGGCGGGGTAACGATTCAAAACTTCTTAAAAGAAGATCTCATTGATGAAATGATCATCACTACCATCCCTGTGCTACTCGGTGGCGGATCTCGATTGTTTGGTGATCTCGATGAGCACAAGCGCTTTAAGCTGACTAAGAGTGAAGTGTTTCTTGATGCGATTGTACAGAGCACATATTTACGAGATGCCGATTAACGCTGTCGTTTCGTTTGAGTGATGTGGTTGTGATGATACGCCAGTAGCAGTATGGGTGGTACTCATCGCTTTACTATCTGCTATTTAGGTCCGTAGTGGCTATCACTGTTGAGACTACGAGCACTATTGCAACGGCTTATGCTCCAGCGCTTACGGTAAATTATGTTTATTGTTACCTGATTACCACTAAAACTCAGTATTGATGACTATACTTAGTAATAGGCGTTGAGTGAGGAAATCATCATGGCTAAA
>JBHOGO010000076.1:0-23544 GCA_043421945.1 bacterium sp. HQB-150 | reverse complement strand
TTTCCACGCTCAGTGCTTTATGTGCCCTGCCGTTATCCGCTTCGGTATAAGCGTTAATGCTTATCCGAACGGCATTAGAGCAATATGCTCGGCCTTTTTTACTCATCGTTGATAATTTAGTCGTAATTACTGACCAAAGTTATAGTACGTAGCAGCACCAGGACCTACTGGGATGTTGAATACGAATACCCATACGTAGAATAGGATGCTCCAACCAACAAGGAAGCAGAGAGTGTATGGCAGCATTGTCGCAATCAGTGTACCGATACCTAGGCGACGCACATAACGTGTACCGACTGCCATGATGAGACCAAAGTAGCTCATCATTGGCGTGATTAGGTTTGTTACTGAGTCACCAATACGGTAAGCCGCTTGAATCGTCTCTGGCGCATAACCAACGAGCATTAGCATTGGTACGAATACCGGTGCAGTGATAGCCCACTGTGCAGATGCAGAACCTAGTGATAGGTTGATGATGCCACACATGATGATGAAGCCGAAGAACAGTGCAGGACCTGTAATACCCATAGCATCTAGGAAGGTTGCACCGCCAACAGCGATGATTTGACCAAAGTTAGTCCAACCAAAGAATGCAACGAATTGTGCAGCGAAGAAGACTAATACGATGTACATGCCCATAGAGCTCATCGATTTAGACATTGCATCGATAACATCACGGTCAGTTTTCATCGTGCCAACAACGCGGCCGTAGACATAACCTGGAACGGCGAAGAATACAAAGATGAAAGAAACGATACCGCGAAGGAATGGAGAACCAGCCACTGCACCCGTTTCAGGGTGACGCAAGATGCCCCACTCAGGAACGATTGTTAATGCTAGAACCGCTGCCACAGCAAGTGCAGCAACCCCTGCCATTTTTAGACCACGAGTTTCTAGTGGCGTTACTGCCGTTGCTTTATCTTGGCTTAAATCTTCAGATGCTTCTTCTGGGTTGTATTGCCCTAGTTTTGGCTCAACGATTTTCTCAGTAACAAATGTACCGGCAATTGATACGAAGAACGTAGAGAAAGCCATGAAGTACCAGTTAACCTCTGGGCCAACTAGGTATTCAGGATCCAGCATTTGCGCTGCGGTTTCTGTAATACCAGAAAGAAGTGGGTCAACAGTACCAAGCAGTAGGTTTGCTGAGTAACCACCAGAAACACCGGCGAATGCCGCTGCTAGACCAGCTAATGGGTGGCGACCTAGTGAGTGGAAAATCATCGCTGCTAGTGGGATAAGTACCACATAACCTAGCTCAGATGCGGTGTTAGAGATAATACCTGCGAATACAATCGTAAAGGTAACTAAGCGCGGTGATGCACCCATAACCATTTTACGCATACCAGCCGAAAGTAGGCCTGAGTATTCAGCAACAGCAACACCAAGCATGGCAACAAGTACCGTACCTAGTGGAGCAAATCCAGTGAAGTTGGTAACAACGCTTTGAACGATACGCTGTAAGCCCTCTGCGCTCATTAAGCTGACAACATGAATCATGCCGTCTGCAGCGCGACCGCTTGCGCCTTCTGGGCGAGGGTCAACAACAGCAAGATCAAAGTAACCAGCTACACCCGACGCGACGATAATCGCGACACAAAAGATAGCAAAAAGAGTGATTGGGTGAGGAAGTAGGTTACCAAGCCACTCGACACTGTCGAGGAAGCGAGTAAAGAGATTTTTACTCTGTTTATTTGCGGAGTTCGATGAAGATGTTTGCATATTTTGCTCCATTTTATTTTATCCCGTCAATGGGCTTTTGGCTGGCAGGTTACGCCAATAATGCGCTCAGGAAAAAGACATAATTGTGTCCAAATATGTCAATGGTGAATATATTGTTGTCTTGATGTTTTGGGTTTTTAGCGAAACAGCGGATGGTTTGGTATAGCGTTTGATGATGGTTTGTAAAGTGACTTGAATCTAACTGCATGATTTTTAAAGAGGGGTCAGCTGATTGTAAAAGTGTGAAACGGGTCAACTTTGACAGCTTTTTAAGCGTAGGGTGATAAAGCCCTGTTTTGAATGGGTAATTAACAACTTTGTAACTACGTAAAGTGCGACAGAATGGAAATAGAAGCCGCTCTGTATGCCGTGATAAACTAAAGCATAAAACTGAATGCTTATGAAAGGGAGTAGTATGCAGCGTCAAAAAGTAGGTTACTTTGACCTTATGCGTTGCGCGGCAGCCGTCGCGGTTGTCGCTATCCATGTTTTAGGCCCTTATCGCTATCAGCTTGGTGAATTGAGTGGCTTTGGGTGGGAAAGTGCGATTATTGTCAATAGTGCAAGCCGCTGGGCCGTTCCCCTCTTTATCATGATTAGTGGGGCGTTGCTATTGAGTGACCAGCGAGCGTTCAATCTGAGTTATTACTTGCGACGACGGATTGGAAAGGTTTTGGTGCCTTTTTTAAGTTGGTCTGCTATCTATGCGGTTATTGCTGGTATATCGATAAGTGGTTGGAGTGGTGGCGAGGTTGTGACTCGGCTGATGGCATTACCAACACAAGCAACCTATTATCATTTGGGATTCTTCTATTATTTTATTCCACTCTATTTTGTGGTGCCTTTTTTCCGTTATCTCTGCCAACAATGTGATAGCCGTTATTGGCAAGGATTACTCTTATTGTGGGCTGTGGGTATTTCAGCCAACCTATTTCGTATCGATGGCATTTGGAGCCACGACCTTTTCTTTTATAGTGGTTACTTACTATTAGGCTATGGGCTTTTCCAGTTCCCTCGTCGCGATAGCATCTTATTATGGATGACGCTCATTCTCATCGTCGTTGGCGTGACCGCTTATATGGTCATTGATCCTAGTCTTGAAAATGGGCGTTATACGGTGGGGCGGTGGCTGTCCTATAAAACCATCAACACTGCATTTATTGCGGCTGGCGTCTTTATCGTTTGTCAGCAAAGTTACTCGTGGTGGTCAGCCGCTATCTTAAAGCATGTTTCGACAGTGAGTCAGTACAGCTTAGGGATCTACCTACTTCACCCTCTTTTCTTGTGGCCTGTTCGTGAGTGGGATCTTTATATTGGTCATCCATTAGCCATGATTGTGGGTTGGACGCTATTGGCTTTATATGGTGCGTTAGTATTGACGAGGTGGTTAGCTTCTAAGCCAAGCTTGGCTTGGTTAGTACCTTAGTGTTTGAGTCACTTAGTGCTAGTGCTTCTATAGTTGTGATGATTTTTGGGGTGACTTAAATATCAAGATGAAATGCTGGTCGTGAAATCAGTCGAGCCGCCGAATGCAATGCTCTGCGGCACGAGAGAAATATGATTGGTTAGCGGCGTAGGGCAAAGTGGCAAAAACGTGTGCCGTGGTAGGTGAGTGTCCCTTCGTCACCCGGATTGAGGGCGTTGAAGTAGTGAATGCCGACTTGGAACTCTCTCTTTGGGCCACCTTTGACGGGTTGGACATAAATCCAATAGTGTTCTGTCTCTTCGCCTGGCATCGGGCGTTCAACTTCTACGCTCTGTTTATCGAGAACCTTGACCAATACGTCTTTATCTTTTGCGCCACTACCAAATGTGTGTCGGCTCAGTGAGAACCACATGTAGGTACCAGCAAAGATTAAGAGTACTAGCATGATAATAATTAGACTGATTGGCATAACCCCTCCTATGATGGCAGAAGTGTACCGTTAATTATTATTGCGCAGTGTGGTGTTGTGACAATTTGTGAAGTGCGCTGGATAATCGCTGCGAGTATATTAGAGAGGGATAATTAGAACTTGCTCTAAAGTTGGAAGATGCTGAAAAGATAAACTTATTGAGACTAGGAATCCTCAGATTCGCAAGGTAAAGTGGGAATATGAACTCAGGGAGGAATGATGGCTGATATAGATTGGGTAGTGAAGCGTTCACGTCGCATCGAATCATTATTGAGGCAGCATTATCATGCGGATGGGAAAGGCTTACATCAGTTGATCTCTAGTTGCGAAGAGCGCATTCCACACGAGCTTATTCCAAAGCTGCGGTATATCGCGACGATTCGAAATAAAACCGTTCACGAGGACGGGTACAAGATAGAAAATCGTAAGGAGTTTGCACGAACGTGTAAATTGTGTGAGCAGGTACTTACCCCACGCAGTGGTCGCTTTATTTGGGGACTAGCGTTGGTGCTTGTTTTTGGTTTTACCGCCCTCGCCGCTCTCTTCTATTATTTGATCTGGGATAATCTATCTCTGGCTGTTATTCCTGCGCTTTCTATAGGATGGTGTTAATGGCCGTAAGGCGTTTACTTCGCATTATGCGGTTCTATTTTCTTATCAGGGATCTCTCTCGGCTTTGAACCGTTTGATGGATTGGTGACGTCATGTTTCTATGGTCTGCTTTTTTTGTTTTTGTCGCCTGTCACTTAGCAGCTCTTGGACGTTCGCAATGGCTTTTCTGTCTTTCTAAACCTGCCGCTATACTCGCATTGGTATTTATCACGTTAATGCACTCTGATGCTCCCGCGAGTTACCAATGGCCGATGACGATTGCTCTGCTGTTGTGTGTCGGGGGCGATACTTTGATGTTGATTTCTCGCTATAAGCTGGGACTACTCCTGTTTAGTCTTGCGCATATTGTTTGTTGCTTGGCGCTTTGGTCACTTATTGCTTCGCCGATTATCTGGTGGCTACCCGCTCTTTTTTACGGCATAGGGACATTGGCTTACTTGCTTTTATTGCCAAGTCTTCATCGTATGGTCTTACCTTGCTTATTCTATACTGTAAGCAGTGTCAGTATGGCGTGGCTTGCGGGCGAGGTTGCATTAACAGGAATGACGACCGTCGGTGGCTTGGCATCGGTTGCGGCTTGTCTGTTTCTGCTTTCAGCGTTTGGTTTTGCATTGGGACATTTTCGAAGTGGTTTTACTCATGCGCGTTACTGGGTGCTGACGAGCTACTTTGCTGCTCAATCACTGTTGGCGGCTAGCGTCGTTGTTTATTAGTACGGTTTGAGTTTGCCGTGAACCTACCTCCGTTTAATAAGGTATCTTATGTCTACAGAGTGGCAGCAGGTCTTTGAGGCTGAAAATAATCTTGAAGCGCACCTTTATGCGGGGTTATTGGCTCAAGTTGGTATTGAAACGCGTTTAGAAGGGGGCGGCTTGCTCGCTGCTGTTGGGGAGCTACCAACAGATGTCATTGCGGTTAAAATACTGGTCCACCCCTTTCAACTCTCTAGAGCAGCAGCGATATTGGAGGCTCACCAACAACCGTTACCTGAGTGGTATTGCCCACAGTGTCATGAACGCAATGAGGGTCAGTTTGAACTTTGTTGGCAGTGTGGTTGTGAGCAACAATATGATTAATTGTTGTCCATTATCAAAAACAGATTTCTCTCATCACGTATTATTCACCTCCCTAGGCAGTCTCATTGAGGTTGGTTGAGATAATTTGACGGTTAGTAGTGAAGGAGCAGAAATGAGTTCTGACGTATCTGTGCATGCCCACGAGGTGCTCGCGATGTTAAATAATAGCGATATACCTTATACGCTTAATGATCTATCAAGCGAAGTGATTCGCAATGTTGGCAAAGATGCTGTATTTCATACCTGTAGCCAGCAAGGGCTTACCTTACCCGCATTACTCGAATTCTTTATTAGTAAAGGAAAAGTGGTGCAAGAAGGTGAGTTTATTATGACTAACCCAAAGCGCATCTGTCATCATTACTCTGTGATAGAGCGCTAGCCAGAATGAAGCTCAGTTATTTGGTTTTTCATTAATATCTGCATAATTAGGGTATCTTTGTGTGCCCTATGGATATAATCTCCTCGTCTTATTTCTTTCTATCTAAGTCGCATGCTGTTGCGGCACAGTGAGGTGATGCGTGGAGATGTTTTCTGCAGCGGCTATGTTATTTCTTATCATGGATCCCCTGGGCAATCTGCCTATTTTTCTTTCTATATTGCGGCATATTGATCCCAAGCGTCGTCGTAAGATTGTTATCCGAGAGATGTGCTTTGCGCTGATTATCTTGTTAGCGTTCTTGTTTGGTGGGGAGCAGATCCTCGGCTTTTTGAATGTATCCCCAGAGACGGTAAGCATTTCGGGCGGTATTATTCTTTTTATCATCGCTATTCGTATGATTTTCCCTCAGCCCGGTGGTGTGGTGAGCCTTGCTGCTGGTGAAGAGCCGTTTCTTGTTCCTATGGCGATCCCGATGATCGCTGGCCCATCAGTGATTGCCTCGTTGTTATTACTCGCTAACCAAGAGCCAGGCCGAATGATGGAATGGGTGGGGGCAGTCATGATCGCTTGGTCAGCAAGTTTCTTGATCTTGATGTTCTATGATGTGTTTAACCGCATACTTGGTGAGAAAGGCTTAAAGGCGTTAGAGCGTTTGATGGGACTATTGTTGATTATGATATCAACACAGATGTTCCTCGATGGACTTAAGGCTTATTTAAGTTAATGCCTTGCTAGCGTTATGGGTTAGGTACTCTGCAAGATGCACTTTAAAGAAAAAGGACCGAGAGGTCCTTTTTCTTTGGGTGATGTTTGTTGTTTCGATGACGCTCGTTGTTTTGGGTGCGGCTATTAGCAGCATCGTATCCTTACCCTGAAGGGCTAGGTCATATGCTTTCTACGGATATCTAATAACGCAAAGATGCCAAAGAAGAGGATGCTGCCCTTCTCCCACTTGGAGAGGGTCAGCTTATCGCCGAAGGCACCGAGGAAAATCAGGGTTTGTAGTCCATGCATCATAAAAAGAAAGGCAGCCATGATATAGAGAGCAATGGCTGCAACGCCAGGGAAGGGATGAAAGAGGTTGAGTAGCAAGATCATCCAAACAAATCCCATCGCGGCTTTTGCGATGAACAACAACGATTTCATAGTTATCCCTTTTCATACAGTCGATAGGCCAGCTGGCCGGCACATTTTTCTCGATGTAGCTGCCATGTTTCTGGCACGTTCGGCTCACCGAATTCCTTTTCTGCTTCAATATAGATCATTGCATGTGGTGAAAGCCAACCATTTTGAGCTAGCTTCTCAATACAGAGCGGGATAAGGTTCTGTCTAAAAGGGGGATCGATAAAAACAATGTCATAGGGCTTCGCCGGACCATCGAGAAACTGCAGCGCATTGGTGTTATGTACTTGAATGTTATCGACTTGCAATGTCGATATGTTACTTTGCAGCTGTGAAGCTGCAACCTTATCAAGTTCAATCATGTCGACATGGCTGGCAAAGCGGGATAGGGCTTCAAATCCTAGGCTGCCACTTCCAGCAAAGAGGTCTAAACATCGCGCTTCATGTAAATCGGCAGCGAGCCAGTTGAACAGTGTCTCTTTTACCCTGTCTGTTGTTGGGCGCAAACCTTCGCTATCATGCACAGGTAATTTTCGCCCACGCCACTTTCCGCTAATAATGCGGACGAAGCCTGACGGTTTTGCTGCAGGTTTACGATGGGATTGCGAAGGGCGTCTTGACATAGATTTTTTCGACCGTTTAGAAAGTGTTAGTATAACTCAGTTTTTGCACGCCTTTGGTGTGCACCCACTGTTAGGATGTTGCCAATGGCAGAAAAAAAGAAACGCGGATTATTTTCGTGGCTTGGTTTTAACAATAATGACCAAGCTGAGCAAGAAAAAGAGACTCTGCAAGATCAAGATAGTACCTCTTTATCGCAAGAAGTCGAATCATCGGTCGCGGAATCAACTGATATCGATACCCCTGAGGTTGAAATTGATGCTGCTGTGGGCTCAACGTCGATTGCGACTGCGAGCGAAGATGTTGCGATAAGTGACATTGCTGAAGAGGAAACACCTGTTGTTGACGACCAGCAATCTGAGCTGAAAACTGAAGAAGCAGAAGCAGAAGCAGAAGCAGAAGCAGAAGCAGAAGCAGAAGCAGAAGCAGAAGCAGCCCCTGTTGCGGCAGCCGTTGTCGAGCAAGAGAAGCCACAACGTGAAGGGTTTTTTGCACGCTTAATGCGTGGACTACAAAAAACGAAAGCAAACTTTGGTTCTGGCTTCTTTGGTCTGTTTAAAGGTAAGCAGATCGATGATGAGCTCTTTGAAGAGCTAGAAGAGCAGTTACTGATTGCCGATGTGGGCATGGATACCACAACGAAGATCATTGATTCTTTAACTGAGAAGGCATCACGTAAAGACTTAAAAGACGGTGAAGCACTGTATGGCATTCTAAAAGAAGAGATGTCTTCCATGCTCTCATCGGTTGAAAAGCCATTAGATGTGTCCGGTCAGCAGCCTTATGTCATCTTAATGGTCGGCGTGAACGGTGTTGGTAAAACAACGACAATCGGTAAATTGGCGAAACAGTTCCAAGCGGAAGGCAAGTCGGTCATGTTAGCGGCGGGTGATACATTCCGTGCGGCTGCGGTCGAACAGCTGCAAGTGTGGGGTGAACGTAATAATGTTCCTGTTGTCGCACAACATACTGGCGCTGATAGCGCATCGGTGATCTTTGATGCCGTTGAGTCAGCACGTGCTAAAGGTGTTGATGTTGTGATTGCCGATACTGCCGGTCGTTTGCAAAACAAAGCAAACTTGATGGAAGAGCTGCGCAAAATTGTACGTGTGATGAAGAAGCTCGATGACAGCGCACCGCATGAGATTATGCTGACGCTAGATGCGGGTACAGGACAGAACGCGGTTAGCCAAGCCAAGCTATTTAATGAGGTAACACCGCTAACGGGGATCACCTTAACCAAGTTAGATGGAACTGCAAAAGGCGGAGTTATTTTTGCGATAGCTGATCAATTCTCGATTCCAATTCGCTATATTGGTGTGGGTGAAGGAATAGAGGACTTACGTCCGTTTAACGCTGACGAATTTATCGAAGCGTTGTTCAGCTCAAAGGAGTAGAGCGTGATTCAGTTTCAACAAGTGAGTAAGGCATACCGAGGTGGCCGCCAAGCGCTACAACGGGTGAATTTCCGGCTTAATAAAGGGGATCTCGCGCTATTAACTGGGCATTCAGGCGCAGGTAAAAGTACCTTGTTGAAACTGATTTGTGCGATGGAGAGGCCCAGCGACGGCAAAGTATTCTTTAATGAACATGATATTAGCCGTTTACCACGCCAACAAATTCCTTTTTTACGTCGACACCTTGGCATTATCTTCCAAGATCATAAGCTACTCATGGATGCGTCTGCGTTCGATAACGTTGCATTACCACTCAGAGTGGCACATGTGAGTGAGCATGACGTCAAACGCCGAGTGTCAGCCGCGTTGGATAAAGTTGGCTTACTCGATAAAGCCCGCTGTTTACCCATGCAGTTATCGGGCGGTGAGCAGCAACGTGTCGGCATCGCTCGAGCGGTGGTTAACCGTCCAATGCTACTGTTGGCGGATGAACCAACCGGTAACCTAGACCGTGCTTTGTCTTTGCAGATGATGCAGCTGTTTGATGAATTTAATCGCGCGGGTGTCACGGTGATGTTGGCGACACATGACTCATCCTTGATTGCTGGACACCAAGGCATTCGTCTTGATTTGCAAGGTGGTATGTTAAGTGAGGTGTCGAATGGCGGTTAATCTCTTTATGCGTCATCGCAATGATGCGCGCAGTGCATTTCAACGCCTCGGTAATAAACCTCTTGGTAACATTTTGACCGTGATGGTTATCGCGTTTGCTTTAACGCTTCCAAGTTGCTTCTATCTATTATCGAAAAATATATTGGTGCTGAGTGAGTCTATCCCAACCTCATCGCAATTGACGGTGTATCTTTCTGATGTACCGAGTGATAGTGAACGAGACATACTTTTAACAGAGTGGCGTTCATGGCCTGGAGTTGATAGCGTCAACTATGTTTCTCCCGATGAAGGGCTTAACGAATTTTACCAGTACCAAGGATTTGCAGAAGCATTACCGCTTTTAGACAGTAATCCATTACCGGGTGTGATGGTGGTTGAGCCTATTTCTGACTTGCTTGATGATGTTGTTATTTTAGCGCAGCGCCTATCATCAGAGACAAATGTAGAAGATGTGCGTATGGATAGTGATTGGATAGAGCGCTTTGCTGCTATTAAAACGTTGCTGCTTCAGCTGGCCATCACATTTTCGTGTCTTATGCTCTTAGTGGTTTTCCTGGTAATTGGCAGTTCATTGCGCTTGCAGGTCTTACACGAAAAAGCACGAATTCAAGTCATGAAGCTAGTTGGTGCTACGGATCGAGATATTCTTCGTCCCTATTTATATAGTGGTATTTGGTATGGTGCGTTTGGAGCACTACTTGCGTGGATCATGACTGCAGCAGTGACAGTGATGGTCGATCAGAGCGTGGTTGAACTTTCTGATTTATATGGCACTGTTTTCCGTTTGAGTGGAATGGGCTTTGAAGAAACAGGATTACTGTTTGGCTCTGCCATGCTTGTCGGTATCGCAGCGGCACAACTTTCTGCTCAACGCCATTTGCGAGAAATTGAACCTGTATAGTGTTTTTTTGTCTATTGTTTGGGTATGATTGCCAATCGAGTTGAAATTATGTTCATACAATGTTCATATTTCACGCTTATTTTTATCGTCTTGACTTGAGATTAATCGACAAACGAGGTTTCAATGACACAAAAGATGTATCCAATGACTGCTGTCTCTGCAGACAGCCTAGATGGCTATATTCAATCAGTGAATCGTCATCCAATGCTTTCCGCAGAAGAAGAGCGTAGTTTGGCGGAACGTCTGCACTATGAAGGTGAAATTGATGCAGCTAAAGGGCTGATCATGTCTCACTTGCGTTTTGTTGTGCATGTAGCAAGGGGTTATTCTGGCTATGGTTTGCCGATCTCTGATCTTATTCAAGAAGGCAACATTGGTCTGATGAAGGCAGTGAAGCGTTTTAACCCAGAAGTTGGTGTTAGACTGGTTTCATTCGCCGTTCATTGGATTAAAGCGGAAATTCACGAGTATGTGTTGCGTAATTGGCGTATTGTCAAAGTCGCGACAACGAAAGCACAGCGTAAACTGTTCTTTAACCTACGTAAGGCAAAGAAACGTTTAGGTTGGTTCAGCCACGATGAAGTGAATATGGTTGCTGATCAGCTTGGTGTCGATGCTTCTGAAGTCGTTGAAATGGAAGCGCGTCTCGCCGCACAAGATGCCACCTTCGAAGCTCCCAATGAAGATGACGAAAGTGATAGCGCTTATACTGCGCCTGTTTTTTATCTTGAAGATAAAAGCTCAGATGTCGCACTTGGTTATGAAGAGAGTAACTGGGAAAATCATGCTTCTAATCGACTCGCAACGGCGATGTCGACACTCGATGATCGTAGTCAGCATATTGTTCGTGCTCGATGGCTTGATGAAAACAAAGCAACCCTACAAGATCTTGCTGATCAATACAGTGTGTCTGCCGAGCGGATCCGTCAGCTAGAGAAGAATGCGATGAAGAAATTGAAGCTTGCGGTCGGAGATACCCTATAACGCTTTGATTTACACTCAGAAAAGAAACCGGCTAATGGCCGGTTTTTTTGTGCCTAAAAAAAGATAGATCAATAGCGTGATCGAGCAGGAAACGATCAAAATAAGATCAATGCATTCAAATAGTTGTAAACAGTTGGGGAAATGGAGTTAACAGGCGTGATTGCTTGCTCCAGCGTTCATGTCAATATATCCACTAACAGACTTATCCACAGAATATAAATGATCAACACAATATATAGTGGATCCAAAGTCATAGAGGCACTTTATCAACGCAATCCACAGGCTTTTCCACAAACGGTGAAAGTTCGACCACTAAGCCCCTACAGTCAGTATCGGGATACCTGAGAGCCTTTCAGGTACACTGAGTAAGGTAACATTTTTACTCATAATAAGAGAAAGTAGAGGAAGCTATGGAACAATTTCAGCATATTGATGTGCAAGGGGCCCAAGAGAAGGCGATAAATGAAGAGGGGGTGATTGTTGATATTCGTGATCCTCAGTCTTATGCGCTATCACACCCTAAAGATGCTATTCATTTAACGAATGATACCATGGGACAATTTATGAATGAACATGACTTTGATACGCCAATTTTAGTGATGTGCTATCACGGTGTCAGTAGCCAAGGAGCGGCACAGTACCTTTTTAATCAAGGCTTCGAAGACGTTTATAGTATTGATGGTGGCTTTGAAGCTTGGCAGCGTCAGAATATGCCTGTCGTCAGTTTAGCGTAAGGTTCGTTTGTTATTTATCGCTTTTGATGAGGTAGTTATCGTCATGGCGAGATGGATATAATAGCGACGTTAGGCATCTTTTAAGTATGCCTCTTTAATGCTTGTGGAGGACTGATGCATAAACTGTTTATTTTGGATAATGGTCGATTGGCTCAGGCCTTTGTGGATTACTGCGATAGCCGGCAGCTTAAGGTTTTACTGAAGGCGGAGCCTGAAAGTCATCATATCTCAATGTGGGTTGTTCATGACGAGCAACGATTAGAGATTGAAGCAGAGTTGAAGCGGTTTTTATCTGAGCCTGCACATGAACGATATAAAGCGGCATCTTGGGATATGGCAGATACGCGCACGAGTTCTTTTCGTTTTTCAGCGCCGAGCTTGTTAAATCTCGTTAAGCAGGGAGCTGGCCCATTTACGCTGTTGATTTTGATGGTGTGTGCCGGTGTGTATCTATTTTGGGGGTTAGGCTATCAGCAACCACTGTTTGTATCGTTGCATTTCCCTATCGATGCATCCCAGTTTGGCGAAGTTTGGCGTTGGGTGACACATGCCTTTTTACACTTCTCAATTGTTCATATCGCATTTAACTGTTTATGGTGGTGGCTGCTAGGCGGGCAAATAGAGAAGACACTTGGTAGTGGTATTCTTATTTCGTTGTTTGTACTGTCAGCGGCACTATCTGGTATTGGGCAGTATGTGGTGAGCGGTGCTAATTTCGGTGGTTTATCCGGTGTCGTCTATGCATTAATGGGGTACTGTTGGTGTATCGGAAAGCTCTCTCCGGATAGAGGTGTTTCATTACCCAATGCTTACGCAACCTCGATGCTGGTTTGGCTTGTTATCTGCTTTATTCAGCCGATTGTGAGTATTGCTAATACAGCACATGTGATTGGTCTGGTTGTTGGATGTCTCATTGCATGGCTGGATAGTTTGAGGCCGAGCAAGGTCAAAAGCGCCTAGCTTAGGCGCGATTATGACCCCGATGCCGAGCTTTGCGATGCTATTGGTATAGATATTTCGTAAAGAGCAGCTCGGTGATCACTTTTTGTCCCGTTTCAGCGAGCAGCAATTCGTTGATCTTATCGAGGCTGGTCAATCGAATCTCTTCCCTCCCAGCAAGCGACTTGATGGTGGTCTCTCCTTCCATACCGATGATATCAATAAGAGTGTTGCGAATCAGTGGATCGTGGTGCTCTAGTATTTCAATTAAGCTCGGGTCAACCACCATGAGATCAATTTGAAGACGTAGATAGCCAAGCTTTTTGCCCTGCGTTACGTAATTCGTCGTGATATCAGGCGAGAGTGTGTAATAGGAATATTGCGGCGCTGCTTCTTCAGTTTCTTCATCGGCGCTCACTGGGAACGAAAGAAGAAACAGTGTGAGTAGCATGAAAATCAGGTGATTCATTGTGCGTTGGGGCATCGTGGGTATCCATTTTTGATAAAAACCGCGTAAGATGACCGAATCTCGCGATCGCAATAATATTCGTGGCAGCTTCGGCTTGCTACAATAGCTATCCTTTATGGTAATTAAATAATCAGTCTCTACCAACATTTTGTCAAACTTATTGGTAGAACTAAACATGGAAAGATGTCGGAATTCAAACGGTTGTATAAGCCTCTATTAGAGCAGGTTGTGTGGTCCTCGCCAGCGGTGTTAGAACAACGGTCTTGCCCAGTGTCTAATTGGCTGCTTGATATGACATCACTATCACGACGCTTTCAACAGCATTGTGCCAAGCTAACCGTCGATTTAGTCGAACAAGTGAATGTTGACGTTGACAGTTTGTCGCCGGAAGAGCAGGCATTACTCGGTACATCAGGATGCTTAGTTCGTAAGGTTGTTTTGAAGGGGGATGGCGTGCCTTGGTTATTGGGGCGCACATTGATCCCTTTCTCTACGTTAACAGGCGAAGAGAAAGACTTGGCACAATTGGGTGATATGCCCCTTGGGCTGCGTGTTTTTCAAGATGCGCAAGCTCGTCGTGATGCTGTTGTTGTGTCGCAGGTCGGTGATGGACTATGGGCACGACGTTCTAGGCTGTGGCTCAATGAAAAACCGATGTTGGTATCGGAAGTCTTTTTGGCCGATGCACCGTTATATCAGGAGTAAGGATACGTGGAAATGACCAAGGCGCGCGCATTGTGGCAATTAACGCGCATGGATAAACCGATTGGTAGTCTTTTATTGTTATGGCCTACATTGTGGGCATTGTTGATTGCGGCAGATGGATGGCCTGATGCCTATGTCATATTTGTATTTGTACTCGGTGTTTTTTTAATGCGCTCGGCCGGATGTGTGATCAATGACTATGCCGATCGCCATTTAGATGGTCATGTTAAGCGTACGAAGTTACGACCTCTCCCATCAGGAAAAGTCTCCGAAAAAGAGGCGTTGTTGCTTTTTACTATCTTAGCGTTGACCGCTTTTTTACTGGTTCTTACGATGAATAGCCTCACTATTCAGCTCTCTTTTGCAGGTTTACTTTTAGCGACGGCTTATCCGTTTATGAAGCGGCTAACCCACCTCCCTCAATTAGTGCTTGGGATGGCGTTTGGTTGGTCTATTCCGATGGCATTCGCTGCGCAAGCTAATGCGCTTCCGATAGAAGCATGGGTGCTGTTTTTAGCCAATATTTTATGGACGGTGGCATACGATACGCTTTATGCGATGGTTGACCGCGATGATGATGTAAAAATTGGCATTAAGTCGACGGCGGTTCTATTCGGGCGCTGGGATAAACGTATTGTGGCTGCTCTACAGTTAGGGACGCTGGCTATTTTGATGTGGCTTGGTGAATTGCTGACACTGGGTTCTATGTTTTACTGGGGCTTATTAGCCGCTGCGGGCCTGTTCGTATACCAGCAACACCTTATTCGTCATCGTGAAAGAGATCTCTGTTTTCAGGCTTTTCTGAATAATAACTATGTCGGAATGGTCATTTTTGGTGGCTTATTGCTGAGTGTGGTTTAGCGCAGTACGCTACACAGCTAACAGCTGCATCGTATTGAAAGAAGGGGGCTATGGTGGCCCCCTTCTTTGTTTTAAGTTTATGTAGGGCTTATCTAAGTGATGTATTGTCCTCGCAACTTAACGCCACTAAGGAAAACTTAGGTCATTAGGTAAGGCAAAGAGACAATAATGAGGTTTAGAAAAGTCGATTCAGCCCATTTAGCGCTGCCACACGGTAGGCTTCAGCCATCGTCGGGTAGTTGAAGGTTGTATTGATAAAGTAATCAATGCTATTACCTTCACCTTTCTGTTCCATAATCGCTTGTCCAATGTGGATAATTTCCGCCGCTCTCTCACCAAAGCAGTGGATCCCCAAGATCTGTTTTGTTTCTCGATGGAAAAGGATCTTTAAACTACCGACATCCATTCCTGCTATTTGAGCACGAGCAAGGTGTTTAAATTGAGCTCGACCAACTTCGTACGGAACCTTTTCTGCGGTGAGCTCTTGCTCCGTTTTTCCGACAGAGCTGATTTCTGGGATCGTGTAGATCCCTGTGGGGATGTGATCGATGAGCTGGCGACTTTCACCACGGCAGATGGCTTGAGCGACATGTCGACCTTGGTCATACGCAGCGCTTGCTAAGCTTGGGTAGCCAATCACATCGCCAACCGCATAAATATGATCAATGTCTGTTTGATAATGGGCATTTTTGGCTAGCTGGCCACGTGAGTCTGGTATTAAACCGACAGCTTCAAGGTTTAGGGTATCTGTATTACCAGTACGACCATTGGCATAGAGCAAGCAATCTGCGCGCATCTTTTTACCTGATTGAAGGTGAACAGTGACGCCCTCATCACTGCTTTCTATTCGTTCATAAGCTTCATCATTTCGTATCATCACACCGTTGTTCCAGAGATGATAGGAGAGGGAGTCGCTGATTTCGTTATCGAGGAAAGAGAGAAGTCTATCTCGTGTATTGATGAGATCGACTTTAACTCCGAGGCCTCGAAAGATTGATGCGTATTCACTACCAATAACACCTGCACCATAAATGATGATGTTTCTCGGGTCGTGTTTTAGACGCAATATGGTATCTGAGTCGTAGATACGAGATTGATCAAAGTCGACATCCTTCGGGTGATATGGGCGTGAGCCTGTCGCAATTACAAACTTGTCAGCAGTATAGTGCTCCAATGAGCCATCGGGTTTGACGACGGCAATGGAATGGCTATCGGTAAAGTGGGCTTCACCAAAGATAAGTGTACATTGGTTTCGGTCGTAAAAGCCTTGGCGCATGGTGGTCTGTTTATCAACGACACCACGTGCATGATCTAGGATTTGGCTGAAAGTGCTGTGTAGGCTAGGCTGGTTTTTTGAGAATAGCGGGTTCTGGTTGTACTCAATGATTCGACTAACTGCATGCCTAAGTGCTTTGGATGGGATCGTCCCCCAGTGAGTACAGCCTCCACCGACACTGTTCTCTCTTTCGATAACGGCGACGTGATAACCTGCTTTGGTTAACCCCATAGCAGCCCCTTCACCACCAGGTCCGCTTCCGATGACAATTGCGTCAAAGTGATTGCTTTGCTGTTTGTCCATTCTCAGCCCTTATTATCATTGTTGCAACATTACTGATACGCTATTGTAAACCTTTCGTCCGTTAGGTAAATTCGCTTACATTAATTGCACGTGAATGATCACGGAGTTTTTGTTTCTATCGCGCGTTCATCGTCTCTTTCTGTTTCTTTTGCTAAAAATGCGTATAGTGATGGCAGTAGTGATTGAGCATGATATGAATCTAAATGGGAATTCGAGCACAGCAAAAAGAAAAAACACGCCGTACGCTAATTGATGCTGCTTTTAATCAATTGAGTGCTGAGCGTAGCTTCTCTAATTTAAGCTTACGCGAAGTTGCTCGCGAAGCGGGCATTGCGCCAACCTCTTTTTATCGCCATTTCAAAGACATGGATGAACTAGGTTTAACGATGGTCGATGAAGGAGGGTTATTGTTACGTCAGCTGATGCGACAAGCTCGCCAGCGTATAGCGACAGAAGGCAGTGTTATTCGCACATCTGTTGAAACATTTATGGAGTTTTTAGAAAACAGCCCAAATGTTTTTCGACTATTATTACGTGAGAGATCAGGGACTTCACCTGCTTTTCGTGCGGCAGTAACGCGAGAGATTCATCATTTTGTGGCTGAAATGACGGAATACTTAGAAGCAAAAACACAAATTAGTCGTGATGAAGCCTATGCACAAGCAGAAGCCTCCGTCACATTGGTGTTTAGTTCTGGCGCTGAAGCACTTGACTTAAATGCCGAGCAGCGTGTCGAGCTAGCTGAAAGGCTAGTCACGCAACTGAGAATGTTAGCGACAGGCGCGCATTGGTACCGAAAAGAGAGGGAGCGGTTAGCGCAGAAGCGTCATCCGCTGAACTAGGCGCGATACGAATCATTAATTAATAAGGTGAAACGATGGAAAAGGGACAATTTTCTGCAAAACGTTCGATTCTGCTATTTGCTTTTCTGGGTGGTTTAGCGGGTAATGCAACGGTGGCTGCGTTGACGAATCAATCAATACCGTTTTCTATCTTCCCCTTATTAACCTTTGGCTTAGCACTGTACTGTGCTTATCAAGCTTATACCTCTTCTCCTTTGGTTGAGGGAATCGTTTCACTCGCTGTGGGCTCTTTTTTGGTGGGGGCATTTGGGTATTCTTCATTCTTAAAAGCTTTGAATCCAGAACTCGGGTCTAATTACTTTTCACTAATGTTGATGTTGGCTCTACTATTTTGGATATGCATTAAGTCAGGAGTGACTTCAAAACCGTCATCGAAAGGGAGCGAGCCGAAAGTAACGGCTTAGTCGCTAAAAATTAGCGTGATGATGAGATAAAAAATGGACCACTGAGGTCCATTTTTAATTGTGCTTAGATTGGCTGTTTTCGCTAATGTGAATCGCTTTTACATAGAGCAAACTTCTTTAGCCATTATTTTCTTTCTAGGAAAACACCCGCTTCCATATGGTGCGTGTATGGGAACTGGTCAAAGAGCGCAAAGCGAGTAATATTGTGTGTCTCGCAGAGGATTGCTAGGTTCTCTTTTAGCGTTTCAGGGTTACAAGAGATATACATAATACGTTCATACCCTTGCACCATTCGACATGTCCCCTCATCCATTCCTGAACGAGGCGGGTCAACAAAAATAGTATTGCAGTTATAGCTTTGTAGATCGATATTGGCAGCTTTCAATCGACGGAATTCACGCTTCCCTTCCATCGCATCCGTAAAGTCTTCTGCTGACATGCGAATAATCTGAACGTTGTCGATTTGATTGGCTGCAATGTTGTATTGCGCGGAATCAACCGACGGTTTCGCAAGCTCTGTCGCCAGTACACGGTTGAAGTTATCCGCTAATGCGAGAGAGAAATTGCCATTACCACAGTACAGCTCAAGTAAGTCCCCTTGGCTATCACGTGTTGAGTCGATCGCCCATTCAAGCATTTTTTGAGCAACTTCGCCATTTGGTTGTGTGAAGCTGTTTTCGACTTGCTTATAGGTCAGTGTCTTATCAAAAGCCGAGAGTTTCTCAATAACAAACTCTTGGTCTAGGACGATTTTTTGTTTACGTGCTCGACCAATAATATTGAGATTAAACCCTTCATCATTGAGGCGTTGCTTAAGCGCTTTCGCTTCAACTTCCCATGCATCATCGAGCTGACGGTGGTAGAGAAGAGAAACAAGGATTTCTCCACTGAGTGTTGATAAAAAATCAACTTGGAACAGCTTATGACGTAGCGCAGGGTTAAATTTCATTGCTTCTAGCAATAACGGCATCAGGTCGTTGATAAGGCGACTTGCTTGTGGAAATTGGTCGACACGATATTTTTGCTTGGTCGCTTGATCAAACATGACGTAGTAGAGATCTTCACCTTCATGCCAAACTCGAAACTCAGCGCGCATGCGGTAGTGTTTTGCTGGCGATGGGTAGATGTCGAGTGTCGGCGTATCAAACTCATCAAACAGGGCGCTAAGGCGCTCAGCTTTTTCGTTCAATTGAGTTTGGTACTGACTCGTATCGATCTGAGTGTGACTCATGCAGTGTGACCTATTTCTTCGCAAAAAATGAGGGCAAATTGTAAGAGCCCCGTTAGGTTTGTCCAGTGTTTTTGTCGAGTTTTTCACCGTTATCCTGTTTATCCTAGGCGTAATCAAGAGGAAACGGTAAGGTACAAGCTATCTTTTGAATGATAGGAAGAATCAATGACATTACCTAAACCACGTAATATCAAAGAGCTATGTTATCCCTTTATTTATGACCATGATTTGAAATGTGACTATGAGATTCATGTTGATGAGTTATGTTGCCAAGTGGGGATGGTGCTGGCTTACCTGCCCGAAGAGTTTGATGATGTCCTTGCCGACCTCAATCATTTACATCCTCTGATTTATCACCTTAATGGTTCAGTTCGAGGGAAGAATGGTATTTTTGAAGAAGATATTGCATGGATGACAGAGCGTTATGATCACTATAATGCTCTGACACAGGGTCGCATTAACCGATTCGTTTTACCGCAAGGGCCAATGCCTGTACCTGCGCTTCATATGTGCCGCACTCAAGCGAAGAAGACGGTTCGGTATTTAGTTAAGCTTGATGAGGCAGGAGAGGCTGTCGAACCAACGTTACCAAGGTTTGCAAACCTGCTTGCTAACTTCTTTTTCGTTTTGACGGTCTATCTAAAAATGCGTATGAATGTGGAGGAAAAGGAATACATTAGTATTAATTATTAACGTTATAATAGTGTAAATGTTGCGTTGATTTATCTATAATCACCGCGCTTTTACATCAGCTGGGAATCCGGTGAGAATCCGGAACTGACGCGCAGCGGTAAGAGGAAACGAAAGTAACACGCTTTTGATGAGTATCATCAAGCAGACACTGCATTTATGTGGGAAGTCGTTACTGTAGGTCGTCCTTAAGTCCGAATATCAGCTGACCCACAATATGGTATCAGGATTTCCTGACATCATTTGATTCACGCGCTTTTGGATCTTATATGTCTAAAAAACTTTGGGTAGCGGGAATGCTACCAATGGCTGCGCTTGCGCAGCAAACGCCTTCGTCTGTATCTAATGACGAAATGATGGTTGTTACCGCTTCTCGCTTTGAGCAGCCTATTGGCAATGTGATTGCGCCAGTGAGTGTTGTTAGTCGAGAAGAGATAGAGCAATCTCAAGCAAAAACGCTAACTGATATTCTACGTAGGCTCCCTGGGGCTGAAGTGACCGTTAATGGTGGTATTGGGCAAAATGCCTCATTATTCTTACGTGGTACTAATTCTAATCACACGTTGGTGCTGATTGATGGTATTCGTATGAACAACAGTATTACTGCTGGCACTAACCTCAATCGTATCCCGGTTAATCAAGTAGAACGTGTTGAGCTTATTCGTGGTGCTGGTGCTGCAATGTATGGCTCTGATGCTATTGGTGGTGTTCTTAATATCATCACTCGATCTTCTCGTGGAACTAACCAGCAGAACATTACAGTTGGGGTAGGTAGTAAAGACTACCGAGAGAGCAGCTTTACATCTACTGCAGATGTGTCTGAGCAAGGGCATTTGAAAATCTCTGCGGGCTTTCAACAGACTGATGGGTTTAATGTAAATCCTCTGCCGGGGTTAAATGATGGTGATAAGCATGGCTTTGATGGCAATCAAGCGATGGTTAATTATGAACACTTAATTGACGAGAACTGGAAGGCTTTTGGCTCTATTCGTTGGTTTGACAATACAGCAGAGTACAATCACTGTATCTTTGATTACAGCACTTTTCTTTGTAATTATACGGTAGCTGAAGCGAAGAATGAGTCAACGAGTTATACCGGTAGGGTAGAGTATAGAGACGCTGATTATCAATCCTTTGTCTCCGTTAACTATCAGGAAGACCGGAATTATGACGATATTGGCACCTCATTACCCATTTCGCGACTGAGTATTGATCAGAGCAATCTTCAGTGGGCAAATCAATATCAACTTAATAATGCTTTTCTTTTTACTGGTGGAATAGATTGGCGTCGAGAGCATTTGAAGGACGATGCTTTGAGTTTTGGTGCACCACACTCTGCTGCGGGAGAAAAACGGGACACGACAGGTCTACACACTGGTCTGGTTTTCTCTCATGATGCCTTAATGGTGCAAGCAAGTGCACGTTTAGATAAACATGATGAGTATGATGAGTATATAACGTGGTCGTTAGGCGCAAGTCATGCTCTCAATGATAGTCATCGTTTATCAAGCTCTATTGGCACCGCTTTTAAAGCCCCTTCGTTTGCGTCTTTAGGTGGTAATCCAAATTTGAAGCCAGAAGAGTCTCGAAATATAGAGGTTAGAGCGCAAGGCTTTTACTCTCTGTTTGATTGGTCTCTTTCTCTATATCAAAATAAGGTCGATAACTTGCAGATTTACTATACGGATATTGGTACGGCGACAAATATTGACGCCGATATTCGTGGTGCAGAGCTTACGGCATATTTTAATACAGGTGTCTTAAGTCATACCGTCAGTGCGGAATATCGTGACCATAAAGATAGTGAAGGTGCTCAACTCGCTCGTCGAGCGAAAGATAATTATAAGTGGTTAGGTGAAATGTCTTTCAAAGCGTTCGATCTATCGCTGTCGTACGTGTATGTCGGTGAACGTTCTGATTTACCTGCAGTTGATGATAGTCAGATAAACATGCTGAGTGGATATGGGCTTTGGGACCTAGGTGTTAGTTATTGGGCGACACCTGATCTAGCATTCCGCTCTCGAGTTGATAACCTGACTAATGAGGACTACGAAACATCTGGTGGCTACCCCTCACCAGAGAGGGCGTTTTACCTCTCTATGGACTATAGATTCTAGTCATAAGCCGCCTACGGGCGGTTTTTTCTTATCTTTCATATCAGCATTTGAACGTCTATCATAATGCCCGAACATTTTAGCTAGGTTATTAAGAGTGCAAATACTAATTTTCGATTCCGGTGTGGGTGGGCTATCTGTCTATAAAGAAATAAAGAAATGCCTTCCTTTAGCTAGTTACGTGTATGCCTTCGATAACGCTGCCTTTCCATATGGTGAGCTAGACAAATCGGTACTGATCGACAGAGCAACGTTGATTATTGAGTCGTTGGTTAAACGTCACGGTATTGACTTAGTTGTTGTCGCTTGCAATACCGCTAGCACTATTGTTTTACCTATTCTTCGAGAAAAGTTAGCGATTCCTGTCGTGGGGGTTGTTCCTGCGATTAAACCTGCCGCTTCAAAAAGTGCGAGCCGTCGTATTGGACTGCTCGCGACACCTGCAACAATAGAGCGCCCTTATACAGACCAACTTATTCAGGACTTCGCCAATGATTGTGATGTTCTTAAGCTAGGATCTACCGACTTAGTGAGAATGGCTGAGGATAAGCTACGGGGTATTCCTGTCGATGAAAGAATGCTTAGCAGTATTCTAGCGCCTTTTGTTGGTCAGGTTGACCACCTCATCTTAGGTTGTACGCACTTCCCTCTTTTAAGAGAAGAAATTGAAGCACTCTTGGGTGATGAGATCATTGTAATTGATTCGGGGGAAGCGATAGCGAAAAGAGTCGTTGATCTATTAAAAGGCAGTACACAAGATAAAGCATGCTCTAATCAAGTGTACTGTACCGCTGAGTTCAGTGCTGAGGTTGCGCTAAACCAATACCTTTGCAATATAGGACTAACCCAACCTAAGCCGGTTTATATCAAATCTCTTGATGTTTAGGTTCGTTAGCTTCGCGAACTTTTAATTTGCGACTGTGATAATCAGATTCGTTCAGCGCGTTAACCGCGTTGTCAGCATCTTGACCTTTCATGACGACAAAACCAAACCCTCTTCTTTTTCCTGTGCGCTTATCTTTCATTAATCGGACAGCGAAAACTTCACCATGAGCTTCAAAGAGCTCTTTGACATCAGCTTCGTTGGCACGATAAGGAAGATTACCAACATATAAGGTACGGCTTCCTGCCTCTACCTCATCAATAGAGGAAGAGTCGTTTGAAGGTGTAACTGTATTCCTAGGTTGGTGACGTATAGAAATGAAGAGTCCTGTAATGATTGCGCCGAGAGCGAACGCTAAGTTAGCGGGTAATGAAAAGCTCGCAAAGGTAAGTAGCGAGAACCCGACCACAGCAGTTATGAGTGTGGTAATTAAAAATGATGGTTTCATAAAGCTCGATACGTTAGTTAAAAGATAAGAAGAATCGGACCTTAACAAGGTCGTTACATTTATCTTACGTATATTGTTGATTAATTTCCAATCGGTAGTGCGATTGTTGTGTTTTATTGCGCTCCAGCGCAATGTTTGGGCGGTCTGGGTGATAACTGAGCGCTTAAATGGTTTTGTCATAAAAAGTGCAAATTAGGGGTTGCCAGCGTGACGGAAGTCTCTATAATGCCGCCTCACTGACAC
>JBHOGO010000075.1:0-24294 GCA_043421945.1 bacterium sp. HQB-150 | reverse complement strand
AGAGAAGCCATCACTTAACATCACAAACACAGAAAAATCAGGATTGATGGCGATGGCTTAAACCGATCTCAGGTTAAATAGCTAATACAGTCATTCAAATTTTTCGAACACGCCGTTCGTCTTTATCCCCTGTTGGCATCACACATTGCCTTCTACACTAGGAAATACAAGCAATTTGGAGGCGACGATGGCAACCCGACATATCGAAACAATCATTCAATCTCACCCATCTTCTGATGGCGATGGGGTGAAAATTCAACGTGTACATGGCTTTAATAACACCCGTTTTTCTCCTTTTTTAATGATCGATGAATTGAAATCGACGAGTCCTGATGACTATATTGGCGGGTTTCCTGAGCACCCACATCGCGGCATAGAGACTCTTACCTATATGCTCAGTGGCCATTTCCAACACAAAGATCATATGGGCAATGTCGGTGAGCTGCAGGATGGTGGCGCGCAATGGATGTCTGCGGGTAAAGGGGTCATCCACAGTGAAATGCCGATGATGACAAACGGATCGCTACATGGCTTTCAAATTTGGATTAACTTGCCAGCAGCTAACAAAATGCAGCCAGCGCGTTATAGAGACTTTCAATCTGCGGCGATCACTGAAAAAGACTTAGGTCCAAATAGCCTAGTTCGGTTAATTTCCGGTGACCTCACCATTCTAGGCACAACAATCAAGGGACCTTTGCAGCAAACGGGGGTGCCAACCACTATCGCAGACTGGCAAGCCACAAAGGGCTCTACATTCACGAGCTGTCTTAACCCTAACTTTCAAGCAATGCTATATGTCTACAAAGGTTCCATTGAGTTGGAAGGACAAACCGTCAACACTGGACAATTAGCATTACTCTCACATGGTGAGGAACTAGCCATGATCAACACTGAAGACTGCGGTGTATTGTTACTATCGGGCGCCCCAATCAATGAACCCGTGGTGCATTATGGTCCGTTTGTAATGAATAGTATGGAGGAGATAGACCAAGCGATTTCAGACTATCAAAATGGCCTCTTAACGGATTAAGCCTGTATTGCGATTCCCTCCCCCCGCTAAATATGGTACTGATATGCTCCATTATTCTTTGGATGTATTTTCATGCTTGATCTCAACATTTTATGGGTGTTTATCCCGACGTTTTTCTTTGTATCCATCACGCCAGGTATGTGCATGACATTGGCTCTCGGCTTAGGGATGAGCATCGGCTATAGACGTACATTATGGATGATGGCAGGTGAAGTTATCGGTGTTGCTATCGTCGCGATCAGTGCCGTGCTCGGTATTGCAGCGATAATGATTAAAATGCCTTGGCTGTTTATCGGATTCAAAACAGCAGGGGCGCTCTATTTAGCTTATATCGGCATTCAAATGTGGCGTTCGAAAGGGAAGATGGCGATCAGTGACGAAAGCCTTGCAGTCTCTGACACATCTGATTATGGGCTTGTCGCTCAGGGCTTTGTTACTGCAATAGCGAACCCTAAAGGCTGGGCGTTCATGATTTCCCTATTGCCTCCCTTTATAAGCGCAGAGCATCCCCTTCCCGCGCAACTAAGCGTGTTAGTTATCATTATTATGGTGTCTGAGTTTATCTGCATGTCTCTTTATGCGATGGGCGGGAAAGGATTACGCTCTTTACTAGCCAACCGCCATAACGTGCAGGTGATGAACAGAATTGCAGGCAGCCTAATGCTCGGTGTCGCGATTTGGCTCTTTGTAGGATAGAGAGGCTAGGCGTTATTGATGCCTTCAGCTATTCTTGCTAACAGACTGATGACAAAAAGAACCCAAATAAATATGTTCACAGTGTTGAGAAAAAAAGACAATTTAATCTTCTTTGCTTCTTCTATTTTATTTTTTGCAGTTGCTTTATTGACCGTGCACCTAACAACGAATTTCTTCGTTGAAAAGGAAGTCGAAGAAGTAGAACGAGGGGTTGAAAAGCACCTGGCATTGGTTCGCGCGAATTTCGAAGCGAACATATTTATGGACACCTATTTAGCTGATAGCCTAGCTACGGTCATCACCATCGATGAAAATTTTGCTGCTGACAACTGGGAGTCATTGACGAAGACATTAATCAGCAAAACCAAATATGTCAGGCATGTTGGCATCGCACCGGATAACATCATCTCGTTTGTTTATCCTATTGGTGAAAATAAAGGGCTTATCGGATTAGATTATCGAAGTAATCCAAAACAACTTGAAACCGTACTTATAGCCAAAGCACAGCAAGAACTCTACTTATCTGGTCCAGTAACACTCATGCAAGGTAACACTGCTTTGATTGCTCGATATCCTATATTTTCTGATTACCCCAAAAATCAGCAATACTGGGGGGTTGTCAGCGTTGTGATGGACTATGATCGCTTAATCGCTGATGTGGGCATCACGGATTTCGAAGGCGCCACAATTGCGTTAAGAAAACTATCGTCAGATGGTACTGCTGGGGAAGTGTTTTGGGGAGATGAACAAACCTTTTTTGAGCCCGATGCTGAATACACTATTCAAATTCCTAGTGGGGCTTGGTCATTAGCGGCTCAATTTGATGCCACAGAAGCTGAAAATATCACTTTTACCAAGCGGGTAACCATCATCGCTGGCACTATCACTACCCTATTGATATATGCCTTTCTTGTTTTACACTTTCAACACTACAAATCGGTGCACAAAGCCTCTTTGCATGATGAACTCACGCACCTTCCTAACAGGCGATTGATACTGAGCCACCTTGAAAAATTAATGTCGAACAGTGCTAATCCTTCGTCATTCACATTACTGAATATAGACCTAAATCATTTTAAACATGTGAACGATCAGTTGGGGCATGATGCAGGCGATGAGTTGCTTAAACATGTCGCACGTGAACTCAAAAAAAACGTGAGCAGACACGACATGGTCGGCCGTTTTGGGGGTGATGAGTTTGTTGTTGTTATGCAAAACACCTCTGATGTCACTGTCATCGAAAAACGGGTTTTCCAAATCCACCATGCTATTGAAGCACAGCACTTAAAATGGAAGGAGAATACCATTCAAGCTTCGTTGAGTATTGGTTACGCTGTTTATTTTGGGCAGTATAGTTGTGTCAAAGACCTGTTATCTGATGCAGACAAATCAATGTACGAAAACAAACATACACAACGCACCCAACATTCGCCCCAAGATTTCTGCATCTAATTTGATTCTACCTTCCCTTATGCATTCGCTAAAGCGCTTCCGTGCGCTTTAACGCTTAGCATCATCTTTCTATTTTGAGGGGCTGGTACGTGACTATATTGCCCATTCTTCACCTTATTTTATTGCACTGGCGATTTCATCTAGGCTTGCAGGGTCATCAATTGTCGAAGGAACAGTATAATGTTCTCCATCGGCTATTTGACGAAGTACCCTGCGAAGAATTTTCCCTGAGCGCGTTTTAGGTAAGCGATCAACGACGATTGCTTTTTTAAAGCATGCTACAGCCCCGATACGATCACGAACTGTCGCCATCAGCTCCTTCTCTATTTCTCCATCTGCAAACCGATAGCCATCTTTCAATACCACCAACCCTAGCGGTATTTGTCCTTTGAGGTCATCATGTATACCGATAACTGCACACTCTGCTACTGCCGAGTGACCACCAACCACTTCTTCCATTTCTCCGGTAGAAAGGCGGTGCCCAGCAACGTTAATCACATCGTCGATCCGTCCCATGATGAAGAGGTAGCCATCATCGTCAACATAGCCGCCATCTCCAGAGACATAATACCCAGGAAACTGACTCAAGTAGCCGCTCTCCAACCGATCATGGTTGCGCCAAATCGTCGGTAAGCAACCGGGAGGTAAAGGCCGTTTGAGTGCGACATAGCCTTGCTGATTAGCGGCGACCTTCTCACCAACTTCATTCAATACTGATACTTGATACCCCGGTACAGGCATGGTTGCAGAGCCTGGTTTCGTTTCAAAGGCTTCAATACCTAATGGGTTACTGGCAATCGCCCATCCGGTTTCTGTTTGCCACCAATGATCAACAACGGGTCGTTTTGTATGTGTCTCTACCCATTCTAAGGTTGGGGGATCAAGACGTTCTCCGGCCATAAAAATCGTTCTTAGCGAACCCAGTGTATGGTCTTGTAATCCCAGCCCATCAGGGTCTTCTTTTTTAATCGCGCGAAATGCGGTTGGCGCAGAGAAAAGTACATTCACTTTATACTCATCACAAACTCGCCAAAACGCAGCGGGATCCGGCGTGCGTACTGGCTTACCTTCGAACATGACCGTTGTGCAACCATGAATCAAGGGGGCATAGACAATGTAAGAGTGTCCAACCACCCAACCAACATCTGATGCCGCCCAGAAGACCTCTCCGGGTTTCATGTCATAAATAGCTGACATACTGTACTTCATCGCAACAGCATGGCCGCCATTGTCTCGTACAACCCCTTTAGGTTTACCGGTTGTTCCCGATGTATAGAGGATATAAAGCGGGTCGTTTGCCTTAACGGGCACACAAGGATGCGGTTCTGCTTTGGCAACAAGAGAAGCCCAATCGGCGTCACGCTCTGTCTCTAAATCGGCATGTAGCTGTGAGCGTTGGTAAACCACAACATGCTCAGGTTTCCAACGGCTGTCCATAATGGCTTTATCAACCAGTGGCTTATAAGGAATAACTTTTTCCACTTCAATACCACATGAGGCAGTCAAAATAACTTTCGGTTCAGCGTCTTCAATTCTCACTGCTAACTCATGGGGCGCAAAACCGCCAAAAACGACGGAGTGAATACACCCTAACCTTGCACAAGCCAGCATTGCGATAGCAGCTTGAGGGATCATTGGCATGTATATCACGACGCGATCGCCCTTCTCTACCCCTAGCGCTGCGAGCATTCCTGCTGTCTTAGCCACAACGTCACGTAAGGCGTTATAGGTATAAGTCACCTTGGAGCCTGTTACCGGAGAATCGTAGATTAAGGCTGTTTGGTCACCTCGACCATTTTTAACATGGTAATCAAGCGCCAAATACGCCGTATTCATTTCTCCATCAGCAAACCAGCGTTCAATACCATTATCATCAACGCTTAATATTTGATTTGGAAATTGGTACCAATCCAATGAGTGAGCTTGTTGTTTCCAGAATTCCTCTGGGTCTGTTTTGGCAAGCGTATAAGTCATGTTATAAGCAGACATTATCGTATCCTTGTGCCGAGATGCGACAAATTCTTGGCTACCTGTTTACGAGGTAGCTATTGAATATGAAGGTGGTAAGCAGGGTGGCGGCATAGGTGCCGCCATTATCATGTGGTTAAGCGCGTTAGAGCATTTAGTTAATCAGGAACAATCGCATAAAGTCAGGCACTGAAGTGGCTTCTAAGCGGCGTTGGTCTAGGCATAAATCCATGATCTGTTGACACTGGCCTTGTGGGAATCGTGTCTGAAGGTTACGCATGAATTTCTGCTCTAACACAGGAATACCTTCTTCACGGCGACGACGATGCCCTATTGGGTATTCGACTTCGATCTTATCGCTGCTCGAACCGTCTTTGAAAAAGATCTGTATTGCATTGGCTATCGCACGTTTTTCAGGGTCTAGATACTCTTCGCTATAACGCTTGTCTTCGCTAATGACCATTTTGTCACGTAACATATCAATGCGTGGATCATTTTGATGGAAGCTATCTTCATAATGCTCAGCTTCCAGGTTTCCGTAGAGGAGTGGTATAGCGATCATATACTGCAAACAATGGTCACGATCGGCAGGGTTTGCTAAATCACCGACTTTCGAAATAATGCGAATGGCTGACTCATGTGTCGTTACTTCGATGCGATCGATATCTTCAATGCGATCTTGTACCTGTGGGTATAACGTCACGGCACACTCTACTGCTGTTTGCGCATGAAATTCAGCAGGGAATGAAATCTTAAAGAGCACATTCTCCATCACATAGCTTGCAAAGGGTTGATTAACTTTGAAAGATTCCCCTTTAAAGAGCACATCATTAAACCCCCATTTGGGTGCTGATAAAACGGACGGTAGCCCCATCTCCCCTTTCATCGTTATCATCGCGAGACGTACAGCACGCGACGTTGCATCACCTGCCGCCCACGATTTTCGTGAACCCGCATTAGGAGCATGTCGATAAGTACGTAGCGCACAGCCATCCACCCACGCTTGAGAAACAGCGTCGACAATTTGATCTCGTGAGCCACCAAGCATTTTCGTTACTACTGCTGTCGAAGCAACACGAACAAGCAACACATGATCAAGGCCTACACGGTTGTAGCTATTCTCAATTGCCAATACGCCTTGTATTTCATGGGCTTTAATCATCGCCGTCAATACGTCACGCATTGTCAAAGGCTCACCACCTTGGGACACGGCCACACGGCTTAGGTAATCAGCTGTCGCAAGTATTCCGCCCAAATTATCAGAAGGGTGGCCCCACTCAGCCGCTAACCAAGTGTCATTAAAGTCGAGCCATCGAATCATACAACCGATATTAAACGCCGCAGTGATCGGATCGAGTTCGTGAGATGTGCCAGGCACTCGTGCACCGTTCTCGACCGTCGTCCCTGGCACTAAAGGCCCCATATGTTTTGTGCACTCTGGAAAACGTAATGCCAATAGGCCGCATCCCAAGGTATCAATGAGGCAGTTTCTCGCCGTCTCATAAGCATCATCAGAATTGATTACCGTCTCGTTGACGTAATCAGCGATTGCCACCAGCAGTTGGTCAGGATCAGGGCGTTGGTTAATATCTACGTTGGCACTCATTGTTATTTCCTTATTCCATTTAAAGGCCACACACTCATCGGTGATACGTTGGCCATGATAGTCGTGTCATCAGCTTTAGAATGCGGTTGTCACTTACTCAACAAACGTCAATATTCAAGTTTATCGACGTGCTTCAATAGGCAACCAATCTTGATGGTCTGGCCCAACATAATCGGCACTTGGGCGAATAATACGATTATGTGCGCGCTGTTCGAAAACATGTGCCGCCCATCCCGTGAGTCGGCTGATCACAAAGATAGGGGTAAACAATTTCGTCGGTATCCCCATATAGTGGTAAGCCGATGCGTGATAGAAATCAGCATTTGGAAATAGCCCTTTTTCACGACGCATCACCTGCTCTACACGTTCTGAAACCGCGAAGAGGTAGCTATCTTCTGACTGTTCTGAGAGCTGTTTTGACCAACTTTTTATGAGGGCATTTCTTGGATCAGATTCGGTATAAACAGCGTGACCGAACCCCATAATTTTGTCTTTGTTGTTCAACGCTGTCATGATGCCTGACTCCGCTTCTTCTGCGGTACGCCATTTTTCAATCATCGCCATGGCGGCCTCATTAGCTCCGCCATGCAGAGGGCCGCGCAAACTACCAATCGCCGCGGTCACACAAGAATGAATATCTGACAATGTTGAAGCACATACTCTGCCGGTAAATGTTGAAGCATTAAACTCATGCTCTGCATACAAAATCAGCGAGCAATGCATCACTTGTTTATGCAATTCTGAGGGTGAACTGCCAGTGAGCATTTCCAAGAAATATCCCCCTGTACAGCGCTGTTCGCTATGCGTATCAATGCGAACACCGTCATGACTAAACCGATACCAGTAACAAATAATCGCAGGGAACATCGCGAGCATGGTATCGGTCTTGTCTTGCTGTTGATCAAAATGATGCTCTTGGTCAATATTGCCCAGCATCGAGCAACCAGTACGCATCACATCCATCGGGTGTGCATCGGATGGGATTGTTTCCAATACTGTTTTGAGTGATTCAGGTAAGCCACGCAATGCCATTAGCTTTTCCTGATACCCTTCAAGCTCTTGCGCAGTGGGTAGCTTGCCCTTTAAGAGCAAGTACGCCACTTCTTCAAACTGTGCGTGGTTAGCCAAGTCAGTAATGTCATACCCTCGGTAGGTTAGCCCTGTGCCGGTCTGACCAACAGTACAAAGTGCTGTTTCGCCCGCACTCTGGCCTCGCAGCCCTGCCCCTCCGGATTTATGTTGATGCTTCGGTGGCTCTGTTTGTAATGATTCTGGTTGCTTAACTGAATCAGATGGCGATGTTGAGCTGGTGCGTTCTTCTGTTCTTGTTGACATAGTTCGCTCCTGACGTTTGTTGTGTTCACGTTTTATATTGGATAGAGGTTTTGAATGTGTGGTATTGGGCTTTAGGAAATATTCGACCTAATACCGATATTCATTATTGTTATGTTATTTTTGTCCGAACAGATTATCTAAGCGTTGTTCATAGGCGTGATAATCAAGGTACTGGTAAAGCTCTTCTCGTGTCTGCATCTTCCCGATGACGTCACGTTGGTGACCATCACTGAGTAGGTGTTGATAAACATTGAGAGCAGCTTGGTTCATTGCTCTAAAAGCAGAAAGTGGATACAGCACCATTTTGACACCGCACTCAGCTAACTCTGCTGTCGAAAACAACGGTGTCTGACCGAACTCAGTGATATTGGCCAACACGGGTACATGGACGGCAGAAACAAATTCTTGGTACTGTTCAAGGGTTAACATGGCTTCGGGAAAGATCATATCTGCGCCTGCTTCAACACAAGCAATTGCGCGCTCAATGGCAGCATCCATCCCCTCAACAGCAAGGGCATCGGTACGCGCCATAATCACAAAGTCACTTGTTCGCCTTGCATCAACAGCCGCTTTGACTCTGTCTATCATTTCCTGCTGAGAAACGATGGCTTTATTAGGACGGTGCCCACAACGCTTCTGAGCGACTTGATCTTCGATGTGAACGGCAGCAACACCCGCCCTCTCCATCTCCCGTACTGTTTTAGCGATATTGAATGCACCACCAAACCCGGTATCAATATCGACAAGAAGTGGAATATCAGTCGCCGAGGTAATACGACGCGCATCTTCTAATACATCATTCAACGACGTCACCCCAAGATCAGGCAGACCAAATGAAGCATTGGCAACACCACCACCAGATAAATAAATGGCTTGATGACCTGTCTGCTCTGCCATCATGGCGCAATACGCGTTAATCGTACCCACGATTTGCAAAGGTGCCTGATGCTCAACAGCCTGTCTAAACTTCGCCCCTGCAGAGCAAGTCGATACCACCTTATTCGTTGCTTCCATGTCCATATTTACCTCCGTAAACCTTCAGTACCTTGAAGAAGAATCGTTACTCTTCGCCTGCCTGAGTGAGTTGATCTTCGATTAATAAACGACTTCGCTGAATATGCCTTCTCATCAATAGCTCAGCCAGTTCACCGTCTCTGTCTTGAATCGCTTCTAAAATCTGTTTGTGCTCTTTGAGCGCATTTTCTGGTCTTGAATGAGATCGCGGCGACTGGTAACGATACATACGCAGTAGCTGGTAAAGGTCGTTACAGAGCAGCTCTACTAACTTATGATTCCTGCTCGCTTTTATAATGCGATAGTGGAAATCAAAGTCTCCGTGTTGATGAAAGTAAGATGCCCCTTCAACCTTTTTGATATGACTATCATGGGTATCCAATAATGCCGCTAGCCCTTCAATCTCATCTGGCTGAATATGGATAGCAGCCAGTCGTGCCGCCATCCCTTCCAGAGCTTCTCTCACGCTGTATATTTCACACAGTTTTTGCATCGATAGTGTGACGACTCGTGCTCCAACGTTAGGAATACGCTCAACTAACCCTAATGCGTCGAGTCTCATCATGGCTTCACGCAAAGGTCCGCGACTGACGCCAAATCGCTTGGCCATTTCTGCCTCGGAAAGCTTCTCCCCCGGCTGGTATTCACCAGTGACTATCGCTTCTACCAATTGCTCACTCAACGGCACGTTACTTAACAGCGACGATGTACTCTCACCACCCTCTGTTGTGCTTAAAGCAGTTTGTCTGTTTATTGCCACCATACTTCCCATTGATACCTCATCATTGTCGACAATAATTAATTTCTACATTGTGTCCGCTTCAGATTGTCTACAAAAAAGACTTTATGAAAGAACTTAAGCAGTGAATTGCATTATTTTCAAATAAATTGTCGACAATAACGATTAGACATTAGTCTAGTCGTCGACAATAATGACAGTGCTAGTGATAGGAAGGGGGGGACTTATCAGCAATCACTCGCTGATGTGCAGACGGTAATGTAAGCCCAAATACGCGTACGAATTGAGCTGACTCACGATAATTTTAAATGAATGAATGAATAGGTATACGTATGCTTGGGCGCTTTCACAACATATTAGCAATAGCGTACTTTATGCCGTGGCCTCTACAAGCGACATAATATGCGACTAAAGCCTATCTCACCTCGCTCACGCAGCGATTCTAAAAGAAAGTCGTTCGTACCATTTGACGATTAATTTGACGATTGTCGCGTCCGAAAATAGATTGATTACGACAAAAGCCTTCGGCAATGCGAAGGCTTTAAAGAAAATACGAGCAGAGCTGAATATTGATGATGAACATCGCTTAACCTAAGTAAGCACTGCTTATGAGGTTAATTTTTAACCGAGGAAAGGTTTATAAGGATTCGGCGAACAGTTTCAGTAAGCCATTGAAATAAAGGGTCATCATCAAAGCGTTGATGGCGATAGGCGCAAACATTGACAGCATACCGAGATCCTTCGATATCAATCGCAACCCTACGAACACCCGGGAAATGATGCAACGGAAAAATGGATAAACCGGGTAAATACATATCGGAGTGAGCGAGAGCATCAACAATCGCTAATGGATATTCTGAACGAAACCCAACATTTGCGACCTCACCTTGCGCTTCTAAATATTGCACGATATGCGCTTTATCCGCGTTGTAACCGGGGATAATAACGGAAGCAATATCAAAGCCCCTTAATTGCTTTATTGACGTAATAGATTCCCCTAATGGGTGCCCTTGACGTACATAGAGGCTAGACAATAGTTCACTGATCACCTGCTTAGAAACACTACTCGGTGTTTTGACTCCGTCATAATGAAAAACAAGTAACTCTTCACCTTGATTGAGTCTATTTAGCGTGTTGTCATTCCAGCTCAGCACTTCAATGTTAACGTATGGCGCCTTTTCATTAAGCTCCTCCATGAGCTTCCCAATCATTGAGGTGGCCAGTTGGCTGTTTAAAACCACCTGTAAATGCCTACGGCACGTCATGGGATCAAAGCGAACAGATTGGTTAACGGCTTTATGGAGATCACCCATCACAGGTATCAGCCGATCGGCAAGTTGCTCGGAAAAAGGAGTCGGCATCATTCCCTGTGGGGTCTTAACAAAAAGCCCATCATCGAAGTGATGTCTTAGTTTTTGAAGTGACTGGCTAACGGCTGGTTGGCTAACGAATAAATGCTCTGCTGCTTTCCCCATATGACGATGATGATAAATCGCCATAAACACCTTCAAAAGGTTCAAGTCCAACGTTAAGTAAAGATCTTTCATAAACACCGCGTTCCATACAAACTCCCGCTAGGGTATATCGGTGAGTCTGTGCTTTCAAATGTTTATATTTCAGACATATCTTGGATTTCTCACACATCCTATCCCTTTGCTCAAGCTTATTTTGCTCAGGTTAAAGCAAAAAAATAGAGTCCAAAAGCACACTTTTAGTCAGATATCGCTCATTCAGTCACGATAATCTTTGCTAATCCTCTCATTCAAAGCACTTCATAGACCATTGAATAGTAAGGGATGCGAACACATATTTGCAAAGGAAGGAATAATGAAACGTATAGAAGGACTGGACGGTATTCGAGGCTGGCTACTTATCGCGATGACGGTCAATCACCTCGTCTGGATAAGTAACGGTAACACCCCACTACAATGGTTGACATTACAACCCTTTGGCCAAGTTGGCGCCGCGGAGGGGTTTGTCTTCATCTCTGGCTTACTTGCAGGGATGATTTACAGTGCGGACACACTGACTAACGCACAAATAACGCGTAAAGCATGGAGACGTGCTCTGACTATTTATGGTTACCATATAGCGTGCCTAATCGTGGTCTATTTTTGGTATCATAATGTCAGCCTCATTTTTAGCCATGGGCAAGCTAATCTCTCGCCAAATGTTCCAAACTTCATATCAGCACCTTTTCATGCCACTTGGCTAAGCGCGCTCTTACTGAATAGACCCGCTTACTTCGACATTCTACCCCTCTATATTCTCTTTATGCTGCTGCTTCCTGCATTAATTGTAATGTTTAAACACAACCTGACCCTGCCCGTCTTGGCAAGCAGTATCGGGCTATGGTTGTGCAGCGGTTACATTGAACAAGAAATGTTGGCTCCCCTCTATACAGTGATCTCCCCAGAGCTTGTTATTAGTGTCGGATATTTTGACCCGTTTGCTTGGCAATTACTCTTTATCGTCGGCTCTGCACTTGGATATCACCACTGCCACCACCCCGTAAACTGGTTTAAACACACATGGGTCACTTATTTGGTATGTACGATCGCTATACTGCTTTTCGCAGCTCACTATGGCGCTTTTCTCTCACAAGGGCTTCATCCGGGAATATTGTACTCACTGGCGGATAAACCCGAATTAGGTTGGCTACGCTTACTGAGCCTGTCCGTTTGGATCTATCTAGTTGGCAGGCTGATCAATGTCTATCCAAAAGTACTAAACATTAGAGGATTATCGTTACTGGGACGACACTCACTTCAGGTATTCGCATGGCAAAGTATTCTAATTTTTATTGCTGCACCGACATTAATCACATTACGTGCAACTGATAGCTACCACCTCATTATTCTCTTATTAGTTATGACTCTATTTATTCCAGCTTTAATTAATGAAGCGTCACACCAACGCCAGTGGTCTCCTACTAAAGCCTTTGCGATAACAAGCAGTTTCCTATTTGCTGTCACACTATCTAGCAAAGTATTAGAAACTACTTTGCTCCCTCAGCCCATCATTTATGAGACAGTAGATTACCCACTCAATGTTAAACTCGAAAACCTTAAAAAGGGTGATACTCCTATCACTGTGCTTGTCTATGGAGAAAATGACGATTTAATGGGGTTGCCCACTGTGTTTAGTGGTGTATTTCCTGTAGAAGCAGCAACGCAGTCGATATCGCTTGGTGAGCTCCCTGCTGGGAAGTATGTCGTTTTTGCGATGCAAGATATTGATAATAATGGACGCCTCTCTTTTTCAAGATCAGGGATCCCCACCGAACCCTTTGGCTACTCAAACAACCCTAGTTTAAGTGGACCTCCAACAATCGACGTCGTTGGGTATCAACATACCTCAGATGATTTTCTACACATTAAGCTTATGCCATAACATCCTACTTTTAGCGCGTTACCATCGCGGTGACGCGCCCTGAAAACGATTACATTAAAAACGATGATGATGAAAACCATTGGTAATATAGACATTGGTATTAACCACGTCGTCGTTTTACAGGGGTATTTAACGTAAATGAGTAGAAACCATTCTCTACACATAATCCCGTAATAAACTGTGTTTGAGGCGTATAGTAAAACGGAGAGCTTTGAAGGTAATCATGAAAGAAAACCTCTAACCCATGTTCTACATCCAATATTGTTCCTCGCCATTGGGATTGTAAATATTGACCAGAAGGCACATTTAATTTTCTAATGCAGGCCGAAGTGAAATCACCGCTAATCATGGTGCTCGTGCTTGCCGCTTCCTCTCGAATATAGATCTTGAAGGGTTGTATTTCGACCTTATTAACATACTGGACATTATCGCTAAAATAGACACATTCACAATTAAGCTCTAGATCAGTTAGTGACTTAAACCGGCGAAGGAAGCTACTAATACGCCGTGAACCGAAATTATCTAGCTCCGGTAAGCTGACCTCTTTGACCTGCACGCTTGCTTCTGGGCTAACCACTATTTGAGGTGAAGTAACCATACCGATAGGCAATTCACTCGTACTTTCTGGTTTAGCCGGAACGAGACAAGTTAAAAACTCCCCTACTCCCCCCTTCCAAATCAATGGTGGTATACCAATTGCTACCTTCTGATTTTGACACCAATTGGTATATAGGTAATTAAGGAAAGGAAGTGCGTGGTCAGTGGATGGTAAAACGAAACGATACATCTGACGCTTTGGTAATACGACTTCAATCATGTCACTCGGTACCGGCTCATTTTTATGTATCGGGTAAGCAATCGCCATAGGAAAGGAACCACTGGTAAAATGATTGAGTTGCCTAAACTCCATCAATACTGGTGTTCTATCTTTCATAGCAGGAAGTTCATCACGGCGATAAAAAGTTTCCCAAAATGACATCACTTGAGAAATGACGCTGATATTATCATCAGCGCTATTTGGCACTTGATAGCAATAGCTTGCCCAACGCTGTGATTCTTCAGTGATTAACTCTGACTGTATGCGTCGATAGCACTCGATATTACTCAGCGCTTTTTTATCCAGCTTTTGTAATGTGATGAGTGCAGCCCACTGTGGGTTGTTCCTCAGATTACGCGGAGAAACATTGGCAAAGCGCTTAAAAGATCGAGCAAATGCTTCTTGAGATTCAAAGCCATACTCGATGGCGATGTCGAGGATTCGCTCTTGGGTACTCGCGATACGTTGCGCAGCTAAACTTAATAAACGGTATCGCTGATATTGACCAATCGATAACCCAACAGTATTTTTGAAACACTTCTGAAGATGCCATTTTGAAGTAAAACAATGGTTAGCAATTTCTTCAATACTAGTACCAATCGGTAAATGACTTTCAATAAAATCAATAGCCCGTAAAATCTTATTCACAAAAACTGACCACCACGCTTTCAAAACTTAATCAAAATATATTCAGTAAAGCAATGCTCAATATAATATCGGTAGAAGATCAGAAACGAGCTGCAAGACAGGTTTTGACTCACTATGATAATTACCTGCGGCACTTACAATCACAGCCTGCTTTTGCGGGGAAATAACAATATATTGCTCACCATCACCTTGTACGATCAACGCTCCATTCAATTCGGGTAACCGCCCAAAGTGCATACTGAATTCGGCATCGCTATTGATGAGATTTTTAACCTTACTTGCCCATTTCGGGTTAAAAATATTATCTTCTCCCCATTCTCCATCTTGTAGAATCACTTGCCCTAGCTTTATCATATCGCTACTCGTTAACAGCAAGCCAAAATCGATACCTGTTTCTTGGCTACCGAGGTAACGTAGCCAGCGAGCATCTTGGATACCGATACGAGAAAATAACTTTTCTTCAGCGAGTACTTCAAAAGGTTTTTGGTAGACATGTTCTAGCGCTTTAGCCAATAGTAACGTTGCACTACCACTGCTTCGAAAAGTATCCCCTGGACTATCTGCAAACTCTTGGTTATAGATAAAAGCCATAATATCTTCGGCACGATTCAGCTGATTCCAGTTATGGTCAAAGCGAAGTTTGGAGATCGCAAACTCATCCAAATTTAAACCTGTTTCCATATCGAGTGCATGTTGTACCGATATTGTTCGCCAACGCTTTGGTCTCTTGGGCATGCTAGGCAAATACTTATAAATAGGTGTCTCAGTGGATTTTATTTTCCCTTCATCAATAGCAATAAAGGTTAGCATTGCGACTACAGTCCTTGATATTTCATGCATATTGAATCGACGCTCAGGCGTGCCAATTAACCGCTCGGTTTGCAGCATTCCCGCCATACCAGGTGCGTCACCGTACCACTCAAATCGAGTGACACCTTTTTGCCAGACAACCAACGCATGTAAATTATCGCCTTCTCCGCCATTCACGCGGTCGGCTATCGGCTTGAAAGCATTATCCACATACCCTTTCGGAAGATTATTTTCTGAGCCACAACCCATCAAGACGAATAGGCACGTTACGATCATCCTCGCCCAATAACCACCCATGGTACATTCCCCCAACACTGTTAGTTGACGCCCCCTATTCACTTCAATTTGAGTCGCTATTTTGCTTCCTCAAAAAAGACGGCTAATATTCGTTCTTATTCGTTGAAAGTGCAGATGAAAATAATCTCGCTCATCGTGTTAACGTTCTGACATGATAATATCATGACGAATTACGACACTTGGCTTAAGCAGAATAACCCAGCCTTTCAATCAACACTGCTTTTATTTAAGCAATAGTTCATCTAAGCAATAGCAATAGCAATAGCAATAGCAATAGCAATAAACGTAACAATAACGCTGACGTTTCCACACACTTATAGCCAAGTTCAGCACTGTTTACCTAACTTCTTTTTAGGTCGAGATTAACAATGCGGCGGAGTTAACAACTCTGAGAAATTTTGGACTCAACATCACAAATATATCTGATTGCATTCACCTTTTTTGTCATGCTTTGCGACTAATTCGAGTTTAATTCAGGCGACTAGGTAAATGCATTTACCTAGTTGCGATTGGTTGTCAATACTCGCTACGCTCGCTCAAAAGCAATATAACAAGTCGCAGCAACAATCATCACACCACCAGCCCATTGCATGAGTGTTAGCGCTTCACCAAGCCAGACGACAGCAAACAGAGCGCCAAATAGAGGTTCAGAGCCCATCAATAAGCTCACCTTAGAGGGGGTACTATATTTTACACCATAATTTTGAGCATAAAAAGCAAATACCGTACAGAACGCGACCAAGTAAATAGCGATACTCCAAAACGAATGCTCTGTGACGAATAGCTCCCGCCATTCAAACCCCGTTCCCAAAAGAAGTATCGACACCCCCAGCATAACGACACCAGACTGAACCGTAGTTACCGATAAAGCAGAAAGGTGCTTCCCTTTGAGGACCTTCTTCGTCATGACGACCATGACAGCACGCAGTATCGCTGCACATAAAATAAAGAGATCCCCACGGTTAAACGTCAATGTATCGAACGAACCCATTGTGAGCATCCCAACCCCCACAATGCTCAATGCTGCCATCATCCACATGCGTTCACTTGGTGGCTGCTTAAAAACAAACCACTCGACAAACGGTGTCATAAGAATGCACAAACTAATTAAAAAGGCAGCATTGGATGCACTAGTATGAAAGACACCATAAGTCTCACAAATGAAGATAGCCAAGAGTACAAACCCGGTTGGCACCGCTGCTAACCAATCTGATGCTAACCCTTTCCGGTAATCACGAATGAATAAGGGAATCAGGACACAGAATGTCATCGCAAAGCGAACAAACAAAAAGGCCAACACGGAGACATAAACCAAGACTTCTTTTGTTAAGCCGTAACTCGTTCCCCAAAATATAGCGACTGCCAGTAACATCAACTCTGCGAAAGGTGCCTTGCGGCGCATCGGTGTATTGGGTACATCCATGTACTCTTCTTTTGACATTTTTACCACTCCTTAAATTTGATCTGGGTGCGTGAACGCGATAACGAGTACGTCACGATAGGCCGTGGTAACAAGGTCATTATCCACATTGATAGCGCTTACCTGGTGCATTGTGGCTTCATCATCTGCCGCCATAATATCGAGAGGGTGTTTAAGCTCAAATTCATCAAGCAGACGGCGTTTATCATCCGTGATTGTTGTTTTCCCTCCGTTGACGTTATGGCGCTTAACCATAATAGAGGTAATAAACGTTACACCATCCCTATGCAGCCCTTCTGGGGTTGGCTCACCAGCATTTTGTTCTGAAGCTAGGATACGGTAGGGGTGAAAGCGGACGCGCCACGAAACCTTTTCTCCCTGCTTGGCATCGAACATTTCAGCAAGAAGTGCAACGAGCCCTTGTAATACAGGGTCATCCTTAAACTCATCTTCTAACGGTTCAAAATGTCTCACAATCCCGCCATTAAGGGGGTTAACATCATTCGACTGCACGTAAGGCCGATGCTTTAACCACACTGCTGTTTTGCTATCAGCGCAATAATCACACTGTCCATAGCGACGTAATCGATATGTCCCTCCATCGGCCATATAATTATCAAGTGATAGGTTGTCCCAATAGCGGCTAAACCTATCCAATTGTTTTGGAGTAATACCCAATGACTCAGAGACTTGCCCACCGGGAATAAAGACATAATCTAAGCCGTGGAAAGGGTCGAGATAGTGGTTGGATTCCGGCGCAACCCCATGGTCAGTACTTTGGTATTCAATGCACGTCAACATATCCATTCTCTCCTATGCCCAAACCTTAGACGGACTGACTTGAACCTGAATATCGGCTCGAGATTGCTTCACTGCTTCATGCGCTTCCCAGCTGTCTCTGTCTCGGAGGTACAGTGCCTTTTCTGCAAAAATAGCATTCACTGCCCAGTTACCATGATGGAGTTGGAAGGTCACGATGCCAGATACCGCTTCTGTCGTAGCATTAATAAAATCACGAGCCGCGCTGTGAATCGTACTCCCCCATCGCCCTTCAACCGCTTCCATGACCCATTGTTGTTCAAGAATCATTTTCTGTTGTAACAGTGCTGCTGGGTGTACTGCGGTCTCCAATTGTCGGTATGCCTCCATCAACACTGATGCAGCAGGAGCCTCTCTCAGCTCAAGCACTTTCTCGCCACCCTCTAAATGCTCAAGACCACTGTATTGACCTATTTGATATGCCCCTACGACCCGATTTAAGAAAGAAACCATCTCTTCAATTGACATAGATTGATTGTTGACGGCAACAGGTACGCCCTGACGAAAGCAAATAGTGAGTAGATGATTATCTTTATGCAGTTGCTTGGCTTCATCAAAACGGCACCATTGATACAGCCCTTCAGGCATAAAAAAACACTCTGGGTTATCAAGAATGCCTGACTCATATTCTCGGCACCAAAGATTACTATCACCGCTTACACAGCGTTCTGAAAAACCGCTAAGCCCTAGTGTTGCTAGCGCTCGCTTTTTTTGCTCACGTGATAAAACAGTGAATTGATAAGGAGAGCCATAGAAACCTTGGTATTGGCTATTCTCTATGGCGCCATTAAGACGGCGAAGGCTATTTTGAGATAAGTTAGCAGTATGAAGGATGGCTCCGCACTCTAAACGCTCAGCCACTTCAAGTGCATGTTTGACGATCACAGGTCGCGATAGCGAAGAGCTAATAGGATATAAACCCAAATATTTTGCTTGTGCTTGAATCGCGGGCACAACGGCATCTTGTATAAACGTATGCTTGGCGTCAACAACCATTAATTCAGCATCAAAATGTGCACAGATACGCTTTAACCGCTCATGATCGATACCTTCACCGAGGTCAACAGCCAATGCTGTTACCTTAACCGGTAACTCACTTAACATCGCCAGTAAGTAGCTGCTATCTAAGCCACCGGAAAAAAGAGTTAATACGTGGTTAGTATGTTGAGAGACGGTCTTCAAATCTTGAGCGCTACGAATCAGTTTCATTTTTGCATCCTCGTTTATCTACTAACTCTGTTGGCTAGCAACTAATGACATATCCATGTTAACTTGTTATTAACAAGTTCGAATGATGTTATTAGGAACAGGACTTTTGCGCTGTGGACACAAATAAACTACTACCCTTATTATCTGATTTGGCTATCTTCACTACCGTTGTTGATGCGGGAAGTTTTACGGCTGCAGCAAAAAAGATGGGGGTGACACCCTCAGCGGTAAGTCGGCAAATGGCCAGACTAGAGGAAGCATTAGGGGTTAAGTTACTCGAAAGAACGACGAGAAACCTGACATTAAGTGAAGCAGGTAAAGTCGCTTACACTTATAGCCTTAGTATGATCGATGCCGCCAAAAAAGCATGCGACATTTCGAGTTCCATTTCATTAGAGCCCCGAGGATACTTACGCGTTTCAGTACCGAAAGCATTTGGTAAACAAGTACTTTCCCCATTAATCCCTACATTTCTAAAGCGCTACCCTCAGATCAAACTGCACATTAAAGTCACGGATCATTTTATCGATCCTATCAGTGATGAGATCGATGTGGTCTTTCGACTCACAGACAAGCCGACCGAAGGTTTAGTATCTAAGAAATTAGGCAGTGTTAGATTGGTCCTTTACGGCAGCAGGCAATACTTCAAAGATAAAGATCTACCCACACACCCCTCTGATTTAGAGCACTATGATTGTATTTTTCTCGGTGAAAATGTTTCCGACAATGATTGGGAGTTCTGCTTAGCGGGGAAAAAGGTCAAAGTCACCATAGATGGTCGGTATATTGTTAATCATACTGAAATGCGCTTGGAAGCTATTCGAGACGGGCTAGGAATTGGTGTCTTACCTGAGTTTGCCGCTCGCCCTATCTTAAACGATCCAGAATTTGTTCAAGTGCTGCCTGATTGGCAATTGGCTGGAAATTACCGAGGTCAAATCGTCATGCAATTTGCACAAAGTAAGTATATGCCAGCAAAGCAACGGGTATTTATTGATTATATTGCGGAGGCCTTTGCGAAGAACCCTAACATGATGAAACGCTTTTACTCTGAACCTGCCGCTGGGGAGGAGTAAACAAGCCTCTAACGCAAAGAAAGGCCTAGCGTATAAACACCCCAACTGCCGCTATGCCTCAAGAGCTAAGCGATATAAGCGCTGACAGTGTTCTTGAATATGTAGCGTTAGCCAATCCATATTTAAGGGAGCAGTATAGATAAAAACCCTTGTAAAACGACTAAATTCGTCACGTCGATGAAGAAAGCCCCTACGATGGGAACAACCATAAACGCTTGCGGAGAAGGGCCATTACGCGAAACTAATGCGCCCATATTCATCACTGCTGTAGGAGTCGCCCCCATTCCAAAACCACAGTGCCCCCCTGCAATCACGGCAGCGTCATAATTCTTCCCCATTACCCTGAAGGTCACGAAGTAAGCAAATACAGCGAGTACCATCGCCTGTACGCAAAGAATAATCAGCAGCGGTCCGGCAAGTCCAAAAATTTCCCATAATCTCAAGCTCATCAAAGCCATAGACAAGAATAACGATAAAGACACTGTGCCCAATATATCCACACACTCTTTATTGATCTTATAGCCACGGCTTACCTCCGTAATATTGGTGATAACCACACCAATAAACAACGCATAAACGAAGTCAGGCATACGTAACCAGCTAACCTCATACGTCTTAACAAGGTAATCGACCAGCGCAGCACCAGAAACACACAACACCATAATAAATAGCGTTTCGAGTATCCGTTTGGCCGTAACTTTATCTTCTTCTAACTGATCATAAGTGACTAAATCTGGATAGGTTTCGTGCTGATGGTGATCATTTCCATAGGCCGACTTTAGTTGGTATTTATCGATAAGGCGCTGTGCAACAGGCCCGCCAATCATCCCTCCCATAACGAGTCCAAATGTCGCTGAAGCCATTGCGACCTCTAAGGTATGAATACCATGCTCTTCACTAAAGATAGTGGCCCAAGCAGCCCCGGTGCCATGCCCACCAGATAAAGAGATCGAACCAGCAACTAAACCTATCACTGGCTCAAAGCCCAGTATTGCCGCTAAACCAACACCGACTCCGTTTTGCAGAACGATATAGACAGTTGCTAGTAGCAAGAAAATAACAACGCGACGTCCACCATTGAGTAATAATCGGTAATTTGCAGCAAGGCCCACCGTACTAAAAAACATCAACATTAGTGGTTTTTGCATCTCAAGTGAAAAGTGAAATGCGACCTCTTGTGTATGTAAAAAAGTAATTATCGATGCCACGATAAGCCCACCGACAATAGGCTCTGGTATATTAAATTTTTTTAAAACAGGTACTTTCTGATTCACCATATGACCAAGAATCAACACGAAGAGTGCAATAAGTAACGATTCTAGCGCTCCAATTGGAATAACTGTCATATGACCCCCTCTTCTTCACCTAATCCATAAAGCATATACAACATCTCAACAAATATAGGCTTATTCACGACTTTATGAATAAGAAATAGAGGGCTGCATCAGTATCAAGAGTAGAAGTAGAACATATTCAAGTAATTACATTAAATCAGCCTGCTGTAACAAAAAAACCAGCAGGTCGAATGACCTACTGGTTTCCATTGAGATAACCGTTTAACTATTGCTAGCAGGAACGTGCTTCGCTTATAAGTGCTCACCGCGACGTAATGCGTCGATACGCTTATCTAACGGTGGATGCGTCATGAAAAGCTCGGATAATGATTTTTTACCATTGATACCAAATGCCATCATTGAGCCTTCCAACTGTGGCTCTTGGCTCTGTTTCAAGCGCTCTAGTGCAGCAATCATCTTCTCTTTACCGACAAGGTGAGCTGAACCAGCATCCGCTTTAAATTCGCGATGACGGCTATACCACATAGTTAACGTGCTTGCTAAGAAGCCAAATACAACTTCCATCACAGTTGAAACAAGGAAGTAGACCATAAAGCTGCCGCCGCCCTCTCCTTCTTCATCGCTGTTCATACCGCTGACCACACCAGCAATTAAGCGAGCAACGAAAATAACAAAGGTATTCACTACACCTTGCATCAAAGTCATTGTCACCATATCGCCGTTTGCGATATGGCTAACCTCATGTGCTAAAACAGCTTCTGCTTCGTCGCGTGTCATGTTTTGCATTAAACCTGTTGATACTGCAACAAGCGAATCATCTCGCTTTGCACCGGTTGCAAAAGCATTAATATCTGGCGAGTTATAGATAGCAACTGTTGGCATGCCAATACCGGCTTGTTGAGCTTGTCGTTGAACCGTATTCATTAGCCAGTGTTCAGTTTCATTACGCGGTTGTTCGATAACTTGACCACCAACGCCACGAAGTGCCATTGATTTTGACATCAATAACGAAATGATAGATCCACCAAAACCAAATACTGCCGCCAGCACGACCAAGCCTCCCAAGCTACCGGCTTGGATACCCGTCACGGCATACACAATATTAAGAACAATGCTGAAGACAATCATCACAGCAAAGTTAGTTGCTAAAAACAACGCGATACGTTTCATTCTACGCTCCAAAAAAGCTTATTTATTATAATGTTATCTTTCAGCACATCAATGGGATAAAACAATCACTCATAAGCTGGTGATGACTCGTAAAGATTTCCTATTATCCTACACAGTGAACCACCATCCTGTGGTCACTGAGGTCCACAAAATAAGTATGCTGAAAGTTTGGACTTCGTCGAGTATCACCTTAACAATGCCCTTATCTGATTATATGTATGGTCAGCTTTTTTGATTACAAGGGGAAGAAAAAAATTATTAATAATGGTGCGTATTTTTCATCCATATCACATTCGCCTAATAAATTAGACTTTGGTCGTATTGCTACAAAACACGTTGTGGGCTATTTTTTTACGCAGTTAGGATTTTTCAACAGGGAGTATCAACATGGCAGACAAAGAGCAGTACCAAGTTGCGGTCGACATTATGCGTTGCCACCTTGGTATGAGTGAAAAAGAAGCACACGCAGAGCTGGGTATTACCGCTGAAGAAAACGCCGTTCACCAGCAAGTCATTGATATCCAAGAAGCACTGATGGGTATCGATACCGATAAGTAGCATTCGTAATGCATACTTACTAATAAAGCCGCATTAGTTTGCGGCTTTTTAGTTTAAGTACGAAATTGATGTACTCCTACTTAGACAACATTTGCATTATTCGATACTATCCTGCTCACTGAATACTACTAGGCTATATCGAAATGAAAATTTCCGTTGATGGCGGCTCTTTTAAAGTCGCGATTGAAACTGAGTTTGAAGGGTTAATCACTGAAGCGAACGATATCTATCAATCGACATTGGTTCAAGCAACGTCAAACGATAAGACCATTCTCCGTTTTCTACAGATCATCCTTGAGCATCGAGACGACGATAACGCTATCGGATATGCTGTGCTTGGACTTCTTGGTTGGTATCACACCATCATTAACCCTGTTGAGGACCAAGATATAACCCTCAACTTGCCTAAAATATTACCGCACTTGATTAATCCTGCTGGCGACCTCACCGCCACAAGTGCCAATGAGCAGCATACTTTTAAGCACTAAGCCATGTAAGAATGTAATCAGTGGTCATCGCTTTCCTTTGACCACTTTCGACTTAATGGCACCCCACGACTCAAAAAATTTGTCAACAGACGAGCAAAGTACACTTTATCGCAACAGCACCTCATAGAAACATAGGCTAGAATAAAAAAGGCTCCACTCACAGCATAACGCGCTTCAGCTACCATTCAACATTACAACCATCGATCATTAAATTATTGAGACTATAATAAAAGCGTAATAATTCGATTATCTAGCCATTTCGATTTGCAGATAGTCCCCCATAGACATGAGGCTACATGTGAAAGTTAATAATACATATAAGCTATATCGTGCTGTTCAAGAGTTTAAAGACCTTGTTTCCGCGCATTACCCAGGGAAGCAGGGCAAGAGCATGAGTGTTTAATTTTTGTTCAAGCCCTTAATTCCAGCTAGTATGACCCGCTCCAGATAGGCG
>JBHOGO010000074.1:0-24541 GCA_043421945.1 bacterium sp. HQB-150 | reverse complement strand
CAAAAGTCATCGACATGACAAAATAGGTCGGTTAGTTTGTTCATAGCTGGCTCCTTTGCGATGATTTCCTTCTTGGTCGAAAGATCTGATCGCAGAGCCAGCTTTTAGTTCCCTTCTATTCTTATCCCGAGTTCAGGTTAGTTATGTGGTTGTATGCGTTTTTGATTAGTGTTAGTGATCGGAGCTGTCGATGTGTTTTTGTTTTATGCGTTTGATTTTTATGGAAATTGTCCCTTCCGGGCTGAATGGATAGAATGGGTGTAGCGATATGCGTGTGCTTTGTCTTTATTTAGGGTGCTGAATGCTAAGAAGAAAAAGGGGGGACTCGAAAATCGTTAGGTAAATTTTGATGTTGCTGACCCGCCATAAAAGCGATGTGGGCAGAGATGGTTTCTTCTGCTGCTGTGCTGTCTTGATGAGGACTCTCTAGTAATGCGACGATCAAGTGATCGAGACGGTGTAGGCACCATAAGCGCACCTCACTACTATGCCGTTGATCAGATGCCATAACTTGCAGATAGCTATAAGCCAACTGTAACCATTCACTCCCACATTCAGCGTTTATTTTGTTCGTTCGATAGCATGTTAAGCAGGCTTGATACCATTCGCCAATAGCCTGTTGCTTCAGGGGAGTTAGCGGTGGATTGAAGATGGTTCTTGGTGTGGTGATTAACCAGCTTTCTAAGGTGGATGGCTGGTTACTTTTGGCTTCTAGCCATTCTTCAATAATTGTCATGCGACCTCTTCACACTGTCTGACGAAATGGTTGTGGAGAATTATTTTTACGTTGATATAGATTGAGCATGCATCAACAAGTCAGGGTTGGTTACGGCTGATATAAGAAGTTTAGTGTATGGATACAGTGGGCAGCTAAGGATTTTGTTTTTTATTTCATACAACAAGGTTGATCCATTCAATGAGTCTTAAAAGCATTCACTGAAAGCGACCAGTTTGTAGTGACGATTGAAAAGTCAGTATCTGGAGAAGTAGGAGCGCTGCCGGGAGGTCGAGTGGCATGCATCAATAATACATGCCACTAAACAGAGCTATTTGAATGAGCTTTGTCGCTAAAAAATCTCTTAATGACACAAAAATTTATTGTCCAACGAAGCTCATCGTTATACAAAAATCGACTAGCTGAACAAGCCTTTGAAGAATTTGATAACCATATCTTTTAAGCGTGAAAAGAAGCCACCACGCTCAACATCTTGAAGGGCGATCAGTGGAACTTCTGCCACGATTTCGTTGTCGAGTTGATAAATGAGTTTACCCACTTGCTCACCTTTCGAAATCGGTGCTTCCAGCTCACCGTCAAGTACAGCATTAGCCGCTAGGTTACTGCGTTGGCTACGCATAACGGTAACAAAAGTATCTTCAGCAACACCAAGGCTAATTTGTTGCTCGTCAGCCATCCAGACTCGCTCGCTCACGACTTCTTGCTGTGCTTTGTGCGGAGAAAGTGTTTCAAAGAAACGGAAACCATAGTTAAGTAATTTCTTCGATTCAGCCTCTCGGGTGCGTGCACTGCTGGTGCCCATGACGACACTCACTAAACGCATCTGGCCTTGAGTCGCTGTTGAAACGAGGTTGTAACCAGCACTTTTCGTGTAACCTGTTTTCATGCCATCAACATTGAGGCTACGATCCCAAAGTAAACCATTTCGGTTATTTTGAGTGATATCGTTGAAGGTGAATGACTTTTCACTGTAATACTTATGCTGCTCTGGGACATCGCGAATAATGGCTTGTGCCAGGACGGCAATATCTCGTGGTGTCGTATAAAGACCTTCAGCATCAAGTCCGTGAACGTTACTAAAGTGAGATGAATTCATCCCAAGGGTTGCTGCCCAAGAGTTCATTAAGCTAACAAACGAGCCCTCAGAACCTGCGACGTGTTCAGCCATTGCAACGCTTGCATCGTTGCCTGATTGCACAATAATACCGCGGTTTAAGTCTTCAGCTTTGACTGTTTTACCGACTTCGATAAACATTTTTGATGAATCAGGGAAGTTACGTGCCCAAGCATTTTGGCTAATAACAACATTGTCGTCTAATGAGATATTTCCACGTTTAACTTCTTGCCCAATGACATAACTGGTCATTAGTTTTGTTAAGCTTGCAGGGTTCAACGTTTCATCAGCTTGCTGCTCAGCCAAAATACGACCTGAATGGAAGTCCATTAAGATGTAGCCTTTAGCGGCAATCGCTGGCGCATCTGGAACGACGGTTGGTGCAGCAATCACTGAGGCGGACATTAGGGCGGTAAAGGAAGCAAGTCGCATGTAAGCGGCAGCATTTGTCATGGGTAGACCTTTGAAAATGTGAATGCAATAAACAAATTAGTGGTAACCGTAACTGAGTTTGATCTTTAAACAAAAGATAAATTGAAACTATCTATTTCAGTCACGAATGAATGCGTTAGTTTTTTATCAACAGATAACTAAAAACTAACGCATTGACTCGATGTTTTCTTTCAGTAGTGCTTATTAATCACTCATTTTGATGACTTTCGCAAGCAAAATTCGCCAACAATGTTCGTGTTTTATCGTTCAAAGCAGACTTTAGAAACACAGTCCACTAAAGTCAAACACAACAATGCACCTATCATGTCAGAAAAGTGCTAGAAAATACGAAAAATGTGCCGTTAGGTCATTGTTTGTTCGTCATTGGTCAATCGTTGTACTGAAAAAGCACGTTGGAAGTCGGTGTTGCTACTGGCGAGCATTTTATTAAAAGTGTGTCTTGATGATCACAACTCTTGACGTTACGTTTACGTTCGGAAGGGGTATGTAGAGATAAAAAGCATCAGGCCTAATAAGATGGCTCTTGCCTGTGTGGTCAATGGTAGGTCGTTCATTCTTGAGTATGACGGCCTACCATTGATGATAAAGAAGCGTTTAGTGTTTCAATCTAAAAAGCCGTTTCTAGAATTTTACGGCTTTCCACAATATCTATGTCACCATGCTCGCCTAAGCTCACCATTCCATGCTTCTCTAGGCTTGCTAATAGCGTGTCGATGGCATCGCGAGTCAGCTCAGCGTCTCTCAGTGAAGTAGGGACTTGCATTGCTTTAAAGAAGTTAATGGTTGCTTCGATAGCTTGCTCGATACGTTGTGATTCATCCCCCTCTTTAAGCCCCCAAACTCGTTCAGCGTATTGCAGTAGTTTCGTTTGTTTCTTGTCTTGACGATGCTTCATGACGGCTGGCAAAACGATTGAAAGCGTTCTTGCATGGTCAATACCATAAATCCCCGTTAACTCATGGCCAATCATATGCGTGGTCCAATCTTGGGGAACGCCTACGCCAATCAAACCATTCAATGCTTGCGTCGCAGCCCACATGATATTTGCACGTACATCAATATTGTCCGGCTCGCTTAATACCCTTGGACCTTCCTCTATGAGGGTCAGTAGTAATCCTTCAGCAAAGCGATCTTGAACTTTGGCATCAGTGGAGTAGGTTAAATACTGCTCCATAACATGGACAAAAGCGTCCACAACACCATTGGCTGATTGACGAGGGGAGAGTGAAAGTGTTGTTTCAGGATCGAGCACAGCGAATTGAGGACGAACCAGTGGGTTCATAAAGGCGAGTTTGTCTTTGCCGCGTGAGACAACGGCACCAATATTGGTTTCAGAGCCTGTGGCTGGAAGTGTCAGCACAACCCCGAGTGGAAGAGCGCGTTCAACAGGCGATTGTTTGCTAAGAATATCCCACGCGTCTTCACCTTCATAGCAAGAGGCTGCGACAATAAATTTACTCCCATCAACAACAGAGCCACCACCAACAGCGAGAACAAAGTCAATGTTCTCTTTTTTTATCAACTCAACGGCTTTTATCAGTGTGTCGAATTGAGGATTTGGCTCGATACCACCAAATGCGAGCCATTGATGACCTTCTAGGGCTTTAGCGACTTGGTCATAAACGCCATTTTGTTTTATCGATCCCCCGCCAAAGGTCACGAGCACTTTTTTATCAATTGGAATAGCTTGGCCTATTTGCGCTATTTGTTGTGGGCCAAAATGAATGAGTGTGGTGTTTTGAAATGAAAAATTGTTCATTGTTTACTCCGTAGCTGTACCGTAAATGATTCAGTGCTCATCGCTTAATTGTCTACGCATGATATCAAATGGCCCAGATAAAGGTGGGCTGAAGTTCATAAAATGGCATGACAGATAAAGGACCGCTCAAATATCGCTTTGATGATATTCGTTTGCGGCTATGCTATTCACTTTGCGGCTATGGTATTCGTCTGGTGACAATGTTACTCATCTTACGCCGATGCCATTGGTTTGATCTCGGCGGCATTTCTTCTTTTGATGTGTTTGATTTTTATAGGTGAAGATACGAAGCAAAGAGTTGTTCACTGCTACAGTCTCTTTGTTATGCGACAGGTCGGTCTTTACAGCGAACTTTAGTCTCTAACCATTTAAACAAGGCAACTCTTAAGTCATCAATGGAAAGAGGCTTACTGAGATAATCATCCATACCGGCATCGAGGCACTGCTGACGATCGTTTGGCATGGCGTTGGCTGTTAACGCAATAATTGTGATTGCTTGATAGTATTGGCCAGCCACACCCGAACGAATCGCCTCCGTCGCTTGGTAGCCATCTAAAACAGGCATTTGGCAATCCATTAAAATAAGGTCGAAATTGTCATGTTCACCTTGCAGTAGACGGAGTGCTTTTTCTCCATCACCGGCCAGTATGTAGTGCATGCCGAGTTGATCGAGCATCGCGGAAATGACATGTTGATTGATAACGTTATCTTCCACGACCAAGATTCGTTTGGGTTTTAGGGATGAGGGTTTCAATTGTGTCGTCAGTATTGGAGGTACTGCTTTGTGTTCTTTAGTTTGCAGCAAGTTAAATAAATCTTCTGGGGTAAACGGCGCATGAAGGATTTGGTCACAACTTGCTAGTATAGGGTTTGCTCGATTTTTTGGGTGTGACGGCAACGCTAACCCAATAAAATTGGTATTGGGAAAACGATTTTTTAAACTTAAGAGTCGGGCAAATAAAGCATGTTCGACATTCAGGGTGTCGATAATCACATTGTTGTGCTTGGCAATGTCAGTGAGAATTTCACCCGCATCCCCGCTAGCTGCAACGGATAATCCCCATTGATGGCAATGAGGCAAAAAAAGCGCTTCGATGGTAGGAGACGGTGTAACGACCAGTAAACTTTCTTTAGCAAGGGTTAGTGGGTATTGTGCAGGCTCTTCGTAATTTTCGATAGGGATCGTAAAGGTAAATTTGCTCCCTTTACCTTCTTGGCTATTGACCGTAATATCACCATCAAGCAGTGCAATGATCTGCTTGACGATACTCAGCCCTAATCCTGTCCCTCCATATTTACGTGTGGTTGACGCATCTGCCTGAGAAAAAGGGCTAAATAGCTGCTCTTGTTGCTCGCTATTGATACCGATGCCTGTGTCGATGATTGAAATGATAAAATGTTCGTTTTTGAAATCGGCTTTTACCAATATATGACCATTCGTCGTGAACTTGATTGCATTTCCGATTAAGTTCACCAGTACTTGCTTAAGTCGTGTGGGATCTGTCGTAATATGAACGGGCATTGACGTCGCAATGTCGAGAAGCAGTGGCAACTGTTTCTCTGCACTTTTTATGGACATGACTTTCGCTGTTTCTTTGAGCAGCAGGGTCGGATCAAAAGCTTGAACATCAAGTTCTACACGGTCAGCTTCTAGCTTTGAAAAGTCGAGTATGTTGTTAATAACATCTATCATGATAGCGGCGCTTGATTGAGCAAGTTCCAAATAATCATTTTGTTTTTTGTTGAGATTGGTGTGCGATATTAGTTCTAGCATCCCCATGACACCGTTCATTGGGGTTCGGATCTCATGGCTCATTGTAGCAAGGAAGGTTGATTTTGCTTCGACTGCTTCTTCGGCTTGTCGTTTCGCATTCTCTAATTCAAGATTCTTCTTTTCAAGTTCATGTGTATATCGACGTATTCTGTCTTCGTCTTGGTAGCGAGTGGTGACATCCTCGATACAGGCGAAGAAACCATTGACCTTGCCATACGAATCTATATCAGGAATATACCTAACTTGGACGAATCGGTACTCGCCATCATGTGTGATTATCTGGCTATCGAAATTAACAGTCCTCCCTTCAAGAGCTTGTTGAATATAGGGCTTTATCGTCTGATAAGTGATCGGAGGTAATAAGTCTGGTACTTTTCTGCCAAGCATGTCGTCTTGACTCTTTCCGAACCATTCACAGTATTGGCTGTTTATAAATTGATAGCGCAAATCTTTATCGGTATAGGCGAGCATCACAGGAATGCGTTTTATGATGGTATCAATGTAGCGCCTTGTGTGCGTTAGCTCAGATTGCTTTTCTATCAATTGTCGAACGTGATTATTGTAGCTATCGACCAATACTTGAATTTCATGGTCATAGATTGATTCCACCGGCCTTAAACCTTGCTTTCCTAACTGATGGGCAAGCCTTTTTAACGGCTTAATAAATACGCGAATTTGTAGGTATAGCATCGAAAATAACAGGATAATAAAACCGGTGAATGTGACTGCGATGTAGTGCCAAAATCGTTGTAACTGGAAGGCGATATCAGATTCAATATTATATTCGATAAGGACCAAATAGGGCTTTAAACGATTGATGTTAGGGTTAACCATGTTGACACGTCGCAGAATATGTAAAGCATTCGGGTTGTTGTCAGAAAGTGATTCAAAAATGTATTGGTTATCCCCTCTCTCTATAAATTGTTCAATAACGGAAGAGAGTTGCGATGAGTAGGCTGCCAACGTCGACATATCAATATACTCATTACGACTATCGGCGATAACGGTTTCGTTACTTGGGTTAATGATGCTGAAACGTGTAATTTCAGGCTCAGAGGCGAGTATTGTTGTGGTTCTAATGAGGTTGGCATTACTGGCATTATTTTCCACGGCTAACAGCAACGCATTGATGATGTTGTCTATGTTTTTATTCGCAGCAAACTCTGTTTGTTCTCGGCTTTGATGATAATAAAAGCCACCGACGACGACAAAGGTAGAAATAACAATAAGTACAGTTAATACAATCAACTTTGTTGTAATGTTTTGACTGAATTGACTATTTATCATTGCGGTACTCAGTGTCTAAATGCTTTGTGACCGGAGAGTAAAACAGCGTGCTGGTGTGTTCGCATGAATCTTCTATGGATCCTAAATCAACTAAAAGTGAGCAGATTCTTTTTGCCGTGTTTAGCACTTCATTCGAAGATGATAGTAACCTCAACTGTTCATCGATGGAGAGCATTTGTATACCTTCTAAGCTAGAAGAAAATTCATCAACGTGAACGCGCTGTCTTTGGGCCATGATGTTCATTGACTCTTCTGGGTGCTGCTCATAGTACGTTAAGGCTCGTTGCCATACTTTTTGAAGCTTGGGGGCAAAGTCTGGGTATACTTCTAATACTTCGTTGGACACAGAGATGACATCTACTACCTCTTTGGGGATTTCTGCAGAGCTAAATAAGGTGTCGAAACTCTGATGTCGTGCCAAAGAAATGGTGTAAGGGCTATAAGTGACAGCAGCATCAATTTGGCCACTTAGCATCAAGTTTACGATTTCTGATTGGTTTATATTTACAAGGGAAATGTCATCGAGAGTGAGCCCGACATTCTCTAAAGCTCTAGAAAGTAAAAATAAGCCAAGCGCACCCACTTCAACGCCAACTCGTTTTCCCTGTAATTCGGAAATAGAACTTCCACGAGCACCGATGATGATATCTGAGCCGTTTGAGTAATCAGCGATGATCACCACTTTAAGCGGCTTCCCACCTAAGGGGGTAGCTTGGATAGCTTCAATGAGTGTACTGGCTAAACCTTCAACGTTATTATTGATATAGACACTCTGAGCGTCAGATAAGCTAGCGACTTGTACGAGCTCGATAGGAAGATCAAATTCATCAAAAAAACCTTTCTTTTCAGCGAGGAAGAGAAACTCATAACCTGCCCAAGGGTTTATCGCGATTCGGATTTTATCGGGTTTGTGTTCGCAGCCGACTAACAGCAATAGAAAAAATGCCATCCAACGCATAGAGTGTCCTCACTAACTATCTATAGTAAGTGTATACCCAATTGCTTTTTTCGTTAACTTGACATAACAATCGTTAATTGTGGCCAGCGATCTAACCATTTCTTTTTCAATACTCTTTCCATCATATCTTGCTTTGAACGCTTTGGGTTTAAAGTCACCTCTCCACGAAATAGTGATGATAATCCAAAAGGAGCAACGACTTCCAATTGCTGAAATTCATCGAGTCGAATCGCAATGGCTGTCTCTTTCTCTGGCCAGTATGTGAGGGCGTCGGCGCTACTTGTGTATGGTGGGTCTTGATTTAGGTCGTGCATAAGAGCTTGATTACGAACCTGCCATTTAACCTTTGAATAGACTCGATTCAATAGTTGTTCTATCTCTTTACCCTTCGTACCGTTAGGATCGTTGGGCGCAAAATAAATAACGTCAACATCATTAAGAGCACTAGTCTCTTGGTGATGAATATGATCCCATACGAGGTTTCGAACAAAACCTGCAGCAATATAACATTGGGGTAAAGGGAGCTTCGCTACCATACGCAGCATGTAAACACGAGCCTTGTCATCTTGTACCCATTGACACAGTTGTTGTTGTAGCGCTTCTTCATCCATTTGTCAGTGGCCTTGTGGTTTATATTCTGTCATCTCAACAATGGGGAGGTGTTGATTACTTTAGTAAGGCTTGTATGGCTCGAAACTGAGGGTGTTCTGCTGTTTTCATTAATTCGAACAGTACCATTTCAACCGTGGTAGTTGGGACTCCCAATTGACTCATTTTGTCGATAGCGAGAGATTGTTGGTAAGCTTCACGGGAAGAGATGGCATCACACACAAGGCTGACGAGGTAGTCTGCTTGAAATAGGTCGATAACGGTTTGATAAACACAAATGTGACTTTCGATACCACAGACGAGAATATGTTCTCTATCCAGCTGATTAAGTGCTTGGCTGAACTCTCTTTCCTGAAAGCAACTAAACGTCATTTTTGAGATAGGAGAGTGATCGGTAAGGTACTGAGATATCTCTTCAACCGTTTTCCCCAGCTTCGTTGGATTTTGTTCGACCCACAAAATGGGGATATCAAGTAATTGCACACCTTGGATAAGAATGGCTAAATTTTTAAATAGAGAAGCTGAGTCATGCATACAATGCGCAAGCTTACCTTGTACATCGACAATGACTAATGCGGTATTACTGATTGTCGTCATGTTAATTTCCTTATTGTAATTCCTACCATTATAGGACCGCCCTAGTTATTTTGGATAAAGCAGATGTTTAAACTCACGAAATAAGCAAAAAGTCATCGTCGACGGGAGTCTCTCAGTCAAATGGACTCAGTGTTTTTTTGACTGAAAAAAGGCAGTAAGATATTCACTGTAATGCCTTTGCCATCAGCACTGTTGTCGATGGTTATTTCGCCTTTGTGGTACTGAACAATGAGGCGCGCAATGTATAAGCCAAGCCCTAAGTGTGGTTTATCTTGCTTCTCTTTTTGAAATTCTTTGCTTTTTGTCCGTAAAGAAACCATTGAATTAAACAGTTGGTCTTGCATTTCGTCAGGCAGTAGTGGTCCTTCATTGCTAATCGAGAGTTGAATATATCGGTCACATTTTTTGATGAGTTCAACTTTCACAGGCGTGTCTGCATAGTGAAAATCCACAGAGTTTGAAATCAGCTTATCTAAGCACTGCACTAAATGATCAGGTGAACCGTCGACATAAATTTCGTCAGGAGGTACCGATAGATCAAAGGTCGTTTCTGGATAGACAAGGCTGTAACCGTGTGTGCATCCTTCTAATAGTTCATTGATGAGAAAGCGCTCTTGATCAACATGTTCAAGGCTCTGTTCAATGCGGGTCGCTTCGGTCATAAGTGACAGTAGGGTATTTAGTCGGTTAATCCCTTCCTGTGCCCGTTGAATATAAGGGGTATTCGCGGGATTGGTTTCGCAAAACGCAAGGTTTTCTAGCGAAGAGCGTACGACGGCAACAGGCGTCCTTAACTCGTGAGCGAGACGTGATGACATCTGCTCTAAGTATTGGTGATAGCCATCGAGTCTATCTAGCATTGTTGATAGTCCTCGAGAGAGATCACCAATCTCATCACTGCGTTGGTCAATGACTATTTTTTCTTGTAAGCGCCCTTGTGTATCGATCGCCTTTTCGGTGTTATCTCTCAAACGTCTAATACGGCTAGAGATATGAGAAGCGAATAATAAGAGAGTGGTGATTCCCAATACAATAATGGCAGTACTTAAAGAAAATAGCCCTTTTAGTGCTTCTACCTTAAGGGTTTGTATGCCGACATTTGTCTCTTCTGCCACGACGGCGCCCATAACGCGTCCATTGACGTAGATAGGGTGCGCAGCAGATAAAATGACCCGTTCTTGGTTATCATTAGCTCTTCGCCAGCGAACATAAGGACGCCCTTCCAATGCCTGTGTTACATGAAGTCCTTTTACATCAGCATCGTCACCGACTTCAGTGGATACATCGAGAGAAGGAAGTGGGAAAAGCCATTCGTAAAAGGGCGCAACAATCCGATTAATAAGACTTTCTTGAGTACTGAGAGAGTTTGCCCAAAGTCCTTGTTGAGAGTGCAATGAGCCGGTCTTTGCCAATACACGACGTTGATTGTCGATGACCTTAAGGTGGGCTTGACTGTGTGTCATGCCTTTTAAAATTTTATCGATTTCGGGAGAAGGTATAACGAGCGAACCCAGTTTGGATGCTGCGTTGATACTTGCCGTTGCGATAACCGTCTCAATGTCACGATTAAAGTCATCATTAACGTTGTACCAAGCAAAGGCTAATTTCTTATCCAGTTTGTCGAGAGGTATACGGATTTCAACCGTATAGCCAAGTTCGGTTTCTTGCCAGTAGCCTTGAATAAAAGGGGCTGGCGTAAGAGAGAGAGGGTTTTGAATATTTCCTTCTATCGCATAGGCGTTCACCCAGCCAGAATCTTGAGCGGGAATAGCGTAGCGAAGAAGATTTCCCTCAGGGCTTGTAAAAGCAATCACAAGATGATCATTACGGTCAATGCGTAATGCATTTTGACGGCGTACTGTGGTTATAGGGTCAGTGACTTCAAACACGGCATAGAGGTGTTCTCCGAATCGACCAAGCATGTGCTCGAAGGAAAACTGTGATTGTTTGTATGGGAAACGTGAGTACTGAACATAGTCACGCCCATAGTGCTTGAAGTGCTCGCGATAAGCGGCCCAGTCACTGAGTTGGCCATCAAGCGTAATGGGCTGGTGGAGTTCATAGGCATAGAGATCTTTCCCTTTGACAACTTGACGCTGAAAGCTAGCGCTGCTGTCGAAAAGTTGTGGCCGCTCATGCAATGCAGTTGCCAAAGCTTGTGCAGTGCCGAGTAAGTTACGTTCTTGTCCTACTCTAAGGACTTTCTCCATTTCCCAAATATAGCGATAGCCTAACCAAGGCAGCAGTAACAGGAAACTACAGATGAGTAGCGTTTTGACTCGTAAACTACTCCGCATTTATTTCGGTTCCTGCCAGCGATATCCCATGCCATAAACGGTAGAAATATGGTCAAATTCGGCATCAATAGTGACAAACTTTTTTCGGATACGCTTAATGTGAGAAGTGATGGTATTGTCATCCACCACCACATGCGCTTCTTCCATCAATGCTTGCCTGCTCTTAACGATACCGGGGCGACGAACCAGTGAAAAAAGCATCCAAAATTCTGTGACGGTCAAATCTATAGGTTGGTCTCGCCAATAGACATGCATTTTTTCTTTATTAATACTGAGGTGGCCGTGCTCAGTTATATCAGCGTCATTCGATTGCTGCCCTTGGACTTCAGTGCGACGAAAAAGCGCGGCTATGCGGGCCATAAGGTGCGGTAGGCTGATGTCTTTTGTCAGATAATCGTCGGCGCCCATTCTTAAACCACAAACAGTGTCAAAATCACTGTCTCTTGCTGTCAAAAAGACGATAGGTAGGGTGGGAGATTTGGCGCGCAGCGACTGACAGAGTTGAAAGCCGCCATCAATCTCATCCTCTAAGCCTATATCGATTAATGCTAAATCCGGAAGAGATTGTTCAAAGCCTGCCATTGCCTCTTTACGGTTTGCATAGCCTTGGACGTGATAGCCTTGGCGAGTTAAAACGTCGATGTAGTTTTCACGAATGGCGGTTTCATCTTCAACAATAACAATACTTTTCATACGACCTCTTTCTTTCTGATGTTTTGACTATACCCGAAAAAAATACGAGATGAAGCGCCTCAGGGCAAAAGCCACATTCTCGCCACAATTGATCGTTAGATTGCCACAATATTGCCCCTGTGAAGCCAGATTGAATTGTTTTAATTACCTCAACAACAAAACGTAAGGAAAACAAATCATGAAAAAAGCAGTCATCGCAGCCGTAGTTTCAGTCACTTTAATGGGGGCGTCAGCAACCAATAATATGGCAATGGCATCAACAGACAACGCGTCATCAAACACGGATACACATCAATTAGTCGGCATGGGCTCAGGTGCTGCACTCGGCGCTGTGGTTGGAGGCCCTGCTGGTGCAGTCATTGGTGCCATAGTTGGTGGGTTGGTCGGCACATCTTCGGGGTTAGAAGCGGACAGCCAAATGCAAGCAGATCAAATCGCACTGCTTAGCGAAGAAAAAGCCGCCTTGGAGGGAGTTCGCCGGCAGTATCAGCTTGCTCAACGCGATAATGCACAATTGCGAGAATCTCTACAAAGCCGTCACTTGGAACCTGTTCCACTGAATCTTAATGTGCAATTCCAAACGGGTTCTTATGAATTAGCCCCTCACTACCAAGCGCAACTCGACACGGTCGCCGACATGATGGCGGATAGCGAGGGGCAAGCATGGCTTATCGAAGGGCATGCTGACCGTAATGGTGAGCCAAAACAAAATTATGTCTTGTCGCAGCGACGAGCTGATGCGGTAAGAGGCTATTTAATTCAACGTGGGGTAGAACCTAGTCAACTGATTGTTGATGCATTTGGGGACACCTTACCAGTGATGGAAGCAGAGAGCTTAGAAAACAATATCTATGACAGACGTGTCTCGATTAGCTACATGGGTATGTCGACAGCTAAACATTAGGTATGAACACATTCGTACGTGGATTATTCCTGTGGTGGTGATGGGGTTCGTATTCATGCAACTAGCATTAAATACGTCCCCTAGCTAACCAACTGAAAAGAGCGGAGGAGCCAGAAATGGTGAGAGAAATGGATTATTACTTATTAAGCAGTGTGCTGCTGTGTCTATTTGTTTGGTTATGGTAGAGAACAATGATGAGGTGCGTAATGAATACATTAATTCGCGATCATCAATGTAGCTTGATCAGAATTCATCAATGCAGTTTGGTTATTCTCATTCTTACCCTCAACGCTTTGTGAGGCAAGAAATGTTCAACTCTGAAAGAGGAGAGATGAGTCTTGGCTGGGTCTCTCCTCTAGTAACTGCACTCCCATCATCGAGCCAAAACGGTAAGATGACAGGAAATCGTGAAAGCGACTGGGTGCTTTCTAAATCGTTAAACTGTTCAAAACTTGGCAGCAGCATGTTGTTGCGTGCGCATACTTGTTTTGCCGCAGAGTAATTTATTCGTGACCACTTTTGATAACCTTCTATGTAATAATTTTGTGGTTCACCAAGGTAGACCATCGACAGGATGTAGCGACTATTTGAACCAACGGAAGTGAATATCTCTATGCTTGGTTCCGCGATAGCTGGTTCCGGCATGCTTGGCGTGATGCTTTGCTGCGTAGTGAACTCAATGACGTCTGACGATTCATTGTTTTGTGGTTGGCTACTGCGAGTGACTGGATGTTGAGCAGTCGTTCCTAAAGACGAAACAACTCGGATAAAAGCATCTGAAAAATGAGGATATTTGTTAAGCGTGGTCTTGATGCTAATCGCTTTTGAGGCTGTTTTAAAAGGGCCTAATAAGCACCGAAAAGCGTTGTGATAGTCCGAAAGGACCATGTTTTCAGAGGTTATGCCTCTTATTGATGCGCGCGTTTCGTCTATTTTCGTTGCTTCAATGACCCCACATTGAATCCAGTAATGGTCATTATTTTCACGTAGTCGTTTTTTCTCCGACTCAAATACCCCCTCACCAATATCACACTGCTCTGAGAGAATTTGCACACCAGAAGGGTGAGGTAGTAACTCACAGGCGCAAACGGGCAGAGTAAAAAAAAGTATGATCCAGCAGAGGTTGGCAGCGCGCAATCGAGGATATCCTTATCTTGTTATAGGCAACTTTAACCAGGCAACACGCCGTTTGTTTGGCACGCCTTACCAACACTTAGGGTGCCACTAGACCACCGTACTGACTGATTATGTTAACCTTGTTTAATCCACTACCTGACGGAGTCTTTCTTGAACAACATCAACGAGTAAGTCTGGCTGGAATTTGGAAATAAATCGATTACAGCCTACTTTTTCGACCATCGCTTCATTAAAGTTGCCGCTCAAAGAGGTATTTAAGGCGATAAAAAGGTCTTTCATTCTTGGGTCGCTACGGACTTCGTGAGTTAACTTATACCCATCCATTTCAGGCATTTCTGCATCGGTAAACATCATTAACACTTCTTTATAGATGTCTTTTCCTTCATCGAGCCAGCGCTGGAGGAGTCTAAGTGCTTGCAGGCCATCATTGGCTTCGATTATCTCTACACCGAATGGTGAGAGTGTATCTTTAATCTGATTTCTTGCCGTGATGGAGTCATCGACAATGAGAATTCTCTGCCCATCAAGGTGATGAATAACTTTTTTATCAATAACTTCTTCTGAGACAGAGACATCGTAATGGACAATTTCTGCGAGCACTTTTTCAACGTCGATGATTTCGACGATATGAGATTTATCATCGCGCTCGAGATTGGTGATAGCCGTTAAGTAATTATTTTTGCCCGAAGTGATTGGCGGTGGCTGGATCTCTTCCCAAGACGTGTTGACGATATTCATCACTTGGCCAACAAGAAATGCTTGAACGGTTCGGTTGTACTCAGTGATGATCATATTGCACTCTTCATCACGATTGAGTGGCCTCATCCCAATAGCCCCCCGCAGATCAATCACAGGGATAGCAATACCGCGAACGGTTGCGACACCACAAATATTAGGGTGAGAGCCGGGTAATATATTGAGTTTAGGAAGATTAAGAACTTCCCTGACTTTGAACACGTTGATCGCAAAAAGGTGGCGTGTGTTTAGTTTGAATACAAGAAGCTCAAGTCGGTTTTCACCAACTAGTTGGGTTCGTTGATCGACTGACGCAAGCAGGTTCGACATAGGTTACCTATTTAACATTTTATTGGAATTATACTTCATCGAGGGAACTCTCACTATTCCATTGTTTACAATGTAGCTTATAGATTCTCGTGTTGCTATAGGAGCGCGCTTTGAAGGTGATGCCGATTGAAATTTATCTCCCTTGTGAACCTAAGTGGTTGTGCGAGATGATTGGTATCGCTCTTTTCGTGATTGCTGTCTTGCTTGTTATTGCATTCTTCTTGGTGCTTTACAGAGAATATAAGGCGTTGTTCGGTCATAAAGCCAGCCCCAAAAAGAGAACAGCGAAAAGGCCACGAAAGAAGAAATAGAGATGCAGTGTCTTCGCAACAGTGTTAACGTGCAGATATCCAGTCACATCGGTATAAACGCAGTCTAGAACAAATGGTTAGAACAGTACTGAAGTGCTGTCCATATTAGCGAGTTTCAGGAGGCAGAGGCTCTTAATGAGTTTCAGCGTGATGAAACAATCGTTAGATTGAAGTCTAAAATGCGATGTTGAAACGAGTCTGAATAACAGACATGCTGGGGAAAACAATAAAAAGGAACTTAAAATGCTATCACAACTTACACCAGCTCCCTTGGACCCTATTTTGTCTTTGACGGTGGCGTTTCGCGAAGATACGCGCGACAACAAAATGGACCTTGGCATTGGTGTTTATAAAAATGCGAGCGGCGACACACCAATTATGAAGGCTGTGGCAAAAGCGCAGACACAATTATTAGCCAGTCAAACGACGAAGTCATATGTTGGTTTAGCCGGCAGTGAGTTATTTAATACTGCAATGATGCGTTTGGTGTTGGGCGAGAATACCACAGCATTGTCGCGAGCCGCTGCTGTACAGACACCTGGCGCTTCAGGTGCGCTTCGCATGTTAGCTGATCTTATTAAGCAAGCACAGCCAGATGCACGCGTTTGGTTAAGTAACCCAAGTTATGTGAATCACCAGCCTGTTATGGAAGCTGCCGGGTTGAAAGTAGAGTTCTATACCTACTTTGATTCAGAGACTATGCAGGTTAACGAAGCAGCGATGCTGGAATCGCTAAAGCAAGCTAACGCGAACGATATTGTATTGCTCCATGGGTGTTGTCATAACCCCACTGGCGCAGATTTAAGTTTTGCGGGTTGGGAGCAAATTGCGCATATGGCACAAGCGCAAGGATTCACTCCTTTCGTCGATATAGCTTATCAAGGCTTTGGTGGTGGCATTGAAGAAGATGCTGCTGGACTGCGTTACTTAACGGAGCATGTACCTGAAGTGTTGATCGCAACCTCATGCTCAAAGAGCTTTGGTTTATACCGTGAAAGAACAGGTGCGGCAATTATTGTTGGTGAAACGCTGGATAAAGCGCAGACAGCAAAAGGGCGTATTTTACAACTAGCACGCTCTACTTACACGATGCCGCCAGATCACGGTGCCGCTGTTGCTGCCACTATTTTAGAAGACGAAGCCTTAAGCGCGTTATGGCAAGCTGAATTGAATGAGATGCAGGCGAGATTAGAATCCCTACGACGTGGGCTTGTTGCCGCATTTAATCAATTAGGTAGCGACCGCTTTGATTTTATTGAGAGCCACAAAGGTATGTTCTCCAATACGGGTTTAAGCCCACAGCAGATCAATGCATTGCGTGATGAGCATGGTATCTACATGGTCGGTGATGGACGTATTAATATTGCCGGAATGCAGGAAGAGAAGCTGGATATACTCGCAAAAGCGATTCTTTCTGTCTGCTAGCTAGATTGGAATGGCGAGATTAAAAATACACTGAACGCATCCACTATGTGGTGCGTTCAGTGAAGTATGCATTACTTAATGAGAACCATTAATGCACTGGCGTTTATCAGCATCCACGAGGTAACGGTATAAAGCACATTGATCTTCGTGGCGACTACCTGCTAAGTCTGCAATGATAAATGCGTCATCATCACCATAAAGTGTTGCACATACTGCTGGACGTTGTTGTACATAGCCAACAAACATCTTCATCTTTCCTGAGCGGTCTTGTTCGAGTTGTGTTAGATACTCGATAACTTCAGCTTGTTGATGGTCAGCCCACTGACTTGCCAATACGCTAGCAAACCGAATGATTAATGGATGGCAATCGACTTCATAAACCACGAGATCGCTGTCACCCAGTGATTCATTTGTCGAGAAATCACAGAGCGCGGGAGGAAGGTCATTCTGAGTCGCTTGATACGCTTTTAGGCCCTGAATTGACTCAGGTGTTGGAAATTGCGCTTCATTAATATGACTAGCCATCCAAGCAAGCCGACACTCATTTAGTTGTGCTATTTTGCTCATATTTTCCTTATCAGCTTATCTATTCTTCTGCACATCGAGGGTGTTAACCATACGCGATGTCGCGCCATAAAGCCAAAGCTTCATTATTGAGTGTTAATCGCTATACGGGTCAATATTGTGTTGTTTGGTATTTACAGCAAAAAAAACTGCGGCAAGATTCAAACCTTCCTCAATTTATCATTGGCAGTTCTCTTGGGGTATGACAAACCATGCATGTTGGAGGGCACCATGATTAGTTTTTTCTATTTTTTGTCACACCGAGGAATATGGATAGTATCGGTTGTCAGTTTGTTGATTAGCACACTGACTTATCTCATCTTTGATGGGGTGTTTATACGCCATACGGCCATTTCATTCGGGTACGGGTTCGCATGTTATACCGTTAATACTGTCGCTAAGGGGCTATTTCCTCGCTGGTCCCATCTAAAGCACTATGCCACCAGTAGTATGATTGGCATATTGTTTGGAACGATTAATGCGCTTTTGTGGGTCAAAGGGTATGGAATTGGACCTGAATGGCAAAAATTTATTCCGATTGTCGTGTTGGCCATTCTATTTTCTGGGGCGATCAGTTTTCTTTTTTACCTAAAAGGTCAAGCGGTTAGCCTAGAGGGGCAGCTCGATCGTAGCAAGTTGGTTAGCGCTGATCTTGAAAAGCGACTAGCGCTGAGTGAATTGAAGCTGCTGCAAAGCCAAGTTGATCCTCATTTCCTCTATTATACCTTGAGTGATATGCATCAATTGATCGCGAAAGACCCTGATCTAGCTTGTCATTTGACAACTCGTTTAACAGATCTTCTCCGAGTGTCTATGCCAATTAATCATGACAAATGCACAACATTAACCAATGAGGTTGCTTTACTCGATACTTATTTGAGTATCCATGAGCTTCGTACTCAAGGTCGATTTAGCTACTCAATTGATATTGATGAATGTTTATCCCCCCACTATGTATTGCCTCCAAATTTGATTCAGCCAATTGTCGAGCATGCTGTTTTACATGGGAGAGGGCTTAATATCGAAGAAGGTGAATTAGCTATTTCGTTTCGCCGCAATAGTGATGAACTCGAAGTCGTTGTTGCCGGAAATAGTAGCGGCTTACAGTTGTTGATGACGCCAGAGGAAGAGCATCATCTGGTGAAAATTCAAGGTCACCTATCTCAGTTGTTCGGGGATAAAGGGAGCTTTGAAATTAAAGCGCTAGATCAAGGGCATACCCGTATTCGACTTGCATGGGATTACGAAGGGTAATTGACAAAAGAGATAGCTGGACGCGTCAGTCAGAAGAGATAAAATAGGAAATCGGATGCAATTATCGTTTAAGCGAGATTTCCTTATTTATGAGCGGGCCAAGATTAAAGCAACAATTTCAAACGCTTTTCCAACATTATGATGGTGCTGATAGTGAGGTCACTGTTGGGGAACTAATGGATATCTTGCGTTGCACAAGGCGTAATGTGCGAATGGTCATGGGAAAGCTAAGCGATGAAGGCTGGGTCTCTTGGGCACCGGCGGTAGGGAGAGGAAAACTCTCTAAGCTTCAGTTTAGAATGACCAACGAAGCACTGATTCAAGCTGATGTGGCGGTGTGTATTCAAGAGGGTAAGTTTGACAAAGCCTTACAGCTGCTGGGGAATGATCAACAAAAGTTGGCTTCATTTATTGGCGAACAGTTGGGCTATGCAACCGTTCAAGGGCGTCAAGTTCTGAGGTTACCTTATTATCGTGCGATTAATCCTCTTGACCCATTAAGACCGATGCGCCGTTCGGAGCATCACCTTGCACGACAAGTATTCAATGGTTTGACGCGATTTTGTGAAAAAACTGCGACAATCAAGGCTGATCTCGCCCACCATTGGAAGAGGCTGTCTGCAACACAATGGCGTTTTTTTGTTCGCCCTAGTGTTCGTTTCCATAGTGGAACGATGGTGGGGGTTGAAGACTACATCACTTCGCTGACACGCTTATCCAGCTTACCACTGTTTAGGCATATCGATTATGTTGATTCACCTTTCGCAAATGTCATCGATGTCCATTTGAGCTCAGAAGATTACCATTTACCGGAGCAGCTAGCATCTATCGAAGCGGTGATATTACCTGCTGTTATACAAGAAGGGGACGGCGTTAACACGCCAATAGGGACCGGGCCATACCGTGTTTTAGTTGCTGATGAGCAGAGAATGAAACTGGAGGCATTTGATCATTATTTTGGTTTTAGAGCATTAATTGATGAGATTGAAATTTGGGTATTAGATTCGATTAGTGCTTGTGAGTTAAAGCCTAATTTAGGTTCATCAGAGTCGTTAGGGTATGGGCAGGTAGAAAGCACGAAACAGACCCGTTTAGATGAAGGATGTAGCTATTTGGTACTTAATCAACGCCATGGGCTTTGTGTTGATCCATTTTGGCAGCAGTATGTGATTAATCGCTTTAACGCGATTGATATTCACCAGCGTTTAAAGCAGGAGGAATCGAACTTTCTTGAGATGATTCCAGCTTATGGTTTCTTACCTGGTTGGATGCATAGTGCACCTAAAAGTACGGTTAATCATCCTCCTGGACATGAAGGTAGGTTATCTATTGCCTATATAGAAAGTCACCCTATTTTTGCAAAAATGGCTGAAGTCATGAAGTCAATGCTGGTTGAAGATGGTATTTGTTGCCATTTAGTCGCGATGAATTACGTTGATTTTCATGAGCGAGATAAAACAGACATTGATATTTGGCTTGGAAGTATCAACCTTGTCTCAAGGCATCCAAGCATGATCATTAATTGGATGTTTCAATATCAACATCTCTCACGTTCAATGCCTATCGAGCTATTGGACAGTGCTTTTCATGCGATATCCAAGTGGCGTTCAAGTGAACAATGTCACTGTCCTGCTGAGGCGATATTGAATGACTTAGTGACTCATCGAAATGTTATCCCTCTTTTTCACACTTGGGCGGGGGTTAAATCTGGTGAGCAAGTGAAAGGTGCAGAAACGAATAGTATGGGGTGGTTCGACTTTACATCGGTCTGGGTAGATCCAGCTATATAGGCATAAATTTCCTTTTTGAATTTACGGTTATTTGTTAATGATTGATTTGTAAGTGGATTGAATTTTCAGTGTCTTAAAAAAGAGTCACGACGTGCGTCATGTTGAACTATACCTATATTTGGACTTGTTCATCTAAGGAAGAAAGATATGGCCACTACTCGATCTAGACGTTCCACCCAAAACAAAAAACCTAAAATTTGTTTAGTGTTACAAGGCGGGGGCGCGTTAGGGGCTTACCATATTGGTGCCTATCAAGCGTTAAAGAATGCTGGTTTTGAACCGGACTGGTTCTCGGGTATTTCAATTGGCGCATTCAACGCTGCAATTTTAGCGGGTAATGAACCGGAACAACGTCTCTCTAAGTTGGAAGCATTTTGGAATAGCATTTCACGTCCGGGTAGTAATATCACCATTCCTAGTGAAACAGCGGAGTCATTCAACACGATTAGTGCTTCACAAGCGCTTATTTTCGGGCAGCCTAATTTTTTCTCTCCTCGCCCGGTGAATCCATTTTTTGCTTTTCCTGGCACAGAAGGAGCAACAAGCTTTTATAGCACAGCACCGCTGTTCTCTACGATGAAAGAGCTTTGTGATTTTGAACGTATCAACGAAAAGAAAGACCGACTTATTCTCGGTGCGACACGTGTCACTGATGGGGAGCTAGTCTTTTTTGATAACTATAAATTACCGTTAGGTCCCGAGCATCCGATTGCGAGTGGTTCACTGCCTCCAGGTTTCCCGGCGACAAAAGTTGGCGACGACTATTTCTGGGATGGGGGATGTGTTTCTAATACGCCACTAGACGGAATTTTAGATGTTGCTGACGATGGGGACGACCTGTTGATTTTTATGGTTGATCTATGGAATGCCCATGGGGAAATGCCGAAAACCATGAATGAGGTGTTATGGCGCCAGAAAGAGATCCAGTACGCCAGCCGGAGCAGTCATAATATCGATGCACTCATTGATAAAAGAAACTTGAGTGATCTTCGTAAGAAGCTAGAAGTCGCTTCAGAAGCAGCACCTAACACGGCGAGCTTAAAAGCGGGTGGTAAAATTGATATTGTACACATTACTTACGAATCGGTTTCAGGTCATATTCCTTTGAGTGACACTGAGTTTTCACGTCGTTCTATTGAAATCCGTCGTCAGTGCGGCTTTGAAGATATGACGAAGGCGCTCGAATGCTCACCTTGGACTAACCGCGATACAGAAATGCCTGCGTGCGTACACCGCAAAAATCACGCACTTGGTTGGAAGTCTGATGACAATGTCACGAAGATGAGGACAAAAAAGAAAGCATCCTGATGTGGCACAAACGCTTTGCGATAGTTGAAATATGACGAAGTGATTAAATTTATTTTTTGGACTTTTAAGTTTCATACTTTTGAGCTTTATTAGTATTCAGGTCGTCGTGATGATTTGCGGCGGTCTTATATTGATAAGCTTTTTAAAGGGTAGGTTATGCTTGATCCAAGAGATAAGTATGATGATGAAAACTGGTCAGATTTAGATGATTATGGTTTGGATGGTGATTTAGATGACTGGCCAGAAGTCGACGATGACAGCTACTTTGATGCTGATTAATTGTCAGATTGTGTGATGTTTTTCCATCGAACATCAACAGAAATTAAGGCTTCGTTGGAAGCCTTTTTTCAATGCGGCACTTTACCTATGTACACTCTAAGTCATTCAGATTAAAACTTGTCGTTCTCGATACCAGCAATTGATTGAGGGAAAGATATACTCACTTATACGCTAGGCTGATTGGTTCTGATTATCTATTTTCTTTGTTGATAGAGACTGGAGTCGCCTGCAACGTCGACATTTTCTGAAATCTCTAAGCAAAGTGGATAATCTTTCACCATACTTACCGTTCACTCTGGGTTTTCCTCTAAATTTTTACTGTTTAAAGAGGCAAAGCTTCACCCCTCATGATATAAGCTTGAGTAAATGTAGTATGAATGGATTCAAATAATATGCGTTATACCTATTTATTGGCGGCTCTCGGCCTTTTAAGTCCGCTTTCTGTGTCAGCTGAGAACTCAGGCACACCGTCTACCTCTCTAGATGTGTTCCGCTTACCTTCTGTGTATGTTGGCGTTTCTGTCAATAGCGGTGCGATTGAGTTTAGTAGCGCCAAGATTGGTGAGGATGTCAAATTTAGCGGTGATAATAATATTTCTCTTCAGTTGGGGTTAATGCAGTCGCCTGTCTATTTTAATGACACGACACGATGGGGCTATCACACCGAGCTTTATTTTACTCAGTTGGAAAATAAGCTTAACGCTGAAGATATGACTATTTATAAAAATGGTGATACTTCCGGTTTCACGATCGTTGCTGAGCCAGTTCTTTTTTATCAATGGGGCAGTCGTAATCGTTGCTCTTCATGTAAAGGCATACGTATAGAAACGGGTGTGGGTGGGCGTTATGTTGACCTCGATGGGGATATTCGTAGCAGCACAGAAAAGATTAACTTTAGTCACGCTGGCTTTGGGTTCTCTTCCCATGTTTCGTTGGTTGGTCACTACGGGAGTTGGGAGTTGGCATTACGTTTGAATTCAGCACTTAATGTCAAAGATAATGGTAATAAATTACGGAAAGGAATGTCACAGGTTACATTTGGATATCGTTTCTAAACACTACTAACTAAATCAACCTAAAGTGCCTGACTTATAAGATAATTTGTTGGCGGCAATTGTCAACTCGTCAGGTTCTTTTTTTGTTACTACTATTGGCTATAAACCTTCATTTTTTATAGCAAATGGTTACTAAAGATATAATGGCTTAATTTTAATAACTTACCGCAATTTTAGGGGGTTGTAGTCATTATCATACGTTAAAACCCTGCGTAAAAAAGATACCTCATCTATCATTTAAATTGTCCCCCGTTATGTTAAGGAGAACGATTATGCTAGCCAAGTGTCGTCAATATACATTGCCTGGAACACCAGAACTACATGCAAACATAAACGTCATTCCGACAGGTATGCTACATGTCGAAATTTTAGAGGATCGGCGTTGCATTGATGCAGACTTTGAACAGCTATCGTTTAAAACACATGGCCGTATGACGGATTTAGTATGCTATTCAGGCTCTGGAAAAAAAGAGAGCTGGAATTTGGGTCTGAGTAGTGAGGATGCTCGTGATTTAGCGAAGTTAATCGAAAGTGCTGAAGAAGAGCTAGAGATATTAATGCGGGATCTTTAGGCTCCTCTATAAACGGTTGAATTGAGATGAACTCGCGTTACTAAGCCTTTATTTCTAGTGGTGGTGCATTATTACCTCTAAAAAGACCTCTTTCTAGAGGTCTTCAATTGGTTTTATCCTTAGATAAGCGCCTAATTGTTATTTCTTTTCTTTGATTGATTTAATCATTTGTTTGAATTTTTTACTTGATACGCGCTTCTTTCCCATCTTAACTTCTCCTTGTGATAACCAATTCAATGTCGAAAGCACCAATAAACGAATGATGTAACGACCTCAACACTGTAGCGAGAATTTAGGTAAGGATAAAGAGATCCTTGTTGCATATATCAATGTATGTGTCTAAGTAAATTACAGTTTTATTAAATGGCTGAGACTTGTGGTGAACAAAGCTGTTGGTTAGACAGAGCTTTGATTAAACAGAGCTTTGGTGAACAAAGCCATTGAGTGAAAAGAATTTATGATGAGTGATTTTTATGACGAAGAAAGCATTAAGGTGAGCAGGGCAACATTCTAAAGTGTCGATTGCGTATTTCGGTGATTGCGATCGCTCGTTTCGGTTTATTCCGATCACTTGATCCTGCCGTTTTTCTCTCTTCCTAT
>JBHOGO010000073.1:0-24551 GCA_043421945.1 bacterium sp. HQB-150 | reverse complement strand
GGATATCCATATTTCGATACCCCTATTAGATCAAAGGTCTAGCCCGATGGCTAGACCTTTGTCAGCAGTCTGAGGCGTGGTTAACCACGCCTTTTTCGCATTTGCCACTCGTTGACTCAGCAAAACTCTTTACACCAAAGTGACCGAAACAAAGCGCTCTAAAGCATCGTCCTAAACCGTCACCCCAAACCACCACCTCAAGCAAAGCCCCTAAATAAAACGAGCAGTCATGCCAGCCTTTAATCACAGAGCAGTAGCCGATTCCACAGCTCAGTGACCGCAGCGCGTTCTTCAGAAAAGGCATCTCCTGCAACGTCAGCATCGAGCCCTCGTAAATTGAGGCTGTGTATTTCATCCCTCATGGTGGTATAGGCATGGATGATCGATTTTGACTCCCCAACAGACAACACTTCACACTCGGCCAACATGTCAAAAATCCTAACATTGTCAGACCATTTCGTCAGTGCTCCTAGCTGCTTCGCATGCTTCAACACCAAGTATTGCGCGATAAACTCGATATCGGTAATACCACCAGCATCTTGCTTAATCATAAAGCGCCCGGCTTTTTTACCTCCGAGGTGACTACGCATTTTCTCTCGCATGGTCGTCACATCTTGACAAAGCTTTACTTCATCTCGCTCAAGGCGCAAAACACCTTTTCGAACCTTTTCATATGCCTGATAAAGTGGAGCATCTCCATAAATCATGCGAGCACGCACTAGCGCTTGATGCTCCCATGTCCACGCATCTTGATGTTGGTACTCTTCAAAGGCTTCTACCGTGCTCACCAACAAACCTGAAGCCCCTGATGGACGCAGTCGGGTATCGATTTCGTATAGCACCCCCGTCGTCGTACGCGTAGAGAACAAGTGTACGACACGTTGTGCCAAGCGAACATAGAACTGGCGGCTGTCAATCTCCTTCGAACCATCGGTATAATCGCTAGCAGGGCAATCAGTGACAAAGACAATATCTAAATCAGAATTGTATCCCAGCTCCCATCCACCGACTTTGCCGTAACCAACCACCGAGAATCCACGTCCTCCACGGTCTTTAAGGTAACTCGGCTGACCATATTTCGCCGCGGTTTGAAACCAAGCTTGACTAATAACCGCATCAACAATCGCTTCTGCCAAGTAGGTTAAATGATCACTCACTTTCATGACCGGTAACACACCCGCGATATCAGCAGCCGCGATCCGCAACAACTGCGTCTGCTTAAACTGACGGATCCCTTCCATCTGCTGCTCCATATCCTCTTCTGGGATACGGGCGAGGTACTCACGTAGCTCATCACGGTATTGTTCTAACGGAATAGGGTGATAGAGCTGATTCGGGTCAAGGAGTTCATCCAGCAATATTGGATAACGCGCTAACTGTTCAGCAATCATGGTGCTGGCCGCACATAAGCGGACAAGTTGTACCTGCGCGTTACTATGCTCAGCTAATAACTCGAGATAGGTTGTTCGTGTTGCAATACTCACCAGCAAGTCGAGAATACGATTGAGTACAAGCGGCGCGTCATCACGTGGAATAATGTAGCTCAACAGCTCAGGCATTAAGCGGTTGAGCACCTCTCGACCTCGCTGCCCCAGAGTACGTTTACTGAGCTCTTGCTTAAAGTTCAATAAATGCAAACAAAGCTGGCTAGGCTGCACATACTCGTGCTCATTGAAGATAGCCATTAGGACCTCTTCATTTCTCGCCATATCCCAGATTTCTTGAAAGTGATCATCGACAGTACTCTGCTGCTCTTGCTCCTCATCGCCGATAAGATCATCAAACACTTGATGCACGGCCGCCATATGGCCTTGGATAACAGTCAGTAATGCAGACCAATCTTCGCACCCTAATGCATGTGCTAAACGCTGCTGGTCTAACGGTCTGTCGGGAAGGGTTTGTGTCTGCGCATCATTAATCGCCTGAAGAAGGTTCTCAACACGACGCAGGTAGAGGTAGCCATCTCGCAATATGTCGACATGCTCTTCCGGCAATAAGCCGTTATCTGCTACGGCTTTGAGGGTTTCTAATAGACCTCGACCACGCAGTTGTGGCGTTCTTCCACCTCGGATCAACTGAAAAGACTGAGCAATAAACTCTACCTCTCGAATACCACCCGGACCAAGTTTAATATTATTCTGCAAACCACGCCGACGAACTTCACTGCTGATCATCGCCTTCATTCTACGTAGGGACTGAATAGCACTAAAATCAATGTAACGGCGAAATACAAAAGGACGCAGCATTTGACGAAGCTCTTGGTAACGCGAGAAGCTCTCGCGCCCCATCACGCGCGCTTTAATCATTGCGTAGCGTTCCCAATCACGCCCCTGCTCTTGGTAGTAATCCTCTAATGCGGCATAGCTCATCACTAAAGGACCACTGTCGCCGAATGGGCGCAGACGCATGTCGACACGATAACAAAAGCCGTCAAAGGTTTGCTGATCCAACGCTTTAATCAAACGTTGTCCTAAGCGAGTAAAGAACTGCGCATTCGCAATGCTGCGTCTTGCTCCCGTTGTTTCACCATTGTCTGGATAAGTGAAAATGAGGTCGATATCAGAAGAGAAGTTCAGCTCTCCCCCGCCTAATTTACCCATCCCGAGCACCATCATTGGCTGCGCTTCACCGGCCGCATTGGTTGGTGTTCCCCATTCGGCACAACCGCGCTGATACAGCCAGTGATAGGCTTCCATGATTAAGGCTTCAGCGAGATCAGATAGACGACTTAAACTCATCGTCAGAGGCTGCTGCCCTAAGAAGTCATGCGCAGCAAGTAACACCATCTCTTCACGTCGAAAGCGACGCAGCGCTCGCATCAATGCATTCTCATCCGCAACGTCACGTAATGAGTTTGCCAAACGGGTTCGATAAGTGCGCGCTTTATCAAATCGCTGTGCGGGTAAAAAGAACCACGGAATAATTTCCGGCTGCTGTGAAACACTCGTCGCGATAAAGTCACTGTAACCCATCAGCTGATGAAGGGTTTTCTGCTGCTCATCAGACAAGCTTTCTATACACTCTGGGTGCTGCTCTTGCAGATGCTGCCAATGCTTGTCTGCGGCTTCCGCCATGATTAAAGGCAATGTCATCTGCCGCTCCTTACACTATTTGCTATCAATTTGACGCTCGGTTTATTTATCTGTCTACGACTATATCGAAGTAACAGTAATGCTTTAAGCATTGATACATTAAACATTAAACGCTTTGATCTTATTTTCCATTTCTGACGCGGTGGTTTGCATCTCTTCTGCCGTTTCGGTAAGTTCAGTCACCACGGTGACCGAACCTTCGACTAGCTCTCTGACATTACTCAAATTTTGACTCATCTCGTCAGCAACTTGGCTCTGCTGCTCTGCTGCCGATGCTATCTGGAAGTTCATGTCATTAATCTCTTGAACACAGTGAACAATGCTATCTAGCTCCATACCGGCCTTCGTCACCAGCTCAACCCCTTCCGCGGCTTCGACAACGCTCTGCTCCATCAGATTAACGGCATCTTGAGCACTCGTTTGAAGCTGAGAGATCATCTCTTGAATTTCAACAGTCGCATCACCGGTACTGCCCGCAAGATTGCGAACTTCATCAGCCACCACGGCAAAACCGCGCCCGGCTTCACCTGCTCGGGCTGCTTCAATAGCAGCATTCAATGCAAGTAGGTTGGTCTGCTCAGAAATACTTTGAATGGTAGTAACAACAGAGCCAATACGCTCCACGCGCTCTTCAACCTGATTAACCGCTTGTGCTGATGCTGCGATATCATTAGATAGCTGCTCGATCGTCGTGATCGTTTGAGAAACAAACTGCTGACCTTGCTTCGCTTGGCTCGAGGTGCCCTCTGTTGCTTGTGAAGCGCTTTTAGCGTGCTCTGCAACCGTCGCTACCGTTGACGTCATTTCACTCATCGCACTGGCGAGCTGGTCGATTTCATTGAATTCTTCTTGAGCCGCTTCTCGTGTTTCTTGCATGCTTATCGTCATCACCTCTGTCACTTCAGAAAGCTCTTGCGATGTTGTTCGTTGGTTCATCACGACATCACGTATCTGCTCGCGAGTGCGATCTAGGGCGTAAGCAAGTTCACCAAATTCATCACGGCACTCCATTTCAATTTTTTCCTGGAGATTGCGATCAGCCATCTGCTGAATACTGGTGCCGAGGTAACGAATCTGCCGTAGCATGATGGCCGACGCACCGAGTAAGATCACCACAAAAATAGCAATCATGGCAGCTGTTTGCCAAGCGACTTGGACAAGGTATGCTTGATGAAACTGTCCAGCATCATTGGTATTCTTGGTGACAACAACCCAAAAACTGCCATCACGACTCGCGACGGCATATTCCATCCACTCGCCGTTGTTGAGGGTCCAAGATGCGTGTTGATTCACTCGACGCAGCTCACTATTTTGGCTAACGCCATTATCTGTATTGCGAGAGAGCTGCTGAAGCGTACTTGCTGTCGGGTGCCCTTGGATTTCTCCGCTTTGCTTATCGACCATATACACATAGGTATCAGTACCATAACCTTTATTGGCAGCGGCAAGCATAGGAGAAATAAGTTCTGGGCTAGACTTTTTAATCACATCCAGTGAAGCGAGATTGGCAGCCGCTAATTCCTCTTGGGTATGCGCTTGCATCTCGATCAACGAGTGATGAAAAGTGCGTGCGTCCCAAAGTTGTTTTCCAAGTAATAAAATCGTGCTGAAAACCATTAACAATACCAGCTTTGGCACAAGCTTAATGTTCGTTACACCCTTTTCCCACGGCCTAAAAGTCAGTGTTGCCATACGAATTCTCCCTTTTCTGTATCGCGCCTCGGAAACAACGAGTAGGCATACCGGACGGATTTATTTTATAGTGGTTTTCAGTTTAACCTTTTGAGCTCTTTAAAAGACAACAAAAATGAAAAACTTTGCGGCAAGTAACCATGAATTAAATCCAATGAGCTTAATGGCTTTCGTTTTGTCATTGATGTCGCTGATCATTGTCACGGTATCCATGGTTACCGCACGCTTTACCGATACATTTCAGTGGCTGATTACACTCGATACTTTGATTTGCATTGTCTTTTGGATTCAGCTCTCAGCGGATTTATCTCGTAGCACCAACCGCCGCGCTTTTCTACGCCGTCATTGGATTGACTACGTCGCAAGTATTCCTATTATCGAACCGCTTCGCTTTGCGCGTCTATTTCAAGTCTTCCGTATTATTCGATTAATGCGTAACAGCCAAGATGTCCTTGCTCGACTCGCTAATGCCCCAAGGGAAACAACCTTCGCATCTCTGATTTTATTATTCACGCTACTACTAACTCTCGGATCGACCTCTATATTAGTCGTCGAGAGCCAAGCCCCTCATGCCAATATCGATAATGCTAGCGATGCGCTATGGTGGGTATTTGTGACGATTTCAACTGTCGGATATGGTGACCTCTACCCTGTGACTCCTTGGGGAAGAGTCATCGCAATGGTGGTCATTATATGTGGTGTGGCCATCTTCGGCATGGTAGCTGGGCTTGTAACAAGTGCGATAACAAAACGCCACCAGCCTAATACCGAGTGGCAGCAACTCCTTGAAAATCAGCAAATGCTACTAGATAAGATTGAGCAATTAGAAGATCGATTAGATGCTCAAACCCTATCGGGTAAACATCAGAATAATCCGGAAACAGAAAAAATAAGCCCAAGTAAGCAATAAAAAAGCCGCACTGCTGGCGGCCTTCTCTACGGGTATCGATACAACAAAGCTATGCGTTATTCGCGATAAGGAAAGGGACAAACCCTGAACCTCAGCGCCAATAAGCCTCTAGCGAAAGACTGTTATCTCGCGTTTGCTGCATCGCATTCAATAACGAAGTTTGCTTTCTCGCAAACCAGCGCCCAATCTGATCACGATCCTCTTGCTCTGGTTGCTTTTCTAACAAGCGGCCAATCTGATCCAGTTGTTGAAGATCTTCGATCCCATGTAATAAGTCATACCATGGGAGTCGGAATGTTTCACAGGACTCTTCATCATATAGCGTCGCGAAACAGATCCCAGTCAGTAGGTTACGTGATAGCTTCGTGTACAAGCCAAGGTAGTCATCGGCACTAAACTGACTATCGACGGGGAAGACCGCGAGTAACTCTTTCCAAGATAGACTCAGCTGTTCATCCGCAAAGGGACGTACAGGCTGAGCTAATTGCTCACGGGCTTTATCATCAAGGAGTGGCTGCCAGCCTCGACTTAAAATCCATCGGCTCAGATCAAGCAATAAGCTGCAGTACCGTGTCGATTGGAAAAGCGCTACCATGACCTCAGCATCAGGTAATCGCTCTAAGCGTGCCTTCAGTTGCTTCACGAGTGCTTTTCGTGCATCAAGCTTACGCATTTTATTGCCTTTATCGGCAACAAGCTGCTCAATACTCGAAGCCTCATCAAGCCAATTGAGCTCATCTCGTAGCCACTTTAGCTCCTGACGGATCAAAGCACTTCCTCGGCGAGGAATTAAGTCTCCAAATACCGTTAAGGTTTGTAATGTCAGCTGAATGGCTTGGCGAATTTGATAGAGGGCTTGGTGATCCTGGCGTTCAATATAGATCTGCTCATGGTAGTGCCAATGTGATAACGCATGCTCAAGACTTCTCACAAAGACATCTTCGACGCAGTCATCACTTTCACTCTTAAGCAAAGCCAAAGAGGTAACTTCATCTCCCTCGTAGCCACTCGCTAAACGATAACCACGCGCAGCTTTGCTCAAGTTACCTAAGCGAATACCACCTTCGGTACATAACTCGCGAGCCAAAGAGAACAATGCCTCTGTTTGCCCTGACTTCAGCTCTAACTCAACTTCGCAAATAGGATCCGTTTTACCGTTTGCGACCACCTCGCCTTGATCGAAGGCCACTTCGACTTGGCTGCCATCATTCAATGCAACCAGCCATTGTTGACGAGTAAAATTGGTAGAGAAAAGCGGTTCTAGCTGCGATTGAACAGCTGCAATATCAAAAGACTCAGGCCAAGCATCTGCTGGATGAAGTGACAAATCTAAACTATCGTTAGTAAGCTCGGCATTGTATTCAGGTCGCTGATGTAAACCAGCAACAACACGACCAGCCGTTTTTAATGTCTGTACTGATACATCATCAAACCGACGAATTCGTAATCCGATATCGTGTTGACGCAATAGCTTATCGGGCGTATCAAAGTAGGTATTTCCTAGTTCACGCTGCCCTTGCTGCAATACCTTAAGTTGTTCAATTTTAGACGTTAAAATGCCTGAAAACTGTGCTGAAACGAAGAATTTCAACTCTATTTCGGTTTCCATACGTAACCCTATAAGACGAGACATCTCAAGGATATGAGCAAAATTTACTTACAGCAAGCCGAATTTTAATGAATGTATAGACATAAAAATGTTTTTATTGAACGCGACCTTGGGTTAACATTCGCCGCTTGAAACCATCGCTTATTTTTTCGCCATTTGGCATATTAAGGTGTGATCTCCATGCCAGTAAATACAATCATGGGACTCTTTGCAAAGTCCCCGCTAACACCACTCCAAGATCATGTGACGAAAGTCCATGCTTGTTGTGAGCAACTTATCCCTTTCTTCGCAGCATGTCATGATGGCAACTGGGAGGAAGCTGAGACACTTCGTGCGCAAATTTCTCAATTTGAGAAAGATGCCGATCAGTTAAAGCGCGAAATCCGTTTGAGCTTACCTCGCGGTCTGTTTATGCCTGTCGACCGTACCGACATGCTCAGCCTGCTGACCCAGCAAGATAAACTCGCCAATATCGCTAAAGATATTGCTGGGCGTGTCTATGGGCGTCAGCTACAGATACCCTCTCCTATGTACCCCGACTTTATTGCCTATGTGCAGCGGTGTCTCGACTCCGCCAAGCAAGCAAAGAAAGTGATCCATGAGCTCGATGAACTACTAGAGACCGGCTTTAAAGGCCGAGAAGTGACCCTTGTCGAGGAAATGATCCATCAATTGGATGTTATCGAAGATGACACAGATGCAATGCAAATTGGTCTGCGTAAACAGCTATTGCTCATCGAAGCTGATTACAACCCAGTTGATGTCATGTTTCTCTATAAGATTCTTGAGTGGGTAGGCGAAATCGCTGACCAAGCTCAACGTGTAGGCTCGCGCCTGGAACTGATGTTGTCACGCGCGTAACAATTAAGATCGCCGTGATCAGAAAATAGGTTATAAACAATGGAAATTATTGCTCAGTATGGTCCGCTACTGATTATTGTAGCGGCCGTCTTCGGCTTCCTTATGGCTGTCGGTATTGGTGCAAATGATGTTGCCAATGCGATGGGTACCTCAGTGGGTTCTAAAGCGCTAACGGTAAAACAAGCGATAATCATCGCGATGATCTTCGAGTTTGCTGGTGCTTACTTAGCCGGCGGTGAAGTGACCGATACGATTCGTAGCGGTGTCATTGATACCGACCTCTTTACCCACCAGCCAGAAGTGCTGGTTTACGGCATGATGTCGGCACTGCTTGCTGCGGGGACCTGGTTGATTATGGCATCCTTTATGGGCTGGCCGGTTTCTACGACACACTCCATTATCGGTGCCATCATTGGTTTCGCTTGTGTCTCTGTCGGCACAGAAGCTGTCGATTGGAGCTCAGTGCAAGGTATTGTAGGTAGTTGGTTAATCACGCCGTTTATCTCAGGCTTGTTTGCTTACTTCATCTTCATTAGCGCACAACGCTTAATCTTTGATACTGAAAACCCCCTTATCAATGCGAAACGTTATGTGCCTGCTTATATGTTCTTAACGACCTTAGTGATAGCCCTAGTGACCATCACGAAAGGCCTTAAGCATGTTGGTCTGCACCTAACAACAGGCGAAGCGTGGATTGCTTCTATTGTCGTTTCTTTGGTTGTGATGATTGCAGGCTCTTTTTATATTAAGCGCAAATACACTGATGACGGCTCTCAGATCGATAGCAATGGCTTTGCTGGCGTTGAGCGTGTTTTCAGTTTATTGATGGTTATTACTGCCTGTGCCATGGCATTTGCGCATGGTTCAAACGATGTTGCCAATGCGATCGGTCCACTATCGGCTATCGTATCAACGGTTCAAAACATGGGTGACATTGCCGAGAAGACGGCGATTGCTTGGTGGATCCTACCACTAGGTGGTATCGGTATTGTAATTGGTTTGGCAACTCTGGGTCACAAGGTTATGGCGACAGTAGGCACTGGCATTACTGAGCTAACACCGAGCCGTGGCTTTGCCGCTCAACTCGCAACAGCGTGTACGGTGGTTCTCGCTTCAGGGACTGGCTTGCCGATTTCAACCACACAAACCTTAGTTGGTGCCGTGTTAGGTGTAGGCTTTGCCCGTGGCATCGCAGCACTTAACTTGGGTGTAGTTCGAAATATCGTGGCTTCGTGGGTTATTACACTACCTGCAGGGGCATTATTGGCTGTCATATTCTTTAAAATCATGCAAGTCATGATTGGTTAAGAAGTGATATACCACCAAGGAGAGGGGCTATTCCTCTCTCCATGGTTGCACCCATCTCATAAACTTCTTACTATCTCATCTTCAATATAATATTCAGATTCGTGAAGGGTCCCGAAGTGAAGCATTTTATTCGCCTCATTCTACTAGCTTGTGCTATATCTGCTCCGGTTCACGCCCAGCAGACAAAATATATTTCTGATGATTTGTTTACTTACATGCACTCAGGTCCAGGGACTCAATATCGCATTCTTGGCAGTATTAATGCCGGTGCGAAGGTCACTCAACTTGATAGCGGCAGTGGTTACACCAAAGTCAAAGATGAACGAGGCCGTGAAGGTTGGATAAAAACCGACTTCATCTCTACAACACCTGGCTTAAAAGAGCGCTTACCTGCACTGGAACAATCACTGAGCGAAACAAAAGCTCAGCTTGCAACAGCAGAGCAAGATGCTGACCAACGTAATGCAAGCCTGATCTCTTCACTTGAAGTGCGTGATCAGCAAATTGAAGATTTAGAGTCTCGAAATCAGGAAGTCAGTGAGCAACTGAATGCTGCTGAAACCGAAATGCGTGCGATGCGTGCAAAACTCGATACCCAGCAAAATGATTTGCTGATGCGCTGGTTCTTGCGTGGCGGTATGGTTGCCGGTGGCGGTTTGCTACTAGGGCTATGTCTTCCTCACATGATCCCACGTCGTAAGAAAAAACCGAACGGTTGGGCTTAATACTCATCCTTTGGTTTTATCGTCTCGAATTTAAACAAAAATGGGCTTGTCACTGACAAGCCCATTTTTTATATGATTAAACAGCCAGACTCTGTCAGCGGTAATGAAGGGTTACCATTCAGATAACGCTGGCAACATAAAGCGGTAATCTTCAAAGCCCATTTCTACATGATTAGGAGCTATCGTTTCTAGCACTAAGCCAGGTGAAACTTCATCTCCCTCAAACAACTCCCTATTATTCACTTTGACCCAGCGCGCTCTCGCGGTTGATGCATAGATATGGGTTTGAAAATTGAGGGGCGGTATTCGGTTTTGAACTTCTAAAGGGAGATGTCCAATCGGAATAAGCGCTGAAGATGCCTCTTGATGATTTTCACCCTGTGCTGCAATGCCCTCTGAATTTGACGATGTCTCCACAGTATCTCCTGCCAGAGCTGCTTGAACACGCAGTGCAAGATCAGGAGATAACTCAGAAAGATCGAATGCCATCGGCTCGGAGTCAGTATAATTCGATGCCCTGACACGAGTTCCTACCTCTTCTGTCGTTGAAACAACTACAACCGGGGCCTCGCTCTCTCTGACAGATTGAGCGCGCACTGGTGCAGTCAGCTCAGACTCTGGCGGGGCGGTCAGTAACAATGGGGTGCCCTCTACCAATTGAGGGTGTGGCATCAACTGATAGTCATCTTCGATACGCCCTACGTTTCGATCGACTGGCATCAAATCGGGGCCTGATAACCTCAATGCCGACTGCAGCGACATTAACGTCATTGGTCCTGGTATACCATCAGCATCTAAGAGCTGATTGCGCTGAAAACGTGCCACACGCTCGCTCATCGCACCATTTAATGTACGTGTATTGAGCTGGCGGTCACCAAGCACAAGCGCAAGACGCTGATCAAGCCAACGTACAGGCTCACCGCTCTGCTCCGGTAAAATCACCGTATCAGAAAATGGTGGCTTCCATAGCCATAATGCCTCACCAAGCCAATGCTGCTGCAACCATTCATGCGTAACTACTGCCTTGTAACCGTCTATCAGTAACTCAACCTGTGTTTCATCAATGGCATACACCACCGCAGAGAGTGAATTCACATCGCCATATAAGGTAATAACAGCAGGCTTATCAAGCATGCGCAGCTCAGGCAATGTCACTTCACTTTGATAGCACTGCATTGGCCCACTCGCCAGTAGAGCACAGTTTGTTTGTGGGTAGCTCAGCGCAATACCCCATAGTTTTGCCAACGTACGTAAACCCTGACGCTCATCTCCAGCAAGGTGCCATATATCATCAGGAAGTACGATGGTTTGTTGTGCTTTGACTTCTTCCTCTTCAGGTTCTGCGATTGATTCAGCAGGCCTAGCCATCGACACACTAAGAGCCGGTGTACGAACAACATCATTGAGGAGAGCACTCTCTTCCATTGCCATGCCTGCAACAGTGCTTTTATCCCAAGGTAGGGATTTATAAGCAACCACACCGGTAATCGCAAACGCTAGTGCGATAGTAATCGCTAAGGGTGCTTTCGAGCGAGGTTCGACATCCAGCGTGATGTTCTGCCAATCTAAGACATGATCACACGCTTGGCTCACCATCTCTGGGGTGACATTCATTCGCCCCTGCTGGCAAGCGATCTGCATGGACTTATCGCACACTAGATTAATCAGGCGAGGAATACCTAGCGTTCGCTTCGAGACCACTGTCATCGACTTAGTCGTAAATATGGCATCTAGGCAGTCGACGGCTTGCAACCGATAACGAATATAATTAGCCACTTCTGGCTCTGTTAACGGTAGGAGGTGATAGCGTGACGTAATTCTTTGTGCGAGTTGTCGTAAGTTATCTTGCTGTAAGAGGCGCTGTAGTTCAGGCTGACCGATCAATACCACCTTCAGCAGCTTACGGCTTTCGTTTTCAAGGTTGGTAAGCAAGCGCAACTGCTCCAACACATCTGGCATAAGATGCTGTGCTTCATCAACGATAAGAACGGTTTGCTTTCCTGAGGCTTCATTCTCTTTTAGCTTGGCAAAAACCGTATCAGTGAGCTGCTTCATTGTTGGCGATGCTGGATAGCTCAATGCAAGCTCATCGCACAGCGACTCAAGTAGTTCAGCTGAAGATAAGCTTGGATTTAAGATGGTCGCGACTTGGGTGTTTTCTTCGAGTCTCGCGATGAGAGCACGAAGAACCGTTGTTTTTCCTGTCCCAACCTCTCCGGTGAGCAACGCAAAGCCACCGCCGTCACTTAAACCTGCAACCATGTGGTTTAATGCTTCACGATGACGCTCACTGAGATATAAAAATCGAGCGCTAGGAATGATCGAGAACGGCGATTCCTTAAGCGAGAAAAAGTCCTTGTACATAAACGCAATTCCGAGATAAACAAACGCTGCTAATAGTGCCACAATAACGACCAAGAACATATTCTGAATGCAGTTTGAACAAGACATCCTTGCGACGCAGACTGCAATCTCTCGGAAAATAGGACATTTATGGAAATTTATCTTGTCGGTGGTGCGGTCAGAGACGCGTTACTTAACGTCCCTGTCAAAGACAGAGACTGGGTGGTTGTTGGGGCGCATCCACAGCAGATGCTTGATGCAGGCTACACCCAAGTAGGACAAGACTTCCCCGTTTTTCTTCACCCAAAAACCAAAGAAGAGCACGCTCTTGCAAGAACAGAGCGTAAAGCCGGTAGTGGGTATACAGGTTTCGAGGTCTATGCCGCCCCCGATGTTACCTTAGAAGAAGATTTGATCCGCCGCGATCTGACGATTAATGCCATTGCCCAAGATCAAGCAGGGACACTTTATGATCCCTTCAACGGTATTCAAGATCTAGAAAATAGACAATTGCGCCATGTTTCTTCTGCTTTTAGTGAAGATCCACTACGCGTTCTCCGTGTCGCTCGGTTTGCTGCGCGTTATAAAAGCCTCGGGTTTCATATTGCCCCCGAAACATTATCATTAATGACCGTGATGGCGGCTTCAGGTGAGCTAAAGACACTAACAGCTGAGCGAGTTTGGCAAGAGTGGCACAACGCCTTAAGCAGCGCTCATCCAGAGGTATTCATAGAAGTACTCAGAATGTGCGGTGCGTTGCATGTGGTCATTCCTGAAATCAATGCCCTGTTTGGCCTCCCACAATCCTCTCAGCACCATCCCGAGGTCGATTGTGGCATCCACACGCTACTCGTCGCGCAACAAGCGGCTAAGCTAACTAGTGATTTATCGATAAGATTTGCAGCACAGCTCCATGATATTGGCAAAGCCCTAACGGCAAGCGAAGATCTTCCTCATCACCCCAACCATGAAAAATCGGGCGTTTTAGCCGTAAAACAACTGTGTGGACGTTTGAAGGTTCCTAATGATTACCGCGATCTTGCTGTCATCGTCTGCCAAGAGCATACACAAGTTCACCGAGCACTTTCACTCACTTCCAAAGAGATCATTGATCTTTTTGATCGTATAGACGCATGGCGAAAACCACAGCGTGTTGATCAACTTGTCACGGCATCACATGCGGACAGTAAAGGTAGGTTAGGGTTTGAAGATACCCCGTATCCACAAGCAGATTTTCTTCATAATTGCTTCACTGCCTCTCAAAAAGTCGCGGTAAAACCCATCGTTGATGCAGGCTTTAAAGGGGCAGAAATACGTGCACAGTTAACTCAACAGCGTATTTCAGCCGTAGAAGCCATCATTGCTGTGTTGCCTTAAATGTGCAGCAGTAGCAATGTCGCTATTAAAACGTAAACATTGAACAGCACCATAGACCTTGTGGACTATACAACAAGGCCTATGGTGCATGTCACTAGTGACCAAACACAGGAGCAAGCACTGGGTGCATTAGCCCCATGAATTCAGGTGAAATATAAACAGTGTTCCACTTTAATGGCTCACCCGATGCCTTATGGCGGTAGTCGACAAAGAAGCGAAGTGGACTAGAGTGCTGATAGGTTTTCATATCAAAGTAGCTATTACCTACATTATTTGCAGCGCCATTTGCTGTTACTAACCCACGCTCAAACAATGGCACTAACTCATGGATTGATTCAGGCTCACCAAGGCAGCTCTGAGTAGAGCAGCGTTTTACTGCATAGTAAGTAAGCTCTGAAGTACTGTTTGTCTCATACTGATCCAAGACAGAGTCATGATTCCAAACAGAAGGCCATATATGATGCATCGCGACTGTCTTAGGGCTAATCTCCCAATTAAACTGTGATCTTATTGTATCGCTGTGACCATTCTCACCGACTACATCGATGGTGTTATAGCTGAGAGTGAGTTCATCGTTCTCCCAATAGCAACGTACAGGGAATTTTGCTTGACCACTCTCATCTTGATAACTGTACTCGCAAGCACTCTCCAATGCCTCAACACTAATTCCATAAAGACTCGATGCTTCAAGGTACCAATCCGGCGTTAAACGAGGTGGGACGATGTCATCAGGGATAGGGCGCGGGGGCTCAACATAGTCAGGCTGAGGACGTGACACTGGGTCATCAGTAACGATTGTTTCATCTTCGCTGCTAGAATTGCACCCTACGAGGGTAATCAAAATCACGGCAGCAATAGTGTACTTCTTCATCTTGCCTCTCTATCTAGTCAATTCATATTAGAACAATGGACTCGTACCGTATTGAGCCATAAAATAAAAAACATCGTTTCTTTGTTATTTGTATAATCTAATTGATCGGTGTTTTATTGAAGTTAGTTTTGCTTAAGGGGGCAATAAGCTGTGCTTATCTCGTAATATTCAGCATGGGTGACGATAAGAAACATATGTAGAAGAGAGTAAAAAAGAGGAGTAAAAAAACAGCTAGGCACCTTAAACATCTCGTACCTAGCCGCATTTTTCAGACGTAAGTTAGCTACCTAGTAATAGGAAACCAAATAGGAAGATACCTAATGCAAGACGATAGATAACAAAAGGTAGCATACCAACACGAGTGACCAATTTTAAAAATAGGTGGATACACGCATACGCACTGATGAAAGAGACAACCACACCAACAAGCAGTGGCATTAGTGCTATCGACACACCTGCACTAACGGTTTTTAGCGTTAAGTAACCGCCAGCCGCCAGAATAATTGGCATCGACATCAGGAATGAAAATCTAGCTGCCGCTTCGCGTGTAAAACCAAGGTACAATGCCGCCGTCATCGTCGCTCCCGAGCGAGATGTACCAGGGATCATCGCAGCAGCTTGGGCAAAGCCGATAAACAGTGCTTTTTTCCAGGTCGCTTGATACTCGTTATCTTCCAAACGAGAATGCTTATCTGCCCACCACAGCAACAAGCCAAATACGATAGTTGTACAAGCAATCACATACGCTGAACGCAGGTACATATCAATAAGTTCATCGAGGAATAATCCTAGAATACCCGCTGGTAATGTGGCGATAATAATAAGCCAAGCCAACTTAGCTTCAGGACCGCGATCGCCTTTAAACATAGAGCCTAGCCATGCTGATAGTAATGATACGACCTCTTTTCTGAAGTAGATCATCACTGCGGCTAAACTACCGACATGGACGGCGACATCGAAGGCAAGCCCTTGATCATCCCAGCCAAGTACTGCTGAGGGTAGAATAAGGTGAGCAGAGCTCGAAATGGGAAGAAATTCTGTTAATCCTTGAATCAATGCCAACACAAAAGCTTCAATAGCGCTCATTTCCGTTTCCTTTTAGTTTTTAAAATACCAATCAACAGCCCATAGGGATTGCGAGTTTAGTGGCGCTCGCTGAGAAAGGGACTGCCAAAGCTGCTCTAGCGTCTGTGAGCATCCTGGGACGACTAACGTTGGCGCTAACTGGCTCATCGGTAATAATACAAATGCAAATTTGAAGAGATCATCTCGTGGTATAGAGTGCGGTTCACTAAACTGTAAATCACCAAACAAAATGATATCGAGATCGAGGCAACGCTGCCGATACCCTAACGATGACGCCTCAGGCTCATAACGTTGTTCAATCTCTTTTAACGTCGAACGAAGAGTAGCAAAATCAGATGACGTTTCAATTTCAGCAATAAAGTTGAAATAGTTCTCGCCTTGATAGCCAACCGCTTCCGCTTCATAGACTCGTGAAAAGATCACCTTAGGATCTATCTCACGCAGTGCCTCACAACCTAGTTGAGCATGCTTTTCTCGCTCAATGTTGGTTCCGACGCTAATGAAAACACGTGTCACGCCTTCGAACCACGCTCAATAACAACACCAACTCCACGTGCGTTTGCAACAGCACCCGGCTTAGTCAGGCGAATCTTGACCCAAGGTACGGAGAACTGGTCTTGAATCAATGCGGCAACCTCTTCTGCCACACGCTCAACAAGCAAAAAACGACCGTTAGTAATATGAGCAGTAACGGCATCACTCACCGTTGAATAGTCGAGAGCATCAACAACATCATCGCTCTTACCTGCAGGGCGGTTGTCATGTGCCATTTCTATATCCAGCACTAATTTTTGCTTAATCTGTTGTTCCCAGTCATACACGCCAATTGTCGTGATCACTTCCAATTGTTCAATAAAAACGCTATCCATCTGATATAACCCAGCCAAAATAATCTACAGGTCGGATACCCAATACGCTTAAAAGCGCGTATTATCGGGTGATAAAGACGACGAACTATATCACAGGTCACTCAAGCGCCGCACAGGTTGTTCTTTTCAACTTTGTAACGGTGTGCATATGGAAGGCAGCATGACGGCATCGGTGTTAATGATTATTATCGCAGCATATTTATTGGGCTCTGTGTCCAGTGCGGTATTAATTTGTCGGTTGTATGGGTTTCCGGACCCGCGTGAATCAGGCTCAGGTAACCCAGGGGCAACGAATGTCCTTCGAATGGGTGGAAAAAGTGCAGCTATTTTTGTGCTTATTTGCGATGTATTAAAAGGCATGCTACCCGTCTGGGGAGCCTACTTTATAGGTCTAAACCCCCTCCATCTCGGTTTTATTGGTATTGCTGCATGCCTAGGTCATATCTACCCAATATTCTTCCACTTTAAAGGCGGCAAGGGTGTAGCTACGGCATTAGGGGCCTTAGCGCCAATTGGTGCTAGCTTAGCCGGTTTGTTAATCGTAACTTGGCTAGTGGTTGTTGCCGCCAGCGGTTATTCATCTTTAGGTTCAGTTATTGCAGCACTCGTCGCACCGCTTTTTACATGGTGGTTCAAACCTGAATACACCATGGCAGTATCGATGCTTTCTTGCCTTATTTTGTGGCGACACAGCGACAACATTGCTCGGTTGATTAAGGGCGAAGAGAGTAAAATTTGGCATAAGCTATCGAAAAAGCGTGCTGAACATAAAGAGCCATTAAGCTGATAGACAGCAGCGTAGATACGTCATATTAGCCTACTGTTTATTAAAACAAAAAACGCAGCTTGATAGCTGCGTTTCTCATATCTAAATCAATAATTTAATCATTTTTTTTCACGACGGGATCCAGTTGATCGAGTGGCCAGCGTGGATAAGCCTTCACTCCAAGATCAATTGACTCACCATTTTTCAAACGCTGCATCCCCGCATAAGCAATCATTGCTCCGTTATCGGTACAAAATTCATTGCGTGGATAAAAGACTTCACCGTGCAGTTTGGCCATCATCGCTGCCAGCTGCTCACGAAGGTATGTATTTGCACTTACCCCGCCAGCAATCACAAGGCGCTTATGTCCTGTTTGCTTTAACGCACGTTTACATTTGATTGCCAAGGTGTCCACGACAGCTTGTTGAAATGCAAAGGCAATATCAGCACGAGTCTGCTCGTCGTCTTCATTACTACGAATCGTATTTGCAGCGAATGTTTTTAAGCCAGAAAAACTAAAATCGAGTCCCGGTCTATCTGTCATTGGCCGTGGAAACTTGAAGCGACCATCAACGCCATTTTCAGCGAGCTTCGCTAGACGAGGGCCTCCTGGATAATCCAACCCCATCAATTTAGCCGTTTTATCAAACGCCTCTCCAGCTGCGTCATCGACAGACTCGCCTAAAATGGCGTAATCGCCAATAGACTTTACTTCAACAAGCAATGTGTGACCGCCAGAAACTAACAGTGCGACAAATGGAAATTCAGGCACATTGTCTTCTAACATCGGCGCTAATAAGTGGCCTTCCATGTGATGAACAGGAACGGCTGGAACATCCCAAGCGTAGGCAATGCTACGACCAATCGTCGCACCCACTAAAAGCGCGCCAACTAAACCGGGTCCGGCAGTGTACGCGATACCATCGATATCCTCTTTGGTCATTCCTGCTTCTTTTAGCGCTTCTTTAATTAAAGGAATCGTTTTTTTTACATGATCACGTGATGCTAGCTCAGGAACAACGCCACCATAATCAGCGTGTAGCTTCACTTGACTGTAAAGTTGATGTGCCAATAAGCCTTTTTTATCATCATAAATGGCGATACCCGTCTCATCACAAGACGTTTCAATGCCTAGAATTCGCATACTTACCTCTGATACCCCGCGCGATTTGGGCACATGTTACCCTCGCAGACAGAAATTAACCAGTTCATCGACGCAATTTGCTTTACAAAGCCCCCCTGATCGGATTAAAATTTCGCACCATTTTTAAACAGCTGGCACATTTAGCCGTCAGCATAACCGAACACACTCTGAGGTGAGTATTACATGCCAGTAATCAAAGTACGTGAAAACGAACCGTTTGACGTAGCACTACGTCGTTTTAAGCGCTCTTGCGAAAAAGCAGGTATCCTTTCAGAAGTTCGCCGTCGCGAGCACTATGAAAAGCCAACTACTGTACGTAAGCGTGCTAAAGCAGCAGCGGTTAAGCGTCACCTGAAAAAATTGGCTCGCGAAAACGCGCGTCGCGTTCGTCTGTACTAATCCCTGATTAGCAGAAGGAACCTGACATGACTCTGATCGAACGTCTAAGAGACGAACAAAAAGCGGCAATGAAGGCGAAGGATAAACCTCGTCTTGGTACCATCCGTTTGGTAATGGCTGCAATTAAACAACGTGAAGTGGATGAACAAATGCCACTGACCGATGAAAACTTGATTGCGATTCTAACCAAAATGGTTAAGCAACGTCGTGATTCAGTTGCTCAATATACGGAAGCAGGTCGTCAAGACCTAGCAGATGTCGAACTCGCAGAAATTTCTGTCTTAGATGAGTTCATGCCTCAACCTTTGACCGACGACGAAGTCGCCGCTCTATTGGATGAAGCAATTGCTGCTACTGGCGCTGCCAGCATGCAGGATATGGGCAAACTCATGGGCGTGCTTAAGCCGCAAGTTCAGGGTCGTGCCGATATGGGGAAAGTTAGCCAGCTAGTGAAAGCGAAGCTCGGTTAATCCCTTTATCACTCTTACAACAAGCCGTGTCATCCATTCATTTGGATAACGCGGCTTGTTTGTATCTATTAATCTCATACATCATACTTTAGTGCTTTACCTTCAAAGCCTTAACGTATTCTGTTTGACCCCACCCAAGGTAGAAATACGTTTATGGCTGGATTGATTCCCCGCTCCTTTATCGATGACCTCTTAGCACGCCTTGACGTTGTGGAGCTTATTGATGCGCGGGTGAAACTCAAGAAAGCAGGTAAAAGCTATACCGCTTGTTGCCCATTTCACAATGAAAAGACCCCCTCTTTTTCCGTCAGCCAAGAAAAGCAGTTTTACCATTGCTTTGGCTGCGGAGCGCATGGTAATGCCATCGACTTCATCATGGAGTTTGATCGCTTAGAGTTTCCAGACGCCATTGAAGAGCTCGCTAGTTCATTAGGTATTGAAGTACCTAGAGAGCAAAATGGTAATAACAGTGGCCCACGTAAAGAGGTTAAACGTAGTCTTTACGAGACCATGGGACAAATAGCGCAATTCTACCAAGGGCAGCTACGTCAACACCCTCAAGCTATCGAGTACCTCAAAGGTCGAGGTTTAAGTGGTGAGATAGTCAAAGCATTTGGCATTGGGTATGTTGATGACCAATGGGATCAAGTGAAGCAACGCTTTGGCCGTGATAGTGAAAGCCAGCAGGGCTTAGTCTCCTCTGGCATGTTAATAGAGTCAGAGAATGGTCGTCGATACGATAGATTTCGCGGTCGAGTTATGTTCCCGATCAGAGATCGGCGTGGTCGTGTTATCGCCTTTGGAGGGCGAGTCCTCGGCGACGGCACACCAAAGTATCTGAATTCGCCTGAAACACCGTTGTTTCATAAGGGGCGTGAGCTTTATGGCTTATATGAAGTTATGCAGGCACACCGCGAGCCGCCACAGATACTTGTCGCTGAAGGCTACATGGATGTGGTAGCTCTCGCACAGTTTGGTGTTGACTATGCCGTTGCTGCACTGGGTACAGCGACAACCGGCGATCATATGCAAACCTTATTTCGCCAAACAAGCACAGTCGTCTGTTGTTATGATGGGGACCGTGCCGGAAGAGAAGCCGCATGGCGTGCCATGGAGCAGGCTCTGCCTTACCTAAACGATGGTCGACAATTAAAATTCATGTTTTTGCCTGATGGTGAAGACCCTGACACATTTATTCGTGAGCTCGGTAAAGAAGCCTTTGAAGCGCAAGTAGCTGGCGCAACGACACTGTCGACATTTATGTTCGACACACTAATGCGTCAAGTCGATACAAGTAGTCGAGAAGGACAAGCTAAGCTGAGTACGCTAGCAGTTCCACTTATCGACAAGGTACCTGGTGGCACTCTTCGACTATATTTGCGAGAAATGTTGGGAAAAAAGCTCGGTCTACCTGACGAAGCACAGCTTTCACAGCTACTCTCTAAACATGGGCAAGAGGTAGCGAAGAAGCCACCACAGCCAGAGATGAAGCGAACACCTATGCGGGAAGTCATCACCTTGCTGCTACAAAACCCTTCTCTGGTAGAAAACATGCCACAAGTCGCAGGTTTAGAAACCCTAAATGTGCCCGGTATAAATTTATTGGTTTTACTGGTTGATAAATGCCAAGGGAACCCCAATATCACAACAGGTCAATTGTTAGAGCATTGGCGTGATACAAAACATGAAGCCATGTTGTCACGATTAGCCAGTTGGGATCTCGCGATTCACGATGAAATAATCGAAACAGTATTTAACGATGCACTGGGAAAAGTTTTTGACCAGTGTGTTGAACAACAAATAGCAACATTGCTGGATAAATCCCGTACTATGGGACTTTCGGACGCAGAAAAACAAGAGCTTGCATTGCTCATCTCGTCTCGTTGATAAAGTAGCCAGCAATCTCGAAATTTGTTATATTTGGCGGTTTGCGTTTCCGCATACTACATTCTTCACACAGACCCAAGTTGGATATCGTCTATGGAGCAAAATCCGCAGTCTCAGCTTAAGCTACTTGTCGCAAAGGGCAAAGAGCAAGGCTATCTGACCTATGCCGAAGTAAATGATCACCTACCAGAAGATATTATTGATTCTGATCAGGTAGAAGACATCATTCAAATGATCAACGACATGGGTATCAAGGTGGTTGAAAGCGCCCCTGATGCCGATGACATGATGATGTCAGAAGACGCCGCCGACGAAGATGCAGTCGAAGCTGCTGCACAGGCGTTATCAAGTGTTGAAAGCGAAATTGGTCGCACAACTGATCCAGTACGTATGTATATGCGTGAAATGGGTACCGTTGAGCTACTAACTCGTGAAGGCGAAATCGATATCGCTAAGCGTATCGAAGATGGCATTAATCAGGTTCAATGTTCTGTTGCAGAATATCCTGAAGCTATTGCTCACCTACTAGAACAATTCGATAAAGTAGAAGCTGATGAGCTTCGACTCACTGACATTATCTCAGGCTTTGTTGATCCGAACGATGAAGAGACAACCGCTCCAACGGCTACTCACATTGGTTCTGAACTAAGCGAAGCTGATCTTGAAGATGAAGATAAAGATCTTGAAGATGGAGAAGAAGGTGACGACGAAGATGACGAAGAAGAAGACGATGGCAGCATTGATCCTGAGCTAGCACGTGAAAAGTTCTCTGAGCTACGTGATAGCTATCAAGTCATGGCAACTGCAATCAATACCTATGGTCGTAACGATCAACGTACACTGGTTGCCGTTGAAGAGCTGTCTGAAATCTTTAAACAGTTTCGTTTGATCCCAAAACAGTTTGACCGCCTTGTGAGTTCTCTTCGCAACACTATGGATCGCGTTCGTACGAATGAGCGTCTGATCATGCGTGTCTGTGTTGATAACTCTAAAATGCCTAAAAAGAACTTCGTGTCTTACTTTAGTGGCAAAGAGTCAAACGATAGCTGGATTGACGAAGCGTTAAGCTCTGGTAAACCTTGGGCTGATCGCCTTAAGAACTATGAAGAAGATCTTCGTCGCAGTGTCTTAAAGCTCAAAACAATTGAATCTGAGACGGGCTTGTCCGTTGAGCGCATTAAAGACATCAGTCGCCGTATGTCTATTGGTGAAGCGAAAGCGCGCCGTGCGAAAAAAGAGATGGTTGAAGCTAACCTTCGTCTTGTTATCTCTATTGCGAAGAAATACACCAACCGTGGACTACAATTCTTGGATCTAATCCAAGAAGGTAATATCGGTTTGATGAAAGCAGTAGACAAGTTCGAATACCGTCGTGGTTATAAGTTCTCAACTTATGCAACATGGTGGATTCGTCAAGCAATTACACGTTCAATTGCTGATCAGGCTCGTACTATACGTATTCCTGTTCACATGATTGAGACCATCAATAAACTGAACCGTATCTCTCGCCAGATGCTTCAGGAGATGGGACGTGAACCTTTACCGGAAGAGTTGGCTGAGCGCATGCAAATGCCGGAAGACAAAATCCGTAAAGTACTTAAGATTGCGAAAGAGCCGATCTCTATGGAGACACCAATCGGTGATGACGAAGATTCGCATCTAGGTGATTTCATCGAAGATACAACGCTTGAACTCCCAATGGATTCAGCAACAGCTACAAACCTTCGTGGAGCAACACATGAAGTTTTAGCTGGCTTAACGCCACGTGAAGCGAAAGTTCTACGCATGCGTTTTGGTATCGATATGAACACTGACCATACCCTTGAAGAAGTAGGTAAACAGTTTGATGTAACGCGTGAGCGTATTCGTCAAATCGAAGCAAAAGCCCTACGCAAACTACGTCACCCTAGCCGCTCAGAAACACTACGCAGCTTCCTAGACGAGTAAGATTCAGGTATAGATCACAAAAAGCGAGCTTATAGCTCGCTTTTTTTGTAACTGCTTAAAATACAAGCAAAAGTAAGTAATTACGCTCTAGACAGGATAATGTCTATCCCCTATAATCACTGCTCATTAAGGCCCCTTAGCTCAGTGGTTAGAGCAGTCGACTCATAATCGATTGGTCCCCAGTTCAAATCTGGGAGGGGCCACCAAATTTTAGAAGCCTGGTGGGGAAACCTATCAGGTTTTTTTCGTTTTAGCGTAACCAACCTATATATAGCCCCTCCTCTAAAGAGCTTCTTATTTATATCACCGAAAGCCCCTCAGCCCTATCCTAAAGCCAGTACAAATTAAACCACTTACCCATATACTGACAGCTACTATGATGTTTACACTACGAGCTTTATAGCTAGCCTAGCTCATCGTTGCCTACTGTGAATTAAACCCAATACCTATTCAGTTTAAGTCTGACAAATTTTGTGGGCGATAATTTCTGATTAGTTCAGAATTCATCAAAATTCACAACAAATAACCACACAAGCACCCAATTATGCTTTCTGAAATAAGTCGTGATATTAATGTATTACATCAAGAAAAATTTAATACAAATATAAGTAAAACATGTTCTAACTGAAGCTCCCTCTTTCTGGCGATCATAAGCTATGGATACTCTCAATCATATCGTTTTCAAAAAATTGGCAAGCCAACAAACATCTACTCAAATGAAACTTACTACTGGAAAGGATCTGTAACAATCCAAACCATGCTAGCCTTGAATAAATTGATATCTGGTTTCGGAATGAAGCGAAGTTTAGCCAACAGAACACAGCAAAAAGGTTTTGGGCGCAGTGTGGAACGCAGCCTCGAGTCGTTCAATAGCAACAGTCCAGTTTGTATATTTATTGGCTACCGTCGGCCCTACTAAAGGTATTGGTGAAGTGATTGTAGTACTTAAGATCAACAAAGAGCCATGAGTAAATGCCTAAAACAAATACCAGCAGTGACTTAAGAGGTTCGTCATTATCATGGGTGGTTCTAGATGGCACAGTGATGATATTGCAGATAAATTTGAGAATATAAGCTTCATTAATCCTTCACTATATTCGCCAGAGTTAAATCTAATCAACCTGAGATCGGTTTAAGCCATCGCCATCAATCCTGATTTTTCTGTGTTTGTGATGTTAAGTGATGGCTTCTCTGG
>JBHOGO010000072.1:0-24860 GCA_043421945.1 bacterium sp. HQB-150 | reverse complement strand
TGAGCCGTATGCAGTGAAAGTTGCACGTACGGTTCTTAGGAGGGCGGCATCTGGTAACAGGTGTCGCCTATCCGACAGCTTCGTGTTAGCGGTGTAGATCGTTGCAATGTGATCATTGCAACGTAGAGCTGCTCCACCCAAAACTAACTCCGACTCATGAATCTCAGTTGTAACGCACACTTGTCCATCACACATTAGAGTTTGTCATTATTTTTGTGATTGACTTCTCAAATTTAGAAAAATAAAATGCTTAGTTCTCGTTATTATCACGAGTAAAAATTACTCCTTAATGATTAAATAATCATTGTTTTTTATTTTAACTTGTAGAAAATAATTTTTTGCTTTTGGCTATATATAGAGCCAATGAAAAAGTGACATGCCCCTTGAGATTGCCTCCTCTCTTAAATTAGTTGTTTAGCAAAAAAACAGAGATTTTAATTAACTTAAAACCAATAATTACAGCAACAAGACTAAATTATAACTTGTATCTATTTAATTTAAATCAATGACTTGAGGTGATCTTGGCACTTGTCGGTGATGAGTTTTCTGTCTAGACTGAAGGTACTCAATCCTTAGGGAGAATTAAACCGAAAATCAAGATATTAATAGTCATCTTCAAAGCTCATCAAAGTTAGCAGTTTAAGCTATATGTACTTTTTGTCTCTGCATGTAACACAATTAATTAGGTGCTACCTATGAATATTAAACACATCAATCATCATATTAGTGAACTGATACTCGATTTATTTGATGGCGATATGGATATGGCGGAGGAATGGCTCTGCAACCCTAAAAACTTCCTCAACAATGAGACATCTCTAGATGCTCTAGCTACGCCTGGTGGAGCTAATAGAGTCGCTGAAGCGATACAACGAATTAAACGTGGTGACTTCTCTTAGTAATAGCAGGCACTGAGTACGGAAAATTCAGCTTAAGCACTAATAATTCAGGAGTAAAGACATATGACCGATTTTATTCAAAGCAACATAGCCATTCTCGTCAGCATAGGAGCAGGTTTTTTTGTTGGGATGGTTTTAGCATTGTTGTATGTGCTGAAGAAAGTAAAATCAGAACAACAAAAATAAATATTATCACCGCACAGATAGAAAAATAGTATTTGATTAACGATCTGGTTTGTGATTTGATGTATGTGAATCACATTTGTTCAATACGATTTTTCTCAATGTCGGGTAACATCCTGATAGATTAGAGGATGTTTTTAAAAGAGTTCAGGCTAGATAGGGTTCAAATCCCTATCCCTCCGCCACATTCGAAAAAGCCCGCTATTTATAGCGGGCTTTTTTACATCTGAAAGATAGCTGATGGATTTGTACAAATCCCCCTAATCCTTGTATCGCTCCGCCACATTTAGAAAACGCCTGCTGAGAAATCAGCAGGCGTTTTTACATCTAGCGTTTAGATTTCATCTGCCGTATTTATTTTGCGTCAAATGCACCACGCATGATGCTGTAGACTGAAGTGTTGTCAACTGAACGACCATGTACAACTTCGCTATTGAGACCCCATGCCATCATTGGAACAGGGACATTGGTGTGATTGCCCCACAACCAGCTCACTTCAGGTATTTCACCGGGTCCATTAGTTTTCAGCAACTCTAAGCCACCCGTTTCGTGGTCGGCAGTCACAATAAGCATCGTATCATTTTGGCGGCTAACCCAATCGGCAGCGGCGCTAACCGATTCATCGAACTTGATGGTTTCATGAATCATGCGCTCTTCATCATTAATATGACCTGCAAAATCTATCTGTGAGCCTTCTACCATTAAGAAGAAGCCATTTGGATTTCGAGATAGAATATCAATAGCCACGTTGGTCATCTCTTCAACGTGGGGGATATCAAGCGTTTCATAACTCCAATTATTACTCGCTTGGTCATCACTTGGTAATACGTATGGAATTTCGTCTTCACCAAAAATACCGGCAAATTTAATACTCGCTTCACTATCGGTATCAGGAAGTGTGTCGAGTGCAGAGAGCATTTCTGTGCGGGTGCTCGCGACAGTATAGCCATTAGCTAATGCTTCTTTAGAGATAACGTCAACGTCGTTGACCTGCTTGCTACCACAAAGAGCTAAGTTAGGTTGAACATCACCGAACATACTCTTAGAAAGTTGTACAAAATCATTTCGGTTAGGGCCATGGGCCACAAAGGCAGCAGGCGTTGCATGAACACAATGTGATGTAGCAACTACACCGACCGATTTACCCATCTTCTGAGCGTACTCAACAATGGTTTCCAGATCAGAACCATCTCCAGGCCTTGCTTGTGCTATCGTACCAGAGACTACTTTATATCCCGTCGATATTGCAGTCGCAGCAGCCGCTGAATCGGTATAGTAATGCATGCCAAGTTCAGCCAGCTTTTCGTAACCTAAAGTGTCTGCACTTGCAGTGTGGATTTGACCACGATGGCTCGCTGAATCCATAAAGAGTGATTCACCGTGGTAGGCTCTCGTCACATCAAGCTGGGAGTAACCCATTCCATCACCAATCATTAAAATGACGTTGTTGGTGTTTGCCATTGTGACCACATCGACATCGTGACTATCGATAGTGGCAGAATCTAAATCTGCATTTGTCGTGAGAGTGACTTGGTATCGTCCTTCAGAGTCAGCTGTCGCAAGTTGTCGAAACTGCTCTTCAGACTGGAGAGTGTCATCTTCAAGTGTGACATCAATGGCATTAGAACTTGTTTCCCAGTGATAGCTTTGGGCAAAAGTACTGCCATCCGCACCAATACTGATTGGGGTGCCTGCCGTTGTGATTTTATCGTAGCCTGAATTAGCACGTACTTTGGCGATAGAAATCGGCACCGCAATCTGACCATCTCCTAATGTTGAGATGCCAAAAACATAATTGCCTGCTTCTACTGAAGCGTGAATGACTCCTCCAGGGAAGGTCGTAAGGGCAGATGCACCTTCCTTAAGGTTGATAAGTTGGTTCTTTAATGCGCCATAAGTAAGATCGTTATTTTCGACAGTTTGTAAAAGGTTAAATTGAATATCTTGATCTTGTTCGAAAGTAATTTTTGCTTGGTAATTACCAGCCCCAGCATACTCAAATTTAAATTCTTCTGATTTTTCCCAATCGTTAAAGCTACCGACAATGTAAATTGGGGTTGATAGGTTATCAATATCTTGTTCGGTAATGTTTTCGATATACAAAGATGGCGTGTTTGTACTCGTGCTTGCATCAAGTGTAAATCTAAATACCTGATCTTGACCAGTAACAGAAATATCCATGTTTTGGTTTTCAAATTCATCATACTTGCGCTGAAGTACGAATGTTTCATCAACATGAACATTACTGTCTTGGTCTTTGCTTATGGCGAGATCGCGCTCAGCACTCCAGTCAGGATCAGAGATTTTGAACGCATATGACCCTTCTTCCATGTTAAATAAGGCAATATGTACACCATCACCTTGATAGTGAAGTTGACCCTCAGGGCGTGGAGACCAGCTGTTCATCGCACCTTTAATGTAAAGGCGACAGTCCTTATTTGGGCTCGTAGCCAGTTCGTCATCAGTACATGCATATGGACCAATATCAATACTCTCTGCGATATCAGAATCAATTTCACGATCGACATAAACGGTCTCACTATTACATCCAGCGATAACCAGTATGGCGAGTGTCGATAGTGCAAAGGGCGTAGAATTTAATTTAAACATTATAAGTTTCCAAGAATGGTCATTTGAAATTTTCCTGGCAACAAAGTAGATGTTAATTGTGACATTGTTCTTACGTTGTGATGACAGCGAATATTAATCTTTATTTCGTCGTGTTATTTTGTTTCTAAGCCATATTTACTTGTTAATTAATACCTTGTTTATTTCTGATGGGATGAGGTTGTTTCTATTTTATGGGTGTTTTAAGTTATCTACGCCTAGTGGTTAATTATCTACGCCTCTTAAAATAATATATCTACGCCCCATTAGTTTATTGATTATTCATCTTAAATGAACAACGCATGAGGACTCTTTTTATGTCTTAGGCAACGTAGTCTTTTGCGGTGGTATTTAATACCTCAAGCATATGAGCAATGGTGGGAAGATACTGTTGTTCAATGGCCAGATAGGCAGAAGCGCGTGATGAAGCATGCCAATTGATCACCCGTTCCGGATATGAAGCGTCGAGGCCGATTACAAGAAGGTGCATTTGCGGATGTCACTTTATTCGACCCTGAAACCGTTGTTGATCATGCTACTTTCGAAGCTGGTAAAAACAGCCTACCATCCTCAGGTATTCCCTATGTCGTTGTAAACGGCCAAATTGTTTTAGATGACAGTCATATTGTCGATAATATCTTCCCTGGTGTGGCTATACGTGGCGATATTCGCGATTAATTCTGGATAATGGTCCGTATTTTGATTATCTAATCACCATCTTGATTGCTTTGTGTGCATTCAAACAAGGTGATGATAATTTTAGGTTTACAGCACTACGTAGCCTCTATATTATGCGCCCCATACGGAGGGATGGCTGAGTGGTCGAAAGCACCGGTCTTGAAAACCGGCAAGGGTTAATAGCCCTTCTAGGGTTCAAATCCCTATCCCTCCGCCACATTCGAAAAAGCCCGCTATTTATAGCGGGCTTTTTTACATCTGAAAGTTAGCTGATGGATTTGTACAAATCCCCCTAATCCTTGTATCGCAACCTCACTTCAACTCTGTGAAGGGGGATTAAAAAGTCTTCAAACCCTCCCTTCTGACCCATACGATGACTTTGATTTTGCCAACCTAAAAGGGGCCAGCGAGGCATCAAGTGTATCGGTGATTGACCCTTACAACTACCAAAATGGTCAGGGCTTTAACAAAGCTGCAGACATCATCATTAATATGGAACTGCAAAGTTGGTGGACCAACGATCCTACTGATTCGGACTTGGAGGATCAGAATAAGAACACCATGCTGATTGATTGGATTCGTACCTACAAACCTGTTGCAGGCTAACCACATCTAGCCTTACTCAATAACAAAAACCAGTATCGTCTGATACTGGTGTTTGTTGGGGTTTGCAAAGTGGGGGAAAGTTGTCACTCATTCCTGTCCATATATAAACTTAGTGGCATTTATCACATGCATATTTTCATCAATCTCTTGGTTGCAGATTTGTGACGACCTCGTATGATGATTATTCAAACCTAGGTTGCATGGACGCCAATACGGCAAGCGAGTGAGTATGAGCAGTATATTAGATTGTATTCGGACAGTAGGTCGGGGAGAAAGGGGAAGGAAGCCGCTTAATTTCGAACAAGCCTTTCAAGTGATGGATGAATATCTTGATGGTCAAAGCGATGATGATCAGATGGCAATGCTTTTGATGCTTATTCGGGTACAGAATGAGACGAAGCAAGAAATCGCAGGCTTCGTTAAGGCTTTTCAATCGCGAATGCCAGATCTTGGAGCCGATATTGATTGGCCATGCTATGCGGGTAAGCGAGACAATGCTGGCAAGCCTTGGCATATTGTTGCGGCGCGGATCCTTGCTGACAACGGCTACAAGGTACTGCTTCACGGCTATTACGATGACAGCGGTAACCGTGATCATGCCGAAAACTACCTGAGTCAAATGAATATTCAGGTTGCCCACTCACCAGAAGAAGCCAAAACGCTGCTGGACGAACAAGGGATTGCCTATTTGCCGTTGCGACATTTTGCACCTATCGCAGAAAAAATGATTGGCTGGAAGGGGCGCTATGGATTAAGAACACCCATTAATACAGTGGTGAGAGCCTTAAACCCAAGTGGAGCACGTATTGGTATCCGCGGTAGCTTTCATCCGGGTTTTCAGCAGCTACATGCGGAAGTCGAACACGAGATAGGCCAAACCCGTCATGCCGTCGTATCGTTTAAAGGGCAGTCTGGTGAATCAGAGTACAACCCAAGAGTCAGTCAAACTTTGTGGCTGAGCACCCCTACGGGTATTGAATCCCACTATTGGTCTGAGCGCGTGCTAACGGATATCCCTCTTCCGACGCAGTGTGCTTTACAGACACCGGAAAGCGATCTTAATTTGATGGCTAATACGGTTGTCACGACGATGACTAGCCTATTGTTTGCAGAAGAGCGCGATGCTGAAACAGAGCGAGTTTCACGACAGCAAAGTTCTCAATTAGATACGCCACAACAAGGTACTTCTCAACAGCAAGAGCAGGCCTATGAAAATGCCTACGAAAAGGCTTTTCATTATTGGCAGGTGTATTGCTCATCACATTAGCATGAGCAATTCAACGATAGCGATACCCATACTGATGAAAGCGACCGATTTCCAAAAAAGTATGGGGTTGCGTTTTAAGAGTGGTGCACGGCGCTGCTCTTCGTTTAGGGCGGGATTAGGGGTGTATAAATCCATGATGAACTCCCCTAATGCTTGATGTCGATGCTCTGCATTAAAGTGTGTCCCTTTCTGGAACGCGAGATCAACCCAAGTAGGAATATCGTCTCTGTATTGCTTTATTGAACGATAAACCCACTGTGTGTGGCGCGCAGAAGCGAGATTTTGGTTTGACGCCGCTTTATACGGTAGCTCGCCGGTCAGCATTTCATAGCCAATGACAGCAGCAGAGAATAGATCGGATATCGTTGTTGCGGTGCCGGTATTGATATACTCGGGGGCAATGTAGTTAATCGCACCTAGGGGGATGCTATCTCTATCTTCTGGAGAAATCTCTTGCAGCCCTTCCACTTTTACCGCGCCAAAGTCGATGATTTTGACGCTTCCTGAGTCGGTGATCATGACATTTTCAGGCTTTAAGTCTCGATGTACCATATCGGCGCGCTGCAAGACACGAATGGCTTTAATCAATTCATCGAGGATAGCCCTCACTTGCTGAATACTAGGGGTAGGGTTGTCGAGCATCCACTGCCTTAAGGTGACGCCTTCGATCCACTCACAGAGTTGGTAGACAAATTTAGAGTGACGCGGTTTGGGATACATTTTCATGACACGATGGCTATCGAGTTGCGACCCAACCCAATACTCATTTGAAAACTGCTTTAGAAACTCATGGTCGTCACTGTAATAGCTGGATGGTACTTTCATCACCATGATGCGATGGGTACTTCTTTCAATCACCTTATAAACGTGGCTGCGTGTGCCCTCGTAGAGAATTTTTAGTACTTCATAGTCGTCTAGCTTATGACCCACAGATAACGCGGGAGGCACGGTGCGACTTAAAGTAATACGCTGATGCTCTAGGAGTGATTGCTGGGGGAGCTGGTGAATATCAATGATGACGCACGATGTATTGTCTTGGCTACCGTTGCTAATGGCTTGCTCGCATACTTGGTTTGCCAATGATTCTAAGTCTTGTGCTGTCGACGCTTTAGATTGGCATACCGACAAAAATTCGTTGTCTTCGAACATATCATGTGCCCCGTCAGTGCTGAGAACAAAACGGTCATGCTCTTGCAGTGTGACGGTTTGGTAGTCGACGTCAATCCTATTATCGATACCTAGTGCTCGGGTGAGTGAGACACTTTCACCAAAATTGGTACGTTGATGATCACGAGTAAGTTGTTGGATTTTATTATTACGAATAAGGTAAATGCGCGTGTCTCCAATATGAAAAAGGTGCGCCGTGTTGGACTTGATCACGATACTGCTAAATGTGGTGACGAAACCATTGTGTGTCAGGCTCTGTTGTGTTCCTTGTTCGAAAAGCCATTGATTCAGTGATGTGAGTATTTTGCCTGCAGCGTGTTTAACGCTCCAGCTATTAGGGGTTGAGTAGTAGTCACTAATAAACTGCATTGCGGCAGTTTGACTTGCGATTTGGCTATGCTCACTACAACTCACTCCGTCGGCGATACAAGCGACAACGCCTTTATGAAGAAGCTCAGCGTGCTTTTGCGGGAAATTAATGAGGAAGGCATCTTGGTTCTGATCTCTTTTCCCCTTCAAGGAGCAACCTCCGTAACTGAGCTTTAGTTGCGGAGCTTGTTGCATGGCAGGCTTTGTTTTTTTCTTGCTGCTTTCCTTGCTTGTGCCTACCTTGTTTGTCTCTGCCTTCTTGTTATGGGCAGCGTGTGTGTTGTCACTTGTTGGGAGTGCATTGTCCGTATTTGCATCGCTCTGAGAATCAACAAGAGTGGTCATTGGCTATTACCCTTCGCTATCATTATGAAAACGAGGGAGGTCAGTGAGGTTAACCCCCACGACCTCCATACTAATGGCTGCTATTGTGTGTCAGCACTGTTTGAATCGACTACTTGACGACCTTAGTTCGAGACATCGATCAGTGTCACACTGCCATCTTCATTCACTTCAGCAATTTTGCCGTTAGGCTCTTCCATGAACATTAATGCAGCAAAACCAGCGACGGCGGTAGCAGCGATGACATAGAAGAAGGTTTGATAGTCGACAAATGACAAGATAGTTAAGTACGTTACCGCACCCACGTTACCGTACGCACCTGTCATACCCGCGATTTGTCCCGTCATACGACGCTTAATGAGGGGAACGGTCGCGAACACAGCGCCTTCACCAGCTTGAACGAAGAACGAACATACCATAGCCACAACAACGGCTAACCAAAGCGGCCATTCGCTGCCAACTTGCCCCATCATAAAGTACCCTAGCGCAAGACCCGCTGTTAGGATTAATAGCGTTGGCTTACGGCCAAATTTATCCGAAATCCAACCACCACCAGGACGAGACATTAAGTTCATAAAGGCATAAGCCGAGGCTACCATTCCCGCCATGACTGGCGATAACTCAAAGGTTTCAGAGAAAAAGAGTGGCAGCATGGAGACGACGGCTAGCTCAGACCCAAAGGTGGCAAAGTAAAGCACGTTTAATACAGCAACTTGTTTGAATTTATATTGATGAACAGGCTCTACAGGCTCTTTAAAGATGTTCTTATTCACTTTCCACACTTGGCTTGCTTCGAGTGCATAAAGAGCAACCAGACCGGCGTAAATACTGTTTACCGCAAAATCAGAGAGCATACCGATTCCTGCAGGTGATAACTTCCAAGCTAAAAGAGCAAGTACCGCGTACATTGGGATTTTCATGAAAAGGAGGAAGTAAAAATCACCTTTTGAAGTCACTTCCATCGCAGTGAGGTGCTTAGGCTTAAAGTAGGTTGATCCTTTTGGCGTATCTGTCACGTTACGATAGAAAATGACCGAGAACACTAAACTCATCAGGCCGGTAATCGCCACGGCGTAACGCCAACCGTCTTCACCACCAAACATCAGTGCGACAGTCGGTAGCGTAAAGGCAGCCGCTGCTGAACCGAAATTACCCCAACCGCCATAAATCCCTTCAGCAGTACCCAGTTGATCATGCGGGAACCATTCTGATACCAAGCGAATACCGATGACGAAACCTGCCCCAATAAAGCCAAGCAAGAAACGAGCGATAGCAGCTTGCAAGAATGAATCAGCAAACGCAAACATAAAGCAGGGAATAGAACAGATGGCAAGCAAGGCGGAATAGACGATCCGTGGTCCAAACTTATCTGTAAACATACCGATGAGGACTCGAGCAGGAATGGTTAACGCCACATTTAAAATAAGGAGTGTTTTAACTTCTTGTGTTGTTAACCCTAAGGTCTCTTTTACCATTGAAATTAATGGTGCGAAGTTAAACCAAACAACGAAGGTAATGAAAAACGCCATCCAGCTAAGGTGGAGTGTTTTCATTTTTCCTTTAAATGAAAATAAAGAAAATGATTTAGTATCCATAGAATAATCCTTTTTCTGACTTTTACTATTCGGTGTTGTCACGCCTTTTCAATTTAAATCAAAACTGTTGATTTAAATTGACTAAGCGCATTGACGTACCGAGTGATTTTACTGACTTAAAATAATATTAAAGGTATTTATGTTGTTATTATCTCGCACGGTGTTTGAGCTTCGGCATTCGAATATTCTTTATGTTCAATTTGAATGATGCCCTTAGCCTCACGAACCAAATAAACCTTAACCTTAATATCAGGATCTTCGAGGCATATACCCGTATCAAGATTGTAATGTTGCTTGTATAAGGGGGAGGCGACGCAAGGTTGTCCATCGATTGACCCTATGATGCCTCGGGATAACACGTTGGCCTTACCGATTGGATCGTAGTTAGAGATACCATAAAAGCGGCCCGTCCGTTGACAATTAAATATCGCGACTTGCTCATTATTGAATAAGGCACAGACGCCAATGTTAGGTGGAATATCTTCTACGTGACAAATATTAATCCAGCTGTTCATGATAATGCTCCGTTCAATGTTGTCTATAAAGTTAAAATAGCCATTTTGTTCAGTTTTTTATTCTATTATTGAACTTCAATAATATTAATCCTCTCTTGTTCGGGAGCATCGCTATCAGAGTCAGATGTTACTGAAGCAGGAAACTTTTGTTCGCGCAGAGAGATGAACTTTAAGTTTTCATCACGCTCTTCGCTGTTAATAAAGTGATTAAAGCGTTTTAGTTTCTCTGGCGATTCAATAGTGGTTTTCCATTCACATTGATAATTGGCAATATTTTGCGCCATCTCTTCCTCGAGATCTTCTCCAAGACCCAGTTTATCGTCAATAATGACTTGTTTGAGGTAGTCGATGCCGCCTTCTAGGTTTTCCATCCAAACAGAGGTGCGTTGTAAGCGGTCTGCCGTTCGAATGTAGAACATCAGTAAGCGATCAACATATTGAATCAGTGTTTTTTCATCGAGATCGGTCGCAAATAGATCCGCATGGCGAGGACGCATTCCTCCATTACCACATACATAAAGGTTCCACCCTTTTTCGGTCGCAATAATACCGATATCCTTGGATTGCGCCTCAGCGCATTCACGGGTACAGCCTGACACCGCAAATTTAAGCTTATGGGGCGAGCGTAGCCCTTTATAGCGGTTCTCTACATCAATGGCGAAGCCAACACTGTCGCCAACACCGTAGCGGCACCATGTGCTGCCAACGCAAGACTTCACAGTACGAACCGATTTACCGTAAGCGTGGCCCGTTTCGAATCCCGCATCAACCAGTTTCCGCCAGATTACCGGCAGGTCATTGAGCTGAGCGCCAAATAGGTCGATGCGCTGTCCGCCAGTAATTTTGGTGTACAGCTCAAACTCTTGGGCAACCTCACCCAGTACGATGAGTTTATCTGGGGTGATTTCACCGCCCGCGACGCGGGGAACAACGGAGTAAGTGCCATCTTTTTGCATATTACCCAGGTAGATATCGTTGGTATCTTGAAGCTCCAGATGGGCATTATCGAGAATATAGTCATTCCAAAACGAGGCGAGAATAGAACCAACTGTTGGCTTACAAATCTCACACCCAAGCCCTTGGCCATATTGATTCAGTAGCTCATCGAATGTCTTAATCTGGTTAACGCGAACAATATCACTCAGCTCTTGGCGCGAGTAGGCAAAGTGTTCGCAGAGGTCGTTATTAACCTCGACACCGAGCTGAAGAAGCTCGCTATCAAGTACCTGTTTTGCCAGTGCGCTACAGCCTCCGCACCCGGTAGAAGCATTGGTCGATGCTTTCAGGTCTGACATGGTGGCGCAGCCACTTGCCACGGCTTGTTTGATATCCCCCTTAGTCACGTCAAAACACGAACAGATAACAGCACTGTCAGGTAAGGCATCGACACCTAATGCAGATGATTCATCCTCAGCGACATTCGGGAGAATAAGAACTGAAGGGTTAGAGGGCAGTGGCATGTCATTTTGTTTAAGCTGCAATAACGAGCCATAGGCTTCTGCATCACCCACTAACACCGCACCAACAATCTTGCTGCCATCCGCAGAGATAATGAGACGTTTATAGACTTGCTCAATTTCGTCATTGTAGGTGTAAGACAATGCACCTTCTGTTTTGCCGTGTACATCACCAATGCTGGCAACGTCGACACCAAGTAGTTTGAGCTTGGTGCTCATATCAGCACCTTGGAACGTTAAAGGTGTCGATTCTGTTGTATCGCCGCTGAGTTGCTGCATGAGATGGTTGGCAGCGACTTTTGCCATTTGATAGCCGGGAGCAACAAGACCAAATATTTTGTTATCCCAAAGTGCACATTCGCCAATGGCGTAGATATCTTCGATACTGGTTTGGCAATGATCATTAATGACGATACCGCCGCGCTCACCCAGTTGAATATCGGTGCCTTTAGCAAGCTCATCTTGAGGTCGAATCCCCGCAGAAAAAACAATCATGTCTGTTTCAATGTGGCTGCCATCAGCGAAATTCATGCGATAGCGTGCACTTTCACCGGCAACGATTTCTGTGGTTGCTTTCTCGGTATGAACGAATACGCCCATATCTTCAATTTTGCGACGTAGTAATGCACCACCACCTTCATCCAGCTGCACAGCCATTAATCGAGGCGCGAATTCGACAACGTGAGTCGTCATGCCAAGGTTCTTAATCGCGTTAGCCGCTTCGAGCCCTAGTAACCCGCCTCCGATTACGACGCCACTTTTACTCTGCTTACTGGATGCTTCAATGGCATCAAGGTCTTCAATAGTACGATAGACATGACAGTGTGGTTGGTCGTTACCAGGAATAGGGGGGACAAAAGGGTAAGACCCCGTTGCTAGAATCAGCTTGTCATAAGCCTCGATATCGCCACTTTCTGTTACGACATGTTTTTCTGCTGTATTAATGGAGGCGACTTTTTCATTTAATGCGTAGTGAACACCGCTTTCTTTATAGTCATCCTCATGAGCCAGAGCGAGGTCTTGCGCGGTCTTCCCTGTGAAATAGGCGGTAAGCTGTACGCGATCGTAAGCCAATCGAGGTTCTTCTGAGAAGGTGATAATATCGATCTCTTCGCTTTTTTCCTTCAGCAGGGTTTCTATGTATTTATGACCTACCATGCCGTTGCCCACGACCATTATTCTTTGTTTACTCATCATCAAAATCCCTGTTATGTCTGTGCTTAATGCGGTATCTAGACGGTCCGTTATGTTTCTGCTTCCGCTATGTGTTTAGATACTGTCTTTTCACTCTTTTCGCTGACATGCTCTGTTTAGCAGCAGCACTCTTAGTGGCAGTGCTTTACGCCGAGAGTGGCAAATTGTGCTTATTGTTTTCTATGCGATTTTTATTCGCCTGCGTGCTTCCAATCGTATTGCGCTGTACAAGCCACTCCATTTGCTGAGCCACTGTAATGACTTCACCAATAACGATCAGAGCGGGAGAACAAACTTCGTGCTGCTCTTTGAGTGCAGTTAACTCACCTAATTGACCCGTAAAGACACGCTGTTGGGGTGTACAGCCATTTTCGATTAGCGCGACAGAGGTCGTACTAGGCATACCGGCTTGGGTTAATTTCTCTGTGATCATTTTTGTTTTTGATAGCCCCATATAGATAACCAGCGTTTGATTGAGTGAGGCTAGTGCATGCCAGTCGAGAGAGAGTTGTTGATCAGCATGTGCTGTGATAAATGTGCAACCTTGCGCGATGCCACGGTGCGTTAACGGGATACTTGCAGCGCTAGTACACCCAGAAGCGGCAGTAATGCCAGGGATAACGTCGACATGAATGCCATTTTGCGCCAGTTGCAGCATTTCCTCACTACCACGACCAAAGATAAAAGCATCGCCACCTTTAATGCGACAGACATTCAGCCCTGCATGTGCGTAATCAATGAGAAGCTGGTTAATCTCTGTTTGCGTGACGCTATGACGTCCCTTCGCTTTTCCGACATATAGTTTTGTTGCCGTTGTAGGGAAAAGTGACCGAATCTCTTCACTGACGAGGTTGTCAAAGGCGATAACATCAGATTGTTGAATTGCCTTTGCTGCTTTTACTGTGAGCAACTCTGGATCGCCTGGTCCTGCTCCCACAAGAGTGACTACGCCATATTGGCCATGTTCTACATTCATGGTATTCCCCCTACAAATGTGAGTATTCCGTTACAAGTTGACTGATTAAGTCAAAGCAATTTGAGTGCCTGCTTTGTTTTTTGTGTGTGTTTATTTATAAAGTTCAACATTATCAATAGTTTGCAGCTTGATTTTGTTTTTGATGTTTTATTTAGATTATATTTGCAGTGGTGATAAGTACGATAAATGACTCTTATTGGTGCAATTTTGTGCTTTGTGGTGCAAATATATTGATAGGTTACGGATTTTTGCTTTTATTGGTCTACTACTTTAGGGTTAGTTGCATTTATATATTCTTTATAATCAATGCTTTATAGTGTAGAGTTGTTTTTAGTGGGGGTTGGTGTGTTTATTGCACTGTATTGAGGTAAATAGAGGTTAAGTTAAAGCTGTCGAGGGATTGATAATGGATAAAAACCAAATAAGTGATGATGGCTGGATTAAATCGACGTGTGCATATTGTGGTGTGGGTTGCGGCATAGAAGCGAGACCCAAGTCGACTGGAGAGTTGGAGATTCGTGGTGATAAAAGCCACCCCTCCAACTATGGAAAACTCTGCACGAAAGGTATCGCCCTCGGGGATACTGTCATTCACGATGGGCGTCTATTATCACCTGTTATAAAAGGAGCGCTACTACAAGGCGATGGCGTTGAGTCTGCACAAAAAAAAGAAGTCAGTTGGGAAAAAGCAACGCACCTCGTCGCTGATAAGTTTTCGGAGGTGATCGCCGAGCATGGACCTGATGCCGTGGCTTTTTATGTATCAGGCCAGCTGTTAACTGAAGATTATTACGTTGCTAATAAGCTAATTAAAGGCTTTATGGGAACTGCCAATATTGATAGTAATTCGCGACTATGCATGGCGTCGTCAGTTGTTGGGCATAAGCGTGCTTTTGGCTCAGACACGGTGCCTGTTTGTTATGAAGATCTCGAAAAAGCCGAACTCGTCGTCCTCGTCGGTTCCAATCTCGCTTGGTGCCATCCGGTGTTGCATCAGCGCTTACGTGCAGCGAAACAAGAGAACCCAGCAATGCGTATTGTTGTGATCGATCCGCGTCGTACTGAAACGTGTGACGTTGCAGATGATCACCTTGCTATTGCTTCTGGCGCTGATATTGCCCTTTTTAACGGTTTACTAAACTATCTCGATGAGCAGAATGCACTCGATGAGGAGTTCATTGCTGCTCATACCCATCAATTTGAGCAGGCCATTGCTGCAGCACGTGAAGGCTTTTCTATGGGAGGGGAGAGCACCGATCCTCATGACTCAACGCTAGAAGAGATAACACAATTAACGACAGAGCAATTGACCCAATTCTACAGTGCCTTTAAAAACACAGATAAAGTTGTCACGGTCTATTCACAGGGAGTGAATCAATCCACGGTGGGAGCCGATAAGGTGAATGCCATCATTAACTGTCACCTTGCCACTGGGAAAATCGGAAAAGTGGGCTCGGGGCCTTTTTCTGTAACAGGCCAACCTAATGCGATGGGAGGGCGTGAAGTGGGTGCACTTGCCAATACACTGGCTGCACACATGGAGTTTGATCGTCCAGAGCATCAAGCATTAGTAAAGACCTTCTGGGAGGCTGATAATCTCGCCACGAAGCCCGGTTTGAAAGCGATAGACATGTTCGATGCTATGGCCGAAGGCAAGATCAAAGCGGTTTGGATCATGGCAACCAACCCAATGGTTAGTTTGCCAAATAGCGGGCGGATTAAAGAGGCATTAACTCGTTGCCCTTTTGTGGTGGTGTCAGACTGTATGGCAGAGACTGAAACCACACAAATGGCTGACGTTGTTTTGCCTGCACAAGGTTGGAGTGAGAAGTCAGGCACGGTGACCAACTCAGAGCGGAGAATATCTCGACAACGGCGTATTTTACCCAGCCCAGGATTGGCAAAACCTGATTGGTGGATTATCTCTCAGGTCGCGAAAAAATGGGTTTTTGCACCGCGTTTAGTTACCAGCATGAAGGTGAAATCTTTCAAGAGCATGCAAAGTTAACAGCCTTTGGTAATCACTTACTCGAAGGAGGGGTTGAGCATGATGCAGTGGTAACTGGAACAGATGCCGCAAGTGATTTGAATACTGATCGCCGAGATCTAATGCTTATTGGTCTATCGAATCTTGATGCACAAGCATATAGCCGTCTAGCCCCTCAGCAATGGCCCGTTTTTTCTCTTCAAGAATCAGTGACGAATCAACGGTTGTTTGCTGACCATCAGTTTTTTACTGCCGATAAACGTGCGAACTTTATCCCTGTTCGGCATCAAGCCCCAAAAAGTCATGTCGGGGATCTCTATCCGCTACTACTGAATAGTGGTCGAGTGAGAGACCATTGGCATACGATGTCGAGAACGGGGTTATCGGCACGTCTAGGTGAGCATACACCAGAACCTTTTGTGATGATTCATCCTGATACTGCTGCCAAGTACTCTGTATCCTCCCGTCAGATAGTGACGGTATATAACGGTCAAGGGCAGTGTCAGGTGAGAGCTGAAATTACAACGGATGTCGCCCCCAATCAGTTGTTCATCCCGATTCATTGGAACAACATGACGGCAAGTAATGCCAAGCCTTGTTCACTCATCGCCCCCTATACCGATAGGCTATCTGGCCAGCCTGAGTTTAAACATACTCCGGTAAACCTTTCGCCTTGTCACTACCTTAGCGAGGCAGTATTTGTGACAAAAAAGCCGTTAAAGATTGAAGGTATTGATTATTGGGTAAGGCAGAAAGTGAGTGACGGCTATCTGTATCGAATGGCGTCAACAAAAACAACCGATGTCATGGCGGAATGGTTGGAGAGCCAAAATCTTACTCAAGCGCCTAAGGTTGCCACGAGTCTAACCTAGCGGTCAGTCCATATTATTGCTTCAGCGGCTTATTAAAGGTGTTTACTTTGAGTGTCAGACATTAAGAGCTCAGAGGATGGTTTTAGCCGGCATCTCAAGCAGGTGAGCACCTGCTTGAGTTCACGGCAATCGTGCTAAATATTACTTAGCAGGCATCAGCAGTTGCCCTAAGTAGCGCACGACGTGAATCGCCTCTTGAGCCGTCGTATTCACGGTCGCGATCATAGCCTGTGCACGTGCTTCATCATCTTTGAGTGCAAGTCTGATTTTTTTACTCATCACATCAGCATGTTCAATTTTTTGTTTGCAGTCTTCAAAGAGAGAGTGAAGGAATTGCAGCTCAGTGTCCCCACCTTCGGTGAATAGATCAGCGGCAATCTTATAAACAGTATGGAACTTAGTCGCCATATCTTTTTTGTCGCCTTGTGTTTCTTTCCCCCAATTATCTGCCCATTGCTTAAAAATGGCGGCGAGTTGTGGGTTAGCGGGAACGTTAACTTGTTGCATGAGTGGTTTATCCTTTAGCGTTGATCCGCGTGATTATATACCTTGGTAGGGTGTGATCCAAAAGAAAGACCCGATGAGAGTTGCAATCATTGCTTACGGCTGGTCTTACTCCCTTTTTAGCGTCGCTCATCAATAACGCTAATAAGGGTTATGTTGAATCTCCACTCATCCATTTCCCTCTATTCATAAATAATGTGCTTACTTAGCGGTATGATGTTCAGGTGCATGTTGAGTGACGTGCCCAGCTACATGATCAGATTCACGGTAAGTGTTATGTGAAAACAGGCTTTTTCGTGTGATGATTACTCTCTCTTCTTCTTTAGTGTGCTTATAAATGAAAGATTTACTCAACGTTTTATATTCAAATGAAGTGATGGAAAATGGTGAACAGCGCTTCCGTTTAAAAACAGAAAATGGCTCAGGTTATGTTCTCACGGCATCAAAAGAGGGGGGCTGGCAAAAGAGTCATTACCATGAGAGAGCTGCTGAGTTCTACGTGGTCGAGAAAGGAAGCGCAACACTTTATACCCTTGTTAATGGAAAAGTGGTCTCTGATACCCTTGAACCTGGCGATTCAATACTTTGCCAGCCGAATGTTCACCATAACCTTTTTCTCGCACCAGAAACCTTACTGCATACCATCAAGATAGGTGATGATATTACTCAGGACTGGGTCACTAGTGAGGAGTTAGAGCATCTGCTAGCGGCTTATTCGTCATGAAGCCGACGATGTATCTGCTTCTCGTCGATGATCACGATGTACTATTCAGCATCGGAAAAGTCGATAGTTTGGGCGTTTCTTCGCAGTGAAGCGGCTTTGAAAGCCTTATCGACCTACCTTTAGGGGGTATAAGGTGAAATATTATATCTATCTTTGAATGCCGATTAATATTTAGCGCGCGATCATGTGTTATCAGTCATGGCTTAGCCATTTTTGATGAATGTATAAATTCCTTTTTTTGCAATTTATCCCTGATTTATCGGCAATGTTTAATTGTTGGCTTAGTGTCATGAAAAATTTAAGGCTCGAACTTTAAGTTATGGTGCGAGCTTCTTTAATGGCTTTTTTAAAATGGGCTATTTTATTACTCGAATGTGTTTTGTCAGTATTGAAAAGGTTTGATGATATTGATTAAAGGATTTTCCTTACTTTCAATAATACTCTTTAATGTTGGTAAATGATGCTTTAATTATATCTATTGTGATTGGTTTTAGTTAGATATAGAAGATTGCAAAATAGATTATGTCATTTCTCTTGTAACACATTATTTGATCTTTTTAGTCAATCGCCTAGCATTAATAATAGGCTGTATGGAAGTGGATACAGTGATTTCTAACGTTATTGGAAAGTACGGAGGTGCGTTAATGCTGAGCTATCATATTGAACGAAATGAAGCTTATCAGGATAAGGAAGGCAAGCGGAGAGGAAGGGCTGTGTATATCGCCCCTGATGTTGTCACGTTGCAAACTCGGCAGGGAGATAACTACGTTGTGGCGACTGCCAATGTGAAGAGTCTGCCAGTGATGGAAGATGAGTCTTTTCTGCTGACGTTGAGTGATAAGGCACCGCGGAGTAAAGACTCACTGTTTTTGTATAAACGAGAAAATAGTGAGTCAGTTTGTCTTGGTACTGCGAAATGGATTCGGGCCGGTACACGTAAAGGACAGTGGAAGGTAGCGGCACGCTCCGAGGGAAATAATAAGCCTTTGGGATACTACCTGTCTCAGCAAGCTGCTATTAACGCACTTTGGGTTGAGCGCTGGCACCTTTAGTTTTGTTGGTTTTTCTTCGTGTTTTGATTTTCAACTGTGCTTTTGTTTTTAGTAGCACTAGGGTCAGCTTTATGAATTTGAGTATATTGTTTAATCTTGATGATGGTGTGCTTGGGTAGCTCTCATCAATGTATTGAACTATCTCTGCGCGACCAAACATCGTTGCCCAGTCTCGTGCGTCCATTCCTGTTTTATTCTTTACTAATGGCTCAGCACCAAATTCTAGCAATAGCTTGAAAATATCTAAATTTCCTTTGAATGCTGCGGCCATCAATAGCGTATTCCCAACACTGTCTGTGGCGTTGGCATCTGCGCCACATCGAAGCAAAGCCTCACAAAAATCTTTTTCATTATTGTAAACCGAGAGCATTAGCGCTGAGTAACCACTATGGTTTGTCATGTTGAGATCAAGCGCGTGGTTTTCAGTGAGCAGATCAGCTAACCCTCTCAGATCCCCGCAGCGGGCGTGGTCGAAGAGGTTGGGCTCTTCTCTATAGGTCTTTTTGTAGTCGTTCCATTTTTTCATGGTGCATCTTCAAAATCGTTAAAGGGAGTTGGCATTATTGTAAAACGCAGGCCTATGCAGATAGGCCTGCGGTATGGAGGGAAAAGCTTCTATCGTTCGATTTGATCGAGGCTCACACCCAATGCTTTTGCAACGCCTTCACCATAGTTAGGGTCAGCTTTGTAGCAGTTGTTGATGTGGCGTAGTTGCACATCTAATGATGCACCACCAATGCCTCGTGCCGTATTTTCAAACAGCGTTTGTTGCTGATCAGCACTCATCAAATTGAATAGATCTCTTGGCTGGGTGTAGTAGTCACTGTCGTTGTCACGGAAGTTCCAGTTATAAAGATCGCCATCTGCCGCCAGTGCTGGCTCAACCGTTTCAGGTTGGTCTTGCCATAGTTCTAGTGTGTTCGGCTCGTAGGCTTTTGTGCTGCCTTGGTTGCCATCAACGCGCATCGCACCATCACGGTGATAAGCGTTAACTGGGCAACGAGGCTGATTCACTGGGATATGTACATGATTAACACCTAAGCGGTAACGTTGTGCATCACCGTATGAAAACAGTCTGCCTTGTAGCATTTTATCTGGAGAGTATCCGATGCCAGGAACAACATTTGCTGGGTTAAATGCCGCTTGCTCAACTTCAGCAAAATAGTTGTCTGGGTTTTTGTTGAGTTCAAGTACACCTACATCGATGAGTGGGTAGTCTTTATGAGGCCATACTTTGCTGAGGTCGAAAGGATGGAATCGGTAATCTTTAGCATCAGCCTCAGGCATGATCTGCACTTTTAGATCCCAGCGTGGAAATTCGCCTTCTTCAATGGCTTCATATAGATCTTGCTGGTGGCTCTCGCGGTTTTTACCAACAAGCTCTTCGGCTTCTTGATCGGTAAGGTTTTTAATACCTTGTTGAGTTTCAAGGTGGAATTTCACCCAGAATCGTTCGTTGTCGGCATTAATGAAGCTAAAGGTGTGGCTACCAAACCCATGCATATGACGATAACTTTGTGGGATGCCACGGTCACTCATCAATATGGTAATTTGATGAAGCGCCTCAGGAAGCTGAGTCCAGAAGTCCCAGTTGTTTTGTGCGCTACGCATATTGGTGCGAGGGTCACGTTTTACAGCATGGTTCAAATCTGGGAATTTTAAAGGATCACGCAGGAAGAAGACGGGTGTATTGTTACCGACGAGATCCCAATTGCCTTGATCGGTGTAAAACTTAATAGCGAATCCACGGATATCGCGCTCAGCATCAGCGGCACCACGCTCTCCCGCCACTGTTGAAAAGCGAACAAATAGGTCGGTCTTTTTGCCAATTTCTGAAAAAATGCTTGCCTTGGTATATTTCGATATATCGTGTGTGACTGTGAAACTACCGTATGCGCCAGAACCTTTGGCGTGCATACGCCTTTCTGGAATCACTTCACGATCAAAGTGAGCAAGCTTTTCAAGAAACCAAGCATCTTGTAAAAGCATCGGTCCACGAGGGCCAGCTGTTTGCACATTTTGGTTGTCAGCAACCGGAGCTCCGTTTGCCGTGGTTAGCTTTTTGTTGTCCATATTTCATCCCTTGCAGTGTTTTTTTGATGATTTGTATTACTAATCTTATTAACGATAATCGATCGCATTAAGCCTAAAATTGATCTAGATCGTTGTTCTCTCCGATGTTACTTGTTGTTAGGTGATTTGTTTGCAACCTTGTTAATTGTGTGCGGTTTTCAATCTATGTTGATGTGTTATCAATCTTTTTTTATTGTGTATAGTATCTGTTGGTTGCGGTTTGTTTAACATTTGGTTGCGAGGCAGCTCGTGTGATGATGAAAGGTAAAACTGAAAAAATGCCCGCTGTATTCTTTTTTTTCACTTTTTGTTTGACTTAGCCATAAGATCCGGTAAAGTGCGCGCTCGCAGTTGAAGGGAGAGCCAAGCTCAAGCTCTAGATTGCACGGTCAAGGTAATGATTGACCTCAAAGGCGCGTTGGCAGAGTGGCTATGCAGCGGATTGCAAATCCGTGGACCTCGGTTCGACTCCGGGACGCGCCTCCACATTTTAGAAGAAGCCGACCAATGGTCGGCTTTTTTGTATCTGCAGTTTTATGCACACCGCTTCTTTGATCATGTTGAACACTCGATTGATAGTCACGACGACTACATTTCAACTGATTACCTTAATGACAGCGGACGAGTCTAATTTTAGCCGTCTAGCCAATGTCGCTTGCTAAACTCACTTAGTTAATGCTGAAGATGATGGCGAAGCACGGCATTGACAGTGAACTCCTTACGTTAAATCTCGCGGCTAACATCCATTAGCAATGAGTCCCAGCATTTTGTTTTTTAGAACGGCAAGGCAAAGAGAAAGCCATTATGTTAAGCTGCTGCGCATCAATAGAGTCACTACTTTTTAGTGATATTGCTAACCCTAAAGTGAAATAGAAAAATGAACATTCAAGCGGCAATTTTCGATATGGATGGCTTACTGCTCGATACAGAAAGAGTATGTATGCGTATTTTTAAGCAGGCATGCGACACTGTCGGGCAGCCCTTCCATGAAACTATGTATCTATCGATTATTGGACGTAACGCGGCAGGTATTCATGCCATTTTTACTGAAGGCTATGGTGATGCGTACCCTGCTATTCATACGGAATGGCGCAAAAACTATAACGCTGTTGTGCTCAATGAAGCTATTCCGGTCAAACAGGGTGTTATCGCACTGTTAGATTGGTTGAAGTCGAATCGCATCCCGATGGCAGTGGCTACATCAACCCAAAAAGAGGTTGCTGAAGTGAAATTGCGTTTAGCTGGGCTTGATGGTTATTTCGATAACTTGACGACGGGCTGTGAAGTCGCACAAGGTAAGCCTCATCCAGAGATTTATAGGTTGGCCGCTCAGCGCCTCAATGTTGATCCTACAGCGTGCGTGGCATTTGAAGACTCTAACAATGGTGTTCGCTCTGCCGTTGCTGCTGAAATGATGACTTTCCAAATCCCTGACCTCGTAGAACCGTGTGATGAGGTAAAGGTATTGGGGCATCGTATTGAGAACTCGATGGATGATGTCCTCGTTGCACTCAAAGAAGAGATAATGGCGACCGTTTAACGCTATCTTCTCGCGCTGCATATAATCGTTAGGTTTACTCAGAGCGTTGGTACAGGCACAGAGTGATTTTCGGTACGTTTATTAGCGTGATGAAATAAAAAGCCCGCATATCAGCGGGCTTTGAGTCTGTGGAGAATGAGCAAATTAAGTTTGTCTGAAGAAACCATCTATTTTTACTTCATTGAGTGAAGTCCGACCGTATTACCTTCAGTATCGATAATTAAACTAATATACCCATGTGATCCGATTGACATTTTAGGCATTTGAACCGAGCCACCATTTTCAACAGCCCTCGCTTCTTCTATCGCGCAATCTTCACAAGATAAGTAGACTAACGTACCGCTCCCTCCGGGCTGTACACCGTCCATTTTAACCAGTGCCCCAGTTGCACCATAGCTCTCCATCGTGTCTGGGAACGCGAGCATTTGAATAGGCATCTCTCCTGGGCTTTCCATTTTATTTAAGGTGATATTGAGCACCTTTTCGTAGAACGTTTTCGCCCTGTCTAGGTCATCAACGTAGATTTCGAACCAAACGACTGGATTACCTTGCATAGCCACATCCTCTATTCGTGACGAAAATATCCTTTTGGAATTAGTCCTAGTAGCTTAGTCGGAAATCGATGGGATTGTATTGAAATTGGGCTAAGTAGCGATATCAGTTAAATGTCATATTTTGTTTTGTCGCCAATGTCGAAGTGTCTTGGCATTCTCCATTTATAGATACTGGTAATCAGAAAAAGACAACCTGATATAGCGGCAAGTATCTTTGCTGCTATATCGACATCGAATGCCATACAGAACCACAGTGCTGCCAAAATCAGAGGCTGGAATGGCAAACCGGGGACCTTGAAGCAGAAATACTCTTTAAAACAGAGCCCACCTAAGGTAATAAATGCACCGCCAATCCCTATCATCGGAAAACCAAACGCAGCACAGAGTAGGCCTACCCATGTTGCAAACTGGAGTAGTAGGCGAAATGACTTCATATAGACATGCAGTGATGATGCGCACATAGCTGCACAAAGAAAGACAAGACCCTCCATAGGAAAATTGAGCTTCCATGGCAGTAGGATTATCACGGGAAAAGCAAGAGTAAAGCCTAAACGGTATAAGATGACCGTGAGGTGATCTAACCGATCCATCGGCGATTTAATATGTGGGTCAGCCATGTTATTCCTTATCTCTAATTATGGTGCGTTTTGGGAAGCTCGCAATCACTAGCAGGTGGTAATTGTTAAGAGTCGCGTGGATATAGCGACAGTTATTAAGTCTATAGGTATATTTGTATTGTATTTCTTAATGGCGCAATTTCTTTAATTATTGGAGTTCGTGTATGGCAAATTCTGTTAGACCTAGAATAGCTTGAGTTGGTTTTGAGCATAATATTTTCTTTCATCTACGACTTTTCGGTCACAATACTTTTGTCAATATCTAGTGGTTTGAGCGCAGTACTTAGGTATGATAAGTTGAAAAAGAAGATTAACTCATTAACCTAGAACCCAAAAGATAGCCCTGCATTTGTGGTTTATATTGTTATGAAATAATTATTTTGGACAGCATGCACGTCTGTGGTAGCATTTCATGTTTTTTTTGATAGGTTTTTTTATGAGTTCTACAGGTTTAGCAAATTATTTCATAGAGGCTGCTGATTCAGATCGCGCACCTATTTGTAATCTAAAATTGCAGAAGTTAATGTTTATTGGCTATGGCTGGGTTCTCGCATTAAATGATAAAGATTTAATGGGGGGTAACTTGTTTGAGGCTCGGAGTCATGGCCCCGTGGCTTCGGATGTATACCACCAGATGAAAAGGTTTGGTAGATCCCCTATTTCGTCATTTGTTGTCGATGTTGATGATGACTTTTACGCCTTCACACCCTCAATTGTTGATTCGGAGGTGCTTCCCGTGCTCGCAAAGGTCTGGGAAGTGTTTGGAGATGTAGGTGAGTTGACGTTGCGCGAGCTCGTTAGCGTGCCTGAATCACCTTGGTCAATTGCCTATGACCCTGAAATGGTATCGGTAATTGATTCCGGCTCTGTCGCTGAGTATTACTACAAATCGTTACGTGAGTCATGTGATTAATATCCGCTTTGCTATTAGTCGTTGCTTTATCTGACGCTAGAATGCGTACATGATTATTAGCCATATATCACTTCGTGGATGGTAAGAGCGCTATATACCTGTGATCATTGAAGGGGCTTGATTTTTTGCGACGAGAAGATCATGCTATCAGCCATGAAAATGACTCTAA
>JBHOGO010000071.1:0-24877 GCA_043421945.1 bacterium sp. HQB-150 | reverse complement strand
GCTATGACTGTTACTCTAATCTGCCCAATCGCAATGGACGAAGGTCTACGCTTCGCAATCCGTGAAGGTGGCCGTACCGTTGGTGCTGGTGTTGTTGCATCTATCCTTGCTTAATTTGCATTGATAGTATGTAAGTATTTTCGTTGAGATCTAACAATTAGATTTGACGGCAATACCCAAAAAAGGGCATCATTTGATGCCCTTTTTAAGCATTGTACTTAAGTGTTGGTCATTTATTGATCGAGTACGTGCAAGAAAAGCATTTAGGTATGAAGATGAATGGTAAAACTTTCATCTTTATCGGTTGACCTCGCACGTGCGGGGTGATTTTCGTCTATGATGTAGACAAGTTACAGGTTGGTAGTATGAAAACAAATGCCGAAGCCCAGAACGACTCGGGCTCAATGGACATACTGAAATGGGTAGGTGTGTTCGCACTGCTTGCAGCGGCCGTTGTAGGAAATTACCTGTACAGTGACATTTCTGTAGTATTGCGAGCTGCTGCTGTTATTGCTCTCGTTGCTGCCGCTGCGGGGATCGCCGCATTGACCCAAAAAGGGAAAAATGCCATTTCATTCGCACGTGAGTCGCGCATGGAAGTTCGCAAGGTTGTATGGCCGACGCGCCAAGAGGCAACGCAGACAACACTTATTGTTCTTGCGGTCACTGTTGTTATGGCGCTAGTTCTTTGGGGTATCGACGGCGTTATGGTTCGTTTGGTACGCCTAGTCACTGGCGTATAGAGGTAAAATAGTTATGAGTGAAGCTCCAAAGAAACGCTGGTATGTTGTACAGGCTTTTTCTGGCTTTGAAGGTCGAGTTGCCCAATCTTTACGCGAGCATATCAAAATGCATAGCATGGAAGAGTACTTTGATGAAGTACTGGTTCCTACTGAAGAAGTGGTAGAGATGCGTGCTGGACAGCGCCGTAAGAGTGAACGTAAGTTCTTTCCTGGCTATGTTTTAGTACAAATGGTAATGAATGATGAAACTTGGCACTTGGTACGTAGTATTCCACGTGTTATGGGTTTCATTGGCGGTACTTCTGACCGTCCAGCACCGATTTCTGATAAAGAAGCGGACGCGATTCTAAACCGTCTAGAAAAAGCAAGTGAATCACCAGTACACAAAACCGTGTTTGAACCAGGCGAAGTGGTCCGTGTTACGGATGGCCCGTTTGCAGATTTCAACGGTGTTGTCGAAGAAGTTGATTACGACAAGAGCCGTGTCAAAGTATCGGTATCGATCTTTGGGCGAGCGACTCCGGTGGAATTGGAGTTTGGTCAGGTCGAAAAGAGCTGAACAAATATTCACCATTGAGTATTGGCAAGGGCGCGAAATTAGACTATAATTTCGCGCCCTTTCGTTAGACGGGGAGTTTGCTTAACAGGCAGACGTTAGTACCCAAATTAAGGTAAATTAAAATGGCTAAGAAAGTAGAAGCTTACATCAAGCTGCAAGTAGCAGCTGGTGCTGCAAACCCTTCACCACCGGTTGGTCCTGCTCTAGGTCAACATGGTGTGAACATCATGGAATTCTGTAAAGCGTTCAACGCTAAGACTGACTCTGTAGAGAAAGGTCTTCCGATTCCTGTAGTTATCACTGTTTACAACGACCGTTCTTTCACGTTCGTTACTAAGACTCCACCGGCAGCAGTTCTTCTTAAGAAAGCAGCTGGCGTTAAGTCTGGTTCTGGCCGTCCTAACACTGAGAAAGTTGGTACTGTTACTGACGCTCAGCTGCAGGAAATCGCTGAAACTAAAGCAGCAGATATGACTGGCGCAGACATCGAAGCGATGAAGCGTTCTATTGCGGGTACTGCTCGCTCTATGGGCCTAGTGGTAGAGGGATAATACAATGGCTAAATTGACTAAGCGCATGCGCGTTATCCGTGACAAAGTTGATGCTACTCGTGAATACGAAATCAACGAAGCTGTTGCTCTACTAAAAGAACTAGCAACTGCTAAGTTCGTAGAAAGTGTTGACGTTGCTGTTAACCTTGGCATCGATGCTCGTAAATCTGATCAGAACGTACGTGGTGCGACTGTTCTTCCTCACGGTACTGGCCGTGATATCCGTGTTGCTGTGTTCACTCAAGGTGCAAACGCAGAAGCAGCGAAAGAAGCTGGTGCTGACATCGTAGGTATGGAAGATCTTGCTGAGCAAGTGAAGAAAGGCGAAATGAACTTCGACGTAGTTATCGCATCTCCAGATGCAATGCGCGTTGTTGGTCAACTAGGTACTATCCTAGGTCCACGCGGTCTGATGCCAAACCCGAAAGTAGGTACTGTAACTCCTAACGTTGCTGACGCTGTTAAGAACGCGAAAGCTGGTCAGGTTCGTTACCGTAATGATAAGAATGGCATCATTCATACTACTATCGGTAAAGTTGACTTCGACGCAAACAACCTTAAAGAAAACCTTGAAGCGCTACTAGTAGCACTGAAGAAAGCTAAGCCTTCTTCAGCTAAAGGTGCTTTCATTAAGAAGATTAGCCTGTCTACCACTATGGGTGCAGGTGTTGCTTTAGACCAGAACTCTCTGGACACTAACGCAGCAAACTAATTGTCAGCGTTGGTGGATTACTGTATAATCCGCCAACTCTGAATTGGCTAAAGCCTGTTCCTTTCTTCGGAAGGTAACGAGCTTTCGTCCAAGACCGTAGGCGTCTTTTGATTAGGAAAGGCTTAATAATACCTACGTAGACGGTGCCAAGAACTCGATTGATTTTATTTTTTGAATATGTCATTTGGGATCTGCACCGTTATCACTCCCACACTTAAGTGGGTGCGTATTAACAACCAGGAGCATATCCAATGGCACTAAATCTTCAAGACAAAAAAGCAATTGTTGCTTCAGTCAACGAAGCTGCCAGTGGTGCACTTTCTGCAGTTGTTGCTGATTCTCGTGGTGTTGAAGTTGGTGCGATGACTTCTCTACGTAAACAAGCGCGTGAAGCGGGCGTTTACATGAAAGTTGTTCGTAACACTCTAGCACGTCGTGCAGTAGAAGGTACTGAATTCGAATGTCTTGCTGAGACTTTCGTTGGTCCTACTCTACTTGCATTCTCTAACGAGCACCCAGGTGCTGCAGCGCGTCTTTTCAAAGACTTCGCTAAAGAGAATAAAGACTTCGAGATTAAAGCGGCTGCATTTGAAGGCGCTATTACTGACGCAGAAGTTCTTGCAACACTACCAACCTACGACGAAGCTATTGCACGCCTAATGATGTGCATGAAAGAAGCGTCTGCAGGCAAATTGGTACGTACTATTGCAGCTGTTCGCGATCAGAAAGAAGCTGCATAATCCTTGCACTTCTTTGGCTATATTTTAAACTAATTGTTGACTTAAAAGAGAATTGTTATGTCTATTACTAACGAGCAAATCCTAGACGCAGTTGCAGAAATGTCTGTAATGCAAGTTGTTGAGCTTATCGAAGCTATGGAAGAGAAATTCGGTGTTACTGCTGCTGCTGCAGTAGTTGCAGGCGGCGCTGCAGCTGAGTCTGCAGAAGAGCAAACTGAATTCGACGTAGTTCTAACTGCTATCGGCGGTAACAAAGTACAAGTTATCAAAGCAGTTCGTGGCGCAACAGGTCTAGGCCTTAAAGAAGCTAAAGCTCTAGTTGACGGCGCTCCAGCACCTCTAAAAGAAGGTGTTGACAAAGCTGAAGCTGACGCTCTTAAAGCTCAGCTAGAAGAAGCTGGTGCAACTGTTGAAATTAAGTAATCTTTACTTAATTTCATAGCCTTTATAGGCTAATGGCTGGTGGCTAAATAGCCACCGGCCTTTTTGCGCTGTAGGGGTGTGGTGAATTTTACCCTGTTTGTCACCATATCTTATGCAAAAAATAACACGCTACATTAGTGTGTTATACCTACCTAAACAGTGCTATTAGTCACTACCCTCAGAATTTTAAGAGAGGTAGTTTGGATCACTTATCAGCGATCTGAGGAACCTATGGTTTACTCTTATACCGAGAAAAAGCGTATCCGTAAGGATTTTGGTAAGCGTCCTCAAGTTTTGGACATACCATACTTGCTATCGATCCAGCTCGATTCATTCGAGAAGTTCATTGAACAGGATCCGGAAGGGCAATACGGTTTAGAAGCAGCCTTCCGCTCTGTCTTTCCAATTCAGAGCTACAATGGCAATTCCGAGTTGCAATACGTTAGCTATCGTCTCGGTGAGCCGGTCTTCGATGTTAAAGAATGTCAAATTCGTGGCGTAACTTACTCAGCACCACTGCGCGTGAAGCTGCGTTTAGTCATGTACGATAAAGACGCACCGGCTGGTACCGTAAAAGACATTAAAGAACAAGAAGTCTATATGGGCGAGATCCCGCTCATGACGGATAACGGTACATTTGTTATCAATGGTACCGAGAGGGTTATCGTATCCCAGCTGCACCGTAGCCCGGGTGTCTTCTTTGACAGCGATAAGGGTAAGACCCATTCCTCAGGAAAAGTGCTCTACAATGCACGTGTTATCCCTTACCGTGGTTCATGGTTAGACTTTGAGTTCGATCCGAAAGATAACGTATACGTTCGAATCGACCGTCGTCGTAAGTTACCAGCATCGATTATTCTTCGTGCTCTTAACTACACCACTGAGCAAATTCTTGATCTGTTCTTCGATAAAGTAAACTTCGAAGTACAAGGTAAGAGCTTAGTGATGGAGCTTATTCCTGATCGCCTACGTGGTGAAACGGCAAGCTTCGACATTATCGCAAATGGCAAGACCTATGTAGAACAAGGTCGTCGTGTAACGGCACGCCATATTCGCCAACTACAAAAAGATGACATTCAGCACATTGAAGTACCTGTTGAATACATCGTAGGTAAAGTTGCATCACGTGATTACGTGAACGAAGCAACCGGTGAATTGATTGCGACTGCAAACCAGGAATTAAGCCTGGAGATGTTGGCATTGCTTTCACAAGCAGGCCATAAGTCTATTCAAACACTTTACACTAATGAATTAGATAACGGTTCGTTTATGTCTGATACGTTACGTATCGACAGCACAACTGATCGTCTAAGTGCATTAGTAGAAATCTACCGCATGATGCGTCCTGGCGAGCCGCCAACACGCGAAGCAGCAGAGCAGCTATTTGATAGCTTGTTCTTCTCTGAAGATCGTTACGATCTATCAGCAGTAGGTCGAATGAAGTTTAACAGCTCAATTGGCCATGAAGAGTCAGTTGGCGAAGGTATCCTAAGCCACGAAGATATCATCGAAGTGATGCGCAAGCTGATCGATATCCGTAATGGTAAAGGTGAAGTCGATGATATCGATCACCTAGGTAACCGTCGTATTCGTTCTGTGGGCGAAATGGCTGAAAACCAATTCCGTGTTGGTTTGGTACGTGTAGAGCGTGCAGTTAAAGAGCGCCTAAGCTTAGGTGATCTTGACGCAATCATGCCGCAAGACCTGATTAACGCGAAACCAATTTCTGCAGCCGTGAAAGAGTTCTTTGGCTCTTCTCAGTTGTCACAGTTTATGGATCAGAACAACCCGCTATCAGAAGTGACGCACAAGCGTCGTATTTCTGCATTAGGTCCAGGTGGTTTGACTCGTGAGCGTGCTGGCTTTGAAGTTCGAGATGTTCACGCAACGCACTACGGTCGTTTATGTCCGATCGAGACCCCTGAAGGTCCGAACATCGGTCTAATCAACTCACTATCTGCATTTGCGCGTTGTAACCCATATGGGTTCCTTGAAACGCCTTATCGTAAAGTGGTTGAAGGTAAGGTAACTGACGACGTTGATTACCTATCTGCGATCGAAGAAGGTCAATTCGTTATTGCGCAGGCTAACGCCGCGTTGAACGAAGATGGTTCATTCACTGACGAGCTAATTACTGCTCGCCAGAAAGGTGAATCTGGTCTTCACCCTCGCGATCACGTTCAATATATGGACGTTGCAACAAACCAAGTTGTTTCGGTGGCGGCATCGTTAATCCCATTCCTAGAGCACGATGATGCAAACCGTGCCTTGATGGGTGCGAACATGCAACGTCAAGCCGTACCAACATTGCGTGCTGATAAGCCGCTAGTAGGTACTGGTATTGAGCGTAATGTTGCAGTCGACTCAGGTGTAACAGCTGTTGCTAAGCGCGGTGGTGTAGTTCAATCAGTAGATGCTTCTCGTATCGTTGTTAAAGTTAACGAAAGCGAGTTGGTACCGGGTGAAGCTGGTATCGATATCTACAACTTGACTAAATATACTCGTTCTAACCAGAACACCTGTATCAACCAACGTCCAACTGTACTACCGGGTGAACCAGTAGCGGCAGGTGATGTATTGGCTGATGGTCCTTCTACGGACTTGGGTGAGCTAGCACTAGGCCAGAACATGCGTATCGCGTTCATGCCTTGGAACGGTTATAACTTTGAGGATTCCATCTTAGTCTCAGAGCGCGTTGTTCAGGAAGATCGCCTAACAACTATCCACATTCAAGAGCTTTCTTGTGTGGCGCGTGATACTAAACTGGGTAGCGAAGAAATTACTGCCGATATCCCTAACGTGGGTGAAGCAGCGCTATCTAAGTTGGATGAATCAGGTATCGTTTACATCGGTGCTGAAGTGAAGGGTGGCGACATCCTAGTTGGTAAAGTAACCCCTAAAGGTGAAACACAACTCACTCCTGAAGAGAAGCTACTACGTGCTATCTTCGGTGAAAAAGCATCAGATGTTAAAGATTCATCGCTACGTGTACCTAACTCTGTTTCTGGTACGATTATCGACGTACAAGTCTTCACTCGCGATGGCGTAGAGAAAGACAAGCGTGCGCTTGAAATCGAAGAGATGCAGCTGAAGGAAGCGAAGAAAGACATCACCGAGGAATTCCAAATCCTTGAAGGTGGCCTTCTAACGCGTGTTCGTCACTTGTTAACACTAGCAGGTTACAGTGAAGGCAAACTTGCGGGCATGGACCGTCAAGCATTGTTCTCACAAACGCTAGATGACGAGTCACTGCAATCACAGCTAGAACAACTAGCTGAGCAGTACGACGAGCTTAAAGCAGAATTTGATAAGAAGTTTGAAACCAAGCGTCGTAAGATCACCCAAGGTGATGATCTAGCGCCGGGTGTACTGAAGATCGTTAAGGTTTACCTTGCGGTTAAACGTCGCATCCAGCCTGGTGATAAGATGGCAGGTCGTCACGGTAACAAGGGTGTAATCTCTAAGATTTGTCCTGTTGAAGACATGCCATACGATGAAAAAGGCCAAACTGTTGACATCGTACTGAACCCGTTGGGCGTACCATCGCGTATGAACATCGGTCAGATCCTAGAAACACACATGGGTCTGGCAGCAAAAGGTATCGGTGACAAGATCAACGCCATGCTGAAAGAGCAACGTGAACTTCATGAGTTCCGTAACTTCCTACAGCGCGTTTATGATCTAGGTGCAACTCGCCAGCAAATTGATATTGCTGCATTGTCTGATGACGAAGTTCGCACGTTGATCAAAAACCTTCGTGGTGGTCTGCCTATCGCAACGCCTGTCTTCGATGGTGCACCTGAAGCGTCTATTAAAGAACTTCTAAAACTAGGTGACTTACCAGAATCTGGTCAGTTAACTCTGTTTGATGGTCGCACTGGTGATAAGTTTGAGCGTCCTGTAACTGTTGGTTACATGTACATGCTGAAACTAAACCACCTTGTTGATGACAAGATGCATGCCCGTTCAACTGGTTCTTACAGCCTTGTTACTCAGCAGCCGCTGGGTGGTAAAGCGCAGTTCGGTGGCCAGCGTTTCGGTGAGATGGAAGTATGGGCACTAGAAGCATATGGTGCTGCATATACCCTTCAGGAAATGCTGACTGTTAAGTCGGATGACGTGAATGGCCGTACGAAGATGTATAAAAACATCGTTGATGGCGATCATCGCATGGAACCAGGTATGCCGGAATCGTTCAACGTATTGTTGAAAGAAATCCGCTCGTTGGGTATCAACATCGAGCTGGAAGACGAATAAGTTTCAGTTTTTAAACTAGAATTTAATCGTTAATCCGGTAGAAATATGAAGGCGTCAGACAACTGGCGCCTTTATGGGTCAACTCCTCACAGGAGCCAAATGTGAAAGACTTACTAAAGTTTCTGAAAGCACAACATAAGACCGAAGAATTTGACGCGATCAAAATCGGTCTAGCTTCGCCTGACATGATTCGTTCATGGTCTTTTGGTGAAGTTAAAAAGCCAGAAACCATCAACTATCGAACCTTCAAGCCTGAGCGTGACGGTCTATTCTGTGCACGTATCTTTGGCCCGGTTAAAGACTACGAGTGTTTGTGTGGTAAGTACAAACGCCTTAAACACCGTGGTGTAATTTGTGAAAAATGTGGTGTTGAAGTTACTCAGACCAAAGTACGCCGTGAGCGTATGGGTCACATTGAGTTAGCTTCTCCAGTTGCCCACATCTGGTTCCTGAAGTCACTGCCTTCTCGTATCGGTCTGTTAATGGACATGCCGCTACGTGATATTGAGCGCGTACTTTATTTCGAATCATACATCGTGATCGAACCAGGTATGACCAACCTTGAGCGTGGCCAGATGCTGACTGAAGAGCAGTATCTTGATTCGCTTGAAGAGTGGGGCGACGAATTTGACGCTCGCATGGGTGCAGAAGCTGTTAAAGCACTATTGGTCAACATGGACCTTAATGCTGAAATGGATCTTATGCGTGAAGAATTAGAAGAAACTAATTCTGAAACTAAGCGTAAGAAGCTAACCAAGCGCGTTAAATTGGTAGAAGCATTCATTCAATCTGGTAACAACCCAGAGTGGATGGTATTGGAAGTACTACCTGTTCTTCCACCAGATCTACGTCCACTAGTACCACTAGATGGCGGTCGTTTTGCGACTTCTGATCTGAATGACCTTTACCGTCGTGTAATTAACCGTAACAACCGTTTGAAGCGTCTTCTAGACCTAGCGGCTCCAGACATCATCGTACGTAACGAAAAGCGTATGCTGCAAGAGTCTGTTGATGCCCTGCTTGATAACGGTCGTCGTGGTCGTGCTATCACTGGTTCTAACAAGCGTCCTCTAAAATCTCTTGCCGATATGATTAAAGGTAAGCAGGGTCGTTTCCGTCAGAACTTGCTTGGTAAGCGTGTAGATTACTCTGGTCGTTCGGTTATCACCGTAGGTCCATACCTTCGTCTACATCAGTGTGGTCTTCCTAAGAAGATGGCACTTGAGCTATTCAAACCATTTATCTACAGCAAGCTTGAGCTTCGTGGTCTAGCGACAACGATCAAAGCGGCTAAGAAAATGGTTGAGCGTGAAGAAGCTATCGTTTGGGATATCCTAGACGAAGTCATCCGCGAACACCCAGTGATGCTAAACCGTGCACCAACATTGCACCGTCTAGGTATCCAAGCTTTCGAACCAGTATTGATCGAAGGTAAAGCTATCCAGCTTCACCCACTCGTTTGTGCGGCATATAACGCCGACTTCGATGGTGACCAAATGGCTGTTCACTTGCCGTTAACGCTGGAAGCACAGCTTGAAGCTCGTGCACTGATGATGTCGACGAATAACATTCTGTCGCCAGCATCAGGTGATCCGATCATCGTACCTTCACAGGACGTTGTATTGGGTCTTTACTACATGACTCGTGACATGATTAACGCGAAGGGCGAAGGTATGTACCTTGCTGGCCCTGCAGAAGCAGAGAAAGCTTACCGTACCGGTAGTGCAGCTCTACACGCTCGCGTTAAAGTACGTATCACTGAGCATGGTAAAGATGAGCAAGGTAATCCGTTCACTGAGACTAAGCTGGTTGATACAACCGTTGGTCGTGCAATGCTATGGGCTGTCGTTCCGACAGGTCTACCATTTAGCCTTGTGAACCAAGCGTTAGGTAAGAAGCAAATTTCTAACCTGCTAAACACTTGTTACCGTGTTCTTGGCCTGAAAGACACTGTTGTCTTCGCTGACCAAATCATGTACACCGGTTTCGCATATGCGGCACTGTCTGGTGTATCTGTTGGTATCGATGACATGGTTGTTCCAGATGCTAAGTACACTAAGATTGCTGAAGCAGAAGCTGAAGTCGCTGAAATTCAAGAGCAGTTCCAATCTGGTCTTGTAACAGCGGGTGAGCGTTATAACAAAGTTATCGATATCTGGGCAACGGCGAATGAGCAAGTTGCTAAAGCGATGATGGACAACCTTTCTACTGAAACTGTGGTTAACCGCGACGGTGAAGAAGAAGAGCAGAAATCATTCAACAGCGTTTACATGATGGCCGACTCAGGTGCTCGTGGTTCTGCTGCACAGATTCGTCAGCTAGCGGGTATGCGTGGTCTGATGGCTAAGCCGGATGGCTCAATCATCGAAACGCCTATCACAGCGAACTTCCGTGAAGGTCTAAACGTACTTCAGTACTTCATCTCAACGCACGGTGCGCGTAAAGGTCTTGCCGATACAGCACTTAAGACTGCGAACTCAGGTTACCTGACTCGTCGTCTAGTAGACGTTGCTCAAGATGTTGTAATCACTGCTGACGATTGTGGTACCCACGCTGGTATTACAATGACACCGTTGGTTGAAGGTGGTGACGTTAAAGAGCCACTTGGTACTCGCGTACTAGGTCGTGTTGTCGCTGAAGATGTGATCAAACCAGGTACTGAAAACGAAGTGCTTGCACCTCGTAACACGCTTCTTGATGAGAAGTGGTGTGACATCCTGGAAGAGAACTCAGTTGACCAAGTTAAGGTTCGCTCGGTTGTAACATGTGACAATGACTTCGGTTGTTGTAAGAACTGTTACGGTCGTGACCTAGCTCGTGGTCACATGGTTAACACTGGTGAAGCCGTCGGCGTAATCGCTGCACAGTCAATCGGTGAACCTGGTACACAGCTAACAATGCGTACGTTCCACATCGGTGGTGCGGCATCGCGTGCGGCAGCAGAAAGCAGCATTCAAGTTAAGAACAACGGTTCTATGAAGCTGCACAATGCTAAATTCGTAACGAACAACGAAGGCAAGCTAGTGATCACTTCGCGTGCATCTGAGCTAACCATCGTTGACGAATTTGGTCGTACTAAAGAGAGCTACAAACTGCCATACGGTACTATCTTGAACCGTGTTGACAATGCCGAGGTTAAAGCTGGCGATACTATCGCTAACTGGGACCCGCATACAATGCCGATCATCACGGAAGTGGAAGGTCGTCTACAGTTTGTTGACATGATTGATGGTGTAACTGTTTCTCGTCAAACTGATGAGCTAACAGGTCTATCATCTGTAGTGATCCTAGACGCAGCTGAACGTGCAAGTGCAGGTAAAGATATGCGTCCAACCATTAAGTTGGTTGACGAAAACGGTCACGACGTCATGATCCCTGGTACAGACATGCCAGCACAATACTTCCTACCGGGCAAAGCAATTGTTCAGTTAGAAGATGGTGCAAACGTAGGTATTGGTGACACGTTATCTCGTATTCCTCAGGAATCTGGCGGTACGAAAGATATCACCGGTGGTCTACCTCGCGTAGCAGATTTGTTTGAAGCACGTAAGCCTAAAGAGCCTGCGATTCTTGCTGAAGTAACAGGTGCTATCTCGTTTGGTAAAGAGACTAAAGGTAAGCGTCGTCTAATCATCACTCCAACGGATGCAAGTCCTTATGAAGAGATGATTCCTAAACACCGCCAACTTAACGTTTTCGAAGGTGAAAAAGTTGAGAAGGGTGATGTTATTGCCGATGGTCCTGAAACTCCACATGACATCTTACGTCTACGTGGCGTTCACGCTGTAGCAGAATACATCGTGAATGAGGTTCAGGAAGTTTACCGTCTACAAGGGGTTAAGATTAACGATAAGCACATCGAAACGATCATTCGTCAGATGCTGCGTAAGGTAACTATCTCTCCAAGTGGAGCTGGTGATTCTGAGTTCCTTGAAGGTGAACAACTAGAGTATGCTCGCGTTAAGATTGCAAACCGTCAGCTAGAAGCTGAAGGCAAGCAACCAGCGAAATTCGAGCGTGATCTTCTAGGTATCACCAAAGCGTCTCTTGCTACTGAGTCATTTATCTCAGCAGCATCGTTCCAAGAAACGACTCGTGTTCTAACTGAAGCAGCAGTTTCAGGTAAGCGTGATGAGCTTCGTGGTCTGAAAGAGAACGTTATCGTAGGTCGCCTGATTCCAGCCGGTACTGGTTTTGCTTACCACCAAAATCGTCAGCGTCAGCGTGATGCAGAGCTTGAGCCAGAAGCGCCTCAAGTAGATGCAGAGCAAGCGTCGCAAGACTTAGCCGCATTATTGAATGCAGGCCTTGGTGGCGAAAGCTAATCAAGTAAGCGATTAAAAAAAGGCACCCAAGTGGGTGCCTTTTTTATTGCCTGTAGATTGTAGACTGTGGGCAGAAGTTAGTGGAAAGAAGCTAATTGATGGAAGCTAATCTGGTGAAGTCGTACCGGCCGACCGTTACCACCGTCGCAGGGAATAATGACCAATGCCGTAGGGTATATCAGTAGGAAATCGCTTTGGTACTATTAATCGCTGGTGGTCATTGATGATACAGGGACAATTTGATGTAGGTGTTATAGGGAAGAAAGGGGTAGTTTTTGGCAGTAAAAAGCCAATCAGCTGTTATATATGCTGATATATTTAAGCTAAACAGAGCCAGCGTCCGTTAAATGGCTCTATTTCATACTCGGTAAGATGTTGAGCTGTTATGCGCCAGGAGGCTGCATGAGGCTATCTGTGATAAGTTGGATTAACCTATCTTCAACATCGAAGCGCCTTTCTAGTGTCTCTCCAATCGAAGATATGTCGGCATCGAAATCCGGCAGGTGATCATCTTCCGTGACTTCACCATAACGATCGTTAAAGTTGAGCAAAGGATCCGTTGTCGTCATGATACTTTTATAGGCGGCTGTCATCTCTTGTGTGGCTTTAAAGCCAGTTTGATTCCAGCGATCCATTACCATGTTGTAAATTTTAAAGTGGCCCGCAGAAATATAGTCTACCAATTGTTGGCAGAAGAGCTGCAGTTCGGCAGAAGAAGGTAACTGTCGAGTTTGCCGTTCATACGGAGGAAGACCAACCAGTCGACAATAGTCTGAGAGTAACTGTTGTCGATTTAGCAGCCATTGGTCGATAACATCACTGTTACCACCCCATTGTTGTTGTACTTGTTCGAACTTACTTAGCATGACTACATCCTCATGGATCTATTTGCAGTAGAGCGCCATATGTTATGCTCAAAGTGCTTTATTAATAGATACTTATTTACGGTTTAACATTCCGTTATCATTTATAGCTTGCCAGTATTCTTTTCAGCCTGCAAGGATCCTTATGTCACAGTTTGAACAAAAGCGAACAAATACGTATTGGTGCATGATACACGATAGAAATATAGCACTTATTAATGAGAGCCTTCCCTATGGAACAGCAAAAGAGCTTGGAATCTCAGATGAAAATGCTATTTCTATCGGAGAGTTTGAAGGAAATGATGTTATGTGGGTTGAATGTGACACAGCGCCCACAGGAGCTACCTTTCAGCCACTGCGTTCATTGTTAAACGAAGAGCCGACACTTTTTCAGCTTGCGGGCCGAGCGGCTCAACTAAGCCATATGAAACAGTCAATGCCTTACTGTAGCCAGTGTGGGAGCCAAACCCATTTTAGACCTGATCTAATGGCGATGGCTTGTGATAGCTGCCGACAGTGGCACTACCCACGCGTTTCTCCCTGCATTATCGTCGCAGTGAGGCGAGAAGGCGAGATTCTACTTGCTCAGCACCCACGACACCGTAATGGTATGTACACAGTTGTCGCTGGTTTTGTAGAGGCAGGAGAAACACTCGAGCAATGTGTTGCGAGAGAAGTGAAAGAAGAGACCGGTATTGAAGTTCAGAATATTCGCTATATCGCGAGTCAACCATGGGCATTTCCGTCCAACTTAATGATGGGATTCATGGCTGACTTTGCTGGTGGCGAGTTAACACCTGACTATACCGAGTTATCAGATGCAAAGTGGTTTAAAGAGAGCGAACTCCCGCCATTAGCACCAGTGGGTACCATAGCGAGAAGATTGATCGAGGACACCCTTGCGGCGATCCGAAGCGATCAATATTGATCTCTATTGTATTGGAGTAGATAAAAAAAACCCTCCAACAAGGAGGGACAAGATGCAGTTATGGGTCCCTTACAGGACTAATTCTGATTATTATTGCTAACGCACTCATCTTTTTACAGTAGCAGTGTCGAGTGGGCAATGAAGTGTCTAAAAATGTTGCATTATTTATGATCAGCTTAACACTTGGCAGGGTTCGTCTTGAATGAAGGGTGGTACAATGACCGCAAAGTCAGCCATGGAATGAACTATGACAGAATTAAAAAATGACCGCTATTTACGTGCTTTGCTCAAGCAACCTGTTGATCACACTCCCGTATGGATGATGCGCCAAGCCGGTCGTTATCTCCCTGAATATCGAGCGACTCGTGGTGTAGCTGGTGACTTTATGTCTCTATGCAAAAATGCTGAGTTGGCTTGTGAAGTAACCCTTCAGCCTCTACGTCGATTCCCTTTGGACGCTGCGATTCTATTCTCAGACATCCTGACTATACCTGATGCAATGGGTCTTGGCCTTTATTTTGAAGCTGGAGAAGGGCCTAAATTTGAACGTCCTATTACCTGTAAGGCTGACGTTGATAAGATTGGTATCCCTGATCCAGAAGGCGAGCTTCAGTATGTGATGAATGCTGTACGCACCATTCGCAAGGGCTTGAACGGTGATGTACCACTGATCGGCTTCTCAGGTAGTCCGTGGACATTAGCGACCTATATGGTTGAAGGCGGTAGCTCTAAGGCTTTCACAAAGATCAAAAAGATGATGTATGCCGAGCCACAAACATTACACCTACTGCTTGATAAGTTAGCAGACAGTGTTATCGACTATCTCAACGCGCAAATTAAGGCTGGTGCGCAATCTGTTATGGTATTCGATACGTGGGGAGGGGTTTTAACGCCGCGAGATTATAATGAGTTCTCACTGCGCTATATGCATAAAATTGTTGATGCGTTAATTCGAGAGAATGAAGGTCGTCGTGTACCTGTTACGCTATTTACAAAAAATGCCGGTATGTGGTTAGAGCAAATTGCCGCGACAGGTTGCGATGCTGTTGGCCTCGATTGGACAATTAATATCGCGGATGCGAAAGCGCGCATTGGTGATAAAGTTGCACTGCAAGGTAATATGGACCCTTCTATGCTATATGCTTCTCCTGAGAGAATTCGTCAAGAAGTCGCTACGATATTGGAAGGCTTTGGTGAAGGGACAGGGCATGTTTTCAATTTAGGTCACGGTATCCATCTGGATGTCCCACCTGAAAATGCTGGTGTGTTTGTAGACGCTGTCCATGAGCTATCTCGACCGTATCACCGCGATTGATTGCTTCTGAAGTAGCCGTTTTATGCGGCTACTTCTTTCCTTCTTCCCCTTTCTCTATCTAGCTTCTAGAACCTTCATTTCTTGCAATGTGATATCGCTGCTGTGGAGTGAACTAGTTTATCAGGAAAAAAGCCGAATAAGCAGTACACGGTATTTTATTCTATTTAATCAATGCTTTATGTTGTTATCATCCTGCAGGGTTACTTCTCCTTCCGGAGAACCTGTGCAAGCAGCTATTCGGTTTTTTATTTACAAAAAGCTGTACTTGCTTAGTTTTCCCTTGAAATGTATCAATATGAACATGGTAGGAAAAAAGCTATTATTCCTGTACATTACGCCTAAACCACATAAAAACAACCACTTAACTGTTTGGCCTTTTACTGAACTTTTATTTTCCATAGATCTAAGCTGAAAGAGTTGCTTACTGATGTTCTTTAGTTAAATGGTGTTTATTTGTCTTAATGAGTCTTGTACACCTTTTTTGTGTTGTTTTAAGTTATTTGATTGCTTGTGACTTTATAATCCCTTGATAGTAAATGGTTTTTTGCTGTGGTGCAGCTCTTTGAGCTTTTTTCCTTCTTAACCCTTACTTGGACTTCGTGCTAAAGATTGTTGTACTCGATAGCGTAATTCGGGAATAGCCTCTGATTCAAACCAAGGATTATTGGCGAACCAAGCACGATTTCTTGGAGAGGGGTGAGGTAAAGGAATATTGGACGGTAGGTAAGTTTGCCATTGCTTTACGGTGTCAGTGAGTGTTCTCGGTTTCTTTTCGAGATAGCGCTGCTGTGCGTACTGTCCGATGAGTAATGTCAGTTCTATATTTGGCAGCAAAGGGAGAAGTTGAGGGTGCCAAAGTGGTGCGCATTCTTTTCTTGGGGGTAAATCGCCAGACTTGCCTTTACCTGGGTAGCAAAATCCCATCGGTATAATGGCAATATGATTAGGGTTATAAAAATCTTCCTCTGATATTTGCAACCACTCGCGAAGTCTATCACCGCTTGGGTCGTTCCATGGAATCCCTGTTTCGTGAACACGTTTACCTGGTGCTTGGCCAATAATGAGTATCCGAGCTTGGCTACTGCCTACCACTATAGGGCGGGCAGTAATCTCGGGCTCACAGAGGTGACAGGTCTCTACCTGTTGGCAGAGGCGTGAAAAGGGATCAGTAACCTTTATCAAAATTAACCACGCAATCTAGCGGCTCACCGGCATGCCACTGTAAGTAATTGTGCGAGAAAATATTGAAGACTTGATCTGGGAAGCTGTCTGCAGCCACATGGGGTGTGATAGTAATATTCTCGTGCTTCCAGAAAGGGTGTTCTTGATGGAGTGGCTCCTGCTTAAAGACATCAAGCCACGCATGGCGAATAAAGCCACCCTCGATAGCATTGAGTAACCCTGACTCAGAAAGTACATCACCGCGACCGACATTAAAGAGCAGGGCATGACGACAGGCGCTCAGGTTACTCTGATTGAGCAAGTTTTGTGTCTCTGATGTCGCGGGTAATGTCGATACAATAATATCGGCTTCTGATAGCACTGGATGGAGCTGCTCGAAGTTGCTAATACTGTCAAAATCTCGGCTACGGACAATTCCAGAGCGATTGACACCCATAACCTTCATTCCCATGACTTTTGCAACTTTCGCCAAATGGCTACCTATCGAGCCCGTCCCGAGAATGAGTATTTTCTTTCCCTGGAGTGAAGAGTAGTGATGGGGTTGCCAAATATGATCACGTTGCTGCTCACTATATCGAGCAAAATTCCGATAGTACTGCACGAGGTATCCAACGACATACTCCGCAATTAATGGCCCGAAAATACCACGGACATTGGTGAGGAGGTAGTCTTGGCGCTGAGGTAATGTGGTTAATGCATCAATTCCTGCAAAGGTTGATTGAAGCCATCGCAATTGAGGGTATTGGTCCAATTTTCCTGCAACTTTAGGAGGATCGGCTAAAATTATCGAAGCCTGCTGGTGGTCATCAGTGATCACGAGGTTAGGTAGCTGAGCGTCGTTTAACAGTTGTAAATACTTTTCTTTTTGACGAGAGAGGATCAGTAATTTGTTCACGGCTTTTCCTTTTGCCTGATGCGCGAATCGAGTACACTTGCGCTCAAATGATAACCGCAGAATATCCTATGTTACAGAACCCAGTACAGCTTCGTCTTGAAAAATTAGAACCTTGGCAACACATTACCTTCATGACTGCGCTATGTGAGCGTATGTATCCCAACTACGTTTTGTTCTGTGAACAGACTCAATTTGCCGATCCACACAAGATGCACTTGATCCTAGACAGCATCTGGGAATCTCTCACTGTTAAAACGGCGAAGGTGAATTTCGAACGCCAACTAGAGCGTTTGGAAGAGCTTGTACCAAGCGCAGGAGATCATGACGTTTACCTCGTTTATCCCGCTATTGACGCGTGTGTTGCTCTTGCTGAGTTACTGCATGGCCTTCTTGATAGAGACATCATGTTAGATTCCCTTGTGAAGATAAGTAGCCAGTCAGCACAAACTGTTGCTGATCTTGAGTTTGCGCAATCTGAACAAGAGATCACGAATTCAAATCAGAAAGAGAACGAAGCGGTATGCGCTGAGTGGGACGTACAGTGGGATATTTTCCGTGTACTCCGTAGTGCTGAACGCCGAGATATTGAAATGATTAAAGGGCTTCGTATGGATTTGCGTGAAGATGCCATCAGTAATATTGGCGTAGGGCTATCGCATAACCAATAACAATCTATCAGTCATGGGGGCGGTGTGTCGCTTTATGCATAGCACGCTGAATACCCGTACTGAATATGATGTAGCGAAAAACAAAAAAGCAGTGCAATGGCACTGCTTTTTTTATGGGCGAAATTTGATGGCGTCGCGACTGTTACTTGCTTTCTTCATCTTCTGATTTATCACTTCCATCAATCATCTGATGGTCGTGCTTCCACTTTTCCCAGCGCTGGTAAGCGAGCTGTTGCATGTCCGATGTTGTATCCGCTTCATCGACAATCTCTTCTCCCATCAAGTTTTCGACAATATCCTCGATTGTCACGATACCTTGCACGGTGCCGTATTCATCCACCACGAGCGCCAGTTGTGCACGGTGTAGCATCAGCGTTTCGAACGCATAGGGCACGCTAACATGATTATGAATAACAGGAAGAGCACGCATGATGTCTCCAAGGCGATGTGAAAGGCTTTCGCTGTGGTGTGCAGAATAGATTTCTAAGCGATGCACAAAGCCGACAATATTATCTTTTTGTTCAGAATAGATAAGTGGGCGAGAGAAGGGAGTATTAGCGTGTTCTTGAATAAATTCACTGATTGTCATTTCAGCATTCACTCTGAACAGTACAGGGCGTGGTGTCATAATTTTAGTGACTTTGACATCTCTGAATTTAAGCAGATTATTTAAAATCTTTGATTCCCCATCAGCGAGTTCGCCACTCTCGTGCGCGAGTAGCGCCATGGCAGAGATTTCATCACGTAGTTTTGGCGCTTGTTGCCCATGAGCAAGGCGGCGCGTGAGTTGCTCCGATGCCCAGACAAAAGGTGTGAGAAGCCATACCATCCAGCGCAGCATACGCGCAGACATGGGTGCTAATTCTCGCCAATATGTCGCGCCTAAAGTTTTTGGAATAATTTCGGAGAACAACAGAATCGCTAATGTCAGTACGGCAGAAAAAAGACCAAGCCATTGACTGCCAAATACGCTAGCAGCTTGAGCGCCTGCACTGGCGGCGCCGATCGTATGGGCGATAGTATTCAGTGTCAGAATCGAGGCGAGAGGACGGTCGATGTCATCTTTCAGCACTCCAAGCTTTCCAGCCATCGGGTGTTGCTGTTGTTTCAGTATTGCTATGTAGCTGGGAGAGATACTCAACAGTACTGCTTCAAGTATTGAGCACAGGAATGACACACCGATCGCAATCAGTACGTAAAATGCCAGCAAAAGCATAAAGGTATACGTCCTTAAAATATCATTGGGGGTTATCTAACCCTTAGTATCTATGACTATACCGAGAATATATGTGGGAAATTATCACAATTTGTGAACTTGCGCTCAGTTTATGGTTAAAGAGCAGCCACATGAGCGCGAAACCCCCGACAAACCTTTGCCAGCGGGGCTTCTTTTGAATTAGAGTTGTTACGTCTTATGAAATAAACGAAGGGATAACCTAATGAACAAGACCCAACTGATCGACCTGATTGCTGAAAAAGCAGACCTTTCTAAAGCTCAAGCTAAAGCTGCTCTAGAAGCGACTCTAGGCGGTGTAACTGACGCACTTAAAGAAGGCGACCAGGTTCAACTGATTGGTTTCGGTACGTTTAAAGTAAACCACCGTGCTGCTCGTACAGGCCGTAACCCACAAACTGGTAATGAAATCCAGATTGCGGCTGCTAACGTACCAGCTTTCGTTGCCGGTAAAGCGCTGAAAGATGCAGTAAAATAACCCGATTATCGCTGTGTAGGCATTTGCCTATACAGCGATTTTTTATGTCTAGATACTTTACTTGCTGTCTCATCCTTTTCATCCTTTCTGGATGTGCCCGCGTCGGCGGCTCTTCTTCCTCTCGTATTGCTCCTCTACAGCAGCTCAGCGGCGCTAAAGTCGTTGAAGATACTGGTTACCTCCTTTGGCTTGAACAACGCACCTTGAAGCCTACGCTAATGAATGTACATGCTATTGATCAAGATGGTGTGTTGATGGAAGGCGCTTATTTGTGGCGAGATGGTCTGTTGCGAGAGTTAAAACAGACGGGACGACGTCATTTTAATGATGAAATGCGCCCCTTCGATCTCCATGTACGCTATGACACATCAGGAGTGCCGGTATACCAGCGCTTTCGGATTGAAGGCGATACACTTCCAATGAAAGAGCTTGAGCTCATGAAGCTTTATCAGGAAGTATTAGCGGGGGTTGAGCTGGTAAAGGAGCAGACGCTGAATGGCTACGAGCTATTGCAAGGCACTTGGAATAATGGCCGCTTTGTTGATTGTCATCGCAATACACACATCGTCGAGTTTGCCGTAGGGCAAGAGTACACGTTCAATGACGATGAGTCTGTAGCATTACTAGGCAAAAAACGTAGGTTGTCTGGTAACAGTGTGCTGCAAGAGGTGCACTTAATCGCTCGGCTAGGTCCAGATGAGGCGTGTTTTCAACCGAGTATTGAATTCGAGTAATATGCGGGTTGTTTTGAAAACGTATTGAAATAAAAAACGCGCCCTCAGGCGCGTTTTTTTATGAAGCACTGTATGACTACATTACTTCTCAGCTTGCTCACGTGCAATGGCGCGGTAGCCAATGTCATCACGATAGAACATGCCATTCCAGCTAATTTGTTTAGCAAGCTCATAAGCGCGAGTTTGCGCTTCAGCTACCGTATCACCCATTGCTGTTGCACATAGCACACGGCCACCATTCGTGACGATATTACCGTCTTTCGATGCTGTACCCGCATGGAAGACTTTCTCGCCTTCAGCGTCAGAGGTTGGCAGACCAGAAATTACATCGCCTTTTGGATAAGAGGCTGGGTAGTTCTGAGCAGCAAGTACGATGCCAATGGATGCACGAGGATCCCACTTAGACTCAACCGTATCTAACTTACCTGTTGTACCTGCTTCACAAAGCTCAACAAGGTCAGACTGTAGACGAAGCATGATCGGTTGGGTTTCTGGATCGCCAAAACGACAGTTGTACTCGATCACTTTTGGTGTGCCGTCAGCCATAACCATCAAGCCAGCGTATAGGAAACCTGTGTATGGGTTGCCTTCTGCTGCCATGCCGCGAACCGTCGGGTAGATAACCTCATCCATGACACGCTGGTGGATTTCAGGTGTTACCACGGGTGCTGGAGAGTATGCGCCCATACCACCCGTGTTCGGGCCTGTATCGCCGTTACCCACTCGTTTGTGATCTTGGCTAGTTGCCATAGCAAGTACGTTCTCGCCATCAACCATGACGATGAAGCTTGCTTCCTCGCCATCTAAGAATTCTTCGATAACGACACGGTGGCCCGCTTCGCCGAACGCATTGCCAGCAAGCATGTCACGTACCGCTTCTTCCGCTTCTTCAACGGTCATCGCAACGATAACGCCTTTACCTGCCGCTAGGCCGTCAGCTTTAATCACGATCGGCGCGCCATTTTCACGAATGTAAGCCAGCGCAGGCTCAATTTCGGTGAAGTTTTGGTAGTAGCCCGTAGGGATCTCATGACGAGCAAGGAAGTCTTTTGTGAAGGCTTTTGAACCTTCTAACTGAGCTGCTGCCGCCGTTGGACCGAAGATAGCAAGACCCGCTTCGTTGAACGCGTCAACAACACCAATAACGAGTGGTGCTTCTGGGCCAACAATCGTCAAATCAACGTGGTTTTCTTTTGCAAAAGCGACAAGTGCGTCGATGTCTTCAACACCAATAGCAACGTTTTCTAGCTTAGGCTCAAGTGCACAGCCAGGGTTACCTGGTGCAACGAATACAGTTTCTACTTTTTCAGATTGAGCGGCTTTCCACGCAAGAGCGTGTTCACGACCACCGCCACCAATAACAAGAACTTTCATCGTAATTCCCTTAATCATCGAGAAGATGAGCCCTTGAAAGGTTCAAGGGCTCAGTCATATTTCTAGCTTCTAGCTTCTAGCTTCTAGCTTCTAGCTTCTAGCTTCTAGCTTCGGCTTAGTGGCGGAAGTGGCGCATACCTGTGAAGATCATTGCCATACCGTGCTCGTCAGCCGCTTCGATAACTTCGTTATCACGCATTGAACCGCCAGGCTGAATCACACACTTGATGCCAGCTTCAGCCGCAGCGTCGATACCGTCACGGAACGGGAAGAATGCGTCAGATGCCATCACACAGCCTTCAACTTGTAGACCTTCGTCAGCCGCTTTGATACCTGCAATTTTTGCAGAGTAAACACGGCTCATTTGGCCAGCGCCTACACCGATAGTCATATCGCCTTTAGAGTATACGATAGCGTTAGACTTCACGTACTTAGCCACTTTCCAGCAGAATAGGGCATCTTTCAGCTCTTCTTCTGTTGGTTGACGCTTAGAAACTACTTTAAGATCGTCAGAAGATACCATACCTTGGTCACGATCTTGAACGAGTAGACCGCCGTTAACACGTTTAACGTCAAAGCCTGTTGTCTTCGTTGACCACTCGCCACATTCTAGTAGACGAAGGTTTTTCTTAGCTGCAACAATCTCTACCGCTTCAGCAGAAACAGAAGGTGCGATGATAACTTCAACGAATTGACGTTCAGTGATAGCCGTTGCTGTTGCAGCATCTAATTCACGGTTGAATGCGATGATGCCACCAAACGCAGACGTTGGGTCGGTCTTAAAGGCGCGGTCGTAGGCTTCTAAGATGTTTTCACCTAGTGCAACGCCACATGGGTTAGCATGCTTAACAATGACACAAGCAGGTTGGTCAAACTCTTTCACACACTCAAGCGCTGCATCAGTGTCTGCGATGTTGTTGTAAGAAAGGGCTTTACCTTGAATTTGGCGAGCTGTTGATACAGAGGCCTCTTCAGGGTTCGCTTCCACGTAGAAAGCGGCGTTCTGGTGGCTGTTCTCACCATAACGCATATCTTGTTTCTTCTCGAACTGCATGTTGAACGTACGAGGGAATGCAGACTCTGCGTCGCCTTCTTTGTTCTCTCCGTACGATGGAACCATTGTGCCGAAGTAGTTAGCAATCATGCCATCGTAAGAGGCAGTGTGCTCAAATGCAGAAATCGCTAGGTCGAAACGCGTTGCGTGCGTTAGGGATGTGTCGTTTGCGTCCATTTCCGCGATAACGCGGTCATAGTCATGAGCGTTGACGATGATAGTCACATCTTTGTGGTTTTTAGCAGCACTACGTACCATTGTTGGACCACCGATATCGATGTTCTCAACGGCATCTTCAAGCAAGCAATCAGGATTCGCGACAGTTTGTGCAAATGGGTACAGATTAACTACAACCATATCGATAGGGTCGATACCGTGCTCAGCCATAACGGCTTCATCTTGACCACGACGACCTAGTACGCCACCATGCACTTTAGGGTGCAGTGTTTTCACACGGCCAGCCATCATTTCAGGGAAGCCTGTGTAATCAGACACTTCTGTTACATCAAGGCCTTTCTCAGCCAATAGACGTGCTGTGCCACCTGTAGACAGAATAGCGACACCACGTTGGGCTAGGGCTTGAGCAAACTCAACAATACCAGTTTTATCTGAAACACTAATCAGTGCTCGACGAATAGGACGCGCGTTTTCCATTGCAGTTATCTCTCGAAGACAAGGGGATAGGACATTCACCAAAGCCATCAATTCTGGTTTTGGTGAACACCCGACGATTTGGCGCACATTCTACAGTAAAAACCTGACGCAATCGATTGCTATATCCGTTTTTGTCCATATTTAAGTGTGTAAATAAGGAGGTCATATGTACCAGATAGGTCAATTGGCCAAGCGTTGTGGAATAAGTACTGACGCTTTACGCTTTTATGAAAAGCAACAGTTATTGATTCCGACAGGGCGAAGCGCAAGTGGCTATCGGCTTTATGGTGAAAGCTGTGTGGCGACCATCGATTTTATACAGCGAGGCAAGCGAATAGGTTTGACCCTTGATGACATTAAAGAGCTGCTCAATATCCGCCTTGAGGCCACAGCGCATAGCTGTGCTGAAGTGAAGTCGATTACACAGCATAAACTGGATGATATAGAGTCTAAACTTGCAGAGCTTACCGAGCTTCGGGATGCGCTTAAATCACTGAATGATGCCTGTTGCGGTAAAAGAGATGATGACGCTAGCCACTGTTCAATATTGGCGGCATTAGCAGCACAGAAGTGAAGTCACATCTCGGCCTTTATTTATTAGGTCGTATAGTTAATGTGTGCTAGCGTGTTTTTTTGATTAGCAATAAGGATTTACTATGATAAACGTCAGTCATTACTTTGACGGAGCGGTGTCATCGCTGGGCTTTGAGCACAAAGGTGATAAAACCAGTGTTGGTGTGATGCAACCTGGAGAATTCAAGTTTGGTACTGCAGCACCAGAACGCATGACAGTGATCAAAGGTGCATTGACGGTGAAGTTGCCTGGTCATGTCGATTGGGAAACATACACAGATGGCGATAGCTTTGAAGTACCAGGTGATTCTAGCTTCGATGTTAAAGTGGTCAACGCGACAGCCTACCTTTGCGATTACTTATAACACCTCTCTTTTTATACGTAAGCATGCCATCAAAGTTGTCTCAGAGCCTCTCAATCTGTGACTAAATTGCTTTTGGTGGCTTCCTTCTAATTACACGCCTTATCTCTCTTTCTTCTGTACAGATATCAACGGTACGTCATAGGTCAGCGTTAAGCGCCGTTATGCTTTTTGTTTACTTAACCTGAGATCGGTTTAAGCCATCGCCATCAATCCTGATTTTTCTGTGTTTGTGATGTTAAGTGATGGCTTC
>JBHOGO010000070.1:0-25239 GCA_043421945.1 bacterium sp. HQB-150 | reverse complement strand
GGGAGTATAAGATCACAAGTAAAACTGATCGTCAAACTGATCATTTTGCTCGAAAAACGTTCATGATCTTGCCCTGGGAAAAACAGCATTCTAAAAACCGTGTTTCCCCATGATTTTTTATAGACACACATTGCAACAGCCATCGCTAAAGGCAACTGAACCAATAGCGAGACAGCGACAATTTTCAGTGTATTGCTTACCGCAATTTGAAATGGAGCATGAGATGACATACGTTGATAGTTTTGTGCACCCACAAAGTTATTCAACTCTCCGATGCCATTCCACCGATAACCACTATAAACAGAAGCTTCAATTAAAGGCACGACAACAAACAGTGTGAACAGACACAACGTTGGCAATAGAAATAACAACAACGTTATAAATCTTCCACCTTGATTATATTTTGCCTTAACTCGAGATTTACCTTCTTCCTTCTCAGGTATAGTCTCTATACTTTCCATCTTGTTACCTCCAAAAGTGTAACAATAGTCATCTACTGCATATGATTTATTTCTCTATACTTCACTTTTATTTGCTCTACCGACCACTCTATTACCCTTAGTTTTTAGACTAAGTAATCTAAATAACTAAACGTGGCTGTTTGTTCTTGGTGTCTCTGGTCTTCACAAAATAGGCCGACAAAACAACCCGTAAACTTTTGGGATCCATACTCATCACTGAGAATACTCGAATCCAGAGCATCACCTACCTGCTGCCATTTGCTGTTTGGATAACAATAAGAAAATTGCAACTTATCGCGATTGAGGTGTGCTCGTAAGCAGATCTTCCCCGATTCATCTAACTTCACTCTAAATTCCGTGTATTCACGTTTATTCCCTAGATCACTAGAAGAGATACTTAAACAACGGCATTTTAAGGACTCGCTATAGTAGATACGTAAGTAGTAAAAGTTATCGCTGCTGTAATAAAGCACCAAGCCAGCACTGGTGAAATAGTGTTCAGGCTCAAAATTGATTTCTGTTTCAAAACAGGCGTTAAAATGGTGTATTCTTCGAGCGAGTAAGGTCATACGTCTCGTAGAGAAAAGGGAGCCGGAGCCTCGTAGCGTTAGACCTGCCTCCGAATACCGACAATCATTTGCTGTTAGTGGGAATCGATATGTCTGATAGTCATGCCCTAACTCACAGCCTCGAGTAAAATCATCACGACCCAAGCTGTAAGGCAAACCCCCTGCGTGCGTTGAATCATTCAATTCCTCAGGCTGTTTAGTTTCTTCTTGTGCTAGGCGGTTACCATGACTTAAGCGAAGCCAGCCATCACTATCCCATTCACAAGCTTGAATGGCCGTTTCCCTACCAAGAATACAGCGACTTAGGGGAAGCAATGGCCTCGCACATAAGTGAGCAATGTAAGGCGTACCTTCTGCGGTATGAACTAAGCTTCCATGTCCCGCTTTTTGCAGCGCTAAGTCGGGCACAAAGCGATGAAGTTTCACTGAGTCATCGGTGCCAAACTCATCAAAGTCCTCATCATAGGAGGTTAGCATCGCACCTTGAGGATCGGGAGTATAAGGACCCTGGATATCACGGCTTCGCTGCATAACAACGGCATGACCATACCCTGTCCCCCCTTCAGCCGTCATCAAGTAATACCAGTCGTCACGTTTGTATAAATGCGGTGCTTCTATACAGCCACGACGTGTTCCTCCATCAGTGATACTGTGAACGTCACCGATTAATTTACCCTGCTTACGGTCAAACTCTTGGAGTACAATCCAACCACAATGGGGGTAGTTATTCCTGCTCTCCCACTCTAAATTAACGAGCCAAGAACGACCATCTTCATCGTGGAAAAGTGAAGGGTCAAAGCCACTGCTATTTAGATATATCGGCTCAGACCAAGGGCCATTGATTAAAGAAGCCGTAACATAAAAATTGTCTAGGTCGAAATGATTGCCCTTGATGCTATAAACAACCGTATAAGCAAGATAGAACAACTCGTCTTCAGAGTTATAGCTTAAGCATGGCGCCCAAATACCCCTAGCCGTCTCTACACCGCATAGATCTAACTGCGATTTCCGAGTTAACGCATACCCTATTTGTTCCCAGTGTTTAAGGTCTTTTGAATGATATAGTTTTACACCAGGAAACCATTCAAACGTTGATGTAGCAATATAATAATCACTCCCGACTCTTAATATTGATGGATCAGGGTTAAAACCAGGTAATATAGGGTTACTTATCATTCCTGTCTCCGAAACTATTTTCGTCAAAATAAACCACCAACAACACTCTTAATAGGAAATTTTACGGACACAATCAAAACCATTATATAAACCGAATGATTATCAATTATTGATTAATTTAATATTCACATTATTAAAAAGATAATCTGAAAGCTTAATAATTGACTGTCTCATAATGCGTCCCTCACTTATTTAGTGATATTGGCTATCTGATTACCCACATTGCTAACTTCGATATTGGGCTACTTAACAACACCTTATGAGAAAAGATTTCTTAAGTAAACTGACTGAAAATCTAAGATCACACAACCTTACCTTTCAGGAATATTAACTTACAAAACCACAAATAAAGTGTGATTTGAGTACATACTGAATAAGCGTATAGCGTAATAATGAATAATCGTTAGCGTTAGCAAGCATACGGTCGGCAAAATGACTCCACGGCACAGTAGATAACATTTCGTTGACACTCTCAAATTCATACAACCATTCACTGCAAGAATAACCTAGGAGTGGATTTTCTGGGGAAAGTGTATCGGTATTAATACAAACGTTGACGAAAACTACAGTCTGGTTTGCCCATAGACCGTTAGCTATTATTTCCATTTATTCTGAGGGTAAGCAAACAAAAAAGGCCTGACAGTGTCAGGCCTTTCGAATATAAAGCGTATTTTACTTTTGCTCAGTCATTGCACGTGCAACAGCTTCGGCAACACGGATACCATCAATACCTGCAGAAAGAATACCACCGGCGTAGCCCGCACCTTCACCAGCTGGGAAAAGACCGGGAGTATTAATGCTCTGACAATCTTTACCACGTTTAATACAGATAGGTGAAGAAGTACGAGTTTCAACACCCGTTAACATGCCATCTGGTTTCGAGAATCCTTTAATTTTCTTCTCAAATGCAGGAATCGCTTCACGGATCGCTTCTGTTACATAGTCTGGTACAACTTTGCTCAAGTCAGACAATGTGACACCCGGTGTATAAGATGGTTGAACGTCACCAATTTCTTTACTTGATTTTCCTGCCAAGAAGTCACCGATAAGCTGAGCGGGTGCATGGTAGTTTTCGCCACCTTCTTTAAATGCCAACTCTTCTAATTTACGTTGGAATTCAATACCTGCTAATGGGTGACCTGGGTAGTCCTCTTCTGGAGAGATACCAACCACAATGGCACTGTTCGCATTACGTTCATGACGAGAGTATTGGCTCATACCGTTTGTCACGACTCGCCCTTCTTCAGATGTGGCTGCAACCACGGTTCCGCCTGGGCACATACAGAAGCTATATACACTGCGTCCATTTTTACAGTGATGCACTAACTTGTAGTCAGCTGCACCGAGTAGAGGGTGACCGGCGTTATCGCCAAATCGACAACGGTCGATAGCACTTTGCTCATGCTCAATACGGAAACCCACTGAAAACGGTTTAGCTTCCATAAAGACACCTTGTTCATACAGTGAGCTGAACGTGTCACGTGCACTGTGACCAACCGCCAAGATAACGTGCTTGCTTTTTAGGTACTCACCCGTTGATAGGTGAAGCCCTTGAACTTGGTTATCAACAAGATCGAGTTTATCTACACGCGTACTAAAGCGGATTTCACCACCCAGCTCGATGATCTTTGCGCGCATCTTTTCAATCATGCCTACCAGTTTGAACGTACCGATATGCGGCTTACTAACATATTGGATCTCTTCTGGCGCACCTGCTTCAACAAACTCATTGATCACTTTACGGCCATAATGGTTTGGATCTTTGATTTGAGTATAAAGCTTACCATCAGAGAAAGTGCCAGCTCCACCTTCACCAAATTGTACATTTGACTCCGTATTTAGCGGCTGTTTACGCCAAAAACCAAACGTATCCTTTGTACGTTCACGTACCGCTTTACCACGCTCAAGTACAATTGGCTTAAAGCCCATCTGCGCTAAAATAAGTGCCGAGAACAATCCACACGGACCAAAACCGATAACAACAGGTCGATCTTCTAAATCTTCTGGAGCCTGTGCGACAAACTTGTAGCTCATGTCAGGCGTTTCTTTTACTCGGTGATCGTCAGCAAATTTCTCTAGAAGCTGCGCCTGATTTTCGACGTCGATGTCGAGCGTATAGATAAGCTGAATATTTTTGTTGTTACGGGCATCATAACCACGTTTAAACATCGTAAAAGACAACAGTTGCGCTTTTTTTATTTTGAGTTTTTCCAAGATGGCTTGTTCGAGCGCAAGCTCATCGTGATCAAGGGGCAGTTTGATGTCGGTTAAACGTAGCATAAGTTAAATTACTCTTTGTCTATGCCGGACGGCCTTTCCGTCAGGGCAGGATAAAATCGGTACACGAAATTATGGGCAGGATTTTACACGATATCACTCACAAAGAAACTTGTGTTTTGAAGGTTATTCTCTAAAATTACGCCACACTCGATGAATGAAGATATAACGTTTAAATGACTTTTGTAGTGACTGAGAATTGCATCAAATGCAAGTACTCCGACTGTGTGGCGGTTTGTCCCGTCGATGCCTTTTTTGAAGGCCCTAACTTTTTAGCCATCGATCCCGACATTTGCATCGATTGCTCATTATGTGCGCCAGAGTGTGCAGCTAATGCCATTTATCAGGATACTGAAGTACCCCCTGATCAAGTAGAGTTTGTCGAGCTTAATGCGGAACTTTGTAAGACTTGGCCAAATATTGTAGAAGTGATACCACCACCCGAAGATGCGGATGAGTGGAATGGCGTAGAAAACAAGCGACCATTATTGGAAAGGTAACAGCTGAATAATCAACGCCTAAAAGCAAACGTGCGGAAGTGAATCACTGACTGCGTAGAATTAAATTTCTCCCCTCGCACACTTATCGGAAGAAGCAATATCTATCCAAGCAATAAAAAGTGCTAAGGGGAGTAAATGGATTCGCCCTACCCTTTGAATCCTTTGCCTACTACATAGACCTCTCGAGAGCGTGGACGTGAAGCTGCCGGCTTACGAATAATCACTTTGTTAAATGAGCTTCGAACATCTTTGACATACTCTTCGTAACCAACGCCTTGGAAAACTTTCGCACAGAAATTACCACCCGGTTTTAGGACGTTACGCGCCATATCCAGTGCTAATTCAACCAAATACATTGAGCTGTATTGGTCCGTCGTCTTTACTCCACTCATGTTAGGCGCCATATCCGAAATAACCGTGTCGACACCTTTTCCATCAATGGTTTGCAAAATGTTTTCATAGACAGTTTCATCAGTGAAGTCACCCTGAATGAAAGTCACGCCCATGATGCCATCCATCGGTAGAATATCTGAAGCGATTACCTTGCCATTTTCCCCAACAATTGGGGCAACAATCTGTGACCAACCGCCCGGCGCCGAACCAAGATCCATAGCAATATCACCTGGCTTAATAAGCTGATCCTTTTCATTTATTTCAATCAACTTGTAGCTCGCACGCGATCGGTAACCGTCGGTTTGAGCTTTTTTTACATAAGGATCGTTAACGTGTTCATCGAGCCATTTCTTACTGGTTTTTGAACGTGCCATAGGGTGTTCGCCATGTTGGTAAAATATAAGGAGCGCTATTGTAATCATGTCCCGTTGTTTTGCCAATATATCCTAGCTTACAGTGGTGACATTTTACCGAACAAAAGAGTACAATCGCTGGCGAAATTTGGTAGGCACAATATATGAAACTGGACCACTTATGAAACTGGATAATGCAAAAAAGCTGCATCAAAAAAAATACCGTGAGCAGCTTGGTCACTATTTAGTCGAGGGGGAGCACTTAATCCTCGAACTAGATAAAGCAGCGCTCTCTCAGCCCTATCTAAAAAATACGATTTTATATGTGACAGAAGAGTATCAAGAGTGGGCACAGCAGCTTAAGCACTCTTACACCGTCACGACGATTAGTAAAAAGCAGATGGCTGGATTGAGTGATACCAAAACGCCACAAGGTATCATCGCCTGTGTTCCTTTGCCGACTCAAAAAGAGCGAGCGCCTCTGCAAGAGGGTGAACGCTGTATCTACTTACATGAGGTACAAGACCCCGGCAACCTAGGCACAATTTTGCGAAGCCTAGCGTGGTTTGGTCACTTTCGCTTGTTATTAAGTAACAACAGTGTCGATCCCTATAATCCTAAAGTAGTGCGTTCGAGCATGGGGGCAATTTTTCATTTGCCTATCGAGCAAGGTGTTGAGCTAACTGAATTAAACCAGCGTTTTGATCGTTTTGCTTATCTTGATATGCAAGGTGAAAAAGTTAACACCCCTCAATTCTCTGACTATGACTGCTATCTATTTGGTAACGAAGCTCGTGGCGTACCAAAGCAAGCTTTAGCTGACTGTAATGCTCAACCTTTTACCATTGCAGGTAGTGGAAAAATTGATTCATTAAACTTAGCCAGTGCTGTGAATATCTGCGTTTATCAGTTATCGATATAAGCGTATACCGCACCTTAAACGCTAAATAACGGATAGTGAGTTAATTTCAATCTCTAAAAGCGAATATTAAACACTATACTGAATCAATCGTTTATTTGTTGAAAGCAATATAAGCATCTCACGATTTCAGATGATAAGCCTCCCACAAGGAGGCGACATTGCATGCTCGATGACAGTTGCCACCGTCATTCCCATACATATGTACTTAATCTTCTGGTACAATCGCCGCTCGTTTTGAGGCATCAGTGATGCCTAACCTTCTGATAGGATTTACCGCTTGAATACTTCATTTTCATCGTTACCGCTGCGCAGCGAACTTCTCACTAACCTTAATGATCTTGGCTATGAGGCAATGACCCCAATCCAAGCTCAATCACTGCCGCAAATCATCGACGGAAAAGATGTTATTGGCCAAGGGAAAACTGGCTCAGGAAAAACTGCTGCATTCGGTTTAGGTTTATTACACAACTTAGACGTTAAGCGCTTTCGTATTCAAGCAATGGTGCTTTGCCCAACTCGTGAACTGGCTGACCAAGTGGCGAAAGAGCTTCGTAAGCTAGCCCGTGCCGTGCACAATATTAAAATTCTTACCCTGTGTGGTGGTGTTCCGTTTGGACCACAAATTGGTTCCCTTGAACACGGTGCTCATATCATTGTTGGTACCCCTGGTCGTATAGAAGACCACCTAACAAAAGGTCGTATCGATCTTAGCGAACTTAACACACTGGTGTTAGACGAAGCAGACCGCATGCTTGAGATGGGTTTCCAATCTGCGATTGATGCGGTTATCGACTACGCACCGAAAGAGCGTCAAACGTTGTTGTTCAGTGCGACTTACCCACCACAAATCAAATCGATTGCGCTAGACGTCATGAAAGATCCTGTGATGGTTGAAGTGAAAGAAGCGCACACTGAAAATACGATTAAGCAGCAATTCCACCGTGTAGGTAGTCATGCTGACCGTATTGATGCCGTGAAAACGCTATTACTTACCCACCAGCCTCGCTCTTGCGTTATTTTCTGTAATACCAAAGCAGAAACGGTTGATGTTGCTGATGAACTGGCTATCGACGGATTTAGTGCGATTGAGCTTAACGGTGACCTTGAGCAACGTGAACGTGATCAAACCCTAGTACGTTTCGCTAACAAGAGTATTTCAGTGCTTGTGGCAACGGATGTTGCTGCTCGCGGTCTGGATATCGACGAACTGGATATGGTGATCAACTACCAACTTTCACACGACCCAGAAGTACACGTCCACCGTGTTGGTCGTACTGGCCGTGCTGGTAGCAGCGGTATTGCATGTAGCCTTCTAACAGACAAAGACACACCTAAAGTGATTGCTTTGGAAGATTACGCACAACTGACTATCGACCCTCAGCCACTCCCTGCTGCTAACCATAGCGCACTCCCTACGCAGCCAGAGATGGTAACACTGCGTATTGACGGTGGTAAAAAACAAAAAGTGCGTCCTGGTGATATCCTAGGTGCATTAACAGGTAAAGAAGGTATTCCTGGTAGTGCTGTTGGTAAGATTCACATGTTTGATCTCTGTGCTTATGTTGCCGTGCATCATGAGAACGCAAAAGCTGCTCTACGCAAACTAGAAACCGGTAAAATGAAGGGTAAATCTTTCCGCGTTTGGCGTGTTCGATAAGATAAATAGCATTCTCCCTCAGTTTCATGAGCGTTAGCTTTCAAGGCTATTAATGCTCATAATAAAAAAGCCTAGTGATAAACTCACTAGGCTTTTTTGTATCTGTGCTGTCCTGAAATGTCAGCGTCTACAGCTTAACAATCAGCTTGCCTTTATTTTCACCAGTGAAGAACAGGTTCAAGCCACTCATTGCACTTTCGATCCCCTCCAGTATGTGAGAACGATATTTTACTTTCCCTTGCATCACATACGGTGTTAACTGACCTAATAGTGCTGGTACATTGTCGAAGTGATCAGGCATAGTGAACCCCTGAATAGTGATACGCTTCTTAATGATATGCATCCAGTTTGGACCAAGTGCAGGGACTTCTGCAGTATAATCGGCAATCATCCCGCATACGACAACACGACCAAAGGTGTTCATACGCTTAAAGATATGATGCTGGATAGGACCACCGGTGTTTTCAAAAAACACATCAATACCATCAGGTGTTAGCGCGATAAGCTGCTGCTCTAAGTCATCGGATTTGTAGTTAATTGCACCGTCAAAACCAAGTTCGTTAACGAGCCAATCGGCTTTCTCTTCGCTACCTACGACACCGATAACACGTAGTCCTTCAGCTTTTGCGAGTTGGCCAACAATCGAACCAACGGATCCTGCCGCACCGGTGACAACAATCGTTTCACCTGACTTAGGCTTTCCGACATGAAACAGCCCTTGTGTAGCGGTTAGACCTGGCAGCGCAAAGACAGACAATGCCATTTCTGGCGTTACACCGGCTTGAACTTTATTGATACCTTTACCATCACTTAAGAGGTATTCAGTCCAACCAAACATCCCCATAACCTTGTCACCCACAGCGAAGTCAGGATGCTGAGAATCAACAATCTCTCCGAACCCACTTGAACGCATGACCGCGCCCAATTCCACTGGTGGTATATAACTATTGGTATCCGCGCTCATCCAACCGATCATCGCTGGATCAAGTGACATATGAGTCTGCTTAACTAAGATTTGATTATTTTCGACACTCGGGATCGGCTTTTTTTCTACCTGAAAAAGATGTGGACCAAGAGGTTGATTGTCTGGTCGTTGTACCAACTGAATTTCGGTATATTGCGTCATCATTATTCCTTCGTTAGACAAGTCATGCTTTCACTACACGAACTCTTTAAATCTTAATTTAGTGCCTATTGTTACAAGCCCTATTGACGAGAACTATTTTACCTATCGTTTTAGTAAGATATAGTGGGTGAAATACGAAACTGCATTGCTTTAAAAGCAATAATGACACCTAATGCATGTCAATGATGAGGTAAGAATGGACGAACTCAGAGCAATAAGATACTTTTCGGCAACTGCTGAAGCAGGGAATTTTAGTGCCGCTGCCAAGCGATTCTCCGTCCCGCCCTCTTCTATCTCACGACGAATTTCCGATCTTGAAGAAAGCTTAGGCGCCCAGCTTCTAACCCGCACCACACGTTCTGTTTCGTTAACGGAGGTCGGTGCTAAATACTTACAGCAAGTCAACGATGTGCTTCGCCAGCTGGACCAATGCAATCAATCAGTTCGTGAGTACCAATCTGAACCAACAGGGCAACTGAAAATTAGCACGATGGTGAGATTTGGAGAGCAGATATTAATTCCCCTCCTCGAAGAGTTTTCCACGCTATATCCAGATGTCATTCTTGACGTTATGCTCACAGACGAAATTTCAAAACTCGACAGGGATGACGTCGATATTGCGATTCGTGGTGGCTATGCCCCCGATGAACACATCGTTGCTGTCCATCTTCTCGACAATCGTTTTGTTGCAGTCGCGTCCCATCAGTACCTTGAAAAGTTCGGTTACCCTAAGAGTACGAAAGAGCTACCCAATCACTTCGGTTTATACTTTAAAACCCCAACAGGTCCTACGCCTTGGCTAAGTGAAATTGATGGAAAGTGGCAAGATGTCTCAGCCCCTAGTCTATTAACAACCAACAATGGAGAGTGGTTATCCCGCAACGCAATAAGAGGAGACGGAATTGCCATGATGCCTCGATGGGCTTTACTCCCCTACTTCGAACGCGGTGAACTCATCGAACTTACCTTTGATGAACCATTGAGCATTTCGCAAAACCAAGAGATGGGGGTTTATATGCTTTATCAAAAACTCGCTTACGATACCCCCAAGGTGAAAGCCGCTGTCGACTTCATTCGCACTCGTGTTCGTGACCACTATACTGATTTTGCGTAATCACTTAATCACTTAATCACTTAATCACTTAATCACTTAATCACTTAATCGTATGCGCTCATGATACCTACTATCAACAAAGCTTGTAGAGTGACATAGATTGTCGTTTCGCATACATTGCTAATTCATATTCAGAATGCAAATGCAAACCGACCTCCTTCGATTTTCCTTCCCCATGTCACTATGAACGCCATGCTTATTTCTTCCCTGTGAGCCAATAACATCGAGAGGATGCCAGTACCCTTCCACCAATAGCGGGCAACAATTAAACCACTGTTTTTATTAGACTTTTAAATAATATTCAATTCAAAAGTGAATATAAAATGGCACATAAACAATAGGTAATTCACTCATATCTGAAGCATTTTTACACTTTGGCGCAATTATTGAATAGATGGACTATCCATACTGTTTGAACGTAGAGAACTTCATCATGAGTGTTATTGCTGGCATAGTTTGTCATAAAGGATTTAATTCATCACACAAAGCGATTATTGATAAGCTTACTTTGCACTTTGAGCAATTCCCTACTGAGCAGGTTAAACAATCTCGATCACCGCAACATAATGTATTCAACTTCGACTTCGATGCCTATCAACAACCGGCTTGGATTGAGCATGCACTTCGTTTTGCAACGTGTATTGGTCACCCTCTACTTACAGCAGACAGAAGTGATGACTTAATATCATTATCTGAACATGCTGATTTAGAGCAAACGCTTGGCGAGACAGAGGGGGCGTTTTGCTATACGTCCTTCAACCAAGCAACTGGGACACTTACACTTGCGACAGATCCTCTCGGGCTTCGCCCGTTTTACTACCTTTGCATAGATGACGCGATTATTTTCAGTACCCAACTTAAAGTACTTCGCCAACTTGATATTGGACTCACCGCAAACCTCGATGGCGTGACTGAATTTGCCACATTAGGGTATTTCCTCGCTGACCATACCCCTTACAATGAAGTGCACTGCGCTCGCCCCGGTCAACTGCTCACTTATCAAAACGGTATCGCGACGATTGAAACTTACTTTGATTGGGAGCGCTTTGCCCATCAACAGTATCCCACACAATTTGCGCTTGAGCTGATGAATGATGCCTTTAAGCATACTTGTCAGAAATACAGAGGGAATGATTCCCATGTCATGACGGCACTTTCCGAGGGGTTAGGATCTAGAGTCATCGCCACGGAGCATCAACGAGCAAAATGCGAACTCACCGCCTTACATTTTCACTCTAAAAAGATAAAACAACAAAATGGAGCCCAATCGTATGCTCGTGCACAAGGTATCCCTTGCCACATCGTGGGTTCTACAGATTCAGGAAAGCTCTCAACAGAGCAGAAATTAGGGATACATTGGCGTGAAGCTAATCATCAAAGTTATGCTCAAACATCTCGCCCTCAGCTAGCTTGGTCTGGTGCTGGTGCCAGTGCCTGCATTGGCATGAATGATTTTTCAGAGGCGCTATACACTGCTGCACAGTCTGGTGATGCTGAAGCGCTTGTTGATACTTACCTTTCACAGAAATATGCTTACCTGCCTAAGTCTGTCGTTGTCGGTGCCGAGGCATTACAAGACCGATTGAAAGAAAATCTTATGGCAGCGTTTGAACCGTATAAATCGCTTCCACTTGAAAAGGCCTTCCAGCTCTTCCTATTTTTAAATGATCAGCATCACCGCTTGGCAATCCCGGCAGAAGAAATCGATGAGTATCAAATGGAATCTTGTGTCCCTATGTACTCTTGGAAAGTGCTTCAATACCCTCTTTCTCAACCTTTATCAGAGCTCAGAAATCACAAGTTTTTACTCTCTTGGCTTGAGTATGCCTATCCACAAACATTGCATCATTCATGGGGCTACCATGGGGAACATAACCCTTTATCAACAATGAATGCAGCCAATGGTCAGAAAGAATGCAGTAAATTACTACGACGTGCTGATATCGCAAAGATATGGCAACAAACGATGGGATATAAGCAACACGAGCAACTTAACAAAACGACATTTAGCCTCCACTGCTTATTGCACGTACTGGGATTAAAAAATGCAACAGCTCAAATTCGTTTAGCAAAAAGATTAACCGCTTGGTAACGATGGCTTGATAACAATGGTTTTCTAACAAGCTGTTTTTTAAAAACAGTTTTCAAGCAAACCGCTTCATTCATACTGCATCGAATAATAAAGCGCCTGCAAAAAAAACGGCACTACGTTTGTAGTGCCGTTTTCGGTGTCTTGCGTATCGACTTATCGCTTAACGATTTCCAGAACCCTGCTGACCAGAACGTTGCTGTGCAGAGCGTTGTGGTCGATTACCTTGGCTATTGCCATTGCCTTGATTGTTACCCTGACGACGGCGTTGTGAATTCTGCTCACCACCTTGACGACGACGCTGACCATCGTTATTACGATTTTCGCTATTACGGCTACCTTCACGGTTGCCAGCAGCACTCTGTCCACCAGTATTCCCACTCGCCTTGTTAGCGTTTGAATGGTTACCCGTTGATTGGTTACCGCCCGTACTGTTACCACTACGGTTTTGTGCGCTACCATGCGCACCAGCTCGTGGACGACGTGTTTTCTGGTTCTCAGAGATAATCTTCGGTTTCTTTGGTTTCTTCGGTGTACGCAGAACAGATTCAGGGACACGATGAACAGGTTCAAAACCTTCAATAGTACGGCGCTCTAGCAAGCGTCCAATGAGGTTTTCAATACCATTGAGATCTTTTTGTTCATCAGCCGTCACTAAGCTGATCGCATGACCACTTGCACCAGCACGACCTGTTCGACCGATACGGTGAACATAATCTTCAGCAACATTTGGCAGATCAAAGTTAACCACTTGTGGTAACTGATCGATATCGATTCCGCGCGCCGCAATATCCGTTGCAACAAGTACTCGTACTGAGCCGTCTTTAAAACCGGCTAGAGCCTTGGTACGAGCACCTTGACTCTTGTTGCCATGAATCGCAGCAGCATTAATTTTACGCTCTTCTAAGTGACGAGCTAGACGGTTCGCACCGTGTTTAGTGCGAGTGAACACTAAAACTTGTTGCCAATCGTTATCTTTAACAAGCTTAGTCAGTAACGCTGATTTCTTACTTTTATCACAAGGGTAAACCCACTGTTCAACCGTTTTCGCCGTACTGTTAGCCGGTGCTACTGAGATCTCAACAGGGTTATTAACCAAACCTTTAGCAAGTGCTCGAATCTCTTCTGAGAACGTCGCTGAAAACAACAAGTTTTGACGTTTTGGAGGAAGAATAGAGATAATTTTACGAATATCGCGGATGAAGCCCATATCAAGCATACGGTCGGCTTCATCAAGGATAAGTACTTCTAAGTGATCAAAACGCACTGCATTTTGCTGGTATAGATCCATTAAACGACCGGGGGTTGCAACCAACACATCAGCGCCTTTACGCAGACGTTGCATTTGAGGGTTAATTTTTACGCCACCAAAAACAACGGCTGAACTAAGCGGTAGATGCTTACTGTATGTTGCAACGCTTTCTCCTACCTGAGCGGCAAGTTCACGCGTTGGTGTTAGCACTAACGCTCGAACTTGGTTACTACGTGCATGCTGCCCCTTGGATAGGATTTCCAATAATGGCAACGTAAAGCCCGCAGTTTTACCCGTACCTGTCTGCGCCGCAGCCATGACATCTTTACCTTCAATCACGGCTGGAATCGCTTGCGCTTGAATCGGTGATGGCGTGTCGTAGCCTTGTTCTTTAATTGCATCAAGTATACGGGCAGATAAGCCCAGAGAAGAAAAGCTCATATAGGTTCTCAATTAGAGTAGTCGATCCGTGAATACCACGGATTTAAGGGGCGTGAGAGTACGTTAATTAATGATAGTTAGCAAGGTAAGTCACAGGTAGACAACAAAATTAGGGCCATTCTTAAGGGTGCTATGACGCTATTTCACCTCAATAAGACTTAAAAACCATGGGTGTATAGCCATTAGGTATTTCCGTAACTCGTCATGTTTGCCACAACGAGAAGATCTTTTGAACGACATACTTTCGTTTGCATTTGGTCATCGAAACGCTTTCACCAATGTCAAAGTTGCCTACGCCCCTCCAGTAAGTTTATCAACAGCAATACAGCTCGTGAGCTATAGTCAGTGAAGCGAGTAGTTGCATATCAATAAAATAGGGCAATGAGTTCGACTTGAATGTGCATCTCAGTAAAGACGGAAGGTATTAGCATGCTTAGCCAGCAGACCATCGATATTGTCAAACAAACCGCACCAGCCATTGCTCAAACGGGGCCAAAGCTCACCGCCCATTTTTACGATAGACTGTTTCGCCACCATCCACAGCTAATGGATGTTTTTAACATGACTCACCAGTCTTCAGGCGCACAACGTGAAGCGCTATTCAATGCCATCGTTGCTTATGCGAATAATATCGAGAATTTACCAGCGCTATTGCCAGCGGTAGAGAAAATAGCACAAAAGCACACCAGTCTTTTGGTCAGTGCAGAGCAATACGCCGTCGTGGGTGAACATCTTTTAGCAACAATCGATGAATTGTTGTCACCTGGTGATGCCGTTCTTAGTGCATGGGGTGAAGCGTATGGTGTCCTCGCTGATGTGTTTATTCAGCGAGAACAAGAGATATACGACAATACAGAGATGAAAAAAGGAGGCTGGCGAGGCACACGTTCATTTATCGTCTCCAACAAACACCAAGAAAGCCAAACCATTACTAGCTTTACGCTGACCCCCTCTGATGGCTTACCCGTTATGGATTTCTGCGCAGGACAATATTTAGGGTTACACCTGCAAGCTCCTGGCATTTTAGAACACAAAGAGATACGTCAATACAGCCTATGCGGGCAGAATAATCAGGCTAGCTATCGCATCGCAGTTAAGCGCGACGGCAAAGCATCTCAATACCTTCATCAACATATTCATATTGGTGACACCATCGAAGCTGTGCCCCCCGCAGGGGATTTTACATATCAAAGTAAGCCGGAAACACCCATTGTTCTCGTATCCGGTGGCATAGGCTTAACGCCATTAGTGTCGATGCTTTATCGAATTCAAATTAAAACAGCCCCTGTCTATTGGTTGCATGCGACAGAAGATACAAATCAGCACGCTTTTCATAATGAAGTGTCACATCTCATTGATGAATTGCCACGTTCACACCAGTTTATTTGGTATAAGCAAGGCACATCACCGACAAACCATGCGCCAGGGTATATGGATTTTTCCGTTTTAGAAAATGATGACTTATTAACAGAGGCCGACTTCTATGTGTGTGGGCCGACTCCATTCATGCAATATGCAATAAAATCATTAACGGATATGGGGGTGACCCGTGGGCAGATCTACTACGAAAACTTTGGGCCTCATAAAAGCATCTAGATAATATTTCGCTTTCAATAACTGAGAGACAAAAACCCTTCAACCATCACTAACACCACCGCTTTGCTGTATGTGTTAACATTATTTATAGAAAGCCCTCACAGCAACAAAACACATTAGTTTGAAATTAATTGATACAGGTCAATTGCAAAATGGGACTAAAATCACTAGTATCCCGCCCTTCTGAGTAAAAACGACACAATACATTGAGAAACATTCTTGTTTCCCATCCACTCGGGCATACCTGTGGGGCTTTTCCCGACACACCATGCATCCGACATTAACACTCAGCATTATCATAGGTTCACTTGGCACGTACTCGTCAACCATGATCAATATGTCTTACTTCCTGAAGGATATAAACAGTCACTCGCGTGACTTTTTTTGTTGGGAGTCTTTTTGAACACTCGCTGAGCGTCTTGTTTGACACTCAGCTATCTGCATTTCTGGAGAATATAATGCCAAACGGTCTGATGTTGACTGACTTAGCTATTGCTGGCTTACTATTAATCATTGCAAAGATCCTTCGTGTACACCTACCTTTGCTACAACGCATGTATGTTCCTTCTGCGGTTCTTGCAGGGCTTCTTGGCTTACTTTTGGGCCCAGCTGTCCTAGATTTACTGCCGTGGACTGACACGTTTACCGCAAATGCCAGCCTGCTAACAGCGGCACTATTTTCTGCATTGGGTCTTGCTACCGATGTACCATCACCTAAAGTGGTGGCTCAGCGCGCAGGCTCTCTTTGGGCGTTTAATCAGATCGCTTCTGTCTCTCAGTGGCTTTTTGCAGGCTTGTTCGGTTTACTTTTAACCACCCTTTTTTGGCCTGAAATTAACCCTGGTTTCGGTATTACCATGTCAGCAGGCTTTATGGGTGGTCATGGTTCCGCTTCAGTTGTCGGTGAGATTTACAACTCCCTAGGATGGGAAGATGGTTTCACGCTTGGCTTAACCTTCGCTACTGTTGGTATTTTTATCTCTATCTCTGTTGGTATGCTCATTCTTCAATTTGCATTAAAAATGGGTTGGATTCGTTCATTTACGACGTTCCAAAATATGGACGAGCATGAGCGTAAAGGCTTAGTAAAACCGCAACAACAGCAAGCCGTGATGAAAGACACCATGTCTTCTCTGTCTGTTGACTCATTTGCCATTCACGCTGCATTAGTTGTTGTGGTGACTGCGTTTGCTTACGTTGCAGCGAACTACCTTTCTGCATTCCATGACAAAGTACAAATCCCTACATTTGTAACAGGATTTTTAGGCGGTATGCTTGTTCGAATGATTGCAAAACACACTAAAGCATCCAACTACCTTTGTGACGGTGCCTTTAAACATGCAGCAGGGATCAGCACCGATTATTTGATTATCTTCGGTATTTCAGCGATTCAAATCACCGTACTTGCACAATATCTTGCTCCGATGATCATCCTTGCTATCGGTGGCGTTTGTTTCACATTATGGCTTATTTTTTGGGTGGCTCCTCGCATCATGGGTGATGACTGGTTTGAAAAAGGGCTGTTCTCATGGGGTTGGCTTACAGGAACAGTCGCAATGGGTATCGCACTACTGCGTATTGTCGATCCAAAAATGCGCAGCAAAGTGCTCGACGATTATGCCATCGCGTATGTACCTGGTTCGATTACTGATATCTTCATTATTTCACTGATGCCTATTGCAATGTACAACGGTTTACATTGGCATGCCTTAGGTACCGGGCTGATTTACATCGCTATCGTACTCTTTATTTGGCGTTTCGTTTTCAACCGCGCTGGAAGTCGTGTAACCAATAGCTGATCATCTAAATCACAAATTAATTGATTAAATAGTTAAGGACTAAAAAGAACTTTATTGAGGTCTTTTTAGTCCGTCTACTCACTACTAAGCCCTACGGTTACAGCTCAGCAGGTATCCTCACCCTCTTTCAATACGCTATTTTAAATGCTTATACATTTCATCTAATGTAACGGATAATCCATTATCATTCACAACCCGAACATGCTCTTTGCCTATTTTACGAATATTGTTAAGCCCACAAGAGTGTGCAATAACCCCTAAACCGTAATGAATATACTTATTGTAATTCGCAACGCGTAGCGTTTTATCTTCGACATTAAGCCCTTCTTGCAAACGTTTATTATGGGTTGTGATTCCTGTCGGGCAAGTATCTTTATTACACTGCAAAGCCTGTATACAGCCCAACGCAAACATATGCCCACGTGCAGACACAATAAAATCAGCACCTAAAGCGAGCGCCCAAGCAACTTTAGAAGGCGTAATCAATTTTCCAGAAGCGATGATCTTTATCCTAGCTCGGAGCTGATGCTTTTTAGCAAGGTGGACAACCATAGGCAGGCTCTCTTTAAGCGGTAATCCCATGTAATCCATTAAAGGTTGTGGCGCTGCACCTGTTCCGCCATCGCAACTATCTATCGTAATAAAATCGGGCGCACTCTCTTCACCCCGTTTGGTTATTTCGGTAAACATCTCATCTAACCATTCAGCGGTACCGACTACGCATTTAAAACCAACAGGTTTCCCCGTTACTTTTCTCACTCTGGCAATCATATCGAGTAAGTCAGAAATAGACTGAATATCTTTATGCCCATTTGGGCTAATCGAATCACTTCCTACTGGGATTCCTCGAATAACGGCGATTTCTTCTGTCACTTTTCTGCCCGGTAATATACCGCCTTTTCCTGGCTTCGCACCTTGGCTCATCTTAATTTCAAACATCTTCACCTGATCATGCCCTGCCACTACACTCAGCTTTTCGTCATCAAGATCACCAGCTTCATTGCGCACACCATATTTTGCGGTCCCAATTTGGTAAACAATATCCGCGCCACCTTCAAGGTGGTACGGGCTTAGCCCTCCTTCTCCTGTATTCATCCAACACCCAGCTTTCTTTGCCCCATGTGACAATGCTAAAACAGCGGGTTTAGAGATTGCGCCATAACTCATCCCTGAAATATTGAAAATTGATTTCGTTGAATAGGGCTGACGGCAATATTTTCCAATGGTCATGAGCTTTGGCTCTACCGCATCATCTTCTAATGTAGGGAATGGGCAGTTAAGGAACATCACTGTTCCTGATTGCTCTAGGCTTCTTGTCGAACCGAATGCAATTGTCCGATCGACATTTTTCGCTGCTTTGTATACCCAGCTTCGCTCTGCACGATTAAATGGCATCTCCTCACGATCCATGGCAAAGAAGTACTGCCGAAAAAACTCACCTTGTTTTTCAAAAAAATACCGAAAACGGCCAATAACAGGATAGTTTCGACGAATAGCCTGCTTTGTTTGAGTTTTATCTACAATGAACATGTAAAGAATCGCAAACAAACCTAAGCCAATAACAAATAACAATAAACTGGAAAGCAACTGTAAGCTATCCACTAAAAACGTACTCATATAGCCTCCAAGACCCCAAACCATAATTGATGACAGTCGATACAATGACCCGTATGAGCAGCAATTATTTCAACCTAATGAAGATGAGTCATCGTGCTACATCAAAGCGCTTCCCTAAGAAAAAAAGCCGAAAAACCGCTTATAAAAAAAGACATTCGAAAATTCTTAAAAACTAAACATTCATAGGCGATTAACCTAGCAACGATAACCAAGAAAACTGTGATTTTTATTTACGTATTGTTTAAACTATCCATACAAATAATACAGTCTGGGATGATTAATGATGGAAACAATCGGTCAAGTTCAATCAGTGTTAGCTGGAAAAGCCGTGACCTTTCACCGCGGTGAACAAAGTGCAATCAACAAAACACCGATCACTGGTGCAGCAACGGTTACGCCTACGGGGTTAGACACTGATGAGCAAGCGGATAAACGTTTCCATGGTGGACTAGATAAAGCCTTGCACTTATACCCTTCTGAACACTATCAGCAATGGATGAACGATCTTGGTGAAAACCCTGTACTTAAGCCTGGCGGGTTTGGAGAAAATCTCAGTACAACTGGGCTGACCGAGCAAACCATACACCTTGGTGACAAAGTCCAGATAGGATCGACGTTATTAGAGCTTTCAGAAGCTAGGATGCCATGTTGGAAACTTAATGACCGTTTTTCTGTTCCAGATATGGCATTGCGAGTTCAGTGTACATTACGTTCAGGCTGGTATTTTCGGGTATTAGAAGCTGGCCAAATAACGGCTGGTGATAACATTATTCTCGTTGACCGCCCTCATCCTCAGTGGCCCCTTTCTCGACTATTAAATCTCGTTTATCAAGGCGTGCTCGACAAAGAAGCATTGCAAGCGACCCAAGAGGTGACACTTCAGTCTGGCTGGCAACGTCTTATTGATAAACGTATTGAAACAGGTACAGTTGAAGACTGGATGAACCGACTTTTTGGGGGCGTCCGCTAAAAAAGCATATACTCTTTCGCAGGCTGTTGGCCAGTATATAGCGAGTTAGTAGAGAGCTAGTTAGTAAAGAGCAAGCTGCTAAAGGTTAATCATTAGAAAGTTCAGCCCAATCAGACACATTGTATTGGTCTAAAATCGCTTTTAGCTCTCCACTATCGCGCATTTTTTTAATTTGTCGATCAAACGCATTTGCCAACGCTTGCGCGTTTAAATTTGCAGGAGAAAAACCGATCTTTGCTAGGTCTCCTTCTAAGCAGCCTGCAACGAAGAAATCAGGTTGTTTTTCTACACTGCTTAGGTATGCCTTCATGACATTCTCATCTTCTAGCACCGCTGTCAGCCGCCCTCTTTCTAACAGGTTAACGAGGTGAGGTAGCAACTCATCACTATCATCATCATAGGCAATAACACTGCCATTTAAATTAGATGCGATATACTCATCCACGACGCCGTAGGTATAGCCACTGACCACACCCAACTCAATACCTTCGAGTGAGGTAATATCGTTATATTCCCAAATTGTTTCTTTGTGAACAAAGAAGCAATTACGAATCAAGCCAACTCCCTCTTGGGGATATACGAGATCTGGAGCATCAGATTCAAGCAACACAAGCATTGCATCATAGTGCCCACGCAGTGTCTCAGCGATCTGCCTTTTGAAAGGCTGAAAATCATAATGGACCGTTAATCCAACTTCCTCGATAGCATGATTAGCAATCTCGATACTGAACCCCGGCAGTTGCGATGCATCCTTCGCGTTACCGTCAATTTGAAACGCATTCGTGATCACAAAGGGAGGCCAGTTTTCAGTTGTTAATTTTAACGTCGATTGTGACAGTACTACTTCTGGGAAAAGTAGTGTCGAATTCAGAAGTAAGATTCTCAGCACACGCTTCAATGCATAACCCTTCATTTAATGATCTTATAAAAATATAGCCTATCTAGGGTATCCTCTAATCCGATCAGGGCACAAATTTCACGCTTATTGTCACTCACCTATTTTCTGATAAAGCGATCTCCATAAATGATACAAAAAAGCCCACTTGCTTATCTATCTTCTTAATAGTAAGCAAATGGACTGATTCATGTTTGCGATGTGCGCTGCTAGATAGCAGGTCTCACCGTATTAAGTTGCTGGCAATAGCTCTCTTTTCGCATAGCGGTTTGCAAGAATTGCGCAGTAAAAAATCTGAATAGGATGGTAAAACATAATTGGTAAGAGCAGCATACCTAGATTTGGGTCTGCACCAAAGATAACTTTTGCCATCGGCACACCTGCCGCCAGTGTTTTCTTTGTCCCACAAAAGACAGCGGCTATTTCATCTTCTTTATCAAAGGAGCACCATTTTGCCACTTTAGTTATGGTATGAGCTGCAAGTAAAAGAATGCCGAATGATAACGTTACCGCAAGCACCAGTGGTAGCATACTAAAGCCTTGCCATATGCCTTCAGCCACAGAGTCACTGAATGCGTTGAAGACAATAAACAAAATAACAACTTTATCGACCTTATTCACAACGGCTTTATGGCGATTAGCGGCATCAACAAGCAACGGTCTGAGTAACTGTCCAATAACCATTGGCAGAAGGAGCAACTTTGCAATGCTAATGACCGTCGCCATTAAGTCCATCTCTACACCATCAAGTCCCATGAAGATTTGTATGAGAAACGGCGTAATAAATACTCCCAACACACCAGAAAGAGAAGCGTTAAAAATGGCGCCTGGTACGTTGCCTTTCGCAATACTTGTCATTGCGACTGAAGATGAGATTGTGCTTGGCAAAACGAATAGATAGCAAAATCCAAAAGCGAGTGCGCTTGGCATCATTGCATGAAAAACATTGCCGAATAGAAGCCATAAAATAGGATAAGCAATGAACGTCGCACTCTGCACAAACAAGTGTAAACGCCAGTTACTAACCCCTTCCTTAATCGCTTTTGGAGACATCCCCAACCCGTGGAGGAAGAAGATAGCCGCTATCCCCAAACCCGTTAGCACATCTAAATGCAGCACACCGGCTGATTTACCGACATCAGGAATAATAAGTGCAAGTACGATCGCAAGCACCATGCCAACCAAGAACCATTCTTTCTTTATTACCGTGATTAACTGCATAACTATCTTTCTTCTTTGCAAATCATTTCAAGTATCGTACGCTATCCTAAATTTCCTTCAACCGATAATAGGATAGTTAATGTCGACAAAAGGACAAAAACGACAAATTCCTAACTTAGAAAAGTTGCCAAGGCCATTATATGCAAGACCAGAAAGCTGGGGAAAGGAAGGAAGCTCAACGGAATGGCACCACCACCATTGGGGTCAGTTTTCCTATGCCATTAAAGGTGTACTCACTGTAAGAACGCGTGAAGGCTGCTACATTGCCCCACCACAATTCGCTATATGGATTCCTGAAGGAATTGAGCATCAAGTGAGCTCAGAAGACGCAGCAGAAATGCGCAGCCTCTATATAGAATCAAGCGCTTTACCTGAGCCTTCTTGGCAAAAACCATGCGTCTTTGAAATAACGCCACTTTGTAAAGAGCTCATTATTCGGTTCTGCCAACAGCCTGTCATGTATGAGGCCCAAACTAAACAAAGCCGAATTGTCGACGTCCTTTTAGACGAGTTACAATCACAAAAAGAAGCAAATACTCGATTACCCATGCCAACGGATGAAAGGATGATCGCTATTTGCCACCACTTACAACAACACCCTGATTCACAAAACGATATAGGCCAACTTGGCGAACGCGTTCAACTAACCGGTCGCAGCGTCAGTCGTCTCTTCAAAGCTCAAACCGGCATAACATTTCAACAGTGGCGTCAACATTTAAGATTACTCAATGCGCTATCAAGATTAGAGAAAGGTGACAGTGTCATGTCTGTTGCAGTGGATTGCGGCTATGACTCAAACTCTGCTTTTGTTGCTGCGTTTAAAAAACAGTTCGGTTGTACCCCAGGACGATATTTCACTTCAAGGAGTTCATAATGACTATTGCTTTTACTGCCCCACACCATCAAGCGACGGAAACAGGATTGTCGATACTGAAGCAAGGAGGGAATGCTGTTGAAGCGATGGTTGCCGCCGCAGCAGAAATAGCCGTTCAATATCCTCATATGAACAGTTTAGGCGGAGACGGGTTTTGGATAATATCAAAACAGGGACAAGCACCGATTGTTATTGATGGCAGCGGAAGGAGCGCGAGTGACCTTTCTGCTTTCCATAACCTAACTCAAAGGCCTACTCGTGGCGGCTTAGCTGCATTAACAATGGCAGGGACACTCTCTGGTTGGCAGCAAGCGCTGCAACATGTTGATCAAAACTTACCTTTATCAGCCCTTTTTGAGCGCCCTATCCTCCATGCTAAGACCGGTGTGACGGTGACACAGAGTTTGGAGAATGCGAGTCGACTTACCTTTCCAGAGCTACACAAAAATAAAGCATTTGCATCTCAGTACCTGAATAACGGTGAGTCATTAAACACGGGGCATGTTTTACGAAATGGCGCATTAGGCGATTTCCTAGCACACTTGGCAGACTATGGCCTTGATGATTTTTATCAAGGAGAAACTGCCCAGATAGCGGCCAACTCGCTTCAAAAAGAAGGTAGCCCTCTTCAGTTGGATGACTTTAATCATCATCAAGCTACCATTGAAAAGCCATTAAGCACGACCACACAGCAAGGCACTTTTTATAACACTGGTGCACCGACACAAGGCCTAGCATCACTGCTCATTCTTGCTATTTATGACCGCCTTGCCAAAGAAGCGAAAAGTAGTGTTGACCACACGCACCTGATCGTAGAAGCCACGAAACAAGCCTTTATCATCAGGGATCAACATATCTGCGACCCTTCTTTGCTCAAACAACCTTTAGCGTCATTCTTATCCCCAGACAGTATTGATGACCTAACAAACCGTATTGATCCCCTTAAAGCAGCACCTTGGCCTCACCAACCAATACCTGGTGATACCATTTGGATGGGTTGCCAAGACAGTGAAGGAACCATGGTCAGTTTTATTCAAAGTATTTATTGGGAGTTTGGGAGTGGTGTTGTCATTCCTGAGTTAGGGGTCGTCTGGAATAATAGAGGTACAAGCTTTAATGCTAACCCAGAGCACCATAACGCCTTACAACCAAACAAAAAGCCACTCCATACATTAAACCCTGCTTATGCCGAGCTAAACGACGGGCGAAGAATGGTATACGGTACCATGGGAGGAGAAGGGCAACCTCAAACACAAGCGTGTATTATTTCCCGATTTTTATATCAGGACATTCCTCTTGGCAACGCAGTCTCCACTCCACGATGGCTTTTAGGAAAAACCTGGGGCGATAACACAACAAACTTGCGAATAGAAAGATCACTCTATGATCAGCAATCCACTGAACTCGAAGGTCGTGGTCATGTTACCCAGCCTGTCACAGACAATAACGAGTTAATGGGGCATGCAGGAGCTATCGTTAGTGATAATAACGGCCATATTGAAGCAGCGACTGACCCGAGAAGTGATGGCCGAGCAAGTGTTATAACCGCTAGCTAGTGTTCATGACCAAGTCGACCGCAATCAAAAACACGATGAATTAGCTCATCAGTACAATAGTACCCAATTCAACGAACGGATCAAAACCAAGAGATATTCGTTGAATGGCTTCACTTCTCTCACATATTTCACGACATAAAATAAACGCCAAGCAGTCTCATTGCATGGCGTTTTTTTATACAAGCAAATTACAGCGCACCTAACATTAACCCAAACTTCGTTTCATCAATTACATTGTCGCGGTGATATGCGCCGGAGCTTTTACTTGGCATCATTTAGCCCTGTTTTTTAAATGGTATAAATATTCCTGATTACCACCGAGCCTCAGCTAGCTTAAGCAGCCTTTCTGGCATTGGAGCTGTTTGAATGCTTGAATACAGC
>JBHOGO010000006.1:0-99532 GCA_043421945.1 bacterium sp. HQB-150 | reverse complement strand
TTTGTCGTTAAGTTGGAGTACAAACTGAAGGAGCAAGGTAAGCACCTAGTAAAGCTTGACCAGTGGTACGCCAGCTCTAAAACTTGCCATTGTTGCGGTCATAAAATGGAAGAAATGCCCTTATCGGTTCGCAAGTGGGATTGCCCATCTTGTGGCACTAAGGATATAGATCGCGACTTAAATGCAGCCCTTAATATCCGCGATAAAGGCATTCTGGAATTAAAGGCGGTTGGGCAATCGTCTCTGCTTATGGAAGCTGCGTAAGCCTCGATACTATCGAGCAACGGCTAACGAAATAAGAAGCATCGCCCGATAGGGCGGTGAGTAGTCACCTTCCGTTCATGCAATCGACGGTTCTGTTTTCTGTAATGATTTCTACTTCAAAACCTTGCTGTTGCAGCAGTGAGGGTAAACCTTGCTCACCTATCATATGCAGCATGCCAACGACGATAACAAAGTCTCCATGACTAAAGTCTTTTTGAAGCTTTTGTACCCAAGTTCGATTCCGCTCAAAAATGAGCGCATCGTCCGTTTGCGGGTCAATCGCCGATAACGCCAATAGTTTATCGAAGCTTGCCTCGTCACCCGCGCTCCATGCTTCCACCATGCAGGGGAGATAAGGTTCCATCTCATGCCAGTGATCAATCGTATTACGCAAGAGGGGCGCGCCATGCTCAGGTAGTTCATCGAGCATGGCAAACTGTTCGTTCACCCCTTCCAGTTCATAGACGGGGGCTTGATCGTGCTGTGCTTGCTTAAGGAGGGTGAGATCGACTCCCCACTTGGGCTGTAGACCCACACTGAGTGCTTGAGATAATTGCAATTGCATGGCGGTTTGCCATGGAGGACCTTGTAGTAAAAAAGAGAGTGGTATCTGTAACTCTTTCGCGATGAGAGCGATGGCTTCTAACTGATGACTATTGAGTACGGCGCTCGTTTTAGGGCCATGGTAAGGTGGTATTTCGATGATACTAGTAAGGATATCTGCCTCGACAATCAGCCCGTGTTTCTGATTGATTGCGTTTGTTATCACGGAAGGGAGAGGGTACATACTTTGTTGACCCACATGAATGGACCCCATCATTAAGTAACTTACGCTGTCAGTTTCAGCACGCCAAACGATAGGCGCTGAAAGAGAGGAAGCAGGCAAGAACGGTAAGGTGAGAACAAAAGTGGTAAACAAGCGTTTAAGTAAATTCATCGGCGAGGTCTCGTTTTGCTTCTGATGGGGAGTTACCTGAAGCATCATGCTTAGCTATTTAGGGCAACATTTACCTAAACTAGCATTTTTAAAGGTGTTTTGGGACGAAATCTGTGCTTTCTCATCGTTATCTCGACTTAAAACACGTTTTGAACTTGGTTGGTATACCGTTGAACCTTTAAAGCAACGATATGATATTGTTAATATAAATAAAGTGAATTATTCACTCATTCTTTTAAAAAGATTAAAATTGCAATTAGAGAATCAACATTCAGACTACGAATGATGAACATCGATAGAATATGCTGCTGATTTACTTTTCTTTGCACAATATTTATTGATTATTGCACTTTTATTAAATACTGTATGCCGCCGTGCATTAAGATGATTAATTAAATATGACTAGACAGAAGTTATCGTTAGCCTGTCACGAACTAGCCGACTCTCAGCCTGCGGGTGTTTATCCAATTGTTATTAACAATGAGAAGTTTTGGATAAAAATCTGCGGCGAAGATAAATATAATGCTATTAGAAAGTTTTCTTCTTGGTTAGCGCAATTCAAGTTAACTCAATTTATGAAAACCAGTGCTATCTATACGCCTCAGGACCGTTTATCGAAAGAGATTGAAGTGATGTCTTGCCTTGCAGAAAAAGGCGTTGCAGTGCCTGAGCTTGTTGAGGCAGACAGCCACTTCTATGTGACGACAGATGCTGGGAAGATGTTGAATAAACTCACCCCAGAGGAAGTGCCTACTAACTTGTCAGAGCAGGTCTTCTCACTGTTTGCTACCTTGCATGGTCATGATGTTGTACATGGACGCCCTGCGATGCGTGATATGTTATTGAACGAAGATGGCTCACTAACGCTGATTGACTTTGAAGAGTCCACTGTTGGTCACAACCCACAACTGATGGCGCGTGATATTTTCTTATTATTAATGGACTTATGTCGTCTATCATCTATTACCGTTGAAGATAAACTTCGTGGGCTTGCTCTGTGGCGTGAACAGGTAACAGAAGAAGCATGGCAAGAATTAAAACGCATGGGTAAAATTCTTAACTATTTTACTTTTGTAGCGAAAGCCATTCTATTATTTAAAGATAATCGCACATCAAAACAGATATTAAATACTTTGGCTATTATTGATCGCGCATAGTTATCTGAATGTTAACTGAATGGCCCGTTAAAATTAAGGTGTCTCTATTTGTCTTGGGCATTGTTTTTTACAAGCTCTTGAACAAGACAGAGACGCCTTATTTATTTTCCTGTCATTAATAAAGCTGACGTTGAACTCTATTTTTCGTAATGAATACTTAAAATAGAATATTTATCCACTGCTCCTAGCCGCACACCGCTTTATTCGACTTTTTCTTTATCGTGATTTCTGCGTCTTTACTGCCTATGACTTTGTTTTATAGAGCCTGAGTCTATTGGCATTTGATACAACGGTAATTGAAGAGAGTGCCATGGCTGCACCTGCTATCATTGGGTTGAGAAGCGTACCGGTGATGGGGTAAAGAACACCAGCGGCGACAGGGATACCAATCGTATTGTAGATAAATGCGCCAACAAGGTTTTGGTACATATTCTTTAAGGTTGCCTGAGAGAGCTGCATGGCATCGACGGCTGCATTCAGAGAGTGGCGAATCAAGATAAAATGCGCGCTCTCCTTAGCGACATCACTGCCTGAACCCATCGCCATACTGACATTGGCGGCAGCTAATGCTGGTGCATCATTGATGCCATCACCAATCATGACGACGTTCTTTCCTTCTTGCATTAACGTTTCAATCACCCCCGCTTTTTCATCGGGCAGTACATTTGCAATGACGTCACTGATACCAACTTGTTGAGCGATAGCATTAGCAGTATGGATATTGTCACCGGTTAGCATAACCACGGTTTTACCCAGTGCCTGAAAGCGCTTTACGGCCTCGATACTATCTTCTCTTAGTGGATCGCTTACCCCTAGCATAGCAACGAGCTTATTGCTTTTCGCCACGAAGATGGGCGTTGCACCTTGCTGTGCTAATTGCTCACTTGTGTGTTGAAGATGAGAGAGGTTAATGGCGTTGTCAGCCATGAGGGTAGCATTGCCAATGATCCACTTCTCGGTCTGTGTTTCGGAAGTGCTCAACGACACATAAGCAGACACGCCTTTTCCCCCCAGACTTTCGAAGCGAGTCACTGGGTATTTCTCTCTCTTTGTGCTTACGAGTGCTTTCGCTAATGGGTGCTCTGAGTAGCTTTCGATGCTTGCCACTGCGTTAAGGATCACTGGTTCTGTTAGCGTGTTGTCTTCGCTCACACACACCACATGAGTTAGCGCAGGCTTTCCTTGAGTCAGTGTGCCTGTTTTATCGACAACGATGGTATTGATGTCGTTTGTAAGCTGTAATGCACTGGCATCCCTCACCAGAATCCCCAGCTCCGCTGCTCTTCCTACCCCAATATTGACAGACATCGGTGTTGCAAGCCCTAATGCGCATGGACATGCAATGATTAATACTGTCGTTGCGGTAACAAGCATATAGCTGATTTTAGGTTCTGGCCCTAGCCACCACCAGATCATCGCGGTCAGTATTGCAATCGCAACGACAACGGGGACAAATACGGCAGCAACTTTATCGACAAGGTTTGCCAGCGCGGGTTTAGAGTTTTGTGCTTGGCGAACCATATCAATGATTTTGGCAAGCAGTGTTTCTTCGCCCGTTGCTGTGACTTGATAATCGATGCTGCCCTGCTGGTTGATTGTGCCTGCATGCAGTGGGTCATTGATACCTTTCGACACAGGTACTGGCTCCCCTGTGAGAAGAGATTCATCAATGTAGCTTGTGCCTGTGATGACAGTACCATCCAGCGCGATAGTCTCTCCCGGTTTAGCTCGCAATATCATCCCTGCTGTAATGTCATTCAGAGGGGTTGGATGTTCTTCTCCTTCTTTGATAACAGTGGCTTTCGGCGGTTGAAGGTCGATCAATTTCTCCAATGCTTGGGATGATTTTCGCTTTGCACGAGTTTCAATTGCGTGACCTAAAGAGATGAGACCAATGATCATTGCGGAAGCTTCGAAGTAAACATGCCTTGCTTGCAGAGGAAAAAGATTAGGCCAAATAACGACAATCATTGAATAGAGCCACGCCGAGCCTGTCCCAAGTGCGACCAGCGAATCCATGGTTGCGCGACGATGGGTGAGCGCAATCCATGCATGACGAAAGAAGTCGCGCCCTGCCGTAGCGAGCATGATCAGGGTAAACAAGCCTGCGATACCCCAGCCGAGTTGAAGTGCGCTGGTGGTAATCATCATTGATCCACCGAGTAAGCCATAAGCCATCATTGGGGCGCTGAGCCCAAGGGCTATCATGGTATCACGCATGTGTCCGCGGTATTTTCGTTCCGTTTGCCGAGTGAGGGTATCTCGCCGCTCTTGCTCTGATTGAATGACTTGCGAGGGGTAGCCTGCGCTGTCGAGCGCATCGAGCACATGTTGAATATCACTGCATTGAACCGACGCGCTGTGCTCCGCTAAGCTGACACTTGCTTTTGATACGCAGGGCTGCTGATTGATCGCCTTCTCAACGGAAGCGACACAACTGGCGCAGGACATATTATTGATAAGTAATTGGAATGTCGGATTGTTAGTGGTGCGTGAGGACTGCACCATCTCTTGACTAGCATCTTGACTAGCTTGCTGATGTACTTCAATCACGGTTTCGTGCAGCGGTGCAGATAACTGTTCTTGTGCTTCGAACCCAAGTTCAGCCACTTTTTTTATAACCTGCGCAGTGGAGAGTGTCGTCAGCAAAGAAAGTGAGTTTTTAGTGATATGGAGGTTAGTGACATCGTCTTGACCGTCAAAGGCTGTTTTCACTTTGCTGATACAGCGACCACAGCTGAGACCACTCAATGAGAATGACCGCGTGACAGGTTCAGGCACCACTGACGAGCTAGAGAGCGACGAGCTAGGGATCTCAAAGCCGAGAGAGCGAATGATCATGCTGAGCTCATGCTCGGTAATGGTTCCGTCTACGTCTAACGTCGTTTTAGTGACGTCGTAGTGACTTATATCGTTCCTTTCTGCCAACGCGGTTGATACTTTTTTGACACATCGTTGGCAGTTCAAGCCTGCTAAAGCAAGGTGGTAACGCATCGCCTTTTCCTGTTGATTGAGGTAGGCTTTGAGTATAAAGCTTCCAGTAGATGTAAGGTCAAGTATGAATATCAGTGATGTTGCAAGTCGAACAGGGTTAACAACAAAGACGATACGATTTTACGAGCAGAGAGGGTTAATTTCAGCGCCTGAACGAGCTGCAAATGGCTACCGTTTCTACAAAGACAACCAAGTCGCAGAGCTGTTGCTGATCAAGCGGGCGAAGCTGATTGGCTTTAGTTTAGAGGAGAGTCGAGCGTTATTAGCCCTTTCTCGAGACCCGAAAAGAAGTAGTGCAGAAGTTAAACAGCACGCTTTAGGTAAGTTAGCTGAAATTGACGAGAAGATAGCAGAGCTTGAGGCGATGAAAATGACATTGGGCGCATTAACGCAACAATGCCCCGGTGATAATTCGGCGCAATGCCCTATTCTTCATGCGCTGAGTGAGGGAGATGACCAAGTGCTTTGTGCTAATGAACCTAGTATAAAGGCGATATCACAAAGGGAGGAACAAGCACAAAGGGAAGAATAAGAATAAAGGGAAGAATGAATCCAAAAGGGGAGGTAAGGAAAAAAGGGGAAAAGAAAAAGGAGACCGAGGTCTCCTTGATGTCTTTTGATTTAAGCTTCGTCGCTTTTTTTTGTCACATGCAGTGTATTACCTTCCACTGCAGTCACGGTCATCACCGTTCCTTCAGGGTAAGCTCCATCACTTACCGCACTCCACGTCGTATCGCCTAGTTTTACTCGGCATTTACCTGCGGTCACTGGCTGTTCAAGCATGATCTCTTCACCGATCAGCTGTGACATACGTTTGTTGAGGGTGCTCGATGCATCGTCTTTCATGTCAATACGATGCTGGTAACGCCACCAAATCCAAGTGGTGAAAAGTGATAGCGCGACAAAGCTCATGACCTCGAGTTGCCATGAAATAGGCATCAGCGCACTGATTAGTGCAACGACCATCGCTGAAATGCCAAGCCACATTAAATACCCAGCAGTGCCAGCTAGCTCTAAACCTAAAAGGAGTAAGGCGATGATGACCCAATGCCAAGCATTAAAGGACTCAAACATCTTGCTCAGCCTTGTCGGATGCAGATGTGTTGATGTTGTTGCTGGCTGAGAACATTTCTGCGATACCAGCAATCGATCCCATCAGGCTGCTTGCTTCGAGTGGCATCATAATCACTTTGCCATTCTCTGACTGACCAATCGCTTTGAGTGCGTCGGTGTAGCCTTGTGCCACAAAGTAGTTGATCGCTTTGTGATCACCTTGAGCAATCGCTTTTGATACCATTGCCGTTGCTCGTGCTTCAGCTTCAGCAGCTCTTTCACGTGCTTCAGCTTGCAGGATAGCACTTTGCTTATCACCTTCAGCTTTGAGGATCTCTGCTTGTTTGTGGCCTTCAGCGCGAAGTACTTCAGCTTGTCGAACACCTTCAGCTTCAAGCACATCAGCACGTTTATTACGCTCAGCTTTCATTTGAGCGTTCATCGCAGCAGTAAGGTCTGCAGGTGGTTGAACGTCTTTAATCTCGATACGTGTCACCTTCACACCCCAAGGGTTTGTCGCTTCATCAACAATGGTAAGAAGGCGGCTATTAATGGTGTCACGCTGAGATAGCATCTCATCAAGTTCCATTGAACCGAGCACAGTACGAATATTGGTCAGTGTTAAATTACGAATAGCGTGTTCGAGCTCGTTAACTTCATAGGCGGCTTTCGCAGCATCAATCACTTGGACAAAACAAACGGCATCAATGGTGACACTTGCATTGTCTTTTGAAATGACTTCTTGTGCTGGAATATCTAATACGCGCTCCATCATGTTGATGCGATTACCAACACGGTCGATAAACGGAACGATAAGATTTAGACCTGGTTGAAGGGTGTTTGTGTAACGTCCAAAGCGCTCAACCGTCCAGTTGAAGCCCTGTGGAACTGTTTTGACAGCGGCTGCAATGGCAGCGATAACAACAACAACGAGAATTGCGATAGTGATTAAGCTTTCGTACTGCATACTTTCTCCAAGTATTTAATAAAAAGTGTACCGTCTAGGCCATTGTTGACCTGATTGAGGACAGAATTGTCTTTGCAATAAAAGGGCGTACTGCCCGTTGCTGTGGCGTAAACCCTTTTAATGCTGTGAAAGGCGATACAACAACCTATCGTTAGGGGCTCTCGAATACTATAAAGCGTATTTGAAAGTGCGTTCAATCAAATCAGCTCGAAACACCGTGAGGCCGTTCGCAATCAGTACAGTAAGGTATACAACTGACGACGATAAACATTGGCAATTGGATTACCTTGTCCCAGTGCCGTCACAATGTCCATGAATGTTTTCTTAATTTGACCGTCTTGTGCATTGAGATCACGGCGAAGCATATCGATGAGGAGTTCTAGCGCCTCTTCATCACGATTAACTTGGTGATATTGTACCGCGAGTTCAAATTTTAGCGTGTCGTCGCTTGGGTTCTCTGCGAGTTTAGCTTCTAGCTGCTGAATTTCAGGGCTGTTGCCAGCTTGTTTCATTAGTTCTAGCTTCGACAATAGCCCTTTGTAGTCGGCTTGTTGGTCCTGCATTGGAATCGCTGCAAGCAGTTGTTCTGCTTCATCGATTTGTCCAGTTTCCAGCAATGCATTTGATAACGTTAATGCGACAACACTGTCTTTTGGTAACAGTGGTAATAGACGACGTAATTCAGGGATTGCTTGAGCAAATTCACCTTGCTGTACTTGTGCGAATGCTGCTTGAAAGGCAAGTTCATCTTCATTAGGAAGGTGTTTGCCGAGCAGTTCGCGCAGACTCTCTTCTGTTTGCGGTCCAGCAGCTCCGTCAGCAGGTTGCCCTTGCTTAAAGATGGCAATTGTCGGCAAGCTTCGAACACCGAACTGTTGTGCGATCATCATCTGCTCTTCACAGTTCAAAACAGCTAGCGTCATCAAACCTGGGTAGCTTGCAGCTATCTTCTCTAAATGATGATTTACCTCTATAGATTCTGGAACAGAGGGTGCCCAAAAGTTGATAACAACAGGGTGCAGCATGGATTGCTCAATCACTTGAGTCAGGTTTTGCTCGGTAATGGCAATAGTTTGAGGGATGTTCATGAAATAATTCCTTTGCGTCCTTGCTAGTTGTAATGGGGATGAAGGCAATAATATTCAAGTCTGAGTTTTTAAAACTCGTCTCCAGGTTCCGTAGATTTTACGTTGGGTTTTAGGGACTAGGATAGGGGGGAAATGATCGTCTTCCGATGTAACCCTAATCTATCTGGATCATCTTAGAGGCATTTTATTAATGAAACTTGCGGTATGTGATTAGCAAGTCGTTCGGGCGAGCGACGATAATGGAAAAGGCGAAAGGATTTTTCTGATGCGTTGTTTTTTGCTTATGCAATCAACCATTGCTCGATTTCAGAGGCGTTTCGAGACGTTACCTTCAGTGCATCAGGTATACCAACGCACTAAAAGGTGAGGAGTAGAGCAATCGCGATTCCGACGCAGATAAAGTTAATTTGACGTAGTGACATAAGTTGACCTTTGTTATTTATAGTAGCTATTTTTAATGGCTATCTGTAATTATTTTATTTGTTTTAGGTATTGTAGAGTATCGACAGGCGTTAATAGTAAGTTGATTTCATATTAAATGTATATCAGTTAGCTATACTTATCCTACTTAGATCACAATAACGATCCAAGATGACAGTATCATGACAATACTGTCATTTTTAGGGCTCAGGTTTGGTAAGTGTGCTCAAGTCGTTGTTTTTATAAGTTACTGCTATTTATCTCACCAATAGTGACCTTATGAGTCTCGTATATATGGGATAAACCTAGGTTTAATCGTTGTTAAATAGGATTTCATCGAGTTTTCGTGTCGGCAAAATACGCTTCAGTAGTGCACTTGTTTTTGTGGGTGTAGTGACTCTATACCTTGCTTTTGGTGATTTATTTTCCAAGGCATGGATAAGGGGATCGATGATAGCAGTTGCAGGAAGTGTGAATTTTCCTGTCGCTTCTTCTTTACCTAGTCTAGCGAGTTGTATGGCGTACTCTTCGTGATGAATGCTGCTGTTGATATCGATATGCGCATGAATGGCTTTTAATGCATTTGCACGAAATGCAGATTCTATAGGACCGGGCTCAATTAGGCTGATGTGGATGTCCGTATTTTTAAGTTCAAGGCGCAGGGTATCTGTCCAGCCTTCAATAGCAAATTTACTGGCGTTGTAGGCGCCGCGGTAGCGAAGAGCAACGAAACCTAGTACGGAACTGTTTTGGACAATGCGTCCTTCACCTTGCTGGCGCATCATGGGGAGCAAAGCCGTTGTGAGGTGGTGCCACCCAAAAAAGTTGGTTTCAAACTGTTGGCGAAGCGCATCTGTTGGGAGATCTTCAAGTGCCCCCGGCTGACCATAGGCGCCATTATTGAAGAGTGCGAAGAGTTTTCCATCGGTGAGGCGCTCAACGTCTGCAATGGCATTGTCGATACTCTGGCTATTTGCTAGATCTAGTTGGATACAGGTTAACCCTTCTTGCTGAAGTCTAGCTACGTCATCAGTGTGACGACAAGAGGCAATCACCTTGTATCCACGTTGATGAAGAGCGTGGGCACAGGTGTAACCAATACCTGTTGAGCATCCGGTGATAAGAATAGATTTAGACATGTCGCTTCCTTAGTCGTCTAGGTGTGGCAGCAGCGCATCATAGATAAATTGGCTAATGAAAGGCTGAGCTTGAGCGGTTGGGTGTAAACCATCATCCATCATCCATTCATCTTTTAGAATGACCTCTTCAAGAAAGAAAGGAAGGAGAGGGATGTCATATTTATCACTCAGCGTCGAAAACATCGCTTCAAAGCGATCGCTATAGCGTTTGCCGTAATTTGGTGGCACTCTAATCTGCATAATAAAAACTTTGGCTTCAATGGCTTGGCTGTGCTCTATCATTTCTGCCAGTTTTGCTTGAGTGGCGGTAGGTTGGAACCCTCGTAAGCCATCATTCGCGCCTAATCCGATGAAGATATAAGCAGGGTGGTATTGTTCAATTAAGGCGGGTAAACGCGCAGCGCCATTGCCAGCGGTATCGCCTGAAATACTGGCATTGATGACAGTGATCCCATGGGGTTCCAAATGGGTATTAAGCAGGTAGGGCCAGCTTTCATCGGCTTGCATGCGATACCCAGCACTTAAGCTATCACCCACAACAAGTAATGAGGGCTGTGTGTCGCCAAGACTATTTTGCGATACCGCTATGGTATGTTCAGCAAAAGCAACGCAACTCATCAAACTCAACACAAAGTAAAGAAGGAACTTCTTCATGACCTCTCCTGTAATAAAAGCCGTTTCGATTTCCAAACGTGTTACCACGTCGGACACTGAGTTAACCATTTTGCAGGATGTTTCGCTTGAGGTCGAGTCTGGTCAAAGTATTGCTCTCGTTGGGGTTTCGGGTGCTGGAAAGTCGACGTTAATGACTCTGCTTGCGGGGTTAGACGTGCCAAGCAGTGGAAGCATTGAATTATTAGGGCAGCCTATTTCTGATTGGGATGGTGAGCAGCGTGCTGCTTTACGTAGTCAGTCTGTGGGGTTTGTTTTTCAGAGCTTCTTGCTGATCCCAACGTTAACCGCGTTGGAAAATGTCGTGTTGCCGCAGATGATTAAGGGGGAAGCTACGGATGAAGAGAGGGCGAAGGCATTGTTAGCCGAAGTCGGTCTAACAGGGCGAGAGTCTCACTTACCGACTCAACTCTCAGGTGGAGAGCAACAGCGAGTTGCGCTTGCACGAGCGTTCATGACACGTCCTAAAATTCTGTTTGCCGATGAGCCTACGGGGAATTTAGACCAACAAACAGCCGCGACGATTATTGAAAAGCTCTTTGCACTGAATCATGACCATGGAACGACATTGGTTTTAGTCACCCATGACCCAGCACTAGCCCAGCGCTGTGATCGGGTTGTGAGTGTTGAAGCGGGACGTGTCGTGTCAGAAACGGATAATCGTGGAGACGCGCTATGAATCGATTGTTGTGGCGTTGGAGCTGGCGTGAGGTCGCGCATGGCCAGCTTTGGGCAGTAGTGGCAGCACTGACGCTGATTGTCGGCACGGTCTGTGCGTTGGCAATGCTAGCGACACGGATTGAGCTGGTCATGACACAGCAAGGGCGTGCAGTGTTGGCAGCAGATAGAGTGCTGGTGATGAATGATCCTGTGCCTAATGAGGTACTGCTCTCTGCCGGTGAACTGGATGCTGACGTCAGTATGCAAACTCGTTTTCGAACCATGGCGTTTAGTGACAATGCCATGCAGCTAGTCAGTGTGAAAGCGGTAGAAACGTCGTTTCCTCTTCGTGGTGAGTTAACGTTACTTGGAGAAAACAATACCGCTTCGCATGTGGTGCCGGGTGATCTGTGGTTAGAACCTCGACTGTTTGATCTGCTGCAGCTGCAAGTTGGCGAGTGGGTCGACGTTGGGGATGCTCGCTTGCAAGTAAAAGGAAGTATCGCCTTTGACCCAGAGCTATCGTTCAATCCTTTTAATCAAATGTCTACTGTGATTATTCATCAGCAAGATATTGAAGCGACAGGCGCCGTTCAGCTCGGTGGTCGAGTTTCTCATCGTGCCTATTTTCGAGGCGATGACGATAGACTTAGCACGTTAGAATCGCGTTTTCCTGCAGAGCCCGGTCGGCGCTGGCTCAGTGAAGAGACCGAAGGTCGCACGGCAGATTTGTTAGTAAGAGCGAAGCAATATTTGTCGTTGAGCTTGGTCTTGGTTGTGATCATGGCCTCGGCAACATTGGCGATCACGTGCCAATTTTTTTCCTCGTCCCGACGCCCGATTATCGCCATGCTAAAAAGCCTAGGAGCAAGTCGAAACTGGATTCGTAATTGGTTGTTCGGTCAGTGCCTGTTCTTACTGACTCTGGGTAGTCTTCTGGGCATCGTGGTTAGTATTGGTCTTGAGTGGGCGCTGCGATTACCTCTTACTGCATTATTGCCTGATGAGCTGCCGAGTGCAGGTCTGTTACCGATGGTCATTGCAGTATTGGTAGCGGTTGTTGTTGCGGTACCTGCGATGGGGATACCGTTGTTGGCATTACTGCGAGCCTCAGCCGTTGAAGTGATGCAACCGCAGCAAAAACAGACGCATAAGAAAGACTATTTACTGTTGATATTACCATTGCTTGCTGGGCTATTTTGGTTTGGCAGTCAACTATTGGTATGGACGGTCTTGGTGGCTCTTGTTGTGATGATGTTGCTGTTAGGCTGCGCAGGATATGGTGTGTTGGTGTTGATGAATCGGGCGTCTGTCTCGCCAACACTATCACTTGCGTTGAGTCGAATTCGTCGAACACCTTGGCAGTCAGTCATGCAATTAGCAGCAATGGCATGTTCTTTAATGCTGCTATCAGTGATTTGGTTATTAAAATCTGAGCTGCTCAATGATTGGCAACAAACCTTACCAAGTGATGCCCCGAATGTGTTTGCAATGAACGTGGAAACGCATGAACGTGATGCTTATACGGCTGAGCTCGATCGTTTTGAGGTAGAGCGTTCCGAAATGTACCCAGTGATACGTGGGCGTTTAACGCAGGTTGGTGATGTGCCAATCAGTGATTGGGTGAAAGATTACCCTGACGGTGACGAAGCACGGCGTCGCGAGATGAACTTAACATGGTTCAACGGTATTCCATCACATAATGAGTTACAGGCAGGGGTCTGGACAGAAGAGAGTGGGGTAAGTATAGAAAGTGGTATTGCAGAGCGTTTAGGGCTAAACCTCGGTGATACGCTGACGTTTACCGTTAACAGTGTGCCAATTACGACAGAGATCACGAGCATACGTGATGTCGAATGGCGAAATATGCACCCTAACTTCTATTTTATTTTCCCTGAAGCATTGATGCACTCTTTACCGCAGACTTGGCTATTAAGCTTTAAGCTATCTGATGAAGGCCTATTTGATGGTGAGGCGCTTAATGGCGAGATAACTGAACATCGTGATGTATTAAGCACGATTGCCCGACAGTTTCCGACGGTGACGGTTCTTGATTTACGAACCATGGTTTCACGGGTGCAAGGGCTCTTGCGTCAAGTCTCTGCATCACTGACAGTCTTAGCCATGGTAGGAGTGGCGAGTGGGTTGTTATTAGTGGTGACGTTGCTGCGATTAGGTATTACCCAGAGGCAAGAGGAGATGAAGCTTTATAGAACGTTAGGTGCCAGCAAAAAAATGATTAGAGCGACATTATTGTTTGAATATGGTGCGATGACCGTGGTGGCTGCATTACTGGCGGTTATCGGGGCAGAGTTGGCTTTATTTGGATTAATGGGGCGCTTGGAACTCACGTTTTCGCTACACCCTACAATGTGGTTGGTATTGCCGCTACTGAGCACAGCCTTGGTACTTGGGTGCTTAAGCAGTGCCATTCGCCGCCTGCTTGTTCCATTAACCTAATGTCAGCCCCCAAAGCGATGTAGCTCTATCGTTTTGGGGGCTGGTATTTTCAGGCTCTTATTTAAGTGATTTACCCCTAAATAGTTTTCGGTTAATAATCGAAAAGTGTCTCTTTGAGAGCGGGCTCTAGCTTTGGAAACGAGAAGTTGTAGCCGGCATCCACAAGTCGCTTCGGGTGGACTTTTTGACTATCAAGCAGCAAGCAGGCCGATTCACCAAAGCTAAGTTTCACCGCCCATTCCGGGGTCATTAAAATATGCGGCCGACGCAGTACTTTTGCTAACGTTGCACTAAATTCGCGGTTAGTCACCGTATTGGGTGCGGTAAAATTGAAGATGCCCTTGGTGTGAGGTTGTTTAATGAGGAAAAGGATCCCTTTGACCATATCTTGAATATGTATCCATGGGAAAAATTGTCGCCCATTGCCGAAAGGACCACCGAGACCCATTTGGTAGACGGGAAGCATTTTAGCTAAAGCACCGCCCTGACGAGAGAGGACAATCCCTGTTCTTAATAGGCAAACTCGCGTGTCGGAAGTTTGAGCACGTAAGGCGATATTCTCCCATTTGGCGCAGACCTTGTGAGCAAAATCCTCGGTGGCGTCAATCTGTGAGCTTTCATCGATATCATTTTGTTGCTGATCACCATAATAACCTACAGCAGAGCCGCTAATGAACGTGTGGGGAGGGGTGTCACTAGCAAGCATTTTGTCGACTAGACTTTCTGTTAATGCCCAGCGGCTTTCACAAATGACGGACTTTTGGCGATCTGTCCAGCGTTTGTTGGCAATTGGCTCTCCCGCGAGGTTGATAACGACATCGAAGTGGTTGAGATCAGCCAGTGAGTCCAGACTATCCAATACTTTGATGTGATGGCCGAGTTGCTGATACGCTTTGGCTGGGTTTCGCGATAAAATAGTCACGCTATCATGAGTAAAGTGTGGCAACAGTGCGCGCCCAATTAACCCTGTTCCACCCGTAACCAATATATTCATCCAATCCCCTCATCCATTTTAATGTGTTCGCTAAAGTAGGAAGCTAAACAACGGCTACCCATTGGGTATTTCTCTCATTCTAGTTGTTTGACATCTCAAACTGATTGATTAATTGTGAACTTGATATTTAGTTCACGCAAATATTCCAACATTTCTGCCACACTATTTAGATGTTCTGAACGCAGACAAGGAGGTGGAATGCACGCTATTTTTGCTTTGTGGAAAGCAATGTTAGGGAGCTTACGTGATTTAACACCGATTATCTTAGTTATCGCGTTTTTCCAACTTTTTGTCTTAAAGCAGCCCCTTCCAGACCTCGGGCAAACATTGGTCGGCTTACTTCTTGTGATTATGGGATTAAGCTTTTTTATCTTTGGCTTAGAGATGGGCCTGTTTCCCATTGGCGAGAGTATGGCGCATGCTTTCGCACGCAAAGGGAGTGTTATCTCCCTCCTTATTTTCGCATTTTGCCTGGGATTTGGGACAACGATTGCGGAGCCTGCATTAACCGCTGTTGCTGCCGAAGCTGCCTATATTGCTGCTGGGGCAGGAGTCATTGAGAGTACCGCTCTGGCACAGAAGCATTATACGTTGGGGCTACGCTTTACCGTTGCTTTGTCCGTTGGATTGGCCATTGTGTTGGGGGTGCTGCGTATATTGAAAGGGTGGTCAATTCAAAAAATGATCATTGGGGGGTATGTGCTTGTCGTTATTATGACGTGGTTTGCGCCTGAGAATATTATCGGCATCGCCTATGACTCTGGTGGGGTGACGACATCAACCATCACCGTTCCTTTGGTCACCGCGTTAGGGGTCGGATTAGCCTCTTCCATTAAAGGACGAAACCCAATGACCGATGGTTTTGGGCTTATTGCATTTGCTTCCTTGCTCCCCATGATTTTTGTGATGGTCTTTGGCATGGTGGTGGCAGCATGATTGGACTCCTAGCGCTATTTGGTGACATGCTATTTTCAACCATTCTTGATGTGCTGCCTATCACCATCATCATTATGGGGTTTCAGCTCGGTGTTTTGCGGCGCACTGTGCCGAATTGGAGCCGAGTAGCACTAGGCTTTCTTTTCGTCATCATCGGCCTCAGTCTTTTCTTAATGGGGCTTGAGCTCGCCCTTTTTCCTCTGGGTGAGAACATGGCTCTTCAGCTAACTGCCCCTGAGTTTATTACCCGTAGTGCTGAAGAGGTCATGAGTTGGAAGCACTATGTCTGGGTCTATATTTTTGCCGGAGCGATTGGCTTCAGTACGACGATCGCCGAGCCATCGCTAATTGCGGTGGCGATAAAAGCGAGTCAAGTCTCAGGGGGGGCGGTAAAGGTCAATGGCCTGCGTATCTCTGTTGCGGTAGGGGTCGCATTTGGTATTTCATTAGGCTGCTACCGCATTGTTGTTGGTGACCCTATTCATTACTACATTATCGCGGGCTACATCGTCGTGGTAGCACAAACCTTTGTTGCCCCGAAGTTTATTATCCCTCTCGCGTTTGATTCTGGTGGCGTGACGACGTCAACGGTGACGGTGCCACTCGTGGCAGCGCTCGGGCTAGGACTGGCGTCTACGGTTCCCGGGCGAAATCCAATGATAGATGGCTTTGGCTTAATTGCATTCGCCAGTCTTTTTCCAATAATTTCAGTGATGGGCTATGCCCAGGTGACGGCTTGGTATGACCGCCGTCAACAAAGAGGAAACGATCATGCGCTTTAAAATGATTATCGCATTTGTCGAAGATGCAAAAACGGATGCGGTACTAGATGCTGCGCGTCAAGCGGGGGCGACTGGGGCTACGGTGATTAATAATGCTCGTGGCGAAGGGCTCAATAAGCGAAGCACCTTTTTCGGATTGACGTTAGAAGTGCAGCGTGATGTGTTGTTGTTTGTCGTCGAGGAGCATTTGGCGCGACACATATTAGAACGCATTCAAGAAGTGGGCGGGCTCGATGAAGAGTCAGGACAAGGGATTGCGGTACAGCTCGATATTGAAGATGCCGTCGGTGTTGCTCACCAAGTCGAATCACTGTCTAAAGTTGTGGAGGAGAATTTATGAGAATGGAGGCAAGTTATGAGTAATAAAATTAGAGTGACAGTCCGTGAAGTGATGATGCCGACGTTTGCTTGTGTGGATGGTCTAACGACGGTGGAAGAGGCGATAAAGATAGCGAAGCAAGAGATGGTTAAGGCATTGATTGTCAATAAACGGGATGATGAGGATGAGTTTGGTATTGTGTTGATGAACGATATCGCCAAAAAAGTGCTCTCTAAAAATCGTGCAGCAGAGCGAACGAATATCTATGAAATCATGACCAAACCCGCTCTGAGTGTTTCTCCTAATATGAATGTGAAGTACTGTGCTCGCTTATTTGAACGTTTTGGAATAAGTCGTGCGCCTGTCATTGAGGACGGGCAGGTGATCGGTATGGTGAGTTACAATAATATTGTATTGAATGGCATGTTGCCTGAGATTGAAAACTTCAACCATCTGGATTAGTTGATGATGAAGCTCGGTTAGAAAAGGTAACCGCTTAGGTATACAATACCCTCGTTAATTGAGAGGGGAAATCCGTGAAACTGTTTTTTGCATCTGACATTCATGGCAATGTTATTGCGGCTGAGCGTGTCGTGAACGCTTACCGAGAATCTGGCGCTGACTATCTTGTCTTATTGGGCGATATTCTAAATTTTGGTCCACGTAACCCTATTATTGAGGGGTTAGATCCTCAGGGTGTGGTGGCTTTACTGAATCCACTGGCAGATAAGATTATTGCTGTGCGAGGTAATTGCGACAGTGAAGTCGATCAAGCACTGCTCAAGTTCCCACTAATGATGGATTATCATTGGGTGCTGATGCCGAATGGTCGCCGCATGTTTTTGACGCATGGGCATGTTTATCACCCCGATAATATGCCAGCCCTAGGCGAGGGTGATGTGTTGGCTTACGGACATACCCACATTCCTGTTGCTGAGTGGCGTGGCGAGCAGATCCATTTTAATCCAGGATCGATTACTTACCCAAGAGGTGGGCATGCAGCCAGCTATGGGCTATTAGAAGATAACCAGCTCAGCGTGGTGGACTTTGATGGCAACGTGTTAGCAACAACGGCTATTTAGCCTCAAAAGACTAACGGTCAACATGCCCTAAATCGCGTTCGGGATCGATAATGTCTCGGACGCGCTGTTTAAGCTGCTTTACATCAGGGAAACCGCCGTCGCGTTTTCTTTCCCAGATAAGCGTATCGTTACAGATAATTTCAAAGCGCCCACCAGTATCAGGGTGTAATGTAAGAGACTCAATCTCTTCACTAAAGGTATGCAGTAGCTCTTGTGTCATCCATGTTGACCGTAACATCCAGTTGCACTGGCGGCAGTAGTAAATACTGATATTCGCCTTTTCCATCTCTCTCTCCTTGTTGTTTATATCCCGCTCAATAGCTTTAAGCCGATGATGAACGTCAGTATTTCAAACGCTATTTTAATGATACGGTTGCTGCTGACCGTCGCAAAATGTGCCCCGAGATAGCCCCCTAATGCAGAGCCAAGCAGTAAAACGGGGATCCATGGCCAATATATTTCTGCCCCAGCGACATACAGTGCTGCCGCACCGATCCCATTCCAGAATAGACCAACACTCACAAGTGTCAGAGCAACGGCTTGTTTGTAGCTAAAGCCAAACCACCATACTAAATACATCGTGACAAACAGACCGCTCCCCGCAGTCAATGAGCCATTGAGTACGCCAATCGTGGCAAGCCCGAAACACCCGAAAAATTTCCCTTTCCAGTCTCGATGTTTTGATATTTCTGTTTGACCAAGTTCACCTTTGAGCCGTGAATAGATACCAAGCCCAAGGATAAGGCATCCGAGCATTTTTTCTGCGGCTGGTCCCGGAATAAAGAGGATGATATTAGCGCCTAAAATGACCCCTAGTGTGCCCGCAACGATGACGTATCCCGTTAAGCGCCAATCGAGTGTGCCTGACCGAATATGTTTGACAGCAGCGCCCACCCCTAATGCCACTGAAGCGACTTTATGTGTGGCTAATGCAATACTAAAGGGGAGACCGAGGAAGATGAGAAGTGGAAATTGAAGTAGACCGGCTCCTCCTCCTGAGAGTGAAGCTAATGTATTTGCGACTAATGAACCGATAAATAGCCCTAGGGTATCCATAACCCCCATAATGTTGTCCTTAACATGGCTGTAAAACCGCAGTGTAAAGGCTAATTAGCGATATGAGTAGTGAATTCATGATCGGTGAATTCGAACTGTGCAGTGCTTTATGCATGCTGCCGAATTTTTATATCGATATTTTTATCACGATGTCTTGTCGTGATGATGCTTATTCAATCTATGGCTGTTGTAGCATTGAAGGGGTGATGTAAATATCGAGCCTATCATGATAAACCCCCGCCGGTTTATCACCAGGATCCGCATTTTCAAATCTTAACGGCATAATTGCCCCTTGCGTTGCACTCGCGTTAGTCAACTGATTAGCATTTGTGTTCAAGGAAATGAGCTGTTTGCCAATCCACATCCGATAAGGGATATCCCACTTGGTATTGCCTGACTCATGTCGGAGGACACTTTTATAATCTGATTTTATGCTGACGGAGTATGCTGCAGTGCTCTGAATCCACAATCTTGGCTCTGCAATGGTTGTTTTTACTTCCGTTAGTTCGCCGAGGTTAACGTCAGCGTGGCGCAACGTGGTGCCGTAATAGTGAATTTGAGCGGCTGGGAGTACACTTGCTGTCATCTCAACACGCAATTCATCAAGGGGGGAAAACAACGTTTGCTTATTGGCGTAAAGGGTCGCAATAAGATCCGCGTGGTAAGCGCCAGACTCAGCCCACTGTCCCGCAGGGTAACGAGCTGTCAATATCGTTGTTGGTTGATTGGAAGAGACAGAAATATAGTACTGATTGCCATTGGATGAACCACTACTGTTGGTCCATGAAAACGAGAGTTTATCATTATTTGCCGTTAGCGTTTGGTCGCTGTGCTCGGTCTCTAAAACAATCAATGCTTGGCAAGGCTCCTCTTCATATTGAATCGTGAGGCGATAGGATTGCTCAAGTGGATAAGCGCTACTTGAGAACACGTCATAAGCACCTTGGGTGCTGACGGGTTCTAAGTGAGCGATAGTCGCACGACACTCTGCCCAAGCGGGCTGGAGTGGTAACATCATGGCGATAGTGATGATAGACCATCGATTGCGAAGAGACTGGTTGCTCACGTTCCCAATTATGAACCCATGACTATTCAAGCGTTTATCATTCAACATAAAGCTCTCCTAAACGGATGAGTACACCCTCATAGTCATCCAATTTAATTGTGATTTCATCCTGGTCGGGAGTATTTAAAATTAACTTGTAGGTTTTAGCTTGTACGCCCGTGATAGCAAACATGCCTGCGCGATTGGTGAAAAATTCATGCGTAATGTCTGGGTTATCGATAGGGTGTGCAACCCCAGACATGAGTGGAATAGGTTGCTGTGTGCGTTTATCAATGAGGGACCCCAGTACGGTTAACGCGGCATCCGTTCCCACTTGTAATTGGTAGCCTTGTTTGTATCCCGGCTTGACGGCAAAAACACCTTCACCAAGGTCGTAACCAGGAGGAAGGTTTTCTACATCAAAGCTGATTAGCTGCTCAGAATAATCGACAAGGTCAGGGACCAGTATATTCCCCATGTTATCGCTATGAACACGTGCATACTCTGAGTTTCTTAACGGGTCGATAGCAATGTTGTTCTCCTTCAAGCTATCGTGTGCTGAGATAATGGCGAAGCTATCGCCAACAGGGCGACCTACCGCGACGGCGTTACCAGAAAATGCTATCGCAGATTCAACTTGCAGGCGAGTATTGTGGTTACGGTTGCTACCACTGATATCATCATACCGTGTCGTATGGTCAGCGATAATTTGCATTCTATTTGCCGTATAGTTGACCCCAATATCTGCACTGACGTCGGTATCACGCTCTGTTTCAACCGATGCAAATGCCGATACCCCTCCCGTGTTACCAATCGCATTTCGGTAGCTTAAGTCAGCCAAAAAACGGTCATTACTACTGTCGTAACGTGTGACTAAGCGAGTTGCTCTACTGAGTGGAATACTGATAGTGACACTGGCTGTTACATCATTTGATTGGTCACGTTCATCGCGATAGCCAAGTCGAACTGACCATGTCGTCGGTGTACCAAGCCATGATCCAGATAGGCTTGGACTAATGCTCCAGAAGTCATCGGCACTATCATGCCCAAGGTGATAGGTACCTGAGAGTGACAGGCGATAGTCGGGACTAAGGTTGAATGACAAGAAGGTAGAGAGTGAGTGTTCCGTGCTATTGAGTGAGTCTTGTTGGGTGTCAATGTCCCCAACCCCCGCATAGTTCTCAGATAAATAATCATAAATGAAGTTAAATTGTGGTCGAACATTTTCGAACTGGTCAAGAATGGCATCAAAGGCAAGCCGAGCGCCTATTCCATCTTCATAGAGAGTGTGATCGCTGTAGGAGAGCAACAACTCGGTAATCCCGATAGAGGATGCGACTAGGGCACTAGTACCGACTTGGGTGACGTTGCCTAAGTGATCATCCTCAAGTCGTTGACCGTTGATCCCCAGAGTTAACCAAGGTGCTAGACCAACATCTAGATAACCATGGATAACAGCTTGATCATGATCGTACTCTAAACCTTCGTAATTTGACGTACTCGGTACACCAGCAAGTAACGAATATTCCCATTCACCTGTCGCTAGGAGGTCATACCCAGTCGCCACTGAAAACTGGATAGTCTCTTCGCGACCACTGCTATCAGTGATGATGAGTTCAATATCATTATTGCCTTGCGCAAGGGGGATATCGTTGAGGTTATAGTTACCTGCCGCGAGTGTGAGGCGTTGGACAATGATGCCATCAAGCACCACATCGACCGTTGACGTTCTTTGTAGCGTAAAGCTTTGCGTTGCCGCTGGTCTTGCATTACGTGTTGGAATTAAAGTGAAATCACGAGTAATACCGATCCCTACGACGTTGACAGCATCTTGCAAGATACGGCCGCTATTGTACATATCGCCGAGGACTAAGCGGGAGCCTTGCGAAGGAAAATCAATATTTAAGCGAGAGCCTTCACGCACATACCGTGCCTCTTGATTGCTGTCATCTTTATATTGAGACTCAAGTTCAAGTGTCATAGAGCGGTAGTTGAGTACTGCATCGAGGCGATACCGAGTATTGGTTTGCGTTTCAGCGAAATCGCCTTTCGCTTGATTTTGCGTGGTACTGGCCGAGACATTGGCAAATCCATTGAGGGTGGAAGGCTCGTAGTATTTTTTCGACGTTCGAGAGGATGCCAGTGACAGATCTCTTACCTTGAGCAGTGCTTTAGGAACAGTCAGTACACACTCCAGTGTGCCCATATCAAACGTTAGTGTTAGCCCTGCTTTTTCGAAGTCAGCTGTCGTTAGCGTATCTCGATCGCTGCTTTTGTCGAGGGCTTTGATAGCGATGGGCGCGAGTGCTGAAGATAACAGTTGTAATGTTTCTTCTTTCGGCAGCTGAAGATCATCGTTAGCGGTAAGGGTGAGCTGCGCTTCACCAATTACACTGTCGGCAATACGTAACAGAGTTGATAATTCGATATCTCTTCCTGTTGGATTTAAGGTTGCTGCTGATAGCGCACTACTCAGCAACCCCAAAATAATCAGCAGGCTTTGAGGCTTGATAAGCTGAGAGGCCAGAATAGAATTCTGGAGATTTCCAAGGTGAAATCGACGATGCCATTCCATTGAAGATCACCTTTTTATGTAATGTGCTGTATAAGTGCCAACGGAAAGTCGTTGCGGCACTTGTAGCTCAACCGCTGTGTTGGGGGCGATGAAGTGATTATCGATGATGGCATCGTGTAATAGCGTTCCGTCTTCGGTCATGAAGTCGAAATCATCTGAGTAAGCGAAGCGGTTACCGATATTCTGCAATAAAGCCTTGCCAGCAGAGGTGACAGAGAGAACAAGTTGAGGTGTTTGGCTATGAGCGCTGACATGGACGAGAGCGTTGTAATGAATACGAATCGCAATCCCAGATTTGCTTTGCTCAGAGTCTGTCTTTATGGCTGTTGTTTGTGAGACTGACTGCTGCTGTGTGGAGGTGCTAGACCCAAGAGCAGGCTCACTCTGCGGCAGTGAAGGCTGGAAAAAACGCAGAAAGTAGCTAGAAGATTGCAATGGTTCATCGCCTACCCACTGAAAGCGAAATGCTTGTGACTGTCCTGGTTTTAAGATGGCAGCTGGTGGGAAGAGTAGAAAGTCTTCTGCGTTATTTTCGTCAATGTCATACTGCCCTTGATCGAAAAAAATAACCTTATGCATACTGGCCTCTATGGGCAATGCGGTATTCGATGAGTTTGTAACAACGACCTGCTCACGATTTGAGTTAGGCAAATCAATATGAACAACAATAGGTTGTATCAGTAATGCTTGGCTGCCATTTGCCCAAAAAAGGAAAAGGAAAATGAGTGGTGCTATTACAATATGTCTCATCTATTTAACCAATTCTATCTCAATGTTTAGGCTTTCAATATTGAGATTATCCTGTGGGTTCATGGTGAAGGTACGTGTGCTATTGGGTAATATTAGGCTACCCGTAACATTATTCCCGATCATTTTACTGTTCCAAAACTGCGATTTTTTACTATCAGAGAGACGCCAGTTTGTATTACTCAGTCTCCCATAGCTTTGTCCACTATTATTAATGTCCACTTCCCATTGGTTATTGTTTTCTCTTATATCAACGACATCAAGAATTGGTTTAGTATTCTCTGGTCGAACATTGATAAGGGTATCGAAGTTGATTAATACACCAATGCTTGCTGCATTAATATCACGTCGCTCAACTTGTACTTGACGGAAAGAAACACGGTAAGCCTTTGATTTAGAAATTGAAGGGTCACCTAGGTAGCGAACTAAAATCGATTGAGAACGACCAGGTTCAATGATTGCGGTGACGGGTAATATTAATAACTCATCCTCAGCAGAGACTAAGGTTTCATTGCCATATTGATCCAACGTCAGTGATAGCGGTACCATTTCGACAGTCAAGCTACTCTTTCCCGTATTTTCAACTCTCATTGACAATTGGCTGTTTTTTCCTAGTGGTGCCATCTCTGCGACCATAGGCATGACTTTAAATGCATGAACACTCGAAGTAAAAAAGAGAGATAGAATGAGTGGGATAAAAAAAAGGTGTTTCATGTAAGGCTCCTTCAAAAAAATGGGAGGTTTCCCTCCCATTTAGAAAGATTAGTGATACTAAGACAATTAAGACGTTTATAAAGGCTAGGCTTAGTTACCCGCAGCGATTTGTACGGTTAGCGTATCAGAGTAACCACCCGACCAAATAGCAGCATCAACGGTGGTAAAGGTCAAAGAACCGACCAAACCTGATGCTAGTGCAGTGGATGCACCAAATGTACCGGAAGCACTTGCCCCGTTAGTAGCAAAACCACCAGGTGCATTCAGCGTAACATCACCTGAAGCCGTGGTTAAAACAGCGTCATAAGCCAAGGAAACATCTTCGGCATCATCTGATTCCAAGCCGCCCTCTGCACTGGATAGTGTCACAATGGCGCCATCAGCATCATTACATTGAATACCTACAGTACCAACCGATGTTGTTTGCCCAGCGGTTGTGACGTTACCGAAATCGAGTAGTTGCGTAAAGAGGCCCGTTACTTCACAAACTGCTGGTACATAACCGACAAGCTGAACATCACCGGCTGTTGTATTTCCTGCAAATAATGCGCTGACCGCGATAGCACTAAGGGTTAACTTTTTCATATTAAACTCCATCTTACATACGTAGAACTGCTGAATTACTTCTAATACCCCTAAATGTCGGGGCGGACTATCTGTCGAGCGACAGAATCTTTATAATTTGGTTACTTATTCATCGGTGAAAGAAAACGGTAATATATCTATCGTTAAAGTATCTGAATAACTCCCCGCGATGAGCAGTGGTTTAGTGAGTGATACCATCATGATCCCTTGCTGTTTGAAAGGGATGCCATCATATCTAAATACGATATTGTCATTGTTAAACAATTCACTCTTTGAGGTGTTATTTATGGTGCCGACATTTAATTTTATGTTGTATGGTTCAATGACATCCTGCGAGGCACTATTTAGTTTGAGGCCTCCATGCTCAGACTTAATATGTATACCCATTGGGATATTACAATTTACCGATATAGGAATTGAATGAGCAATGTTGTCTGAAAAATCATACCTCGTCTCAGAATTAAGATCTAATTCGCATTTTTCATTTATGTTCCCATAAATGTACATGGATAAATCAGAATATTGACTAACGGCTTGAGTATTCACCAGTACGGATAAAACAGTGGTGGCAGCGATAGAGAGCCATACTGATTTTCTCGGGAGTATCTTTTTCATTTGCCGCTACTCACTGATGTTCACATGAGATGAATATTAGAGAGTAACGGTCGTTAACAAGTATTAAACAAGGATTGCGTTTTTCAAAAAGGTATTAAAATAGTTGTACATAAAAATAGAGGGCCAGACTAAATATCCATACTATCAATGTGATAAGTAACAAGGCAGGTTTAGGTAGTCTCTTTGTCTCATATTAGGGATAGATGGGGTGGTGCTTAGGTGCAATAATTATCTATGTCTTCGTATTCATACCTGTTTTGGGTTTTATGTAGGAGGGATGACATGAAACTAAGTACTCCAAATCGCAAAGTTCTTTTTCTTGGTGGGAAAAACATTCAGTGTAGGCTGATACAGCGTGAGATATCTGTTTGCTCCTCTGCTGAAGTCACACATAAAAGCCGTACTGAGTTAAAGCTCATATCACAGTTGAATGATTATGATATCGTATTAATTGATTTTAGTTGCATGGCTGAGGAAGAATACAGCTTTATACCAACTATTAATACATTGTCTTTTGGGCTTATTATTTATAACGTGCCTAACGATACACCGAGTGAACACTTTCTATCTTGGTCTTGCTTAAAAGGGATACTTTTTGAGGGCTCTCCCATTGAACATATAGGTAAAAGCGTAGAATCAGTTTTGAGTGGTGAAATGTGGTTACCTCGTCAGTATATGGAAGCGATGCTTTCTCATTATCGTAGCTACACAGTACCTCATGATAGTCCATTTGATGATCTTACTCGCAGAGAGAAACAGATTCTAGATCGACTAGTCTGTGGGCAAACAAACCAAGAAATAGCGGATGAGCTCTTTGTCGCGGAGAGTACAGTCAAAACACATATCTATAAGCTTTACAAAAAAATAAATGTTCATTGCCGACGAGAGGCTATCAAGTTAGTTCGTAGCGTTAAGTAATCGGTATTGCCTCACGCCGTATTCACTAATCTGCGATCACAAGGCTGGGAGCTATGGATATATACAAGGTATCTTCATAGTGACCAGCTGGTTTCCGCTCTGCACTCCCTAGCGTCATTTCCATTGTGTACAGCTCTCCAAGTGCTGATGTCAAGGATGGAGATTGCCATTGCTGTACACCATCAGATAAAGGTTTAATGATACGGTTTAGCGAAAATTGATAATTGATAAACCACGTATCATTATGATTTTTATGACGTAGTCGCCCTCTGTTTTCTGATTCAATTTCAACTTTAAAAGGGGCGGTACTGATCACTCTTAGTCGCGGCATGTTTTTGATGACTTTACCGCTGTTTAGCTCTCCGATATTCACGCTGTTGTGCTGCTCAGTCATTTCAGAAAAGTAGATAGCCGCTGCTGGTTTGACGTTGACAGTAACATCCAATTCTCTTCTATCTAACTCTTTCTCTCCGTTGAGTAATCTTGCAATGAGTGTAGTTGTAAGATCTCCAGCTGCCGCGTATTGCCCACTGATATATCTCATCTCGAATTGGACTTCGGTATCATCGCTGTTTAACGGGGTTAACATTCTGTGGTTTGATATATCGGAATTCTGATGCTGGAATCGATATCGGATCGTGTCGTTTTTTGTATTTTTGACAACTAAGCGTTTACTTCGAGGCGCGATTGATAACATGACCTTGCAGTCATCGTCTGCTTCATAATTAACCCCAAATGTTTGGCGAAGTGCAAAGGGGGATGTGCTGAATACGTCGTATTGATCCATTTTGTTTTTCTGGTAAAAGTCGTTGATGGTCGCACGGCAAGCAAGGCTGTCACAACTTATAACGGTGCATATCACAGCAAGAGAGTAAGATAATTTCTTATTGGTCAACATAGAGGACTCCTTTCCTAATCAGCATGGTTTCTGTTTCAGTCACATCTACTTCAATACGCTGGATAGGTTTAGTAAAGATTTCCAATGTCCATTTTCCTGGAGACATACCCATTACAGCAAAGCGACCTTTTCTGTTGGTGAAATATTCAATACTCTCTTCTGTCCCTTGCTTGTGTGCTCTACCTGCTACCAATGCAATAGGTTGTTCGGTCTCTTTATCATAGAGGCTACCCATTAAGGTGATGATGGCGTCAGAACCGATTTTCATTTGATAGCCTTGGCCTGGTCTTGGATTTATAGCAAAAAGACCTGCACCTAGATCATACCCAGGGGGAAGGTTTTCGACCTCGTAGCGAATGAGCTTAGGTGAATAAGCAACAATATCTGACACCAAGGCATGACTGCCATGTTGTAATTTGGTTTTGGCGCTACCGTTAGGAGTAGGGTCGACTGAAATCAGGTTATCTTCTAAGTTGCTGTGCGAGGATACAATGGCAAAACTCTCTCCAACAGTACGTCCTATCGCCATTTTATTGCCGGAGAATGCCAGCGCTGTTGCAACTTGAATCCGACTGTTGTCGGTGCGATTGAAATCAGAGTTGAGAGTATCAAGTCGAGAGTTATGATCGATAGAAATCTCATAACGGTTTGCGGTATAGCTAATGCTACCATTGAGGTCTGCATCGGTTTCTTCGTCATTGAGGATCGACGCGTTTATTGCTAATCCTCCGGTATTACCAGTATCTCGACGGTAGCTGTAGTCGATATTTGTACGATGATTATTTGTTTGGTAGCGACTCACAATTCTCTGTGTGTCATCTAATGGAATACTCAGATTGAGTGATGCATTGACGTTATCATCGCCGCCGATAACTTGACTGTAATTAGCGTTAAGACCGAAGGTCATTGCAGTATTATAGATTGGCCCTGAAAAGCTACTACCGAGACTTAAAGCTTCATTACCGCCTTGATAGCTTTTGCTATAAGTGGTGCTTACGCCAATGCGGAAAAAGTCAAACAAGGGGCGGCTAATCGAAACTAGACCGTAATGCTGGTGACTTGGCTGAGTGGCACTGATGTCGGTAGCAAGGCTAAATTGAGGAGAAAAATATTCATAGCGACTATCAACCCTTAGGCCGATGGCGTCATAAAGCTCAATCGGTGAGGAATGAGAAAGTCGTAGCGCATGTCCCTTTCCATTATCATCATGTTGGCTATAGCTTGCGCTAAGCTCCGTAGTACCATAATGCGAGGCCACTAGCTGTCGAGTGCCTATCGTTATATTGTTATTGTAATATTGACCATTAATACTTGACGTCCAAGAGGGGGTAATACCAGCTTCGACGATGCCATGCCAGAGTAGTTGGTCTTTTTCGTAGTCACGTTTACCGTCGTTAGCTGTGTTCACAGGGGCGCCGACGGTTGCCACATATTCATACTCGCCCTGTTTGAGTAGGGATGCATCTGTTGCTATCGAGAAGTTTATCTGCTCTTCATTCCCTTCGGCGTCCCGTATGATCAAGTTGATATCATTACTCCCCTGCGCCAAGGGAATATCGTTGAGGTCATATCGGCCTGCAGGAAGACGCAGGCGTTGTACGGTCACGCCGTCGATAACAACATCCACATCAGACGTTCTGCTTAATGTGAACTGCTGGGTAGCGGTGGGGCGAACATTCCGTGTTGGGATTTGAGTAAAGTTACGAGTAATAGAGATGCCGCCAACATCGACCGCACCTTGAAATGCCGCAGTGGATGAATTTATATCACCAAGGGTTAACCGGGTTCCTTGTGAAGGAAAATCAGTTGATAAACGGGTGGCTGTTCGCTTGAACTGAGCAGGGTGATTGTGGCTATCAACCAATGAGGCATTATAATTAAGCCTAATGTGCTGAATATTGAGTCCAGACTCTACTCTATGCGCTTGTGAGTATTCATCTTTTTCATCTGTTGCGGTTTCTGAGCTCGCGTTTCGTGTTCCACTTAGCCAAATATTAGCATAGCCGCTGATCAGAGAAGGTTGGTGATATTCTCGATTTGTCTCTCCCCTGCTGAGTGATAGGGGGTAGGTACGTGTTTCGTCGATAGCAATTGCAATATGTAATTCAAATGTCGTGGGATCGAGTGAAATCGGATAGCCGAGTAGTTCAAATTGCTTATCTGAGAGTCGGTTGTCTTGGGATTGCTCTTTCATGTCAGCGAGAACACGTTCTGGTAAAAGCGAGTCTAGAAGTTGTAAAACAGCAGTGGCAGGAAGAGTCATATCACCATTTGCGGCGATACTAACATCAATCTGTCCTAATATCCGTTCTGTGGTTCTGAATACGCTAGTGATTGTAATCGCTCTCCCAAAAGGGTTGAGGCTTTTCTCCGGCATGACCTGATTGCTTGTGGCATCATTCTTTGTGCTATCTAATTCATTCGCCTGTGAGTTTGCTACGCCCACGACACAAAGTAATAAGAATAGAAGAGGTGCCAATCTAACCATCGTTAGTCGAGGCCTAAGCCATATGAAAGCGATTTGACGTATAATCACATTCCTTTCCTTTTCTGTATCGAAACGGTCTGCGTTAAATCTGACGTCGGCAAAGAGTGAAAAGGGATACGTAGGGTACTTTCGCTATTGGGGGGCAAATAAACATCATTCGGGTAAAGGGAGGCTAAAGTACTTTGCAATGACCATTGCCCTAAATTGATCATATAGTCTGATAGATACGCATAGCGCTGTCCAAAGTTACTCAATGAGATTTCGAGTGCATTATTGATGAGTTGTGTTTTTTCTAGTTCGACAGCTGGGTATAGAGATTGGTCGCTAAGGTGTATTAGTGCGCTGTAGCTTAGCTGAATAGCCAGAGCACTCCCCCCTGCTGATTCAGTCATTTTTATATTTGGGGTTTCAAAGCGTAGGTAGTATGCTTGAGATTGTAGGAGTGGCTCAGTGCCTTGCCAAATTAGCCGCACATGTTGTTTTTTCCCTGCCTCTAAAATAAATGCGGGAGGAAAAACGAGGATATTATCGAGAGTACTGTTATACATCTCGTGGTTATCTATACCCTCGCTTTGTAAGCGCTGAACAGTACCGTCTGTAATCAATATTTTATTAAGCTCTGCCGTCACAGCGACTGGCACTGTACTCGAATTAGTGACGACAATGCCTGCTTGGGTATGGGTTGTCATCTCTAACACCATTGGCTCGACAATTAAGCTGTAGGCTTTGGGGGTCAGCAGAGTGAGTAGTATCACGAAGGCTTGGTAGCGATACATAACTTAGTCTCCGGTATCTATTTTTATCACCATACTGCTTGGGTCAATGTCTTCAAAAGGGATGAATTCGACATTGGCTGTGGTGCCTGGCAATATTAGGTTTCGGGAAACATGGTTACGAACAGTTTCACCATTAATCGGTATTAATCTATTTTCTTCACCTACCATCCATGTCGTTTCTGATAATCGTGCATAACTGCTGCCAATATTTTCTAGCTCGATGTACCATTTATCGTCTTCTTGGTAAGTCCGATGGTGAACAATCACCGCACTAGTATTTTGAGGTTTAACATTCAGTAGTGTGAGAAAGCGGTATTTTATTTGGACCTGGCTTTTTTTTGATCCATCTAAGTTCACATCAGCTTGGTCGAAGATAACCCGGTAACTTTTTGACTGAGTAACTGAAGGGTCACCAATATAGCGGACCAATACTGATTGAGTTTGACCTGGAGGGATTATCGCGGTTGGTGGCATGACGAGTAGATCATCTTCAGCTTCGCTCAATACTTCATCATAGTTTTTATCCACGTTGACTTGCATTGGTGACATTACAATCGTCAGAGGGTTGGCCGATGTATTTTCTACTCGCATCATTAGCTGGGTTTTATTGCCTATGGAACCTATTTCAGCAATCATAGGCTGTACGCTGTAAGCCAAACTTATTTTTGGTAACAGCATTAGTAAAATAAGTAGTGCTGATTTTTTCATTCTGTCAGTCCTTGACGGTGGGCATGGCACTAAGGCCATGCCCATTGATTTTATTCTGCTTTCATTGCTAAAGTGAAAGTATCTTTGTAATCACCTGAGTAAATCGCATCGGTAGTTGTTTCAAATTTTGCGGTAACACTACTACCAGTAGCTAATTTTGGTGATTTAGATAAGGTAATTGATTCATCGAAATCTTGAACAGGATGAGAGGTTGAGACACCAACGCCTTTGTACTCTACAAGTCGGTCAATTTCTAAATCTGTGCTAATAAGGCTAAATGTGTAGGGGATAACGTCTTCGCCACTCTTCAAGCCTTTCTCTGATGAAACCCAGTTAAGGGAAACATCACCAGAGTTACATCTTACGTTAAACATGACCTCATGAGATTCACCTGAAGCTGGAGACTCTCCGAAATCTAGCTCTGTAGCGCCTTCATATGTCATGGCACATACTTGGCTAACATTTGCTTTGAGGTTCAGGTCAAAACTATTGTCCTTTTTAGCGAAAGCTTGGCTACCAAACAAAACACTAAGGGCGATAACTGAATAAACTGCTTTTTTCATGATAATTACTCCATTAAAAATGATGATTTGTTACAGGGGTTGTTAAATTAAGATTTTATATCAAGTTACTTATAAGCTTAAGGTTAGCTTTGGTTCAACACTAATACTTAATGTGTCTTCGTATATACCGGCATAGATTAGTTGGTTCTGAAGGCTAATAGCCACTTCTCCTTTAGTCTGGTAGGGGATGATATCCCCAGAGTCTATTGACTTAGGGCGTTTAATATCTTTACTACTTATGCTCTCTGCTATGCTTATACTAGGTACGTTAATTTCTAAGCTGTAGAGTCCTAAGGTATCGTCTTTGGTGTTTTTTACCCCACCATATTGAGACTGCAGCGTTATTAAAATAGGCAGGTTACAATCAACTTTGAAATCAACAGTGGTTTTTTCCTTCTTTACTAATTGAATGTTATTATCATTTGTCAAAGATAGTTGGCATTTTGATGAAATTGTCCCTTGAATCTCTAGTGATAAGTTTTCTCGCGCCGTACTGTTTACAGAGTAGATGACAAAAATAATACAAACACTAGCTACCATCGTCCATTTCATTTGTTCATTCCAAAGTGATGTTTACTTATTATTAATAATTACTATAGCTTTGGATAATGTATTACAGAGTATGACCAAGGTTTTGTATTGTGAAAAAGTATGGCTTTCTCATGCAACTATTTAAAGTGGTATGAGAAAAGTCTTACTTTCTTTAAAGTATGAGTTTTCAATACAACCTTTTGGTAACTTTCTTCTAGGTAAATATATTTCTATACTATAGGTAGTAACTAAAACTGAAATTATGCATAGAAAACAGTGCTTCAATGTATTCTTTTTCGTTCATTTCTGAGCTGGTATATTTTTTATATATGCTATTTATATTTTAGCATGCAGATCTGACTCACTTTTTTTACAATTGTAGAATGCGACATGCGTCCAAAACACGTACAATTGTGTTGTAATAACGAATATGGACATTAAATATGGAAAGGACAACCGTATCGGTTTTATTGTTATGTGAGGCAGGGATTGCGGCTAGCCTTTTATTACAGCAGTTTGAAGAACTTGATGAACTCGCTGTATCTTGGTCTAACGCTAAAAATGTACAGTTTATTACTCAATTGGAAAGCTTCGATGTGATCGTTGTGAATTACCATTATCACCAGCAATCTTTTTATCAAGATGTATTAAGGACAGAGACATTGGATTTTAATCTTATTGTTTACAACCTGCCCGCGGATATCTCGATAATGCAGTTAATTGAATGGAAGCGATTGAAAGGAATACTGTGGGAAGACTCCCCCTTGGATCATTTAGCTAAAAGTGTGAAGGAGGTGAGCCAAGGGAGCACGTGGCTACCCCGCCCTATCATGGGGGCACTTCTTGAATATTATAGAAAGCTTTCTATTCCTAAGCTAAATCCTTTGGTATTATTAACGAAACGCGAGCGACAAATTTTAGAGCGTCTTGTTTGTGGGCAAAGTAATAAACAGATAGCCGATGGGCTCTTTGTTACAGAAAGTACGGTCAAAACACATATCTATAAGTTGTATAAAAAAATGAATGTTCGTAACCGTGGCGAAGCGATTGATCGGGTTAGATCGGTACGAGAAGATGTCGCTTGAAAATATTAGGAAATTTAGTCTGGCAATGTCGAAAAAAGCCCCGAACGATTTCTCACTCGGGGCTTTTTGCCTACTAACACTCAAGCATCAAACACCAGGCTCAAACTCGCTAAGTATTAAAACTTAGCGGTTCGATATTAGGTGTTGAAATCTTAAGCGTCAGCTTCTTCAGCTTGTTTAGCCTGAATCGCTGTTAGTGCCACTGTGTAAACGATATCGTCTACTAGTGCGCCACGAGACAAGTCATTGACTGGCTTACGCATGCCTTGAAGCATTGGACCGATAGAAACTAGGTCTGCAGAACGCTGTACTGCTTTGTATGTCGTGTTACCTGTGTTTAGGTCAGGGAATACGAATACTGTTGCTTTACCTGCTACTGGAGAGTTAGGCGCTTTAGAAGCAGCAACGTTTTCCATGATTGCAGCATCGTACTGTAGAGGACCATCGATGATGAGATCAGGACGTTTCTCTTGAGCAATGCGCGTTGCTTCACGTACTTTATCAACATCAGCACCTTTACCAGATGTACCTGTTGAGTAAGAGATCATTGCAACACGTGGGTCGATACCAAATGCTTTTGCAGAGTCAGCAGACTGAATCGCGATTTCAGCAAGTTGCTCAGCGTTTGGATCTGGGTTGATTGCACAGTCACCGTATACCAGTACTTGGTCTGGTAGAAGCATGAAGAAGACAGAAGATACGATAGAAGCATCTGGTGCCGTCTTGATGATTTGGAACGGAGGAACGATAGTGTTAGCTGTGGTGTGAACCGCGCCAGAAACTAGACCGTCAACTTCGTTGTTTTCAAGCATCATTGTGCCAAGGAAAACTGAATCTTGTAGCTTCTCACGAGCAACAACATCAGTCATGCCTTTGTGGCCACGAAGCTCAACAAGGCGAGCAACGTAGTTTTCACGTACTGCATCAGAATCAATGATAGTCACGCCTGCGCCTAGAACAACACCTTGCTGTTCAGCAACACGCTTGATTTCTTCTGGGTTACCAAGAAGCACACACTCAGCGATGCCACGCTCAGCACAGATAGCCGCTGCTTTAACAGTACGTGGTTCGTCACCTTCAGGAAGAACGACACGCTTAGCCGCGCTACGCGCAAGCTCTGTAAGCTGGTAACGGAATGCTGGTGGGCTTAGACGACGCTCGCGCGCAGAACCTTCTGTTAGCGACTCAATCCAGTCACCGTTGATGTGGCTAGCCATGTATTCGTTAACAAACTCAACACGCTCTTTATCGTCTGCAGGTACTTCTAGGCTGAAGCTCTGAAGATTAAGCGAAGTCTGCCACGTGTTACCTTTCACCGTCATTACTGGTAGGCCAGTTTCGAATGCACGTTGACAAAGTGACTGAACAGCTTCAGGGATTTCATAACCACCTGTAAGTAGTAGTGCACCGATTTCAACGCCGTTCATTGCAGCAAGACATGCTGAAACGATAACATCTGAGCGGTCTGCTGAGGTTACTAGTAGTGAACCTGGACGGAAGTGCTCAACCATGTGAGGAACAGAGCGTGCACAGAAAGTAATGCTCTTAATGCGGCGAGTGTTAATTTCACCTTCATTAATGATTTCGGCATTTAAGTGCTGAGCCATATCGCGAGCACGCGTAGCAACAAGCTCTGGGCTCCAAGGTGCAACACCTAGAACGCGGATAGGGCTTGAGTTGAATACTTCCATCACTTCAACGTCAGTCTTCACTGTTTCATCAGCGTCGTCGAACATTTCAGAAAGGTCAGGGCGTGTACGGCCTTCAGCATCAACAGGTGCGTTTAGCTTGTTAACAATAACGCCTGTGATTTGTTTGCTCTTCAGACCACCGAAGTTAGAACATGCTACTTCGATACGTTCTCTCAGTTGAGAAGCGTTATCCGCACCAGGAGTAACAACGAATACGATTTCCGCATCAAGCGTTTTCGCGATTTCGAAGTTGATTTGGTTTGCGAATGGGTGTTTTTGCGTTGGGACTAAGCCTTCAATCAATGCCACTTCAGCATTTTTCGTTGCGTCTTTGAAACGCGCAACGATATCTTCTAATAGTACATCGCTCTGATCGTTACGGATCAGTTCTTCTGCGCGCGCCATTGAGAATGGGTCAGCAATAACCATATCGCTGTTGTTGCTGATGATTGTTGAAGTCAAATCTGGAGCTTCGCCGCCTTGACGTGGCTGAGCAATAGGTTTGAAGAATGAAACGCGAACACCTTTGCGCTCCATTGCACGTAGTACGCCTAGGCTAACGCTGGTAAGACCAACACCAGAACCTACAGGAACAAGCATGATAGTACGAGACACGATGAATTCCTCTCAAAATAGGAGAAGTGACCGATGGGGTCACGGGGAAGCTGATATAAAAACGGCTAGCCAAGGGCTAGCCGTTTAGATTAACTCAGATTAGATTTCAGCTAGACGAGCTGTATCTTCTGCGATAACCAATTCTTCGTTAGTTGAAACAACCATTGCTGGTACACGGCTGTTTGCAGTCGTGATCACGCCTTCTTTACCGAAGCGTGCTTTCAGGTTTGCTTCGCCGTCAACTTCAACACCAAGGATCGCTAGACGGTTAAGAACCATCTCACGGATTGGGCCAGAGTTTTCACCGATGCCACCTGTGAATGTGATTGCGTCTAGACGACCATCTAGAGTCGCAGTGTAGCCTGCAACGTATTTCGCTAGACGGTGACAGAATACGTCCATCGCACGTGTTGCTTCTTCTTTCTCGCCGTAGTTGTCTTCAACGAAACGACAGTCAGAAGTCACTTGAGTTAGACCTGCAAGGCCAGACTCTTTTGTTAGCATGTCGTTGATTTTCTCAACAGAGTAACCAAGGCTGTCGTGTAGGTGGAAGATGATCGCAGGATCGATATCACCACAACGCGTACCCATTACTAGGCCTTCAAGAGGAGTAAGACCCATAGAAGTATCTACAGATTGACCGTTCTTGATAGCACAAACAGAAGCGCCGTTACCTAGGTGACAGTTGATGATGTTTAGTTCATCTTCTGGCTTGTTAAGTAGTTTAGCTGTTTCACGAGTGATGAACAGGTGAGAAGTACCGTGCATACCGTAACGACGGATCGCGTGATCAGTGTATAGGTTGTACGGAAGTGCGTATAGATACGCTTCTTCAGGCATTGTCTGGTGGAAAGCAGTATCAAAAACAGCAACGTTTTTCAGTGCTGGGAATGCTTTCTTAGCAGCGTTAATACCGATGATGTGAGCAGGGTTATGAAGAGGTGCTAGTGCAGAACACTCTTCGATACCTTTAAGTACTGCGTCATCGATAAGAGCAGATTTAGTGAACTTCTCACCACCGTGAACAACACGGTGACCGATAGCTGCTAGGTTAGCTGCTAGCTCTGGCTTAGAAGCGATGATGCTTTCTACCATGAATGCTAGTGCTTCTTCGTGAGCTGCGCCGTCACCTAGTTGTGCTTCGTGCTTGCCGTCAAGTTTCCACTTGATGCGAGCTTCTGGCAGGTGTAGACACTCTGCTAGGCCTGTAAGGTGTTCGTCACCAGAAACGGCGTCAACGATAGCAAATTTTAAAGAAGAGCTACCACAGTTTAGTACTAAAACCAGCTTAGACATGTGAGATTACCTATAGTCTTTCTGAGGAGTTGATATCCAACATAATAAATTACCAATAGAACAGGTGGCAACTATTTGCCTACCTTATCATTGGCTAAAATTCTTTCTTTCCATAAAAAAAAACACGGGGAACCCATGTTTTTGCTCATCCTTGAGGTCTAGCCTATAGTTGCGGTAATCTGAATTACGAGCAACAATGAGTGATAGGCGTGCTAAGGATAGCGATTGTTGAGCATTATAACAAAAGATTTTGATAGAAACTTAATTTGAATCAAGTTTGTTCTCTGATTTTTTGAATTGTTATATAAATTTTTGAGTGTGGTGACGTATGAGTCAATCGTCGATGTTTAAATTGTTTCGCTATGGGCAGGATTACATGTCGGTATGGCCGTTACGAAAAGAGCTGGCACCGTTGTTTCCTGAAAACCGTTACATTAAGGCAACGCAGTTTGCGATCCGGGTGATGCCTGCGGTAGCGGTGATGAGCGTCTTGGCTCAGATGGCATTTAATAATTACGATGCGTTACCGCAAGCAATGGTGATGGCGCTGTTTGCGCTAAGTATGCCATTGCAAGGTTTGTATTGGCTTGGTAAGCGCAGTGATACGCGACTTCCTCCGTCGTTAGCCGGATGGTATCGTGAGTTACACGAGAAAATCATAAGTGAGGGTTATGCGCTGCAGCCATTAAAAGCTCAGCCTCGTTATCGTGAGTTAGCGATGGTTTTAAATCGAGCATTCAAGCAGCTAGACCGAAGCTCATTACAGCGCTGGTTTTGAGTCTAGCTTCCAAGAGTCGCTGCATTTAGGTTGGTTTTTCCGGTGAGTCTCTAAGACTCGCCTTTACTATAATGCAGAGTTTTTGTATTGAGCTATTGCCTTGAATACTCCGCCCGAACACCTGTGAAGTGACTGCGAATATAAAAGCTCATAGCATATGATTCTATGAGCTTCTTGTGTTTAAAGGCTGTGATGGGCGCTTATTTTCTAATGAATTATGGCTGTTTAAATAGCGCAGCGCTCAAGCTCAGGGCGAGAGCGTCAAAGTTTGCATTAATGATACTTTCAGGAGTGATAATCCACTGCTGAAAGATACCGTTGATAAACCCTCTATAGATAACGTAGGCATCTAAAGGTGTTAAGTGATCATTGAGGCGACCTTGCTTTCGCACTCTTTCGAATGCTTCTTCTAACCCTAAATTTTCCTTGATGCGCTGCTGTCGCGTTCGAGACAGGTATTCACTATCTGCAAGCCCTTGATGGGATAGCTTTATCATTGATTGAAGCCGTTGATTGCTGAGTATTTCGTTAGCGAGTAACTTCGCTATCTCAATTAATACTTCGGGCAGTTTATGACCATCTGTGACGGAAATTTTATCAAATAGCCCTGAGAATGGCATGAAAATCTGTACCCAAATAGCATCAAGCAGGTCGTCCTTGTCTTTGAAATGCCAATAAATAGCACCACGGGTAACCCCTGCGTGGCTTGCAATATCGGAAAGGGTCGTCTTCACTAGCCCTTTTTCAGCCATGACGATTAATGCTGAATCAAGTAGCTGTACGCGGGTTTTCTCTGCGTCTTCTTTGCTTTTCCTAGCCATGAATTCTTCTGGTTCTCTTCTTTTAGTCACACACTGCTAATGTTTACTAGCAGCGTGTGACTACTCCTAGCATTCTGTCAATAGGTTGCTTGCTGTGATGTGCCATCTGCAATGCTATTACTTTGCGTTAATAATACATACAGTGCAGGAATGATAACAACCGCAATAATTGTAGCGGCTATGAGTCCGTATATAATCGCCATACAAAGTGGGTACCACTGCGGATCGCTGTATGCTAAAGGTAATAGGCTTAGCACTGTGGTTAAGCTTGTACTGATTATCGGTCTGAGCCTATCTGCCGCGCCCAGCGCAGCTGCTTGCAAGATACTTTCCCCAGACAGGCGGTGTTGATTCATCGTATCAACAAGGACAATACCGTTGTTCACCGCAATACCCGCTAGGGAAACAATACCGATCAAGCCAGAGAAGGACATTGGGGTTCCTGACAAAAAGTAGCCCAAGAAAGTACCAATTAATGCTAAAGGTACAATAAGGATAATGATCGCTGGCTGAACAAAAGAGCCAAACATGAGAGTCAGTAGTACGTAAATGGAAAACATGGCGAGCATAAAAGCCATTCCCATCTGACCATAGCTATCGTCAGCCTTTGAGACTTCACCGCCGAATTGGTAGCGGTAACCTTGTGGCCATGCTTGTGACATGTTTTCAACGACGGGCATGAGTTCTGTCACGATCTCATTGGCCGTTTTACCTTCTGCTCTCGCGTTGACAGTCACCGTCCTTTGTCCATCGCGGTGCACGAAAACTCTTGGAACCTCAGTGATCTCGTAGGAGACAAGTTCACCAAAAGGAATCGCTTCTCCACGTTGGTTGATGATTCGCAATAAATTCATTTCAGCCAGATGACGTGGTCCGCCAAGCTCTCCTTGACGGCTTGGCCAAGCAATACTGAGGCGGATTTTAGGGTCATCATCGATGCCGTCGACTTTGTAATAACCAATTTCATCTTCTTCCATCGCGATACGGATTTGCTGTGCAACCTCCGCTTCATTAATGCCGTGGAAGCTCAACATTTCAGGTTTGAGTGTAAAGCGGATTTCGTGAAGCACTGGTCCTAAATTATCGCTGACATCACTACTCCCCGGAATGGCGCTCAGAGCTCGTTTTACGTTTGTAGCAATATCGATGAGTTCATTGTAGTCCTCACCAATGAGATCAACTTGAATTGGAGCTGAGGTGTCAGGGTTTCCACCAATATGAACTAATTTTATCGAAAGCCCCGGCTCATCATGCAGGACACGATTCAATCCCTCACGAATCGCCGGTAAGTAATCATAGGACAGTTTCTCGCGTTGTTCTTTCGGATATAACGTTAGGCTAAACCCGACTTGGTTCCATACTTCTGAAGGGAGTAAGGCATCATTGAGGTTGGCGGTTGTCATCGGACTTTTAGCACCCACATAGGCGATCATTTTCTCTATCCAATCTTGATGACGTAGGAATTCCCCCGCTTTATCTGCAACACGCTGCGATTGTTCTAGGGTCGCATCGGGGGCAAGTTCTATTGATACCCCAATCTTACGGTCATCGGCTTCTGGGTACATTTCTGATGGCAGCATGCCCGCAACAATAATAGCGATAACGAATAGCGAAAAAGCGCCGGTTACCCAACCTAGAGCGTAGCGGCGGCGTTTAACCACGTAGGTCGACAACCACTGGCTCAATGCAGCACGGTAACGTGTGGATAATACGTCAATAAGCAGCGGTTTTTGGTGCTTGTTGACGTTGCTTAATATGTAGCTCGATAACGGTAGGCAGATCAAAAACGCAACCAGTAAGCTCATCAATAAGGTGACGGTAATGGTAATCGGTAGGATCCGAATGAACTTGCCGTCGATGCCGCCAATCATCATCATGGGTAGCATTGCAAGGATAGTGGTGAGTTGCCCGGCGCTAGCAGGCAGAATGAATTGTTTCACGGTCGTTAGCGCAGCGTCTGAGAACGTCTTTTTTTGCACGTATAAGTTTTCGTGCATGCCTTCCATTACAAGGATAAAGACATCAACCATTAAGCCGAGCGCTAGCACCATGCCGATCATTATCATGGAGTTGAAGCTATACCCCATTGCTGCCATGACCGCCAATACACCCAGTATAGTAACCGGTAATGCCAGACCTGCGATAAGCGCTTCACGCCAACTCAGGAGCAGCATTAAAACGAGAAAAACAATGACGACAGCTTGCTTCATTGAGCTAGAGATATCATTGAATGCCAGCTCGATAAGCTCACCATCATCACTCACGTGGGTGAGGTTTAATGCTTGTGGCCAATTAGCGTGTGTATATTTGTCAGCGAGTGATAATGCCTGCTCGATGACTGCAAAAGTATCGGCTCCAGGTCTTTTTAAAACATCTAGTGTCACGCCTGGTTCTAACTCGCTGCCATTAAGACTAAAGAAAGTACGGCTTTTTTCTCTATCAAGCCGCATGCTGACATCAGCGATTTCACCCAACCTAACAGTACGGTTTTCATCGATTTGAATGATTGGCAGTTGTTCAACGCGAGTGACATTATCGAAACGTCCGGCGAGATAGAGGTTAAAGGTGTTTTCATCAGCTTCAAACTCGCCCCATGCCATATCGATATTTGCGGACTGAAGGCGATCACGAACGACGATAGGGGAGATACCGAGATTTCTAAGTTGTGGAGGGTTAAGGCGAATATGAAGGCTTTTTTCACGCAGACCGCTGATATTCACTTTCTTAACGAGAGATAAGCTTTCGAGGGCAGACTGCAGGCTTTTTGCGGTATCAGAGAGCAACATATCATCCACATCACCACTCAAAGCGAAGCTTATTATTGGCATATTGGACACTGACATCTCTTCGATATCAGATTTTTCTATCCCTTGGCCGGCTGGAAAATGTGCAGCTGCTTTGTCAACAGCGGCACGCAGCAATGGCATCGCTTCGCTTACGGGCATATCGGCATCGAACTCGACCGATACAATAGAGTAAGAGTTATAAGATCCGCTCGAAAAAGACTTTAATCCTTTCAAACTAACAATTTCATCTTCTAGGTACTTTGTGATTTCTTTTTCGATCTGCTCTGGAGCTGCTCCTGGCCAATAAGTCATGACGATAGCAGAGGGGATTTCGAGGTCAGGGTAATTCTCACGCACCATGTTGTTGTAACTCAGCACGCCAGCGAGCAACAACATTCCGAGCATTAGTCGGGCAAATAGCGTTTCAACAAATAGCTTTTTACTCATTGTGACCATTATTTGCCCCCTTCGACATCAATGATGGTGACTTTGGCACCATTAATTAGGAGGTGTTGACCACGCACAACAATCTGTTCATGAGGAGCAAGCCCAGAGGTGACTTCGATGCTATCGATACCTTGTACACCAGTGGTGATATCTCTACGCTCCACAACCTGGCTTTCAGCTTCAATTACATATACAAACGGAGTGCCGTGATTAAATGACAGAGCCTGTAGTGGCAAAGTAATGATATCGTCACTCTGTTGTGCAGCTATCCATGCGCGTACGAATTGCCCTTCTTTTAATGCCGTTGTGTTATGTTGGATTCGTACTTTTACCGTTTGTGTACGGCGTTGCAGGCTGATAGAAGGGCTGACCGACCAAATAACACCACTTGTTATTTCATCATTGAGGGTTTGATTTCGCTCAGCAAGGTAAAGGCGTTCATCATCACTAGCAAGATAAACCGTTTGCCCTTCAGCCAACAGCTTTGCATCATTCACGTTGATTTCTAGCTGTACTTCCAGCTGTGAGTCATCAACGAGTACAATTGCGGAGCTAGTCTCACGTTCTTTATCACTAACGCCACCCATAGGTGCATAGTAGTGATTATTCTCAGAGATGTTCATCGCGGTAATGACACCGTCAAATGGGGCAAATAGGCTCGTTTTTTCGAGGCTCAGTGTTGCACGGTTTAGTTCTGAGATCAGGCTAGTGATTTCAGATGAGAGTGATTCGATGCCACTTTCCGCAGCTTTAACGGCTGCATTTGCATTGAGATCTGCCGTTTTAATACGGTCAAATTCGTCTTGTGATATTACGCCACGTTCGTAAACTTCACTCATACGCACAAAATTTTGTTGGCTTAATTGACGTTCATTTTGGGCTTGCGTTAATCGAATTTCTGCTTCATTTTTTTGAGAGTGCATGCTTTGTAGCCTTGCTTCTAGCCCTTGCACGATGGCGAGATTATCTCGACTGTCAATTTGAGCTAATAGCTGACCATGGCGAGACCCATCAGCCGGGCCAAAAACCCGCGAACCTTCACGGAGTCGGGTACCATCCCTAAGTGTTGCTATACTCTCAACCTTCCCACCCAATTCGAAATCGAGATATGCTTTTTGTTGCGCTTGGACGGTCCCTTCAGAGAATACCCATTTTATCAGTGAGGTTGGTTGAACTTGGATCGCTTCAACGCGTGTGGGTGGCTGCTCGACGAACACCATCGCTGTGGTCGTCGATTTAATCTCCGCAAGTCGGTAAAAAATGACAACAATGAAGCCAGCGGGAATGATTAGCCACCAAAAACGACGAATAGACAACATAAGGTTTTGCTCACTCAATAAATGTAATTGCTGGTTATTATACATACATTCAAGAATGTATGTACTGATTCACGGAGTGAGGTGAAGGCTGTTCAGCGACGGTGCAGGAAGTAGAGTTTAGGCAACTACTTCTGCTGCCCAGCCCAGCGATGCGTATGTTCAATTAGTAAAGTGTCGAAGAGGTTCGAGGCGATCATCTCGCTTACTTTGCTCGCAAGGAACGCTTGAAGCGCTGGTGTATTGCATTCAGACGCTTTGGATAGGGTAAAATAGAGACCTTCAATCGAGATAGGCGGATCTCTCGGTATGACTTGGTCAGAAAGCCCAATGACTTCTTGTATGGCTTTTCCTTGGTAGAGTTCAAAGACAACGTAATCATAACGACCAGCTTCTAGCATCCTAAAAGCGTTGGAAATGGAGTTGTTATAGTCGATGTTAAGGTGGTTGGTAGCATATTGGTCGAATTCTTGCCCAAAGCTGTTATCGACCAGCGTCCCCCCCTTATGGGGTTTGAGATCATTCAATTCGTTGTATTGGAGGTCACTATCATTTGGTGTCCAAATCACACTGGGGACATCGGTAAAGGCAGGAAGTATATAGTCCATCCAAGTTTGACGATCATCCGTAATAAAGGCACCTGCTAGCATATCCATCCGACCAATACGGACCTCTTTTTGCGCACGAGCCCACACACCAACGTCTTCAAAAGTTAGCGTTATCCCCGTTCCTTCAAAGGCTATTTCTAATATTTCGCGCGCTAAGCCTGTAATCGCTCCCGTTTCATGTGGATCACGCCATAGTATTGGTGGGTACTCTGCGTTGCCGGTGATCTTGAGTGTTGAACAGGGAGTGAGCGTTGCTGGCTGATCGTTTGGGGCACTATTCGTTTGTGCAGAGGCAGCGAATGAGGTCAGTAAAGCGAAGGGGAGGGCAAAACGCAGCATAGTAACATTCCTAATACGACATTATGCAACAGTATAGACACTGGATAATTATTGAGTGAATTTTATTGATAGACTTGGTATTAAAGATGACAAGTGAGTTGTCCCGTGGAGGGCTTCTAGATGCTCGCAGATGATGGGAGTATAGGCTGAGTGATTTTCGTCTCACTCAGCCCAATCCGAGCACTTTTAATTCCCGAAATTTTTAATCCGGTTAGTTGCTATCCAAGCTTTATTATCCAAGTAATAAGCTATCATCAGCCAGCTCTTCACCACGGACCTTACTAAACATTTCAAGCAGGTGCGGTACATCCAGTGATGCGCGTTCTTCGCCAGCGACATCGAGAACAATCTCACCTTGGTGAAGCATGATCGTTCGGTCTCCACAGGCTAATGCATCTTTCATCGAATGCGTGACCATCATGACGGTAAGATCGAACTCTTTGACAACCTTATTCGTCAGTTCAATTACAAAGGCTGCCATGCGTGGGTCTAATGCAGCGGTATGTTCATCGAGCAGTAATAAACGGCTATCAGAGAGCGTCGCCATTACCAAGCTGACCGCTTGTCGTTGTCCACCTGATAATAATCCGATGCTATCGCCAAGGCGATCCTCTAGGCCAAGGCCAAGAATGCTAATGCGATCTTGGAACTTTTTACGTCGATTGCCACTGAGTGCCAGCTTCCAACCCCGTTGATGACCACGGCGATAAGCCAACGCCATATTCTCTTCAATGGTCAGTGAGGCACATGTTCCAGCAAGAGGGTCTTGAAAAACACGAGCAGCGTACTGTGCACGGCGGTGTACAGGCCAGCGAGTCACATCGACATTGTCGATACTTACATTTCCGCCAGCGATAGGTGTTTCACCACTGACTGCACCGAGTAACGTTGATTTACCCGCACCATTGGAGCCAATGACGGTAACAAATTGCTTTTCTGGCACTTGTAGTGAAACGCCGCGTAGGGCTTTATTTTCAAGAATCGTCCCTGCATTGAAGGTGACTTGTAGATTGTTAATTTCTATCATGACGCCTCCTTTATGCGCGCTTAGCTTGAATGCCAGACTTCATTTTGGGTGCAATTAATGCTACCGCAACGAGGGCTGCTGTAATGAGGTTAAGATCGGATGCTTGAAGGCCAAACATCCCGCTACTGAGCGCGAATGCAACTGCAAGGCGATAAATAATAGAGCCTAAGACGACGGCGACGACAGCAACCCAAATTTTGCGGCCTGGAAGTAACGTTTGACCAAGAATAACGGCAGCGAGACCAACAACAATGGTGCCTGCACCAGAGGTCACATCGGCAAAACTATTGGTTTGTGCGAACAATGCTCCCCCGAAAGCAACAAAGCCGTTAGACAAGGCAAGGCCAAAATAAGTCATGAAGCCAGTGCTACCACCTTGTGCCGATACCATGCGGCTATTCACGCCTGTTGCACGTAGGGCAAGTCCGAAGTCACTACTTAAAAGGCGAACAACAAATAGCCCACTTAGGATAACCAGAAGGGCAACCATGCCAAGTTGTCCGTAGGTTGGGTCAATATTCCACTCTTGGAGCGGTGTGAAAATAGTCTCTTCCCCTAGCAGAGCAAGGTTGGGACGCCCCATAATACGGATGTTAATCGAGAAGGCCGCTATCATGGTTAAGATACTGGCGAGTAGATGCAGTATGCCACAACGAATGGCTAGAAAAGCAGTGACTAAGCCACAAGCAGCACCTGCAAACAGTGCCATCACGGTAGCTAACCAAGGGTTAATGCCTGAGACTATAGCGGTGGCGGCAACAGCTGCGCCCATTGGGAAGCTACCGTCGACAGATAAATCGGGGAAATCTAGGACACGAAATGTGAGGTAAACGCCTAAAGCAACGAGGCCATAGATTAACCCAATTTCCAATGTGCCTAGGAAGGCAAATAGAGACATCAACAACTCCTTGTTCTCTTACTAAAAGAGAGGCATTCCTGCCTCTCGATACTACTGTTTTTTTAATTACTCTTCGATGCTGCTTGCACGTTCTAAAACACTTGCTGGTACGGTTAGGCCAATTTTTTCTGCTGTTATTAGGTTGATCGCAAGATCAGATCCTTCGGCAATCTTAACATCGAGGTTGCCTGGCTTTTCGCCTTTAAGGATCGCATCAACGTAAGCGGCAGTTTGCACACCAACTTGATAGTAATCAAAGCCTAGAGCCGCAAGTGCACCACTTTTAACGTATGAAGTTTCTGCACCGATGATCGGTGTTTTCATTTGATTGCCCGCATTGACCAGCGCTTCGATCGCCGATGCAACTGTATTATCAGTAGGGGCGTAAATAACCTCTGATTTTGATGCCACAATCTGAGCCGCAGACATCACGTCAGCTGATTTTAGTGCGGTACCTTCAACGACGTTTAGACCACGAGCCTGAGCGGCTTCTTGAAGAAGTTCAACTAAAGCAACAGAGTTCGCTTCACCTGGGTTATAAACAACACCGATGTTTTTGAGGTCAGGAATAATTTCTTGCATGAGTTCAACATGCTGAGCCACATTAGAAAGGTCAGAAAGACCCGTTACGTTGCTGCCAGGTTGCTCAAGCTGCTTAACTAACTTTGCGCCAACGGGGTCGGTAACAGCGGTAAAAACAACGGGAATAGATTTCGTTGATGCAGCAAGAGCTTGAGCTGTCGGTGTTGCAATCCCAACTAAGACATCAGGGCGCTCTCCGACAAACTGCTTAGCAATTTGTACCGCAATAGCAGGGTTACCTTGTGCTGTTTGGTAACTAAACTCGAGATTTTCACCTTGCTTATACCCTTTTGCTTCCAAGCCGTCTAAAAGACCTTGTCGGGTGGCATCTAATGCAGGGTGTTCAACAATCTGAGAAACGGCCACTTTAGCGGTGTCAGCTAACGCTGTCGTTGCAGAAAACATCATTGCAGCCGCAATAGCAATAGAGGATAAAGTGCTGATTCCTTTCATATCTCACTCCTTATTATAGTGTTTATGTTGTGTATGCTTGTCACTGTGTTAGTACTTTTTAGCGCAATTCTCGGTAAATAGGTACTGAAATGTTAAGGAGATGTTTGTTGTGTCGCGGGGTTAGTATCCATGTTTTCTTAATATGATGGTTTTAGATCTGACTTTGTGAACATTGATTAGTTTAATTGACCATGATTCATCTAAAGTTCAGTGTTTAGTTGCGTTGAATAATTAACGATAAGACAAGTGATTATTGGTGTTTTATGCCTTAAATGAGGCGTTTTTCACTAGCGGAACGTCATTGGAAGGAGTGTCAGACTTCAAATGTTAGTGTTGATAATGGGGTTGGTTACATGAAAGGGTTTAGTGGACTCTTTCAATTGAGAGTCCACCTATTCAGTGTTCGCGCTATTTCGCTTCGATAGGGCGGTACAATCGAATACAAAAATCAGCTTCGCATTCAAATTGTTGCTCAGCTTTGAGTTGTTCCCATGTCTCTTCTTTGGCTTTCCAAGCAAAGGGGGTCATCTGTAGTAATGCTGATGCCATTTCACCGTTAAGGTGCATAGGGTAGTGGAGATCGTGCTGGTGCAATAGTTCAAACCCAGGGAGTGTTTCTGCTGCAGTATCGTGAAGGCGAACGGTGTCGTAGATACGTTCTCTCAATTGGTACAAGTGGCGGGCCGCCGGAGTGACGGTAACCAACAAACCGTCAGCTTTCAGTACTCGCAGTAATTCTTCTGGTTTGCAGGGAGCATAGATTTTGACAATGGCATCTAAACTGTCGTCTGCAAAGGGGAGGCGGTGGCTTGAAGCGACACTAAAATGGCATTGAGGATAACGCTTGGCCGCATAGCGAATAGCAACTTTGGATATATCTAACCCGAATACATCAAGCGCATTATCGTCAGAGGCAATTTGAGTAAGGCCTTGGGTATAGTAGCCTTCACCACATCCAATATCGAGAATGGCTTCAGGAACCGTTAAATGTGCTTTAAGCTCGTTGACGAGCGTATCCCTAAGAGGCTGATAGTGATTGCTTTCAAGAAAGAGGCGGCGTGCTTGCATCATTTCGCCATTATCACCAGGGCTCTTTGAATTCTTGTGATGAGCTGGCATTAAATTAACGTAGCCCTCTTTTGCCTCATCAAATTGATGATTGCTAGCACAGCGCCATGTTTTTGCATGAAGCGAAAGGGGTTGTTGGCATAACGGACAGGAGTACGACATTCTTAATGGCACCAAAACAAGGAATTCGCGGCGAGTGTACAAATTCTCTTTATGAGGTGCAACTCATCCACTCATATAGAGACAAAAAAGCCTACTGGGTAGAGGCAATTGAGAGGGTTTTCATTTGCTCCATCTCAGCAGGCTTTTTATTGTTTTTGTGTCAACGTTTGTGTTTATAGACTCGACCTATCCACTCTGCTTTTTAAGCTCGACGTCTTAGGTGCTTAGGTGCTTAGGTGCTTAGGTGCTTAGGTGCTTAGGTGCCTCGTACTTTGTATTCTGCTTTATCTAGGCTGTGTTTTTTCATTCTTAGATAGAGTTTTTTTCGTGGGATCTGTAAGTAAGAAGCGACTTCGTTAATTCTGCCAGAGAATAAGAAGAGCGCATCTTCAATCACTTGTTTTTCATAGCTGTCGATCAAGTCATCCAGCGGGCTACTTATCTGCTCAATGGGTTGAGTTCGTTCATTACCGGCAAGTTTAACAATGCCAATTGCGTAGAGCTCTGCAATATTTTTAATTTCTAGTACATTTCCTTGCCAGTCATGTTGCTGTAGCCGTTTGATGTAAGCTTGCTCGACACGCGGCTGCTCTTTGCTGAGTTTGATGCAACTTTGGTGTAAAAAATGGCTGAATAGCGGCACAATATCTTTTACTCGATGACGAATCGCTGGCATCGAGAGTTTAGACTGAGAAAGGTAATAGTAGAGCTCAGGTAGTAGACTATTTTGTTCAACCTCTTGTTCAGCTGAGCCATCCACAATCGCAAAGATACGAGTCTCCTTACGATTAAGGCGCTCTTGTTCAAGCAAGGTATGACATAACCAGCGTTGTGTTTCAACAGGCATAAGCTGTGGGTTATGAAGTAACGTACTACCGCGCTCCGCCCGCTTTAGCTGTATTTGTAACTCTCCTGAATTTTGAATTGTTTGTCCTGAAATTACGGTAATTGGGTGGTGCTTTGTACTACCTTCACTGTGAATTAGACGAGCGGCAGTATGGCGCCCTGTCCCGGGTTCTCCTTCTAACAACATATTTTTATTGTGTGAGGCTAGCTCGGCAATTTGTTGTTTGATCTGTTGCATTGGAGGGGTTTCCCCTACCAATTCAGTACTCGTTTTGGTTGTCAGAGATCGACGCTGTGTAATGAGTTTTTTACGCTGTTCAAGTTGCTCTTTCAATTTTACTAACAATGCTGGTGGCTGTAATGGCTTCGTTAGGAAATCGACGGCCCCTTTTTTGACAGCATCAACGGCCATCGGAATATCACCATGCCCTGTGATGATGACAACGGGTAACTCGTCGTCAAATTGTTGGATCTTTAATAGCAAATCCATACCACTTAAGCCAGGCATGTACATATCACTGACGACGACACCTGGCCAATTGGTTGGAATCATTGCCATAATTTGTGTGGGGTCAGAGCAGGCGACTGTTTTGTAACCTGACAGCTGTAATAAGTTTTGGTACGCGTCCAGTACGTCGTTATCGTCATCGATAAGTAGAACCTGAACGTCTTCAGTCAATGTCATCTTTCATTAGCTCCAATACGACCAATGCGCCTCCTTCAAGCGTAGACGCAAGGTATATGTTTCCTTTCAGTCGCGACATAATGCTGCGACAGATATTGAGCCCAAGTCCTAAGCCAACATCTTTCGTTGTTGTAAAGGGGGTGAATAGTTTATTGATGATTGAATCACTAAACCCATCCCCTGTATCGCTCACTGCTATCAGGGTATTACTTCCCTTTGTACTGAGTTGCTCTACAGTGATTGTGCGCGTCGTCTTGGCAGATATTGCATCCATACTGTTAACCATTAAATTAACCAGTACTTGCTCAAATTGAACGAGGTCAGCAACGACGCTGAGGTGTGCGTCGAGGTGATTGTCTAACTTAACTTGAGCGCTTCGTGCTCTGCTCTCTACGATTGTCCAGCTTTGTTGTGTTGCTTCAGATACGTTCACTTTGGTCAGCGTGGCCGCATCATCGTTTTTCTTTGAAAAATTACGCAGGTTGCTAATTTGTGCGCTGATTCTCTCCAGCATCGCATTGATCTTTTCAAGCTGGTTTGGAAGGTGTGTGTATTGTTCGTTCTCGAGCGCTAGCTGACAGCTATAAAGGTAGGTACTCATTGCTGAAAGAGGCTGATTAAGTTCATGCGCAAGCGATGTCATTGTCTGCCCAACCGTCGCCATTTTAGCAGCTTGGAGGAGATCGTTTTGCGTGTTACGAAGTTCAATTTCTGTTTTACGTCGCTCTTCAACCTCTCGCTGTAACTGGGTATTATTTTCAAGCAAGGAGTGTGTTTTCTCTTGAACCATTTGCTCTAACCATCGCGCTGTTTTTTCCTGCTCAGTAATATCGGTAATGGTAATAATGACGCTCTGTCCGCGGTTCTGTTCGAAAAGGCGAAAGTCTAGTCGAAGGTACTTTTCATCGTGGCGAGCCTGAAATTGGAAAGTCGTGGTCATTGCTCCACGTTTTATGAGGCTGCTATCAGGGGCGAAAATAGCACGAAGGCGCGGCAGAATATCTTGGTCAAATAGCTGCCATAAGTAGACTTTTTGCAACGGCTCACTCGATCCAAAAAGCATCATTGCGCTGGGGTTAATCGAAAGAATAAGTCCAGTTGTACTACAGGTAACGAGGGCGGCCTGTGTGTGGTTGATAAGGTTAAGGGCATTTGTTCGCTCCATTTCAACCATTTGTTGGCGGAAATGCTCAAGGTGTTGGCCGATATCTGCGATTTCGTCATCGCCTTCGATCAGTACCGACTGCGTCAAGTTACCTTGGCTGACGACCATTAAGTTATTACTGAGTTGATTCAGCCGTTTTACGATGCCTTTACTAATCATGTCGATAGCGACAAAAATAGCGGCGAAAATGGTAATACACATCATGATAAAAATGATGACATTGCCACCTGCAATGATCTGAGAAACGATGGTGTGAAGAACGGACATCTCTTCAGCGATATTATTGACCGAACTTAGAAGAAGGCTTTCAATGTGCATTAATCGAGAGCTTATGAGTTGGTAAGTACTCCAGCGTTCTATTTTCGCCTCTTTTATCTCGTTGAGAACTTTAATGAACTCACCCTCTAAACCAACAAGCTGATCCAGAGACACGAGAATCTTAATGTACTCATTGCCAGACGGGTAGATGGAGAAACGCTGGCTTTGATCGAGTACCGCTGAAATTAAAGGTGAGAAGGTAAATTCGAGCGGTGGGGTTGTTGATAGAGATTGTTTAATCGCACCATTGAGTTCAATAAACAGTGAGGCCTGTAGCTGACTGAGGTACTGAAGGTGAATATATTCATTGGCGATAATTTGTGGGCTTGGTTGACGAGCGTCGATCTCATATTGAATTTGGCTGAGTATCGCGGTTGCTTGTCGATTGAGCTCAAATATTTGTAAGTCGATGGTATTGAGGCTGATATGGCGACGCTGCAGTTTGTGTTGAAGCTGAATGAGACGCTCTATGTTTTTATGAACGCTGTCGTAGCGGTGTCGAATGACAGGAAAGTCTTGCTGTTCAGCGTTGTCGTCGAGGAGCTGATTAATTTGTGAAAATTTACTATCGAACTTAACACCGAGTTCAGGTAGTTCTTCCTGACCTTGGCTGTTCATCACACCATTGAGCCAGGTGTGAAGTTGAGCGGTATGGTGCTCTAACTGATAGTTGGTCGTTAGCGTAGGGAGCTTATCATCAACGAGTAACTCTACTCGGTCGTCTAACATTTCCCATATCACAAATGCGATAATACCGATGCTGACTGCCAGTCCTGCGATGAACCCGACAGAGAGGATCAAGCGGTTGCCAATAGTATTACGAGGCGGGGTGACAGGGCCAAACATGGATAAGAATACCTATTTACAGTGTGGCGGTATTGTAGTGTTAAACGCTAGTAAGGTCTTTGGTTAATATCTTGATCCAATAAAAAATTTAGCAGAATAAAAAAAGGAGTCATTACTGACCCCTTTTTTGTGCGTGTCTTCACTTTACGCACTAAGAATTTGCTGTAATTCTGTTGCGCTTAAGTGGTATTGACGTGGGCAATTTTTCCAAGTTTGCAGCATACGAGTGTATTTATCAAACATTGTCACTTGGCTATTGAAGTGGTGATCGGCTTTGTCGAATTGTGGGTAGAGACCCTCTTCTTCCGTTAGAAAGCGAACGTAGTGGACTAATTGAGATTCAGTCGCGGCATCAAAGCCTAAGAATTGTAGGCGGCGTACGTCTACTTGTCCTTGGTCTTCACTATCCAGCATTTTGTATGACTCCTGCATCGCATGATGCATTTCCATGAAGTCGATGACCGTGCGACATTTCTCTTCTTTTAGTTCCCCAAAGTCCTTATCAAGCTCACGCATTTGTAGCCCATAACCGCGCTCAACAATGAGTTGTAGACGACGATACTTTTCGCCTTGTTCTGGTGTCAGCTTTGACATCAGATAATATTGATTTGAAAGGATTAAACGTTGAGCGTTTGTCATTTCCATTGTGGTTGGCCTCATTTGTATTATGATTTTGAACAGAGTACCAGTTTGCCCGAAAAAAAACATGATCCTATTGTCATCATCGAGGGATTTGTTGTTAGTCGACAAGATTGGTAGGGTTATGTCGAATGGGGAGTTAGATCGAAAAAACCGATGCTATATTGTGGCATCGGTATCGTTTATTCATTCGATAGAATCAGCGGATAAATAGGTTGCTGTACCTGTTTAACTTAGGCCAACAATCTCACCCTTCTCATCAATATCAAGGCCCATATAGGCCGGTTTTTCAGGCAAGCCAGGCATTGTCATGACATTACCGCAAAGGGCATAGATGAACCCAGCACCAGCACAAAGCTTAAGTTCACGCACCGGTACGGTGAAGCCTACCGGAGCACCTTTCTTGCTTGGGTCGGTTGTAATCGATAGCGGTGTTTTCGCCATGCAAAGTGCTAAATTATCGAAGCCTTGAGTTTTGAATTGCGCAAGCTGTGCCTTAGCGATGTCGCTGAGCTCGATATTGGCTGCACCATAGCCTACTTCTGCAACGGTCATCAGCTTCTCTTCAAGTGGCTGAGACAGGGTGTAAAGTGGTTGGAACTTTGCTGGGGTTTCACAAGCTTTTACAACAGCATGTGCGAGCTCTACGGCACCTTCTCCACCTTTTGAAAATGCTTCACTGATCGCGACATGGACGGGAAGTGATGAATCAAACGTTTCAATTAACTGCTTAAGCTGATTCAACTCGCTGTCCGTGTCTTGCGGGAAGCGATTGATAGCCACGACGACGGGTACACCGTATTTCGCAGCATTATTGATATGCCATTTGAGGTTTTCAAAGCCTGCCAGTAATGCGGTTTCATCTTCAGAGAAAATGGCTTCAGGCAGTGGTTGTCCTGGGCGTAGGTCGTAAAGTCCTGAATTGGCTTTTAATCCTCGTAAAGTAGCAACAACAACGGCACAATCTGGTGCGCGTTCAGCCTGTTGTGCTTTAATATTACACGCTTTTTCAAAGCCCATATCTGAGCCGAAACCACCTTCTGTGATGGTGAAGTCAGACAATTTAAGCGCGATGCGATCAGCAATCACGGAGGAGTTACCATGTGCAATATTAGCAAATGGACCGGCGTGAATCAGCGTCGGCACACCTTCTAGTGTTTGCATTAGTGTCGGCTCAATAGCTTCACGCATTGTGACGGTCATCGCACCTGCAACTTGTAGGTCTTCAGCAGTAACGGGTTCTCCGTCTAGGTTGTAAGCCAGTACGATTTTACCAATACGTTTACGCATATCTGCGAGGTCATTGGCAAGAGCCAAAATAGCCATCAGCTCAGAGGCAGCAGAGATGTCAAAACCATCTTCTCGCTCTAAACCATTAATCGTTTTACCTGGTTGGTTTTTACCTACAGTGATCATGCGTAATGCGCGGTCGTTATGATCCATCACACGTTTCCAGACAATACGTTCCATATCGATACGCAGTGCAGGTAGACCTGTCTTTTCAGTGAAAGCGTCGTAACCGTGGCGCTGTTCATGATAGACACGTGCATCAAGTGCAGCAGAAGCAAGGTTATGGGCTGCTGTTACTGCATGAATGTCGCCAGTGAGGTGAAGATTCAATTTATCCATTGGCGCAACTTGACTATAACCACCACCGGCTGCGCCACCTTTTACACCAAATACTGGTCCCATTGATGGCTGGCGAATACAAGCCATGACGCTTTTACCCACTTTTTTCAAGCCTTGTGACAAGCCAATCGTTGTGACGGTTTTCCCTTCACCTAGAGGCGTTGGGGTTATAGCGGTGACAACAACCAGCTTTCCTTCTGCCTTGTCTTCAAGACGTTTAAGAATTGCCGGTTTGATTTTGGCTTTTAGTGTACCTTGTGGTGTCAAATCATCGGCGAGTATGCCGTGCTCTTTCGCAATCTGTTCAATTGGGGTCAGTGTGGCTTCACGGCAAATTTGAATGTCGCTTTTCATGGGGGGTCACTATCCTCTTTGGAACGCAGTGGTGAGTCATATATGGCGAAAATTGGCAGTATTTTAGGTGCGCAATCGTTTGCGATGGGATTTATACCACAAAAACACGCGCAATAAAGGCTAATCTTAGTGATTATTTCTGTAAGTGGATATTACTGAAATTAAGACGTAGAGAGAAGTGAAAAATCGTTAAAAGGAATCACTAAGTCGTAAGTAAGGAGATGCAAGAAATTTGGATTATTGGAAAAGAAAAAAACCTCAAGTGATGAGAGTGTTAACACTTGAGGTTAAGGCAGAGTTACAGGCTGGCGCCGTTGAGTCTAGAAAGAAAAGCTATAGTTAATGCCCAATGTATAGATATTTGCCGAACTATCAGTAATTGTTTGAGGATCTTTGGCTGTTAAGCTTCCTCGGTAATCTCCTCCATCCGCGATCTTAGTATGGTGCCACTCACCCACAATCGATAGGTTTGGGAGAATATCGTAACGCAGTCCTAAGCTGACGCTATCAGATTTATTTTTACTGCGCCCTACAGCGTCACTTTCAGTTCGCTTGCCATAAACAATATAAGGCGACCACTTATCGTAGTGATAGATAGCTGAGAAAAACCCACCCCATGCAGACTCTTTTCCCGTCGTTCCTTCAAATACAAAAGTGTAATCCTCCCAATCGTAGCGGATACCATATGACCATGTATCAGCATTGATATCGGCGGTGATTTTTTCCATTCCTGTTGGGAAAGGAATACCAGGGGTGAAGGTGGGTATTTCTGGTGTCACTGATTCGATATAGACACGTGTTTTAAAGTAGTTAAGGTATGCATTCCATGTCGTTGCTTCAAAATCGACACGAAGCCCGTATAGCTCCTTCAATTTAAGGTTGTAATAAATCTGATTTAATTCGTTATTCCGTATTTCTGAAGGAAAAGCTGCGTAAGGTTGGATTTGTATTAATATCTCGTCGGTTATCGCAGCGGTATACAAAACATCAATACCATCATAACGCGTAAACCCTGAAGTCGTGTCGTATACCTCTGCCGGAAGGCGAGCCCAAGGGTAGGCTTGATTCACGAAAACCACTTGTGAATACATAAAAGAAGGTGAACGAAGTCGACCAATACGTGCTCGAATATCGGTGAATTCAACCGATGCATAGGCCCACTCAAGCTCTGGGCTACTAAAGTCATCTGTTGGCCTTTTGACCCCTTGCGCCGATAAATAGAGCCAATCGGTAGGGAATAGGTCTAATTGTATGCCTGCAATGGTATCGCAGTCGTAACACCATTCATCTCCAATATTTCTCGTGTAGTAATAAGGAGCGCTATTATCGCTTTTAGCAGCAGCCGTTGATGCAAATCCTGATACGCTCATCCAATCAGGTAATGTTGTAGCATTGCTAAAGCAGGAGAAGCAAAAGCACAGTATTAAAATCTTAGCGGATTTCCAATAGCACATTTAAGCCTCCTGCTTGCTCTAATGGGAGATAGCCTACCGCATCTGGATTGTCCATAAGCCACTGCTTGATGGTATCGATGTTGTTGTCAGCCATTTCGACAGGAGGTTGCGCTCTGCCTGAAAATGCCAGTGAGGCCCAAAGCCGGTTCATTTGTGCTTCGTTTTTATTTAGAAACTGAGTGTAAAATGCGATGCGGTGGGAGCTACCAACGGGAAAGTCCACAAGTTTGACTCTTCCTATTCCTTTTACAGAACGAGTTTTACCTGAAAAAACCAATTTTGCTTTGGTGAGTGAGAGCTCTGCCGGAGGAGAAGGGGAGGCAGTGACAATAGCAAAAGCCTGCTCAGCAGCTACGCTGTGAAAGCTTGTTAATATTATCAATAAGAGTATGAATCTTCGTGAAAAAGACAAAACGCATTCCCTGCATACTATGTCTATTAAACCTAGAAGGTAAAGTGGAATAGTGCAAAGGGAATGTCTAATTAAATTGATGATGACGCCAAGTTTTTTAATGCTCTTGGCGTCAATAATAGCGGGCGAGTGGTGGGTTAGTAGATAACGTTTAAACCATAGCTTACTAAGATAGATTGAATGTTATCCATTGTCTCTTTCGATGGTGGTTGCACACCACTGAGTGGGTAGTCATACCCCATCGCTTCCCACTTATGCTCGCCGAGTTGGTGGTAAGGAAGGAGTTCCACTTTCTCAATATTGTCCATGTCTTTAATGAACTCACCGAGGCGGTGTGCAGAAGCTTCGTCATCAGTGAAGCCTGGAACAACGACGTAACGAATCCAAGTTTTTTGTCCACGTTTATGCAAGTACTCTGCAAACTGTAGTACACGTTTGTTTGGTACCCCGACAAGGTTTTGGTGAACACTATCGTCGATTTGCTTTAAGTCGAGCATCACAAGGTCAGCGGCATCGAGGACTTCATCGATAACGTCAGTATGTTTGCGAATATAACCGTTGGTGTCTAAGCAGGTGTGGATGCCTTGTTCGCGAGCTGCAAGGAAAAAGTCACGGACGAACTCTGGCTGCATCATGGCTTCACCGCCGGACGCAGTAATACCACCACCCGATGCGTTCATAAAGTGGCGATAAGTGACCACCTCTTTCATGATCTCTTCAACCGTCACTTCTTTACCGTCATTGAGATCCCACGTATCACGGTTATGGCAATATTGGCAGCGCATTAAACAGCCCTGCATGAAGACGATAAAGCGAATTCCGGGACCATCAACGGTTCCACAAGATTCAAAGGAATGGATTCGACCGATTGCTGACATCTTTTACTCTCGCTGACTGCGTATTGTTGTGCGAAATATTTTATTATAAACGTTGATGAAAATCTCAAAATTGACAGTATTTTTATATCAATTTTTGAATGGCGTAGTGTCAAGTAAACAGAGTGTTGTGTAATGCGGGTATTAAGGTAAAAAAAAGCCTCGCTAAGCGAGGCTTTAATGTCGTATCAATTTTCTACTGAATTATAGTGTTTCAGTGAAAGTACGAGCGATAACGTCTTTTTGTTGTTCAACCGTTAGAGAGTTGAAACGCACAGCATAACCCGATACACGGATAGTTAGCTGAGGATAGTTCTCTGGGTGCTTAACAGCATCTAGAAGCGTCTCACGGTTTAGAACGTTCACGTTCAAGTGCTGACCGCCTTCGATAGTTTCTTCGTGGTGGAAGTAACCATCCATTAGGCCTGCAAGGTTAGAACGTTGAGTATCGTGATCTTTACCTAGTGCGTTTGGTACGATAGAGAACGTGTAAGAAATACCATCTTTTGCATCAGCAAATGGTAGTTTACCTACAGACGTTAGAGATGCTACAGCACCTTTCTCATCACGACCGTGCATTGGGTTAGCACCAGGAGCAAATGGAGCACCTGCTTGACGACCGTCTGGCGTAGTACCTGTCTTCTTACCGTATACCACGTTTGAAGTGATAGTTAGGATAGATTGAGTAGGAACAGCGTTACGGTAAGTCTTAAGCTTACGGATCTTGTTCATGAAGTTAGTAACAAGTTCAACAGCCATGTCATCAACACGAGCGTCGTTGTTACCAAACTTAGGATAGTCACCTTCGATTTCGAAATCGATAGCAACACCATCTTCGTCACGAACTGGCTTCACTTTAGCGTGCTTGATAGCAGACAGTGAGTCAGCCGCAACAGATAGACCTGCGATACCACAAGCCATTGTACGGTGAACGTCACGATCGTGAAGTGCCATAAGTGCAGCTTCGTAGCTGTACTTGTCGTGAGAGTAGTGGATAGCATTCAGTGCAGTCACGTACTGAGTTGCTAGCCAATCCATTAGGTTGTCTAGGCCAGCCCACACTTTGTCGAAGTCTAGAACTTCGTCAGTCATTGCGTCTTGCTTAGGACCAACTTGGATCTTAAGTTTCTCATCCACACCACCGTTGATAACGTAAAGTAGTGTTTTAGCAAGGTTTGCACGCGCACCGAAGAACTGCATGTGCTTACCGATAACCATTGGAGATACACAACAAGCGATAGCGTAGTCATCGTTGTCGAAATCTGGACGCATTAGGTCATCGTTTTCGTACTGGATAGAAGAAGTATCGATAGATACCTTCGCACAGAAACGCTTGAAGCCGTCAGGTAGTTGCTCAGACCATAGAACAGTGATGTTCGGCTCTGGAGAAGGACCCATCGTGTAAAGCGTGTTTAGGAAACGGAAGTTAGTACGTGTAACAAGCGTACGACCGTCAACACCCATACCACCCATTGATTCTGTTGCCCAGATTGGGTCACCAGAGAACAACTCATCGTATTCAGGCGTACGTAGGAAACGAACCATACGAAGCTTCATTACGAAGTGGTCGATCATTTCTTGAGCATCAGACTCAGTGATCTTACCTTCTGCGATATCACGCTCAACGTATACATCTAGGAACGTAGAAGTACGACCTAGAGACATTGCAGCACCGTTCTGAGACTTAACAGCAGCTAGGTAGCCGAAGTAAGTCCACTGGATAGCTTCTTTAGCAGAAGTTGCAGGACCAGAGATATCGAAGCCGTAAGATGCAGCCATCTCTTTTAGTTGACCTAGTGCACGATGCTGCTCTTGAATTTCTTCACGAAGCTGCATTGTCATTTGTAGGTCGTCACCCTTTTCAAGATCTGCTTGAGTAGAGTGGAATTGAGCGACTTTATCTTTGATTAGGAAATCTACACCGTATAGTGCTACACGACGGTAGTCACCAATGATACGACCACGGCCGTATGCATCAGGAAGACCCGTTAGAACACCAGACTTACGACATCTTAGGATGTCTGGAGAGTAAACATCGAAAACGCCTTGGTTATGCGTTTTACGGTACTCAGAGTAGATTTTAGATACTTGTGGATCAAGAGTACGGCCGTACGCTTTACAAGAACCTTCGATCATGCGCACGCCGCCGTTAGGCATGATTGCACGCTTAAGAGGCGCTTCAGTCTGAAGACCAACGATAGTCTCAAGATCTTTGTTGATGTAACCAGCATCGTGAGACGTGATGGTAGAGATTACTGAAGTATCGAAGTCTACAGGTGCGTGAGTTGAGTTCTCCTGCTTGATACCTTCCATAACTTGATCCCAAAGCTTGTTAGTTGCTTCAGTACCTTCAGTTACAAGGAAAGACTCATCGCCTTCATACGGCGTATAGTTCTTCTGAATGAAATCGCGAACGTTGACATCAGTTTGCCACTCACCCGCTGCAAATCCTTCCCATGCTTTAGCAAATTGCTCTGCCATGACATACCTACCTTTTTAGTAGAAAAAACATGTACCAACCACACACTCGCGTGGAGGTACTCTCTGATTAAATAATAATACGAATAATAGCCCAGTGATCTAGGAGAGCACTATTCGTATTGTTACTCATTGTCTTATTTTTACATTGAAGACAGATAAGGGCAGTGCAGTTCCACTGCCCTTTAAGTCTTGCTCAGCCTAGCAATACGCAGGCTGAATATACACGATTAAAGTAATGCTGGAATGCCATATTGACCTTCTAACATACCTACTGCAAGCATCGCAACAAAACAGATAATCAATGCACCCGCAGGGATGACGATTTTATCGATTTTAGATAGCTTAGCAGCTCGCTCTTTATTCCCGATTAGACCGTTGTTATCGAGAAGCATGGTAAGTGCCCAAGCCAGTACTGGGTTGGTTACCATTGCCGCAAACACACAGATACCCGCAGCCTGAGAATCTTTCGTGTCTTTAATCATCTGAACACCGGCTTCTAGTAGTGGCAAGAATACACCCACTAATAGAGCAATACGCATGACCGGAGGCCATACCGCGACGTCCATAGGCTTGCCCAAAATGGCAACGATGATACACATCACACCTAGCAGAATTGCACCTGCTGGGATAGGACGCTTCGCGATACCCGCTGGGATAATGTACGTACCCCAAGATGACGTGATGTTACAACCACCAACCGAAGTACCAACGATTTGACGTAGAGAACATGTTGTCATTGTATCATCAACATCCATTAGCACTTTTTCAGTGCCGCGTGGGTAGTTGAGTTCTTGGAAGATACGATGTCCAAGGAAATCAGGTGACCACATAGCGACGGCTAAAATAGCAAATGGTAATGAAGCAATAAAGTGTTGAAGGTTAGGTAGACCTAACATCCAACCTTGATCAGTGCTTCCCCACCAGTAAACAGGGTTGAGGTTTGGAAGACCCGCTTGTGTTTCAAACACAAGGTCAAAACCAGCACCAAGGCCAAGCGCAACAGCGAGACCTGCAGCTGCACAAGCAGGAATAGCAAGCCAGCGTTTGTTTATTTTGGCTAAAAATGCATAAAGGCAGATATTCACTGCGAGTACAACAAGACCAATGTAACCTAAGCTACCCTGAGCGTGGTCGGCACTTTGTAGCCCAACAGCCCACGATTGAATATCACCAATTTGTGTCATCGCACCGGTAAAGCCGAGGAAGACAAGCAAACCACCAGCGACCCCTTCACTCGTTAAATTGACGAGCTTTGAGCCGCCTTTAAAATAACTGAGAAGTAGACCAAATACACCAAGCAAAATAGCAAGTGCAAGAGGGTGAGCGCCAGCGAGTGCAATGGTACCGATTAACGGAATCATTGGACCGTGGTTACCTGCAAGGTTAGCTCTTGGGTTTAAAAAGCCCGAAGCTAAAATACAGAATAAAAGCGCTGGAATAAGCATCTCAACACGAGCCACTTCGATGGCGAATGCCTTGCCTAGTTCAACGTGATCCCACGCAGCCGTTAGACCATCAGCCCATGACATCGCAACGGATGAATACATGGCGATAATCGCAATGGTACCAGCCAGCGCTGGAACGAGATCTTCAAGTTCGAAACGAAAGTCACGGCCAGGAAGGTTTAACTTCCAGCGGCGAGGTTTCATAATCTTCAATTCGTGGTCTAGGTAGTCTGAACGACTCGCGAATTCAGAGGCCGGGCGATGAAGCGCCTGATAACTCTTCTCTTCGTTTGCGTCCAAGCCATCTGCTTTAGCATCTGATGACATACGTTCCTCGTTTATAAGTGTTCAAATAAAAGTGTTCAAAAATAAAATAGTCGTTTTCGGTGATCATTATTGTGTTTTATTGTTGGCTCGTTGGCCGCTTTACTAAGTTGCTAAATTTTATCAGTAACTTGTAAAGAAAATTCACCGAATTTTACTGAAGTGTACCGAGAGTCTCCCTAGATGGAATTGATCTCGATCACTGCCGCTAAAAAAAAACGAGAAAAGACTAAAAAAAAATTGATAGTTTCTTTTGGTATTTAAGCGTTGATGTGCGGTTTTGCGCTATATGATATCACGACTTATCGTGAAAAAAACCTTTCCGCTGCTGATGTTAATGACTGTATTTGAGTGAAATTTCAACACATTATGGCTTAAGCGCTTGTGTTTACAAGAAAAGCTACTTTTACCTTGGCTTTTTAATAGTCATTATTATCGTTAGTGTTTTTATCAATGTGTTTCTTTTGTTGTGATTGTTGCTGAGTGGTGAGGCATTGATAACATGTTACTGAAGTTGATTATTCAACATTTTTTTAGCTGCAATTTATTCGTGTGACAAGATTCGACCTACATGGGCTATGTATCGGTTATTCGAACTAGGTCGTGTTAGTTTTTAGAATCTTTGGCGCCTTTCGTGCCTAATGGTATGATTATCCAGAATTTTTGATAAGGTATTGAACATGACCCGCTGGTTAATAGGCGCTTTTACTCTTTTATCATTCTGTGTGTTGGCACAAGAACCAATGCGGATGTCTGTCTATGAGCAATTGGGTGAAGTTGATGATGCCATCCGTCGAGGGCAGTATCAGCAAGCAATGACGCTGCTCGGTCTCATCTCGCCTCAAAGTAAAATTGAAAGTGCAAACTTAGCGCGCCTTCGGGGGATAAGTTATGCCGCCTTAGGGCAATATGCAGCCGCTTCTGAGCAGTGCATGGTCGCATTATCTCAAAAAGTGTTTGTGGGGGAGGATGCCCTCAGCACGAGACAGCTCTGTGCCTCCTATCGAAAATCCGCTCAACAGCAAGCGACAGATGAATCTCACTTGAAGGTAGCAGAAGTGGGATTACCGTTTAAAGGTCTCGCAGAGACAGAGACAGAGACAGAGACAGAGACAGAGACAGAGACAGAGACAGAGACAGGTAAAGATAGGGGGATAGAAGATAAGCACGCATTCAGCACACCCTTGACGACTTTTGAGAAGGAGCCACTATCCGAACCGCTAAGTGAAGTGGCGCTTGAGCGTAATGCCATTTCGACACTTCGTCTTCAAATTCGTCAATTTCAGCAGCAAAAGCTTCCTATTGCTGAGGCGGAGGCTCGAATTGCGCTTTCTCATCTTAGTGAACAAGTTACCGATCATGATTATGCAGCTATTGCCGCCCTGTTCTCTGAGGGTAAGCAGCCGATAAAAGCAAACTATTGGTTTCATAAAGGTGTCACAGAAAATCGCATCTTTATCGACGAAAATGCATATATACAGTGGCTAAGCTACGCCATGGACAGTGAAGATTGGCTGATGTCTGATTATATCCTAACTCAGATTCGTCAAGAAAATGGCGACCTGCAATGGCTAAATCTTCACTTGTTTGTACTTTCATCGTCGGAAAATTGGCAAGCAGTTGTTGCTTTGGCTGAGGGTGCAACGCAAGCGTACCCATATCAGGTGGGGTTCTGGCGCCATTTAGGCGTTGGTTATTATCGCCTCGAAGCGTATGCATCAGCAAAAGAGGCGTTTTTGAAGTTAGCTGAGCTTGCCCCTGAAAGTGACGCACAAGGCTGGGTGACGATAATTCGTCGTCATATGAAGGAATTAAAATAAGGGGTTGTTTATTGGTAAACATCTATTCATGGAATATCAATATATACTCTGAAAAACGATAACAAATACACTCTTGGTAAGTTTTTTGCTTGCCCGTAGATAGACATTAAATTTTGCCAACGACTGGCACACCTTAAATGAGGGATTTTATGAACAAGCTTATTCCGTTGATAGCGCTAGCGCCATTAGCAATGATTGGTTGTAGTGGCGGAGATAGCGGTGGTGGCGATGGTGGCGGTGGTTCAACGACGAGCTACTATAACTTTGATTTCGTTCAGTATGAAAAAGCAAAAGCAGATACTTCGGAAGATTGCACCATTTTTGCAAGCAGTGAAGATGAAGTTGATAAGTATATCGCCATAATAGCGACTAAAGGTTTTTCCATCATAACGCACGATGCCGATGGTAGTGTATATAAAAGTGGTTTTACCGCTAATGATCAAGGACAGATTTCAGTTCCCAAATCACAAGTCCCTTCTAATGGGTACTTATCAGTAGTTGATATTGATCAATTCGGGAATAATGTCTCTATTTTTACAATACATAAAAACTATTTGGATGTAGGTAATTACAGATTTAATGTTGTGGGTAACGTTCAGTTCAACGATTGTGTAAAGACAGGCGGCGTGACAATAGGTGAACAATCTCAACGCTTTGCTAGTATAACACAGCCTTCAGGGCAGGGGTATTACGCGCTTAGAAGTGGTAATTTGGAGTATGGTGATGAGGACCGTATTCAAATACCTGTCACAGGAACTGCAGGGCAACGTTTTTTAGCCGTATCTCTTAGTAATAATCCATATGCCCCTGGTGTTACTAGTACTCAAACTACAGCTTATGCATTTGCTTCATTTGATACTTTTGATACAGATACTACTGGAGGGATTCAAAACCCAATTACTGCTCTGGAGGTAGACTCTATTAATTTACAAGCAACTCCTCCTGTTGATTATAGCCAGACGGATGCTCAAATTAATATATACTCTTCGGGTGCTATGTATAAATGGCAATCCCTCAATGCAGGTTTTCTAGATAGTTATGGCTATGTAGATCGCATTGGAAATACTAATTGGTATATTGAAGCCGAGGGGACAGTAAATGGCTGGAATGTAAATCGAAACCAGCAAGCTTTGAACCCTCAAAACTCTATAGATGGTAATTTAGGCGCTGTGGCACCTCAACAGGCCATTTTGGAGCGAAATATTTGCTCATTAACGACGTCTAAGCTTGGGGTTTGTGCTGATGTTTCGGTAAGCATCGATCGAAATGATTACTTTATGCAAAGAACACATATGCGTATATCACAAGGTACTGGAAGCGGTTCGGTCACCGTCAGGTATTCTATGTATGCCCCTGCTGATGCAAGACAAATTATAGTTGAAACTAATGATAGTAATGCGAATGCGGCATTAAGCTCTGGTAATATTGAAAGACAAGAAGCGACTATTTTTAGTTCAAATGTTAGAGATTATACTTCGTTAATGTCTTTGTTTACCGATGAAATTAGTTTGGCATCAAGGCAGTTTGACAAAGAATTCTCTGATATAAATGCTGTGGTGAGTACTCCTCAAGAGAAACAAACAGATGCATTAACCCTTCAAACATCGGATAGCACAATTTTATCTATGGGTGAAGATAACTAGTTTTGATAAAATCACACAAAAAAACCGCGCCTAGCGCGGTTTTTTTGTGTCTCACTATATATTTACTTTTGTCTATATTTGTTAACATTTACCTTGAAGTGACTAAAAATCAGTCATAATATGTCTAGGTATGCTCGTTTAGTATGGAGGCAGGGATGATAGATACTGCAACTGCACAGGTCGCAAATGGTCAGGTAAAAAAAGCATCGATGATTATTCGTGAAGCACTACCGTTAATGGTGAAACACAAGATTCCGCCAACCCCTAACTACTATGCGTTATGGTATAGCTATATCGCTCGACAAGTACCTGCATTAAATGCATCTATAGATAAGATAATAGCTGATAGCAACACTATCACAGCCGCACAATGCGATGGACTCTATCAGCAGTACTTGGCAACAGAAAATGAAGAAGAACTTAAAGCGCTTAGAAAAGCGATGGCGACAATGCTTGAACAAGTAGGCTCTGCTTTAGATGATTCAGTGTCAGGAACCAGTGAGTTTGAAGCGGTGCTCGATAGCTCATTCAGTTCATTATCACGACTTGATCCTATGCAGTTGTCTGGTGATACAGAAGCCCAAAGCGCATTGAGTGATCTTTTAGCGGGATCTGAAGCGATTAAAATGGTTACAGGTCGTTTTAAAGAGCAGATGAAAGAGCAGCAGCGAGAAATTGCAGACCTTAAAAATGCATTAGAAGTGTCACAAAAGAATGCATTGTTTGACGCATTAACGGGAATCTATAATCGCCGCAGTTTTGATGCAGATATTACTGAGTTACAAGAGGGAGCAAATCCTTATTGTTTGGTGATGATGGATATTGATCACTTTAAAGCATTTAATGATACCTATGGACATGCAATGGGTGATCAAGTTTTAAAGTTAGTCGCACAGAAAATAAATCAGAAATGTCACCGAGGCTCACGTTTTTATCGTTATGGTGGTGAAGAGTTCGCGCTGTTAATTACTGATATGCGATTGAGAAATAGCTTTAACTTTGCGAATAGATTACGTGGCGACTTAGAAAAACTCTCTATCATTGATAATAGCTCTGGCGATAGAATTAATAATATTACGGCCTCTTTTGGTGTTGTTGAATATAAGCAAGGTGAAACTATCGAAGCAATGATTCATCGTGCTGATAAGCAGCTGTATGAGGCAAAAACGAACGGCAGAAATCAAGTGAAGCCGTTTGTCACATAGTCTCCTAGCATTAACATTTCAGGGCTGTGCTTGTCTTGTGAAAAGTGCATTAACAGTCATTGTGGCTCATGTTGAAAACTTCCTTCTCAATCTATAACGTGTCCGAATGAATTTCATTTGTTGTTGTTGGTCACGTTATTTCACATCAAATTCTCTACTTATATGATCTCCCTCTAGCAATCACCGCCTCTTGCTTATTATTAATTGGCATAGTAATCTCTCTGCATTGCTTTTTTATTCGCTATATTTGATTTTTTATTTGCCATTTTGCGGGTTAATAAATTGTTGCTAGGCAAGATGATAGGTGTTACTTTCAAATAAGTGCGCAGCAATTAGACAATAATAGCAGGGTAAGTTCTGCATACTTGATAGTGAGGAGAGTGAGCGGATGAGTGATACCGTCGCACTGGAAATTAAGGACTTGTATAAAAGCTTCGGCAGTAACCAGGTGCTCAAGGGGATATCGCTGGATGCGCACAAAGGCGACGTGATCTCTATCATTGGTTCGTCAGGTTCTGGCAAAAGTACCTTTTTACGCTGTATTAATTTGCTCGAAACACCAACCTCTGGCGATATTTGGGTTAATGGTGAGTTAATCCAGATGAAGACTCGCTCTAAGGGTGATGCGATACCCGTTGACGAAAAGCAGGTTCAGCGCATACGTTCGCGCCTTGCTATGGTGTTTCAAGGTTTTAACTTGTGGTCGCACATGACAGTGTTACAGAACGTGATTGAAGCACCTATTCATGTGTTAGGTATTCCACGAGCTGAGGCTATTGAAAATGCGCATGCGCTGCTAAATAAAGTTGGCTTGTATGAACGCAGAGATTATTACCCAGGGCACCTTTCGGGTGGACAACAGCAAAGAGCTGCGATTGCAAGAGCACTTGCCGTAGACCCAGAGGTGATGCTGTTTGATGAACCCACATCAGCTTTAGACCCTGAGCTGGTGGGGGAAGTGCTTGGCGTAATGAGAGACCTCGCTGAAGAGGGAAGAACCATGCTGGTTGTGACGCACGAGATGGCGTTTGCACGAGATGTTTCTAATCATGTGATGTTTTTACACCAAGGGAAGGTAGAAGAATCGGGGGATCCTCGACAGCTCTTTACCAATCCGAGTTCCGAAAGATTAAAGCAGTTTATTTCATCAATATATTAAGCTCTATACACTTTACTTTTAATACACAAAGACAGACAGGGATTACACAAAGCGTGTTTTGGGGAATACGTGAGTGTAAGCATTGTTAGATAGGAGAGACACAATGAAAAAATGGATAATTGCCGCAGCAATGGTGGCAACGTTAGGTTCTACTGCAGCCATGGCCAAGGATTGGAAGGTTGTACGTTTTGGTATTGAAGGGGCATACCCTCCGTTTAGCTGGACTGAACCAAACGGTGAGCTTAAAGGCTTTGACGTTGATATTGCTAATGCACTTTGTGCTGAGCTTGAAGCTAAGTGTGTGATTGTTGGTCAAGATTGGGATGGTATCATCCCGTCACTGCTTGCGCGTAAATACGACGGTATCATTGCAGCGATGTCAATCACTGAAGATCGTAAGAAGCGTGTTGATTTCACCGGTAAATACGCCCTAATTCCGAATAAGTTTGTTGCTAAAAATGGCACTGAAATTACCTTTACAGAGGAAGGGCTTGCGGGCGTTAAAATTGGTGTTCAACGCGCGACGACTCACGATAAATACCTAACGGACAATTATGAGGACGTTGATATTGTTCGTTACGGATCGTTTGATGACGCTTATTTGGATCTTAAAGCGGGTCGAATTGCCGCTGTACTTGGTGATGCATCTGCACTGGAAGAAGGTCTGATCAATAAACCTGGCGGTGATGATTACGGCTTTATTGGTCCATCGTTAACTGACCCTCAGTGGTTTGGTGAAGGTTTTGGTATTGCCGTTCGCAAACAAGACAAGGATCTTACAGAACAGCTTGATGCTGCGATCCTCTCGCTAAGAGAAAAAGGTATCTATCAAGATATCGCGTCTAAATACTTTAATTATGATGTTTACGGCGAGTAATTCGCTGGGTCATCAGGTAGGAGTGCATCTCGCGCTCCTACCTTTTTTGAGTTTTTTGAATGCTTAGCTGTGTCGCGGTTAGCTACTCAGTGAATTAGTTACTCAGTAAATTTGCTACTCAGCGAATTAGCTGCAAAGTTTTAAAGCTTGGTGAATTGAAACTGAGCTTAATGATGATTGGTTTACTTTATGACCCGTTTTATTTTGCTGGCCAGAGGTTGATAACGTGCTGAATTTACAAGGCTACGGATGGTCACTCATTGAGGGTGCGCTGGTGACTATCGAAGTGGCACTCTTGTCTTTACTGTTTGCAATGGTTTTAGGCATGTTGGGTGCGCTGGCAAAAATCTCTCCATACCGCTGGGCTCGTTGGATAGCAACACTCTACACTACGATTATTCGCGGAATTCCAGATCTTGTCCTAATGATGTTGATTTTCTTTGGAGGACAGATTTTATTAAACAATAGCCTCTACACGATTAATGAGAAGATTAATGGTTGGTTTTCTGACCGAAATGAGAGTCACGAATGGGTCTCATATTTACCTGACTATATTGATGTCAGCCCCTTTGCTGCTGGCGTGTTAACAATAGGCTTCATTTTTGGTGCTTATATGGCAGAAACATTCCGTGGTGCGATCCTCGCTGTTGATAAGGGAGAACTTGAAGCTGCCAAAGCCTATGGCATGAATGGTTTCTTGAGCTTCCGACGCATATTGCTACCACAGATGGTGCGCCATGCTTTACCTGGTTTTGGTAATAACTGGTTAGTGTTGTTAAAAACGACGGCTCTGGTATCCATTATTGGTTTAGACGATATGGTTCGCAAAGGTACGTTAGGCGCTGGCGCGACTCAGCAGCCTTTCACATTCTATTTCGCGATAGCGTTAATTTTCCTCTTTTTTACGTCAGTCTCAACGGCATTACTGAGTTGGGCTGAACGTCGTTATAGTATTCATACGAGGTGATGAATGGACTTTTCGATTATCACCAATGAGCTACCGCTGTATTTAGAAGGACTTTATACCACTGTCTGGATGGTTGCATTGTCCTTGGTTATTGGTTTGGCATTGGCGGTTCCAATGGGGGTTGCACGTAACAGCAAAGTGCGAATAATCTCCTTGCCGGCATGGGCATTTATCTATTTTTTTCGTGGTACCCCATTATTAATACAGCTTTACCTTGTTTACTATGGGTTGAGTCAGTTGATGACCATCCAGGGGACACTTTGGGCGAACGCATGGTTTTGTGCACTCGTGACCTTCGTCCTTAATACGAGTGCCTATACGGCTGAAATTATCAGGGGTGCGATAAATAGCATTCCAAAAGGTGAAGTTGAAGCGGCTGTGGCCTATGGCATGAGCCCGATGAAAGCGTTTAGACGCATTATTTTCCCTAGTGCAATGCGTCGTGCCTTGCCGGCTTATAGTAATGAAGTGATCTTTATGCTTCATGGCTCTGCTGTCGCAGGTATCGTGACTATTGTCGATTTAACCGGTGCGGCTCGAATTGTTAACTCTCGTTATTATGCGCCGTTTGAATCCTTCCTTATCGCGGGGGCATTTTACATGATGCTAACGTTTATTATTTTGTGGGGCTTTAGGACGCTGGAGAAACGTTTTTTAGCGCATATGCGAGCGCTAGAGTCAGCGTCGTAGCGAGACAATGTTAAGGGTGTCATTTGGGGGGAGGGGCTAGCCAGCTTGATACGGTTTTGTTTATACTCCCCGCCCTAACATAGCACTATATAGAGGTAACACGCATGCGAGTGGCATTAGGGATAGAGTACGACGGTACAAAATATTCTGGCTGGCAACGTCAAAATCATGTTATTGGCGTTCAAAATAAGCTCGAGGATGCGTTGTCAAAAATAGCTAACCATCCTGTCGAAGTGCAGTGTGCTGGGCGCACTGATGCCGGTGTTCATGGTACTGGGCAAGTGGTGCATTTTGATACCGAAACTCCCCGTAAAATGATTGCATGGCAAATGGGCGCAAATGCCAATTTACCAAAAGACATCGCGGTGCGCTGGGCTGCTGAAGTCTCCGATGACTTCCATGCGAGATTTAGTGCTACGGCGCGCCGGTATCGTTATGTTATTTATAACCACCATCTACGCCCGGCAATCCTACATAGTGGTGTGAGTCATTATCATGGTGAATTAGACGCCGATAAAATGCATGAGGCTGCTCAGTCTCTTTTAGGTGAGAATGATTTTACGTCGTTTCGTGCAGCATTTTGTCAATCGCGTAGCCCTTGTCGCAATATTCATCATATCGATGTTACCCGCCAAGGTCGTTATATTATCATCGATATTAAAGCGAATGCTTTTGTACATCATATGGTACGTAATATCACTGGCAGCTTAATTGTTGTCGGTAAAGGTGAGCAACCGCCTGAGTGGATTGGATGGTTATTGGGTGAAAAGAATCGTCGTTTAGCGGGAGCTACCGCTAAAGCAGAAGGCCTGTACTTGGTTGATGTTGATTATCCAGCCGAATTTAACTTACCGCGACCGCCAATTGGGCCGCTTTTCTTACCTGATTAATTGACGCCTTAATGAGGTTAACAGCAGGCTCTCATTCTTTAGAGCCTTTTTTAATTGTTTTAAATGTGTTGAACAGTGCCAAAATTAAGTAAAAAGCCGCTATATTATAGGTAATGGCGGTCTTCTGCGCGGTTTCGCTAACGGCATGAGTTGGCACTATATTTGACAATTGTTCTGTCAATTATTTGAAAGGCTGTCACGCCCTAAATAGGTACAACCAGTTTTTTGTCCACAGTTTTGCAAGTTTGTGCTTTAATCCGTGGTTGAGAAATTAACTAATATTGATTGCCTGCTGTATTAAACGTGCGGGTAAATGTTGAGATAAGGTCGTCCATGAGCTGGCTTGAAAAGATTAAGAGTAATATTGGGTCTTCACGAAAGGCATCAATTCCAGAGGGAGTGTGGACTAAGTGTTCATCATGTGACCAAGTTCTCTATCACGCGGAATTGGAACGTAATTTAGAAGTTTGCCCTAAGTGCAACCATCACATGCGCATGAAAGCGCGTCGCCGTCTAGAAACTTTTTTAGACAGCGAGAATCAAGTTGAGCTTGCTGCGGATCTGGAACCTAAAGATATCCTTAAGTTCCGCGATTCAAAAAAATACAAAGAACGTATCGCCATCGCTCAGAAAAAGAGTGATGAGAAGGATGCATTCATCGTCATGCAAGGGACGCTGCTTGGTCAGCCGATTGTTGCATGCTCTTTCGAGTTCCAATTTATGGGTGGCTCGATGGGATCAGTTGTTGGTGCCAAGTTTGTTAAGGCTGTTGAAACAGCACTTGAAAACAATTGTGGTCTTGTTTGTTTTTCAGCTAGTGGTGGCGCGCGTATGCAAGAGGCGTTGATGTCTCTTATGCAAATGGCGAAAACCAGTGCAGCCCTCGAGAGACTATCGCAAAAAGGACTGCCTTATATTTCAGTCTTAACGGATCCGACTCTTGGTGGCGTTTCGGCGAGTTTAGCGATGCTGGGTGATATCAATATCGGTGAGCCAAAAGCACTAATCGGTTTTGCTGGTCAACGTGTTATTGAGCAAACGGTACGTGAGCAACTCCCTGAAGGATTCCAACGTAGTGAGTTCTTACTCGAGCACGGTGCGATTGACATGATTGTTGACCGCCGAGAAATGCGCCAACGTATTGGTGGCTTAATGGCTAAGTTCACACATGCCCCATCTCCTTTAGTCGTTTCGGTTGAAAAGCCCGAAGAGATTGTTGAAGGTGAGCTCGTTGAGGAAGAAGATAAGCAGTAGCGTCTTCTTTGTTGCAAGGAAAATCTGGTATAGTAACTGCCTTGCAATATCAACCGAGTGACACTGACTTCATGGCAGATTATGTTGTCCCTAAAGCCACGTCGCCTTTGGCCGCGTGGCTTACTTATTTAGAAAATCTTCATACTAGCGCTATTGATTTAGGGCTGGATCGAGCACAAGTCGTTGCCGAAAGAGCAGGGCTTGTCAAACCATCTCCTTTTGTGATTACCGTTGCTGGTACTAACGGCAAGGGGTCTACCTGTGCTTTACTTGAGTCTATTTTACTTGAAGCGGGCTACTCTGTTGGCGTATACAGCTCACCGCATCTTGTGCGATATACAGAGCGCGTACGAATCGATGGTGAGGAGCTTCCCGAGAGTTCACATAGTCAGGCCTTTGCTGATATTGAGAGTGCTCGTGGCGAGACAAGTTTAAGCTTTTTCGAATATGGTACACTTGCGGCATTAGCTATTTTTAAACGTCACCAACCTGATGTTGTACTGCTGGAAGTAGGACTCGGTGGACGTTTAGATGCGACCAACGTTGTTGATCATGATATCTCATTGATAACGAGCCTAGCTGTCGATCACGTCGATTGGCTTGGTGATGATATTAATGTCATTGGCTATGAAAAGGCGGGTATCTTCCGTGCTAATAAGCCGGCTATTTGTGGTCAGCCAACCCCTCCCTCTACCGTGGCCGCGCATGCTGATGATCTCGGTGCGAAGCTATATCAAGTCGGTTACCAGTTTGAGTATAGACAGCGTGGGTCTCTTTGGGACTGGCGTAGTGGTGCATTTGATTTAACGGATTTACCTGTTCCTTCTCTTCCGTTAGCGAATGCTGCGACTGCTTTAATGACATTGGGCGTGAGTCCTTTTGACATTACGGATCAGCACATTGTTGATGGATTAAAGAAGGCGAAGCTCGCCGGCAGAATGCAAGTGATCGCATCGAAGCCTTATACGGTGTTGGATGTCGCGCACAACCCCCACTCAGCAGCATACCTAGCAACCCAGTTGTCTGAGATCAAAAAAGACCGCCAAGTTCATGCGGTAGTCGCTATGCTCCATGACAAAGATATAGCAGCGACACTCGATGAAATGAAAGGGATCGTTGATCACTGGTACCCTGCTTCACTGGAAGGGCCACGCGCTGCAAACGCAAGTGAACTTCAGTCATGCTTAGCGGTCTCTTCTAGCATTGCATTCGATTGTCCTCAAGATGCCTATGAAGCAGCAAAGAAAAAGGCAGTAGATGACGATATTATTGTGGTCTTTGGCTCTTTTTATACTGTTGGGCAGATCATCGATTTAGAACCATAGGAGAGTACGTGGCTAGTAAATTTCAAAGTCGCCTCGTTGGGACGATCATTCTCGTTGCGATAGGGATAATCTTTTTGCCTGATCTTTTTGATGGGCAAAAAGCGTATTATCAGGAAGAGTTTGCGAGTATTCCTCTGCAACCTGAATATGAAGATGTGTATGTCGAGCAAGAAGTTCTTTCACCAGAACCTATGCCTTTGCCACCTGAGGTTATTTCAGAGCCTGTGAGCATTATTGATGATGCTCAGCAGGAAGTTGCCTTATCGCAGGAGCAAGCTGAGAGGAACGATCCTATTGTCGAGGAGCCGCCAGTGACTGACCCCGTCGTTAGTACAGTGGCTGTTACTCCTGAGAAACCACAGTTTCAAGAGAGCAGTTGGGCCATTCAGCTGGGGGTGTTTCGAAACTTTAATAATGCCAGTGGTCTTGTTGAACAATTGCGTGAAGCAGGGTATCAAGCGCATGTATTACCCAAGCTTCCTGCGGAAGGGGAGTTAGCTCGTGTCCTCGTTGGGCCCGACCTTTCGAAGGATAAGTTAAACAACCAGCTTGATACACTACAAGAAATTACCGGATTAAGAGGCCGATTGGTCAGATTTAATCCACTCAACCCTTAGGAAAACGTTTGCGTCGTGTTTTTTTCTGTTAGAATACGCGCCAACAAAATAGTGATAACAAAATATGTTTTGGATTGATTACGTCATTTTAGGAATTATTGGCTTCTCTGCGTTGGTTAGTTTAGTGCGTGGATTTGTCAAAGAAGCGTTGTCGTTGGTGATATGGTTTGGGGCTTTTTTTGTCGCGAGCAATTTCCATCCACAACTTGCCACTTACTTCACTAACATTAGTGATGAGATGGTACGAAATGGCGCCGCCATTGCAGCCTTGTTTATTGCAACCCTGATCGTAGGCGCTGTTGTGAACTATGTGATCGGGCAGCTGGTACAAAAAACGGGCTTATCAGGTACGGATCGTGTACTTGGTATCGTGTTTGGTGGCTTGCGTGGTGTATTGATCGTTTCGGCACTTTTGTTTGCTGCGGATGCTTTTACAAGCTTTCCGAGCAGCGATTGGTGGGAACAGTCTGAGCTGATCCCTCAATTTGGCATCGTTATTGAATGGTTTTTCTCTTACCTAAAAGAGACATCAAGTTTTTTACCCGGCGCCTGACAGCGCCGTTTTATTACGTGACGAGGGCTTAAGGGCATGTGTGGTATTGTCGGAATCGTAGGGTCATCCCTAGTAAATCAGTCTATCTATGATGCATTGACGGTGTTACAACATCGTGGCCAAGATGCAGCTGGTATCGTAACAATAGACAACAATCGTTTTCGTCTGCGTAAAGCAAACGGTCTAGTGAAAGATGTCTTTGAAGCTAAGCACATGCAGCGCCTACAAGGTAACGTTGGCATTGGCCATGCACGTTACCCTACAGCAGGTAGTTCAAGTGCATCAGAAGCACAGCCGTTCTATGTAAACTCCCCTTACGGTATTTCGTTGGCGCACAACGGTAACCTAACGAATGCAGCAGAAATTCGTGATACGTTGTTTGAAAAAGCACGTCGTCACGTCAATACAACTTCTGACTCAGAAGTGTTGCTTAATGTACTTGCTTACGAGCTAGAGCAAGCAACAAATTACCCATTAACACCGAGTGATATCTTTGCGGCAATTCGTGAAGTGCATAAAACGGTACGTGGTGCGTATGCGGTTGTCGCGATGGTGATTGGTCATGGTTTAATGGCGTTTCGCGACCCTTATGGTATCCGTCCTTTATGCCTTGGCAAGCGCGAAGTAGAAGGCAAAACCGAGTACATGGTTGCCTCTGAGTCTGTTGCTCTCGATGCGGTAGGTTTTGACTTTGTTCGAGATGTAGCACCTGGTGAAGCTGTTTACGTTAACTTTGAAGGTGAACTATTTACTGAGCAGTGTGCGGAATCTCCAACACTTAACCCATGTATCTTTGAATTTGTTTACTTTGCTCGTCCTGATTCTTTCATCGACAAAATTTCTGTTTACAGCGCTCGTCTGCAAATGGGTAAGAAGTTAGGTGCAAAAATCAAGCGTGAATGGGATGATTTAGATATCGATGTGGTTATTCCAATTCCAGAAACGTCGTGCGATATTGCACTTGAGATCGCACAAGAGCTCGATAAGCCGTACCGTCAAGGTTTTGTGAAGAACCGTTATGTTGGTCGTACCTTTATCATGCCGGGTCAGCAATTACGTCGTAAATCAGTTCGCCGTAAGTTGAATGCTATCCGCTCTGAGTTTAAAGGTAAGAATGTACTGCTTGTTGATGATTCGATTGTTCGCGGCACAACGTCTGAGCAGATCATCGAGATGGCACGTGAAGCTGGAGCAAATAAAGTTTATATGGCTTCTGCAGCACCTGAAATTCGCTTCCCGAATGTTTACGGTATTGATATGCCAAGCGCAAATGAGCTAATTGCTCACGGTCGTGAAGTTGAAGAGATCAGTAAAATCATTGGTGCAGATGGCCTTATTTTCCAAGATCTACCTGATCTGGTTGAAGCCGTTCAAGTCGGTAACCCTGATATTACTCAATTTGAGACATCAGTGTTTAATGGTGAATACGTGACAAACGATATCGATCAAGAGTACTTAGATTACCTTGATTCGTTACGTAACGATGATTCAAAAACCATGAAAGAGATGAAGCAAGAGCTAGCAAACCTAGAGCTTCATAATGAAGGCGCTTAAGCGTATTCATTTGCTTTACGTTTATGCTTAGCTTAATACCTCAGTGGTAAAGTTATACGAAAAAGGAGTGGCTAGATGCCGCTCCTTTTTTATGGGTGAAATAAACCGTTTATCGCTGGTGGCTTTTCATCTTGAGGTCAATCTCAACTGACAAATTGTGGCCCCATTCCTACATTCCAGAGGATGACTGAACTTGCCATGATAGAGACAAGTAGTACTAGGCCGCATGTGACCACTGAGCTTGCATAGATGAACCCACGATCTTCTGGTATATGCATCAATATTGGTACGCCAGTATAAAGAAGGTAAATCGAAAAAGTTAACCCGACGAGACCGACCATCATTAAAAACCATATATGCGGATAAAAAGCGCCAATGGCTGCCATAAATAACGGTGTTGCAGTGTAAACGGAGACTTCAAAGCACTGTGTGTATTGAGGCTCGGAACCAAAAGTGCGGCTCATCCAATAGGTTAAGTAGCCGAGCGCAAAAACCCCAGTCACCAAAGCAATATACATTGCGATAGCGATATAAATAGCACTTCCTGAGGTTAAGAATATAGGGTCGCCAACACCGATCTGCCAACCGATATAGACACTCGAAAAATAAGCACAAACAGGGGGAAGTAGGGCAATGATCAGAAGGTGGCTCAAACTGGCGCTAATCCCTTCGTGCTTTTCATCAATCGTGTGCCATTCTTGTTTTGGGTGTGTATAAAGCCCCACTAAATGACCTAATAACATAACTTGCTCCATGTAAATGATAAACGGTTGTGCCAATCATTGTCGTTACTTCGTTTACTGCTTCTGTAACGAGTAACGTCTCGGTAATCGAGCGTGCTGGCATTAGTTGTAATCAAACACGGTTCAGACTTTAGCGGCGCTATCCTATGCCTAAGGTACGAACAATCTCCTAAGTCGCACTCTGAATGTGTTAACACAGCTATAACATTTAGAACGTTTAGACGAGGTAAGCAAGAATAAAGCGGTAAAGAAAAAGGGACAAAAGTCCCTTTTTGAGCAGATTAATGTGCGAACTTAAAGTAGTCACTCGCGAACTCAATGAAAAGCTTTAACTTTTCAGGTTGATGGTCTCGATGGTTATACATTAAATAAATATCACGGGGGTTTGCAGACCACTCGTCAAGGATACGAACAATTTGACCGTTGTCGATATACTTTTGGAGCATCGGTTGTGGCATTAAGGTAATGCCTAGACCATCACAACAGGCTTCTCGAACCACATTTAGCTGTGTTGCTTCAAATCGTCCACGATCACTGATTGTAACCGTTTCACCATGATCACTGGTTAAACGCCAGCGCAGTAGGGGGAGACCTTTTAGCAGGCTATGAGCATGTAAATCGTTAGCGTGGGTAGGTTCAGGGTTTGCAGAAAGGTAAGCTGGGCTTGCAACCAAAATATCTTCTACTGAACTTATTTTTCGCGCTATCAGGCTGGAATCTCGTTGAGGACCCACACGGAAAATAAGATCCCAATCGGTAGGGTCTAGTTGTTCAGAGTGACTGATCGAGAGCTCTATATTGATGGATGGGTGTTCGGCCATGAAAGCATTGAGCATTGGCTGCAGCACTGCTTTCGTGAGATTGAACGGCCCAGCAATACGTAGCTTGCCAGAAGCGCCACGTACTTCTTCACTAATATGTTCCGCATTGTTGACGAGTTGCTGGAGCAATGGGCCACACTCATCATAAAATTTCTTACCCGCTTCTGTTAGCGACAGCTTTCTAGCATGGCGATTCAACAAGCGAATATTTAGCGATTCTTCCAAAGCTTGGATACGTCGAGTCAATGTCGCTACTGGAATTTGAGTTTTTCGAGAGGCAGCAGTAAAGCTACCGTTTTCGACCACAAGTCGAAAGATGTTTAAATCGTCCAGTTTCATAATGTCAAATAGTCAAAAGGTAAACCCCGATTGTATATCAGCAATGGTTAACGCGAACTGTTTTTTTTGTGTCTTTTATTCATTGTTGGCGATTAAGCTGATCAAATGCAGTAACATACTGAGCCAAATAGTGATTTGTCGGCTTTCTTAAAATGTGACTTCGGCTGTGGAGTTCATTTGAAAAGGCGACAGACAGTAGGGTAGCGACTACGCTTTAGACAAGTTAGTTAGGGATCTGGCGGTAGCATGAGTCAATCGTACGCAATAAATCACATGAAAAATACGCAAGCTGGTACGACCGTTAGTCAGTCATCTATTTGTAAGGAGAGCGATGTGCTTCTCGGCAAAGAGGTACTGTTAGTTGAAGATGACCCAATCTTTCGCAACATGATAGTGCAGTACCTAAAAAAAGAAGGGTGTAGTGTTAAAGAAGCTGAAAATGGTTTAGAAGGGTTGCGCGCCCTACGAGAGTCTATCCCTGATATTTTGCTTTGTGACTTGTCGATGCCAGTGATGAATGGGATGGAGTTTGTTGAAGAAGTGAGCTTGCAATACCCGATGTTGCCAGTGATTGTTTTATCGGGTACTGAAAAAATGTCTGATGTCGCTACTGCGCTCCGATTAGGCGTGAAAGATTTCCTGATGAAGCCTCTCAGTGATATTCGCACATTAGGGGCGGCGGTTAGCTCTGTGTTATCTAATGCCGACGACGCTATTAGTCATCAGAATGATTTTTCGCATCATTGGTTTGATGTCAACGGCATGCAGGCACAGAACGATGAGCTCGAGCGACACCTTACTGAATTGCAAGATAATCCTATTGCGGCGAGAGATCTCCTTGTTGGGTTGATGCCTGAGACACACTCCGCATTAGGGGATTGGGAGCTTCGTTACCAAGTATTACAATCAGCAGAAGTTCCACCTGTATTACTTGATTACACGTGGTTAATGGATGGAAGACTTGCATTTTATTTGATTGATTCGGCATCTGCGAAAGAGGCTGGAACGGCAACGACTCTTCTTATTCGTGCATTTTTTAATGACTACTTAAGAACACAGATGGCACAAAAGCACGATATTACTGAGCTGGTAAGAGTGTTAGAGAATAGCATTACGGATTCAGGGTATGCGGTGCCAGTAAAATGCCTATTTGGTATCTTTAATGCCTGTGATCGCTCCATGCAAATTATTCCTTCGGGGGTTGGTGCTAACCTGATTACAACCGAAGGTACTCGGCCGATTGCAGCGATGAGTTGGTTAGGGAAATCAGCACAAAAGAACCCCGTTTTACGTACTTTCTTACCAGACTCTGGTGCGCGTTTATCGCTGTCGGAACTTGGTTCTGCTACGTTTAGTGTCACTATTAGCCGAATTCACCGTGAGTAGAAGACAGATCATCATCACAAAGCGTGTTTTTTGGGCGCTTGACGATTTTTATATCTTGTTGCCTTGCCCTAAACGTTTGTCTGCTTATAATCGAATTGTTGGCTAGCGAAAAAAAATGGGCAAATAATGAACCCTTGGTACCTTTTATACTGCAAGCGTAGTGAGCAGGAGAGAGCGACGATCAATCTTAATCGCCAAGGCGTGGATTGCTACTACCCGAAAGTGCAGGTAGAAAAAATGAAGCGCGGTAAACGCGTGATGGTAGAAGAGCCTCTTTTCCCATGTTATATGTTTGTCTCGTTTGATAAAGAAAAAGTGTCTTTCACGTCGGTTCGATCTACACGCGGCGTGGCGGATTTTGTACGTCTTGGGCCTTATCCTCAAGAAGTATCGAAAGAGCTTATCTTCTCTATGATGGCACATGAAGATAGCGATGAGTATCGTGACCAACTTAGCGAAGCCCCCCAAGATGGCGACCAATTTGTGATTGGTGACGGTCAATTCAAAGGATTCGATGCGCTTTACAAAGAACCTGACGGTGAAAAGCGTTCTATTATGCTGATTACTATGATGGGACAGCAGATCGAAGTCAGTATTCCTAACAACTCTTTCTTATAAATGAAATTTAAAAAAGGACGTTTTATGTCTCAGGTTAAAAAGGCCGTTATCCCTGTCGCAGGATTAGGGACGCGTATGCTGCCTGCTACCAAGGCTATTCCTAAGGAAATGCTACCTATCGTCGATAAGCCTTTGATTCAATACGTTGTCAATGAGTGTGTGGCGGCAGGTATCAAAGAGATCGTACTGGTAACTCACTCTTCAAAGAACTCTATTGAGAACCACTTCGATACATCGTTTGAACTAGAAGCAACGCTAGAAAAACGCGTTAAGCGTCAACTTCTCCATGAGGTTCAATCAATTTGTCCGCCGGATGTGACGATTATGCATGTTCGTCAGGGGCAGGCTAAAGGGCTAGGGCATGCTGTATTATGTGCAAAACCCCTTATTGGTGATTCGCCATTTGCGGTGGTATTGCCTGATGTGATTTTGGATGATGCGGCCAGTGACCTTCGTAGCGACAACATGGCTAAAATGGTTCAACTGTTTAATCAGACACAGACCAGTCAAGTAATGGTTGAGCCGGTTCCGATTGAAGAGGTGTCGAACTACGGTGTGGCGAATGTTGAAGGGGTTGAATTACACCCTGGTGAAAGTTCTGCTATGACAGGTGTTGTAGAGAAGCCTGCGGTTGATGATGCGCCATCTAATCTTGCCATTGTAGGACGATATATCTTACCTGCAGATATTTGGGGCATGTTACAGCGTACACCTCCAGGTGCTGGGGATGAAATTCAGTTAACAGATGCGATTGATATGTTGATGGAGCAGCAGCAAGTGAATGCTTTCCATATGTCAGGTAAAAGCCATGACTGTGGCAGCAAGCTTGGGTATATGAAGGCATTTGTTGAATATGGGTTGCGTCATGAGGTCATGGGTGAAGATTTCGCTCAGTTCCTTAAAGGTGTTGTGAATAAATAGCAGCATTAGTCAATATTGTCTTGTGTAACAAAAACAGCGCTATCAATGATGGCGCTGTTTTTTTATATAGACGATTTTTGCCGCTATTTACTGCTTAAAATTAGTTGCTCGTGAAGCGTTAGAGCACTCAACACGCAGGCTACACATTGGAATGAAATTGCTCACAGGCTAATAGCGTATTTTCGATCAAGGTTGCGACGGTCATCGGGCCAACACCACCAGGTACAGGGGTGATATAGGCTGCATTTTGAGCCGCTAAGTCATACTCAACATCACCAACCAATTTTCCGTTATCAAGGCGGTTAATACCCACATCGATAACAACAGCACCAGGCTTAATCCATTCACCAGGGATGAAGTTAGGTTTGCCTACAGCGACAACAACAAGGTCAGCTTGACGGACGTGGCCTTCAAGATCTTTGGTGAAACGGTGACAGGTTGTTGTGGTGCACCCCGCGAGAAGAAGCTCTAGTGTCATTGGGCGCCCAACGATATTTGATGCGCCAACGACAACGGCGTGTTTACCATGCATCGGAATGTTATAACGCTCGAGTAGAGTGATGATGCCCTTTGGCGTACATGAACGTAACTTTGGTATACGTTGACATAACCGGCCGACATTGTATGGGTGGAATCCGTCGACATCTTTTTCGGGGGTGATTCTCTCTAGTACTTCTGTACTATCTATGCCAGCAGGAAGGGGAAGCTGAACGAGGATGCCGTCTATGCTGGGGTCAGCATTTAATTCATCGATAAGTGAGAGGAGTTCACTTTCGCTAGTGGTGTGTGGCATATCATAAGACTGGGAGATGAACCCCACTTCTTCACAAGCGCGACGTTTACTACCCACATAGACTTGTGAAGCTGGATCTTCCCCCACTAAAACCACCGCTAAGCCGGGGGCGCGAAGACCTGCGTCAGTTCGTGCTTTGACTCTTGCGGCCACTTCTTGACGAACAGTTTGCGAGATGAGCTTCCCATCTATTATTTGTGCTGACATGGTTTTCCTTTTGTTTTAATAGGCTGTCGACTTTGTGAGGTATTTTGGCAGACTTTGTTATCAAAATCCACCAGGCAAACGTTTGCGTCAAATCTTGTATCCATGGCTTGATTGCTTTAACTCATTACAATATCGGCGCTTTATTTGAAAAATACGAGTTAATATGAATGTTATTTGTACTATTGACGATTTGAGCGGCCAGACTTTAAGCAGTTGAACTAAAAAACGTAATTTAATGGAGGATTAGCGTTGACCTAGGCGGGTTGAACCGTATAATCACCCCCATAACGCGCCCTTAGCTCAGCTGGATAGAGCACGTCCCTTCTAAGGATGTGGTCGTAGGTTCGAATCCTACAGGGCGTGCCACATTCGAAAGCCTGATGACTTAACCCGTCATCAGGCTTTTTTCGTTATCAATGTTTCCCATCCTGACATACCTTGAAGTGTGCATTATATTGCAGTCACCTGTCTTCGTTTACAGACTTGTTGATTAATAAGCGCTCAAAAAATGCGCATTAACTTGTCGAGATGATTCTCCGTATGCTAGTATCCGCCGCCTTATATGATCGAGCTCACATAATTCTGTAATCTTGTGAGCGGAATTCACATTGCTTATACCTAAGCAAAATATAGCGAAGCCTAAATGTCAGAATTTATTACTGCTCCTGAAACAACACATTCAGAGGCAGATTACTCGACAGCTCAGTCTGCTAAAAAGCCTGCCTCTTTAGCGAGTAAACTAGAACTTGGTAATCCAGTATTTTTACTAAGTGGTTCTTTTCTAATCCTATTCATGCTGCTAGCGATTGCTAATGGTTCCTTGCTTTCATCCTTAGTCAACAGCGGCTTTCAATTCGCTACTGATTATTTTGGTGCATTTTGGCAAGTTCTTTTACTTGGTAACTTCATCATCGGTTTAGTTTTGGCTCTTGGCCGTACAGGTGATGTGCGTCTTGGTGCGCTTCCTAAGCCTGATGTGGAAAACTTTAAGTGGCTCTCCATTATCCTTTGTACACTCCTTGCTGGTGGTGGTGTTTTTTGGGCAGCTGCTGAGCCTATTTCACACTTTGTTTCGCCGCCACCGCTGTTCGGAGAAACGAATCCAGAACAAATGGCAGTAAACGCATTATCACAATCTTTTCTGCATTGGGGCTTTTTAGCCTGGGCTATTTTGGGGTGCCTATCTTCAATTGTTCTTATGCACTTGCATTATGATAAAGGGTTGCCTCTAAAGCCTCGTACATTGCTTTACCCATTACTGGGTCAACGAGCGATTACAGGGCGTTTAGGTAATACGATCGATGCCCTAAGTATTATTGCAGTCGCAGCAGGTACCATCGGCCCAATCGGGTTCCTTGGACTGCAAATTAGCTATGCATTAAGTAACCTGTTTGGTACACCAGATACGTTTGTGACACAAACTATTGTTGTTTTGCTTGCCATGGCGATGTATACCCTGTCAGCACTAAGCGGTGTGAACAAAGGTATCCAGCTTGTTAGCCGCTATAACATTGTACTGTCTGTTATTTTGATTGCTTTTATCCTTATTGCGGGCCCAACGGCATTTATTGTGAATGGTTACCTAGAAGGTGTCGGCCAAATGGTCGATAGCTTGATTCCGATGGCACTTTATCGTCAAGATACTGGCTGGCTTAGCTGGTGGACAGTGTTCTTCTGGGGGTGGTTTATTGGTTATGGCCCAATGATGGCGATTTTCATTGCTCGTATATCTCGTGGCCGTACTATTCGTCAGCTGATTTTGTCGATCAGTGTCGCGGCACCATTAATTACCTGTTTCTGGTTTAGTATTGTTGGTGGTAGCGGTTTAGCGTTTGAACTCGCAACACCAGGTATTGTGGAATCAGGCTTTAATGACGGTGGTATGCCAGGTGCGTTGCTTGCGATTACTCAGCAGCTACCAATGCCGATGCTTATCTCTGTACTGTTTTTGATTCTGACGACGACCTTTATCGTCACAACCGGTGACTCGATGACATACACCATCACAATGGTGATCACCGGTGATAAAGAGCCAAATGCTGCTATACGCGCATTCTGGGGAATCATGATGGGTGCGGTTGCTATTGTCCTTATATCAATGGGTGAAGGTGGTATTTCGGCGTTGCAATCATTTATTGTTATCACTGCAGTACCTGCATCGCTTATTATCGCTCCATCTTTGTGGTATGCCCCAAAGATCGCTAACCAGATGGCGAAGCAGCAAGCGCTATAATGTCAGTGCTGTCATCATAGCGATGATGTTTTGATAGAGGCCAGCATGAGATGATGCTGGCCTTTTTTGTCAATAATGTTCATTTTTCTTCTTTCTCTAGCACTTTTTTGAATTTATCCCCTTGAAAGCTGATTTTTCGCCCCAATAACACAGTTAAATCACGTTTCGCCGCGGCTATCTCGACGATCGAGTATGATCCCGTTATAATGTCGCGTCTTTATTTTCATCCCTGTTCCAGCGTGTGATTGTTTAGTGATGCGTAAATGCGAATTCAGGTGTTATGGTGATAGTTATATACTGCTACCATAGCAAGAAAGGATGCCACGATCGGCGTTGATGTCGGTTATTTACTCAGTCATCCTGAGTTAATTTTGAGGTTTATAAGAAAATGCAAGTTACCGTTGAAACTACAGAGGCCCTAGGTCGTCAACTTACTATTACCGTGCCAGCAGCAAACATTGAAGATGCTGTAACTGCACAATTGCGCAATATTGCGAAAACTCGTCGTTTCGATGGTTTCCGTCCAGGTAAAGCGCCGTTGAAGCTAGTTAACCAAATGTTTGGTGCTTCTGTTCGTCAAGACGTAATGGGCGAAGTAATGCAACGCCACTTCATCGAAGCGATTGTTGCTGAGAAGATCAACCCAGCGGGTTCTCCAACGTTTGCACCAGTAGAAATGGAAGCAGGCAAAGACCTAGTATTCACTGCTTCTTTCGAAGTTTACCCAGAGATCGCTCTAAAAGGTCTTGATGCTATTACTGTTGAAAAACCAGCAGTAGAAGTAAAAGACGAAGACGTTACTGAAATGCTAGAGACGCTGCGTAAGCAACAGTCTACTTGGGCTGAAGTTGAAGCAGAAGTTTCTGCTGATAGCCGTGTAACATTGGACTTTGTTGGTTCAATCGACGGTGAAGAGTTCGAAGGCGGTAAAGCTGAAGGATTCCCACTAGAGATGGGTCAAGGCCGAATGATTCCTGGTTTTGAAGATGGTCTAGCTGGCAAGAAAGCTGGTGATGAGTTCACTATCGAAGTAAGCTTCCCAGAAGATTACCATGCAGAAAACCTAAAAGGTAAAGCTGCATCGTTCGCGATTACTCTTCATAAAGTTGAAGCGCGTGAATTACCTGAGCTAAACGACGAATTTGTTGCTAAATTTGGTGTAGTAGACGCAGGTGTTGACGGTCTTAAAGCTGAAGTTCGTAAGAACATGGAGCGTGAGCTTAAGCAAGCAATTAAGAACCGTATCAAAGATCAAGTGATCAACGGTCTTGTTGAGCAAAACGAAATCGCTATTCCTGCTGCGCTAATTGACCAAGAAATCAATGTTCTTCGTCAACAAGCTGCACAGCGTTTTGGTGGTGATACTGCTAACATGCCTGAGCTTCCACGTGAGTTGTTCGAAGAGCAAGCTCAACGTCGCGTATCTGTAGGCCTACTACTTGGTGAAGTGATCAAGTCAGAAGAGCTTAAAGCTGACGACGAGCGTGTTAAAGCGTTGATCGCTGACATGGCTTCTGCGTACGAAGATCCAACTGAAGTTGTTTCTTACTACGAGAAAAATGAAGAACTAATGAACAACATGCGTAACGTTGCGCTAGAAGAGCAAGCGATTGATGCGTTGCTAGCTAAAGCACAAGTTTCCGATAAAGAAGTGAGCTTTAACGAGCTGATGAATCAGCAACAACCTGCATAATTGCTGCTAAAGGTTTGACATAGGTTCAAATCATCTGCTAACAATGGTCCGTATGAAACATTTCATTCGGGCCATTTATTTTAGGGATATAAGATTATGAGCTACCAAGAAAAAAATGCCGTACCGTCAATTATGAATGCATTAGTACCTATGGTGGTCGAGCAGACCTCACGTGGTGAGCGTTCGTACGACATCTATTCCCGCCTGTTGAAAGATCGTATTATCTTTTTGACTGGTCAAGTTGAAGACCACATGGCAAACCTAGTTGCAGCTCAGTTGCTGTTCCTAGAGTCAGAGAATCCAGAAAAAGATATCTTCCTATACATCAATTCACCAGGTGGCTCGGTAACTGCAGGAATGTCAATTTATGACACCATGCAGTACATTCGTCCGAATGTGAGCACGGTATGTATGGGGCAGGCTTGCTCAATGGGTGCATTCCTATTGGCTGGCGGTGAAAAAGGTAAGCGCTTCTGCCTACCAAATTCTCGCGTCATGATTCACCAGCCACTCGGTGGCTTCCAAGGACAGGCGTCTGATATTCAAATTCATGCGCAAGAAATTCTGACGATCAAGAATAAGCTGAACACTCTTTTAGCTGAGCATACAGGCCAGCCATTAGAAGTGATTGAAGGTGATACTGATCGTGATAACTTCTTGTCAGCAGATCAAGCGGTCGAATATGGCCTTGTTGATGCGGTACTGACTTCTGCGAATCATAACTAAGCAAACTTAGTCACGAAAGTGAGATACGCAAAGTTAGTTGAGTTGATATAAACTCAAAGCATAGAAATAGAAGGACGTATGTCCAAAAGAGGTTAGCGAATGACGGACAAGCGAAAAGAGAGTGGTAGCAGCAAGCTGCTTTACTGTTCTTTCTGCGGTAAAAGCCAGCATGAAGTTCGCAAGCTGATCGCCGGCCCTTCTGTGTACATTTGCGATGAATGTGTTGATTTATGCAACGACATTATTCGCGAAGAAGTGCAAGAAGTGATGCCGAAACGTGACGGCAGTGATCTACCAACCCCTCAGGAAATCAGAGCAAACCTAGATGACTATGTCATCGGTCAAAACCATGCGAAGAAAGTCCTAGCGGTAGCAGTGTACAATCACTATAAGCGTTTGCGTAATGGCGATACCAACAGCGAAGGCGTAGAGCTGGGTAAAAGTAACATTCTTCTGATTGGTCCTACAGGTAGTGGTAAAACGTTACTTGCAGAAACATTAGCACGTATGTTGGATGTGCCGTTTACGATGGCAGATGCAACGACGCTAACAGAAGCAGGTTATGTTGGTGAAGATGTTGAAAACATCATCCAAAAGCTTCTGCAGAAATGTGATTACGATGTTGCGAAAGCAGAGCGTGGGATTGTCTACATTGATGAAATCGATAAGATTTCTCGTAAGTCAGAGAATCCATCAATCACACGTGATGTATCTGGTGAAGGTGTTCAACAAGCACTACTTAAAATGGTTGAAGGTACAATCGCTTCTGTTCCACCACAAGGTGGACGTAAGCACCCTCAACAAGAGTTTTTGCAAGTAGACACTTCGAAGATCCTATTTATCTGTGGTGGTGCGTTTGCAGGCCTTGATAAAGTGATTGATCAGCGTGTTGCGACGGGTACCGGTATCGGCTTTGGTGCGGATATCCGTGCAAAAGATGCTCGCGAAACATTAAGCGATCTGTTTGAAAAAGTAGAACCAGAAGATCTAGTGAAGTATGGATTGATTCCAGAGTTCATTGGCCGTCTTCCTGTGACAGCTATCTTAAGTGAGCTTGACGAAGATGCATTAGTGCAAATTCTTCGCGAACCTAAGAATGCACTGACTAAGCAATATGGTGCTTTGTTAGAGCTTGAAGGTGTTGAGCTAGAGTTCCGTGATGATGCGTTGATTGCCATTGCTCGTAAAGCAATGGAGCGCAAGACAGGTGCTCGTGGTTTACGTTCAATTGTAGAAGCTGTACTGCTTGATACAATGTACGATCTTCCATCTCAAAGCAGTGTTAGTAAAGTTGTTATCGATGAGTCAGTAATTAAAGGTGAATCAGAGCCTTTACTGATTTATGACAACACTGATAACCAGGCCGCTGGTGCGGACTAATTGCTTAAAATAGCAACGTTTTGAGTTCAAGAAGGAGGCAAATGCCTCCTTTTTTATTTTATCTCTGTGATAACGTTGAATCTTGGGCTTAAAGCCCCATATACTTCTTAAAGAGTCCGAATGGAAGAGAGAATAATATGAACTTGGAGCGTTCAGAACGCATAGAGATCCCGGTTCTGCCACTACGCGATGTAGTGGTATACCCGCATATGGTTATTCCTTTGTTTGTTGGTCGAGATAAATCGATCCGTTGTTTAGAAACAGCAATGGATAACAACAAACAAGTACTGCTAGTTGCTCAAAAAGATGCAGCAACTGAAGATCCCGCTTTAGAAGACCTTTACGATGTTGGTACGGTAGCGACGATCCTCCAGCTCCTTAAGTTGCCTGATGGTACGGTGAAAGTACTGGTTGAAGGGCAGCAACGCGCCAAGATTGAGCAGCTCACTGAAGACGAATTCTTCCGTGCTGAAGCGCAATTCTTAGAAACGCCAGAGATGGACGAGCGCGAGCAGGAAGTCTTAATCCGCACTGCAATCAATCAGTTTGAAGGCTTCATCAAGCTAAATAAAAAGATTCCACCTGAGGTACTGACCTCTCTATCTGGAATCGAAGAAGCCGCTCGTTTAGCTGATACTATCGCTGCACATATGCCGCTGAAGTTATCTGATAAACAACAAGTATTAGAAATCGTTGATATCGTAGAGCGTCTTGAGTTCTTGATGGCGATGATGGAGTCGGAAATTGACCTTCTACAGGTTGAAAAACGTATCCGTGGTCGTGTTAAGAAACAGATGGAAAAGAGTCAGCGTGAGTACTACCTCAACGAGCAGATGAAAGCTATCCAGAAAGAGCTGGGTGAGCTTGATGATGCGCCGGATGAGTTTGAAGCGCTTAAACAAAAGATCGAAGAAGCTAAAATGCCTGCAGAGGCGAAAGAGAAGACAGAGCAAGAGCTACAAAAGCTTAAGATGATGTCTCCAATGTCTGCAGAAGCAACGGTTGTTCGTAGCTATATCGACTGGATGTTAAGTGTGCCTTGGACAAAACGTTCTAAGGTGAAAAAGAATTTAGCAAAAGCTGAAGAGATTCTTAACGCTGATCACTACGGTCTTGAGCGTGTTAAAGAACGCATTCTTGAGTACCTCGCGGTTCAGAACCGAATCAACAAGCTTAAAGGCCCTATTCTGTGCCTAGTAGGCCCTCCTGGCGTTGGTAAGACTTCTTTAGGACAATCTATTGCGAAAGCAACAGGGCGTAAGTATACCCGTATGGCATTGGGTGGTGTGCGTGACGAAGCGGAAATCCGTGGTCACCGTCGTACCTATATTGGCTCGTTGCCAGGTAAGTTGATTCAGAAAATGTCGAAAGTAGAAGTGAAGAATCCACTTTTCCTTTTGGATGAAATCGATAAGATGTCATCAGATATGCGTGGTGATCCAGCTTCTGCATTACTTGAAGTTCTCGATCCAGAGCAGAACAGCGCGTTCAATGATCACTACCTTGAAGTGGATTATGACCTCTCAGACGTAATGTTCGTCGCGACGTCGAACTCAATGAACATTCCAGGTCCGTTGCTTGATCGTATGGAAGTGATTCGTCTGTCGGGTTATACCGAAGATGAAAAACTGAATATTGCGAAACGTCATCTTCTTAACAAGCAAATTAGTCGTAATGGCTTAAAAGAGCATGAGATATCGATTGAAGACAGCGCACTGATTGGCATTATTCGTTACTACACCCGTGAAGCTGGGGTTCGTAGTCTAGAGCGTGAAATCTCTAAACTGTGTCGAAAAGCAGTAAAAGAGATTTTACTTAATAAAGATCTTAAAACTGTCACAATTGGTCAAGATAATCTCAAGGATTACCTTGGTGTCCAACGATTTGATTACGGTAAAGCCGACGATAACAACCGTATTGGTCAAGTTATCGGTTTAGCGTGGACTGAAGTTGGCGGTGATCTGCTGACTATCGAGACGGAATCAATGCCAGGCAAAGGTAAGCTGAGCTATACCGGATCGCTTGGCGATGTGATGCAAGAGTCAATTCAAGCTGCAATGACGGTGGTAAGAACACGTGCTGAGAAGTTAGGTATTAACCCTGATTTCTATGAGAAGCGTGATATCCACGTTCACGTTCCTGAAGGTGCAACGCCAAAAGATGGTCCAAGCGCTGGTATTGCGATGTGTACTGCGTTAGTGTCGAGCCTGACTGGAAACCCTGTTAAATCGGATGTTGCGATGACGGGTGAAATTACTCTGCGCGGTGAAGTACTACCGATTGGTGGGCTGAAAGAGAAATTATTAGCTGCACACCGTGGTGGTATTAAAACGGTTGTCATTCCAAAAGAGAATGAGCGTGATTTGGAAGAGATTCCAGACAATGTTAAAGCTGATCTCTCTATCCATCCAGTGCGCTGGATTGATGATGTGCTGCAACTCGCATTACAGAACAATCCAACAGGGATTGAGCTCGTTAAGGCTGAAAAGAGTGATTTGAAGCAAAGTTAACGAAACCCAAAACGCTGATAGTGATAAATCTCTTGTCAGCGTTTTTTTGTGTCGCTATAAGGTAAAGATGCTTATTTTTCTTCTGTGTCTAGTCAGGATGGCAAAGCGCAGAAGAGTTTAAATCATTTGCCACTCAAAGAAGTGGAAAGGTTCAAAAGGGGATATATCGTGAATAAAAGTCAACTCATTGATCAAATTGCAGATAACGCTGAACTATCAAAAGCTTCTGCTGGCCGTGCACTCGATGCATTCATCGAAGCCGTATCAGACAGCTTAAAAGAAGGCGATGCAGTCTCTTTGGTTGGTTTTGGTACTTTTTCTGTACGTGAGCGTGCTGCTCGTACGGGCCGTAACCCACAAACGGGTAACGAGATCCAAATTGCAGCGGCAAAAGTGCCTGGTTTTAAACCAGGCAAAGCACTGAAAGACTCAGTAAACTAATCCAGACTATCGTCATGGCATTTGTCGGTGTACACTCCGACAAATGGAACGTTTACTGTGTCAAACAGTCTATGTTAAGCGCATCGCTGGATGCGCTTTTTGTTTATTTAAATAGCTGTGTTATTTTTCGCCAGCTTTGCTGCCTTAGGCAGCGAGATGCTGTAAAAAGAACCAACCTCAACTGCTCTAATCAGCTGGGTTGACGAAAAACAACCAGAAAATCGTTTTGGGAAACGTCAAATTATGATGGAACGACTGCGTGAAGGCGCAAATAGCCTTGTCGTCAAAATTATTTTAAGCCTTATTATTTTTTCATTTGTCTTTGCCGGTGTTGGTAGCTATCTAACGGGTGGTGGTCAGCAGACGGCAGCAGTCGTTAATGGTGAAGAAATTGATATCCGTAACTTTGAGCAGACTGTACAGCAAGAGCGTAATCGCATGCAGCAGCAAGGCGGAGAGCAGTTTTTGAATCTAATGGGTGACCCTGCGTATGTAGCTCAATTCCGTCAAATGGTCTTAAACCAGATGGTTAACGACATGCTTATTCAACAACACGCAGATAGCTTAGGCTTACGTGTTAGTGATGACCAAGTACGTGAGACATTACTGTCCATTAGTGCTTTTCATGTTGATGGTCGATTTAACAATGACCTCTATAACACAACGCTACGCCGTATGGGATTGACGGCTGATGGTTATGCAGAGCAAATTCGTTTAGATATTCGTCGCCAGCAGTTACTCATGGCACTAGCAGACAGTGAGTTCACACTGGATTCTGAACTTACCACAATCAGCGAGCTTGAGACGCAAACGCGTATGGTTCGTACAACGACGCTATCAATTGATGAAATCGTTGCTGGTATCGAGGTTTCAGAAGAAGATGTAGTGGCTTATTACGATCGCAATGCCACAATGTTTACACGCCCTGATCAAGTGAAGGCTAGCTATATCGTGCTTTCAGCTCAAGATGTTGCTGAAGAGATCAGCGTATCTGATGAAGACGTTACTGCATACTATGATGCGAACCTTAGTCGCTTTAGCACGAACGAGCAGCGTCGAGTCAGCCATATCCTGATTGAAAGTGATAGTACAGATGCTAAAGCACAGGCTGAAGCATTAATTGCACGTCTAGATGCAGGTGAAGACTTTGCAACGCTTGCACAGCAAGAGTCTGCAGATACTTTCAGCGGAGAAAATGGTGGTGATCTAGACTGGATCGAGCTTGGTTCAATGGATGCTGCATTTGAAGAAGCAGCCTTTAACCTAGCAGCTATCGGTGATATTTCTGACGTTGTAGAAACAGACTTTGGTTTCCATATTATCAAATTGACTGATTTGGATGCTGCTGATGCAACACCGCTAGCGGATGTTGAAGCTGAAATCCGCACCACATTACAACAAGACATTGCAGTGAGCCGCTTCTTCGATGTGAAAAACACTCTAGCAGATGTTGCTTTTGAATCATCAGATAACCTTGATGATGCAGCTGAAGCAACAGGGTTACGTGTTGAATCTACCGATTACATCTCTCAGCAAGACGCTCAAGGTGTGTTGGCAGAACCTCGCGTTCTGGATGCGCTGTTTAGTGCTGAAGTACGTGAAGATGGTTATAACTCAGAGGTTATCGAGTTAGATTCAGAACGTGCTGTTGTTGTTCGTGTTGATGATTACCGTTATGAAGAAATTCTTCCGTTCGAAGAAGTGAAAGCGGACGTTGTTTCCACGCTTTCTCGTCAAAATGCGCAAGAAGAAGCGCGTCGTCAAGCTGATGAGTTAGTTGCTGCGTTAGAAGCGGGTGAAGCCGTAGACGTAGCGTTTGATGAGGCTCAAGAGTATACACGACGTGGTCCAAATTGGGCGGTAGCGGGTGCTGTATTCGCATTGCCAAAACCCGTTGAAACGAGCGTTTACGGCTCTGCGGTTGAGTTTGGTGGTGACATCATCGTATTTGCGGTTGATAGTATCTCTGAAGGTGAAGCGATGGAAGACCTTGATATGATCGGTCAGCAGGTGCTTCGTGGTGTGAGCCAAGCAAGCCTAGACAGTGTTGTTGATACTTTGCGTCAAAATGCAAAAATTACGACTAACGTAAATTAATATCACATAATACTGTAATCAATACTTCTATAAGGCGTCACTCTTTCGAGTGACGCCTTTTTTGTATATAAAACATAGTGAATTTGAATTTCATCTCGGTAACGTATTTGACTTACTTATGTGAGCTGTTGCTTCTTTAGTTTATATGAGTACCGAACCTCGGGGGGGATCCGTCGATGGCGTGTAGATGTAATTTTATGGATGGAATTCAAAATGAAAAAGTATTGGTTAGCTGGTGTAGCGGTTGCGCTCTGTCTTTCAGTCAATTCAGTGTATGCGGAAAATAAAGAGAGCAGTGGGGATTCAGATTTTGATATTGTTGTGAATATCAATAATGCTACGTTAGAAGAGTTGGATAAACTCCTTATCGGAATCGGTCCAGATAAAGCACAAGCTATTTTAGATTATAGGGCTGCGAATGGAGACTTTTTATCTGCAGAAGATTTAGAGAAAGTGAAAGGAATTGGTGCCTCTACGGTAGCAAAGAATGCGGAGCGTATTATCGTTGAATAGCTTATCTTACGGTAAATATTGATATAAGAAAGACCTAGCTGACGTGGATAGCACGTCGCTAGGTCTTTAGTGCTCTTATGCTTATGCTTATACTTAGAACTTAGAACTTAGAACTTAGAACTTAGAGCTGCTACTCTTTAGGCCTGTAATTTTGCATTGTAAGAGGCCATCACCGACGTGCGGTTTTGCAAGTAATCATCCAGCCCTGCTTTACGTAAATCGCAAGAAGGGCAGTCTCCGCAGCCATCACCGATGATACCGTTGTAGCAGGTCAGCGTTTGCTCACGAACAAAATCAAGTTGGTTATTTGCATCTGCCATTGCCCAAGTTTCAGCTTTATTTAGCCACATTAAGGGCGTTTCGATGTTCAACGCACGATCCATTCCCAGCACAAGGGCATTGTTCATCGCTTTCACAAACTCATCACGACAGTCAGGGTAACCTGAAAAGTCAGTTTCACAGACGCCAGTAATCACTGTATCAGCACCGATTTGATAGGCATAAATACCGGCAAGGGTGAGGAACAAAATATTTCGTCCAGGTACGAACGAGTTAGGTAGTCCGTTATCCATCAGCTCATGGGAGACTTCAATGTTATCGCGTGTTAGTGAACTAATCGCAAGATCACCCAGTAAGCTAACATCCATGACCTTGTGTGTCTTGATACCTAGCTTGGTACAAACCTGCTCAGCGACTTCAATCTCTAATTTGTGGCGTTGCCCATAATCGAAAGTAATACAGTGAACTTCATCAAAGCGATGAATGGCATCAAGAAGACAAGTAGTTGAATCTTGACCACCGCTAAATACAACGACAGCTTTACGCATGGATACCTCAGGTTCTCGTATTTTTGGTTAGGATAGTCAGATACCCTAGCGACTTCAAGACGATTCTGTTGTTACTGGCTTGTTCTCTTCCATTGCAATTAGTTGATTTTGAAAAGGGGTGATATCACCAATATTATTCTTAATCCACTGTGTATCGTAGTAGGTATCTAAATAGCGCTCGCCGTTGTCACAAATAAGGGTCACGATAGAGCCTCTTTGACCTTTTTGAGCCATTTCGGCAGCAATCTTTAATGAACCCCACAAATTGGTGCCTGTTGATGGTCCCACTTTTCGGCCTAGTTTTTGTTCTAGCCAATGTATTGTCGCGACACTAGCTGCATCAGGCACAATGGACATCGAATCCACGACAGAGGAGATGAAACTTGGCTCGACACGAGGGCGACCGATACCTTCGATACGGCTACCTTTTGATAGGGTGAGGGTATTGTCGCCACTGCAGAAATAGGGGTAAAAAACCGATTGTTCTGTATCAACGACGTGCAGTTGTGTTGGATGTTGCTGGTAGCGGATATAGCGTCCGATGGTTGCAGAAGTGCCGCCAGTTCCCGCGCTCATAACGACCCAACTTGGCACAGGAAAGCGCTCTTTGGACATTTGTGCAAAGATACTGTTTGCTATGTTGTTATTGCCTCGCCAGTCAGTTGCGCGCTCTGCGTAAGTAAACTGATCCATAAAGTGACCATTTCGACTCTTTGCCAAGGCGCGTGCAGCACTGTCCATATCACAAGCACTCTCCACAAAATGCACATCACCACCATAAAATGCAATCTGGTCAATTTTCTTTTGAGCAGTACTTCTTGGTACTACAGCGATGAATGGAAGATTGAGCAGCCGAGCGAAGTAGGCTTCACTGACTGCAGTCGAACCTGATGACGCTTCAATGATAGGTGTATTTTCTTTAATCCAGCCATTACAAAGGCCATATAGAAACAGGGATCTGGCCAAGCGATGTTTTAAGCTGCCCGTTGGATGTGTACTTTCATCTTTGAGGTAGAGATCAATGCCATTAAAAAAGGGTAAGTCGAGATAAACGAGGTGCGTATCGGCTGAGCGCTGGAAGTCGGCCTCAATTTTTTGAATAGCTTGATTTACCCATGACATGGCAAAGATCCTTATCGTGCTGTGTAGGTGGGTGTGAATACCCTTAAAGAGTGTATAGCGTAGCGTTTCTCAGGCAGAAAACCTTGTCCTATTTATCGATGAACGCCATACTAAATGGTAAATTTTTCTATAAATATTGGTCTTTATGACAAAAATTTCTCTTGATGAGCGAGATCGTGCAATTCTTATGCTTTTGCAGTCAGACGCGACGATGTCGCTAGCTGACATAGCTGATGCAGTGAATTTAAGTCAGAGCCCTTGCTGGAAGCGGATTAAACGGATGGAGTCTGAAGGGATTATCCGCTCACGTGTGGCGTTATTAGATCCTGAAAAGCTCGGGGTAGCTTTTACTGCTTATGTTCAAATAACAACCTCAGATCACAGTGAAGGGTGGTACTTAGAGTTTTGTCGCACCGTATCGCTTTTTTCTGAGGTGATGGAATTTTATCGTATGGCAGGAGAGTACGATTATCTGTTGAAAGTTCAGGTGTCGGATATGAAAGAGTTTGATTATTTCTATAAGCGCTTAGTCAATTCAGTGTCAGGATTGAATAATGTGACTTCCACCTTTGCGATGGAAGCCATAAAATACACCACGTCGATTGAAGTCTAGTTTTGACGCATTAAACCTTCTTGTGTCGCAGAAGCCACAAGTTGGCCTTGTTGATTATATATTTCACCGCGCACAAAACCGCGAGAGCCACTAGTCGAAGGGCTTTCAATGGCAAAGAGAAGCCATTCATCTAGCTTAAATGGGCGGTGGAACCACATAGAGTGATCGATGGTGGCAACCTGTAGTTTAGGTGTGAAAAGTGAAACACCATGTGGTTGTAAAGCGGTGACTAAGAAGCCCCAATCAGACGCGTAAGCTAATAAGTATTGATGAATAAGATGGTCATCGGTCATATTGCCGTTTGCTTTTATCCATAGGTACTGTTTAGGTTCTACTTTGCTAGGCGCTAAAAGATTGATGGGATTTACAGGGCGAATCTCGATTGGTTTCTGTTTGCAGAAGGTCTCACGGATTACTTTGGGCAATTTATCAGCGATGGGTGCAGCGAGTTCCTGCTCACTTTTAAAGTTTTCAGGGCCGGGAATATCAGGCATTGTCGACTGATGATCAAATCCCTCTTCATCTTGTTGATAGGATGCGGTGAGATAAAAGATAGGCTTTCCATTTTGGATAGCTTTTACACGACGAGTGCTGAAACTTTTTCCATCTCGTAGTGTCTCAACATCGTAAATAATAGGTTTATCAGGATTACCTGGCAATAAAAAGTAACTATGAAAGGAGTGAACGAAACGAGCAGAGTCGACCGTCTCTTTAGCGGCGGATAAAGCCTGACCGATAACTTGACCACCATAAACTTGTGGTAGCCCTAGATTTTCGCTTTGGCCTCGGTATAAACCTTGTTCAATTTGTTCCAATTTAAGTAAATTGAGAAGCTCATCCAGTTCTTTGCTCATTGTTGATCCTTACAACATGGTACTATCTTGCACGTTTTTGTGATAGCTATCTAATAATAGCGATGCCAGAAATGCAAACGATAGATTGTAAATTATTTTTCTTATGCCTAGCTGGCATTTTTATACTCATGAGGTTGAATAATGAAGAAGGTACTTGCCTTAACTATAGGATTAATAGCGGCATTGATCATTACGGCATGTACTTCTTATGCAATAACAGAAAGCCAGCGTGGGGAAATAACAGGCACGGTAAACTATCGTGAAAAGATTTTGCTACCTGATAATGCAAAGGTCACTGTTTCTTTGCAAGATGTCTCTTTACAGGATGTGAAAGCCAAGGTTATTAGTCAGCATAGCTTTTTGTCTCGTGGTGATCAGGTGCCATTAGATTTCGTTCTAAATTTTGATAATGGTGCTATTGAAGACAATCACACCTACTCAGTCAGTGCGAAAATAGAAAAAGAAGGGAAGCTTCTTTTTATTACTGATACTCATAATGGCGTGTTAACTGATGCTGGAAAAACGACTAACCTCGATTTGTGGCTGATCAGTGTTAATGCGGGATAATTAGTGTTAATGCTGGATTAATAGGTTGATTCAGGCGAATTTAACCAAGAATAGTTCGTTGACCTACACCTGCCAGCGGTAGAGTCGTAAGGAAATCTTTCCCTGCGGCTTCACATCAATGCCATCTTCTCTCAAGAGTGCAATCTGCTTTAAAAGCCTCTCTCCAGTAAGTGATATTTTCCCCTGACTATTGATAACGCGAAACCAAGGTAAGCGTGTCTCTTTAGGTAGATGACTTAAAACTCTTCCTACATGGCGAGCATAACCTGGATAACCGGCTAATTTTGCGACATCCCCGTATGTTGCAACACATCCTTGAGGTATTTGGTGGATGACAGCATAGATTTGTTGTTCAAATTCGTTCATATTAATAGACATAACACTTTGCTCGGCGGGCGTTAACAAGGGAATCACCCCATTGTAAACGTTTCATTGCTATGCTTGCTATAGCAGGTTGTAAAACATCAGATGGCGCAAGGAGGTGCATAAATGTATGCCGCGTTACTCGTACTCGTGAGTTTGTTCGTTTCCGTACTGGGTGTTTTTTCACTCGGCGTTGGTGATCCTGATATCCCATTACTTGTTTTGGTTATTCCAGCAGTCTGGCTGCTTCCTCAAGGTGGCGTTGCAGCGTGGCTATTATTGGCGTCTTTAGGCGTCTATGGTTATGGTTTGGAAACACAACCATTGGCATTGTCTGTCAGTATCTGGACGTTATTTCCTGTTTTCTATGTTATCTCCTCGAAGAAGGGAAGTTGGCAGTTAGGTATGCTGATGCTCATCATTGCTTTTGCGATGTATAGCGCCTTGATGGCATTGCAACGCGATGGCAAGCTAGATGGAGAGGCAGTAAATACCGCAATCCAAATGGTTGGTGTCACTGGTGTATGGTTCGCAGCACGGAGCTGGCGAAAAATTCCGGGTAATACATGGTTTCCGATTTTAGTGGTTATCCCTCTATGGGTTGCAGGCTGGGCACATGCCTCACTCGTCGGACTTTGTGTAGTGGGTCTTATTGCGGCACTGCAAGGCATTATTCAGCAAAAGCAGACGGAATGGATTGAGCGATTAGCTTGGATATTACCTTCTATCAGTTTTGCGGCTTTGGTTGTCACCCCGCAGTTTGTGGTACCTAATTCTGTATTGGTCTGTTGGCTATTAGTATTATGCAGTGCGTGGTTGGGGGAGTATCTTCTCGAAGAGCCAGAAGAAGATTTTTAAACCACTTAATGTACATTTTGCTTAAACTCTCAACACTTAAGCTTAATCGGGAGTGACTTTGCTTGCATTCAACGATGCTATCTTAGATAATGCTCCCACTTGAGGACATCCTCAAAAACAAATCTATGGAGGCCCCATTGGTCCTCCCGCAACACTAACTTGTGAACCTGGTCAGGCCCGGAAGGGAGCAGCCACAGCGAGCGACGTGTGTGCCGGGATGTGGCTGGTGGGGCTTCCACCCATCTGCTCCATAATTTCCAAAGCTTTCGAAAATCCCCAAACCTGTCAGAAATATAGCTTATTACATAAGCACTATACCCAATTAACTTGAAGATGCGTGTTTGAGCACCTGAAAATTATCATTTATTCGAGACGCCAGTGAGCCAGCGATTTTTGGCAAAGTGTCCTCAAAAAATCGTTCTACAGCGACTCTGAAATCAGCCTTGTTTTTAAAGTAAACATTATTCCTCGCATGCTCATTCATCACTTTCCATAACCGTTCAATTGGATTTAAATTGGGGCTGTACGGTGGGAGGTAATGTAATACCAAACTGGAAAATTAACTGGTCAGGTTGATCCACTCTCTTGAACACATTTTTGATACCCTTTGGGGACTCATCAAAAACAGGTTCCAAGCCATACATACCTTGTCAACAATATCCCCGTAATCTGTGAAGCTTTGATTGGCTAAATAGTGTTGCCTTAACCAACTCCACACTTGTTCGATTGGATTTAGCTCTGGTGAATAGGGTGGAAGTTTAATGA
>JBHOGO010000069.1:0-25455 GCA_043421945.1 bacterium sp. HQB-150 | reverse complement strand
GTGGGATATCCATATTTCGATACCCCTATTAGATCAAAGGTCTAGCCCGATGGCTAGACCTTTGTCAGCAGTCTGAGACCATCGATGATGGTCTTTTTAGTTTTTGTGGCTTGTCAGTCCGCCTATCGCGAGTTCACTCCCACACAGGCATAAATAGCATCAGCGTTGTGGTTTCGCCTTCAGGTTCTCGGCAACCATCCCTTGCTCTTCCGCCAGCCACTCCGCGACGTCTTTGGCAAAGTAAGTCAAAATACCATCCGCACCTGCACGCTTAAAACAAAGCAGTGATTCAAGAACGGTCTCCCGCTCCTTTAACCAGCCATTGGCGATCGCCGCTTTATGCATCGCATACTCACCACTGACTTGATAAGCAAACGTCGGAACTTGTAACTCGGTTTTCACACGACGGACGACATCCAAATAAGGCATGCCAGGCTTCACCATCACCATGTCTGCCCCTTCATTGATATCCATCGCCACTTCGTGAATCGCTTCATCACTGTTTGCAGGATCCATTTGGTAGGTCTTTTTATCGGCACCTTTTAGATTTGCCGCTGACCCGACCGCATCACGAAACGGGCCATAGTAGTTTGAAGCATATTTTGCTGAGTACGCCATAATTTGCGTATTAATATGCCCATCCGCTTCCAATGCCTCACGGATAGCGCCAATTCGACCGTCCATCATATCCGACGGTGCAACAATATCAGCACCCGCTTCGGCATGCGACAGCGCTTGCTTCACGAGAACTTCGGTCGTTTCGTCGTTAAGGACATAGCCCTCTTCATCAATTAACCCATCTTGGCCATGGATGGTGAAAGGGTCAAGCGCGATATCTGTAATCACCCCCATTTGCGGCACATGCTCTTTAAGCAATTTAACCGCTCGCTGTACTAACCCTTCAGGGTTATGGGCTTCTGAGGCACAGTTACTTTTAAAATCTTGTGTCACAACAGGGAACAACGCAATCGCAGGTACACCCAGAGATGCCAAATACTCCGCTTCGTGAAGCATTAAATCGATAGAAAGACGATCAACACCCGGCATAGAATCCACCGATTCACGGCGATTTTTTCCCATGAGAATGAAAATAGGGTAGATAAGGTCACTGGCTTGAAGGTGATTTTCAGCCATTAATCGACGACTAAACGTTTGTTTACGAATACGTCGAGGGCGACGCGCTGGAAAACTGGCATTTACAGATACAGTCACGGAGATCACTTCCTTATTTTTGTCGCCACCTACCACCTAATACTCTTTGCATACCGCACTGAAAAGTGTACTGGCAATAATAAGAGTAGGCAGGGCGAATGGGTTAACTGACTGGTTTCATCATAACACTCCCGCTCGAAAGCGGGCGCATTTACAGGCGGAAAAATTGACGGCTATTATCGGTAACAGTGGCTACAAGCGCATCCACATCTTCCTGCCGACATTGGGCTATCGTCTGAGCTATATGCGGTAGGAATTTAGGCTCATTACGGCTAGATTTTGGCTTTGGACGAAAGTCTCGCGGTAATAGATAGGGACAATCAGTTTCAATCATCAGTCTATCAGCAGGAATGACCGAGACGAGCTCTCGCAACTCCATGCCACGGCGTTCATCGCATACCCATCCGGTCACACCGATATGGAGGTCGAGTGCTAAGCACTGCGCTAGCTCCTCTCTATTACCAGTAAAACAATGCAACACAGCTGCTGGCAACTTGTCTCTCCACGGCGCCAAGATAGCAATAAAGCGCTCAAAAGCATCTCGGCAGTGCATAAACACGGGCATGTTGAGCTCTGCGGCGAGTGCCAGTTGCGCTTCAAAGACTGCTTCTTGCTGTGGTCTCGGTGAAAAGTCGCGATTGAAATCTAATCCACACTCCCCGATAGCACGCACTTGAGGCAGTGCTGCAAGTTCACGAATCTCAGGTAGCGTCAGGTCATCAATACTTTTTGCATCATGCGGGTGAACCCCCGCTGTACTGACGCAAATATCTGGCCACTGGGTACAAAGCTGTGCCGCTTGACGGCTCTCTTCGATATCGGTGCCTGTGATAACAAGGTGATTCACCCCCGCTTCTCGCGAGCGAGCAATCACATCGGCACGATCTTTATCGTATCGTGCATTCGTGAGATTAACACCAATGTCGATCATGCTTGTTCATCGCTTTCTTGTTTTGCCTCATGAGCTTTTTTTTCACTGGCCAGTTTGGGTAAATAGACACGAGAAATCAGCAACCCCACCTCGAACAAGATACACATAGGTATCGCTAACAGGGTCTGAGAAATAATATCTGGTGGTGTCAGCATCATGCCAACCACAAAACTAGCAACCACGATATAGGGACGCTTTTGCGACAAGCTCTGTGGATCCGTTGCGCCTGTCCAACAAAGGAGAATGATCGCAATCGGCACTTCAAATGCGATACCAAAAGCAAAAAAGATCGCCAAGACAAAATCAAGATAACTTGAGATGTCGGTTGCCATCTGCACACCTTCCGGCGTGGTCGCAGTAAAGAAACTGAACACCAGTGGGAAGACGACAAAATACGCAAAAGCAACACCGCAATAAAACAGCAGTGAACTTGAAACGAGTAGCGGCATCACCAAGCGTTTTTCATGCTTGTACAAGCCCGGAGCCACAAACGCCCACACTTGATACAAGATCATCGGCACAGCAATAAACAGTGACGTCATGAGCGTTAGTTTCAGCGGGGTAAAGAAAGGTGATGCGACATCTGTCGCGATCATCGTCGCCCCTTCAGGCAAACGTTCTATCAGGGGGGCTGACATAAACGCATAAATATCATTGGCAAACCACACCAAACACAAAAAAACCACCATCACAGCACAGATAGCGCGCATCAAGCGACCACGCAGCTCAACTAAATGCTGGATAAGCGGTTGGGAGTCATCAACCGTCATGCTTATTCCTGTTTATCGACTTGTTTTACGTCTTGCGTACTTTGTTGTTTTACTGATGTGGCAATATCTTCGAACGGACGCTGAACATCTTGAGCGGCTTGTTTAAGTTCATCGACAGATTGTTGCAGATCTGGCGATAAGTCCTTCATGCTCATCTCTTCTGCTTTTTTCAGGTTTTGTTGTAGCTCCTGAATCTTCAGCTCTTGCTCCAACTCCGTACGAACAGAGGTTGCCATTGAGCGAGCCGCATTTACCCAGCGCGACACATTACGAATCGCGACAGGAAGACGCTCTGGCCCAAGAACCACCAGCCCGACGACAGAGATCAGTAATAACTCCCAGAAACCGATATCAAACACACTTATGCCTGCTCTTTGTTTTTAGTCTCTTCTGCACTGGCTTTCTGTGCTGGATTATCGTCGATCGCTTTAGGATCAGCACTTTCATTGAAGTCAGCATCTTTCGTCTTGTCATCATCGTTCATGGCATTTTTAAAGCCTTTCACCGCTGACCCCAGATCGCCGCCCATATTACGTAATTTCTTTGTTCCAAATAACAACACAACGATCAATGCAATTATCAACAGCTGCCAAATACTGATTCCACCCATGGAATAATCCTCTGTTTATTTTATTTCGTTTCGACGCATTGTGCGCCATCCTGATAGCCATAGTAGCATGCCGAATCCGCTTGCCAATCCTGCTAAATTCTCAATATCATGGCTGTAGAATAAAGTTCCACAGACCAATAACGTTGCCCCCATACCAAATTGTAGCTTAGCGCTGTTAGCGCGTTGTTTTTGTTGTGCAAAGTCGAGGTATAAACGTTCTATTTTTTGATTCATCGACTTCCCTTGCTGCAAACTTTCGTACAACAACTCAGGCAACTCTGGCAACTTTTCAGCCCAAAAAGGCGCTTTGGATTTCACGGCATCAATGACCGCTTGTGGGCCCACTTGCTTCGACATCCACGTCTCTAAAAACGGTTTTGCGGTATCCCACAAATCCAGCTGTGGGTATAACTGCCGCCCTAGCCCCTCAACATAAAGTAACGTCTTTTGCAGCAAGACGAGTTGTGGCTGCACTTCCATATTAAAGCGACGTGCTGTGTTAAAAAGATTAAGCAACACATGCCCAAACGAAATTTCACAAAGCGGCTTGGCAAAAATAGGCTCACAAACAGTGCGAATCGCGAATTCAAATTCATCAATATTGGTGTCGTCAGGTACCCAACCCGAATCGACATGTAGCTCTGCCACTTTCCGATAGTCACGATTAAAGAAGGCTAGAAAGTTCTCGGCTAAATAGCGCTTATCGTCACGATTTAAAATTCCGACAATACCGCAATCGAGACCTATCCATTGTGGGTCTTCTGGATTGTCGTAAGCCACGAAGACATTGCCGGGGTGCATATCGGCATGAAAAAAACTGTCTCGGAACACTTGGGTAAAGAACACCTCAACACCACGCTCTGCCAAGAGCTTCATGTTGGTGCCATTCGCTTTAAGTGCATCGATATCAGAAACCTGAATACCGTAGATACGTTCAGAGACCATAAGATGCTCAGAGCAATAGTCAGTGAACACTTCAGGCACATAAAGAATACGTTCGTTTTCAAAGTTGCGGCGCAATTGAATCGCATTTGCCGCTTCCCTCATTAGGTTCAGTTCATCCAATAAGGTTTTTTCATATTCACGAACGACTTCTACAGGGCGCAAGCGACGCGCGTCAGGAATAAGCTTGGCAACAAGATTTGCGAGTCGGTACATCAAGCGAATATCCGCTTGGATAACCGGCAAGATATCCGGTCGAATCACCTTAAGAACAATCTCTCGACCATTCTCTTTCAATGTTGCAGTGTGAACTTGGGCGATAGATGCTGAAGCTAGCGGCTCAACGTTAAAGTCGTCAAACCAGTTTTCTAAGGGACCACCCAGCGCCTCCTCCATTCTTGAACGCGCCAGTTCACCATCAAAAGGCGCGACATTATCTTGAAGTAGTGCGAGTTGGTCTGCGATATGAGGAGGAAACAGATCACGTCGTGTCGACATCATCTGCCCAAACTTTATCCATACTGGACCGAGTGTTTGTAGGGCAAGACGTAAGCGCTCGCCGAGCGACTTGTCTGGGTATTGATTCTTTACCCAGAATATCCCTTTGCGCAGCAAGCGCGTTTTATCGGCTTGAGGAATATCAGGGAAGAGATCATCCAGCCCATAGCTGAGCAAGACATGTTGAATACGATAAAGTCGCTTTAGTTCAGAGGGAGTCATGAACGCCCTCGTAAGCCATCCGTCAGTTGCTCAATACGCGCATCTAACTTAGCCTGCGCACTGCGTAGGTCATCGACTTGATCACAAAAATGCGCAACTTCCAATGGCCCCGGCGCCAGCTTCCACTCTTCGGTTATCACTTCAGCGAGGTCTTGTTCACGTACTTTCAACCACGCTTTAAACTGCTCTAGCTGATGTTTGCCACCACTGATAATGGTATGAGCCACCACATCTCCGGTGTACTTAGAAAGCAACTCTTCCCAGTCAGGCTTAAGTGCTTTTAGCAGCTCGGCAAATTGCTGTGCGAGTTGTAAGTCCCCTTCCACATCCAGTTTGTCTTGCTTGATAAGACGGGTTATTTGGCTCTGCTGCTGTAGCTGTGGCAGCACACTCAAATTCAACGATAACTGGCAGTCTGGCGTACCTTCGTACTCACCGAGCACATCAATACGCTGACTGAACACAAAGGTCAGCGTTAGTGATAACTCATTGAGCGTCACCTGCAGCACCTTCCCTTGCATGCGCTTTAGCAGGGCACGGTTATCATCATTGAGAAGTTGGTTAAGCGCGGTCTCAATCGCCCCACAACACAACACTTTTACTGGGGTTTGAAGAGGTAACGGTTCCATAATGACCTCAGAACTTATAACCACGGTGCAATGCGACAATGCCACCGGTTAAGTTATAGTGATTGGTATGTTCAAATCCAGCGTCTTGCATCATCCCTTCAAGGGTATCTTGATCGGGGTGCATACGAATAGATTCTGCAAGATAGCGATAACTTTCGCTATCTCCTGCAATCATTTCGCCAAGCTTTGGTAAAAGGTGGAAAGAGTATGCGTCATACACTTTAGAAAGAGGGTCTAATAGCGGCTTGGAAAATTCGAGAACCAGCAGTCGCCCGCCCGGCTTAAGCACACGAAACATTGAGCGCAGCGCTTTCTCTTTATCAGTGACATTACGTAAGCAAAAGCTGATGGTAATACAGTCGAAGTGATTATCAGGGAAAGGCAACTCTTCGGCATTTGCTTGCACATATGCAACGTTACCGACGATGCCGCTATCTCTTAGCTTACTGCGCCCAACCTTTAACATTGAGTCATTAATATCGGCTAAGATCACTTGACCTTTCTCTCCAACAATACGGGAGAACTTTGCCGTTAAATCGCCAGTGCCACCACCTAAATCAAGGATCGTTTGCCCTGCTCTCGCGCCACTACAATCAATAGTAAAACGCTTCCACGCACGATGAATACCTAACGACATCAAGTCGTTCATAATGTCGTACTTCGTCGCCACAGAGTGAAAGACCTCTGCTACTTTTTCTGCTTTCTGTTCTTTTGCAACAGTCGTAAACCCAAAGTGAGTTGTATCCTGTGCCCTATCCTGGGTGGTATCCGTCATGTTAACTCCTCTTAACAACGAGGTTATCTTACTTGATCACAGCCTGTTGCTCTACGGCTGAAACCGATTGATTTTGTTGTTCTTCCTCGTCTTGCTCCATACCTGCAACAAGCTGCGGACTGATATCTCTTTTTACTTCAACACCTAAGGTTTTAAAGCCTTCAGCTTGGCGTATGAGGTTACCTCGACCGACCACGAGTTTATTCATTGCGCCTCGATAACCTTGTGTAGCGCGATCTAAACTCTGACCGACTTGCTCCATGTCGTTCACAAACAAGCGCAGTTTGTCATATAACTTCGCGGCACGCTCGGCGATTAGCTTCGCATTGTGATTTTGATTCTCATACCGCCAAAGATTCGCAATGGTTCGCAGCGCAACCATCAATGTCGTTGGGCTCACCAGCATGATGTTATGGTCCATCGCTTCACGCACAATACCAGGCTCGGCAGCAACAACGGCTTGAAAGGCTGGTTCAACAGGGATAAAGAGCAAGACATAATCGAGCGAACGTATGCCTTCTAATTGCTGGTAATCCTTGCGGCTCAAACCTCGTATATGACTACGAACAGAAGCGATATGCTCACTCAAAGCTAATTGCTGTTCAGCACTGCTGTCAGCATGGTAATAACGTTCATACGCGACTAACGACATTTTCGCATCAACGACGACTTGTTTATCTTGTGGTAGGTTAACGATGACATCCGGTTGATAGCGCTTTCCTTCTTCATTAGAAAGGCTGACCTGAGTATGGAACTCATGCCCTTCCCGTAAGCCACAGCTTTCTAATACTCGGGCGAGTACCACTTCACCCCAGTTACCCTGAGCTTTGTTGTCGCCTTTCAGCGCCTGAGTAAGGTTAATGGCTTCTTGTGCCATCTGTTCGTTAAGACGTTTTAAATTAGCGATTTCATGAACAAGGGTATGGCGCTCTTTAGCTTCATGACCAAAGCTCTCATCAACTTGACGACGAAACCCTTCTAGTTGCGACTTCAACGGCCCTAATAGGCCTTCTAAGCTCAACTTATTCTGCTCATCGACACTTCGTGATTTCTGCTCAAACAGTTGAGTCGCAAGGGTTTCAAATTGCTCTCGCATTCGCTGTTCGGCATTTTCAAGCAACTGCAGCTTATCATGCAGTGATTTACGCTCTTCACTGTGCCGCGCTTCCTGTTCACGGAGATCAGCTTCTAAACCGGCATTGGCACCTCGAGCATTTTCGAGCTGCTCACGATAGAAATTGCGCTCTTGTCGCGTGCTATCCAACTGCCGTAGTTTTTCCGCTGCCGACGCGAGGCGCGCATGCATTTGACGAACTTCATCATTGAGGCGATCACTACTGACATCCATCTCATCGAGTTCAGTTTGACGCTGTACTAATTGTGTATTGAGTTGCTCTAGCTGCGTTGCACTCAGGACCTGCTGAGCATCAAGCTGCTGTTGCAATAACGCTTCGCGTTGCTTGGCTTTGTTACTGACTAACCACGCTGCAATCGCTGCGGCTAATGTGCTGCAACCGGCAGCTAAAATCATGGCATCAGTCGTGAACGTTATCATCACTAGTTCCGATTTATCAGGATGTTATTTCCCATAAGGCTATGTGAGCACTGGATAAATGTCCAGCCTATCAGCATCAATGCGAATTCAGGGGGGATTTATATACTTCACTGCATTGCTGCCTATCTCTTCATGACGGCATAATGAGCGTCCGATTCCTTGGCAAGATTTAGATATGAAAGACGAAAAGAAAGCACTCGCTTTTGGATTAAGTGCTGTTTTATTGTGGTCTACCGTCGCAACCGCATTCAAGATAACACTTGATTACTTTACCCCAATTCAAATGCTGGCCATCGCCAGTGTTGTGTCAGCGACTGCACTCGGGGTGATTGCTACATGGCAAGGTAAGCTACACCAAATACTCCCAACCTTTCAAAAAAAGCCGATTTATTACATGGGACTAGGCTTAGTTAACCCTTTTATTTACTACCTCGTCTTATTCAAAGCCTATGATTTACTGCCGGCTTCACAAGCACAACCCATCAACTACAGTTGGGCTATTACGCTAACACTAATGGCAGCGGTATTCTTGGGGCAGAAGATTCGTCAACAAGACTGGATAGCGTGTGTATTGGGGTATATTGGCGTGGTCGTTATTGCGACAAAAGGTGACCTATTGGGGATGACTTTCGATAGTCCACTAGGGGTTGGATTAGCGTTACTCTCGACACTACTATGGGCGCTATACTGGATTTTGAATACCAAGAATACGGCTGACCCAGTGATTGGGGTTCTGCTCGGCTTCTTACTCTCTTTACCCTTTTCTATTGGACTCTGCTTATATCAAGGTGGCTTACCAAGCGTACCATGGCAAGGGTGGCTTGCTGTTGGCTACGTCGGGTTGTTCGAAATGGGGATCACCTTTGTGCTGTGGCTATCAGCATTAAAATATACCAACAGTACCGCTCGTATTAGTAATTTGATCTTTATTTCTCCGTTTATCTCGCTGCTACTGCTCAATCAAATTATCGGTGAGGAGATTCATGCCGCGACGTTAATTGGCCTAGTACTTATCATCGCAGGGTTAGTCATTCAGCAGTGGCGCCCTCGTCAACAAAAGAGCGCACTGAAACCAGCCTCAAAATAAGAGACAAAAAAGACCTGCATAAATGCAGGTCAATGTCTGTTCGGACTGTCGAGGTCCTATGGGCGCTGACGGCGCCTTCTTTTTAGCCAATCTGGCGATGGCGACGGTACAACCTCAGATGGTCAGTCGCCATCAAACTCAATGACTCTGTGCTGGGTGCCAGCGCTGCCCCATTGGTAACATGAGTAGCACGATCGCAGGGATAACCAAGAACATATGGAAAGCCAACAGCTGTGGTGCACTGGCATCAATGCGTTGCAGCACACCGACTAATACGCCAGCACCTGTCATCTGAAAGAGCCCAAGCAACGCTGCTGCCGTTCCCGCTTTGTCACCAAAAGGGGCGAGAGCTTTACCTGAGCTCGAACCCAAAACAATCGCAAACCCCACCGAGTTGATAAAGATAGGCAGCATAAACCACCAAGGCGTTAAACCACCTTTCAACATGAATACACCACCGACAGCGATAAGCGATAATCCGACGTAAAGCGCCTTACGCGTTCCCAAACGATCCATCAATACTGGGGCCACAATAAACCCACCAAGGATATTCAAGACGGCATTAACACCAAACCATCCGGTAAATGCTTCCATACTGAGCCCTAACTCATTCATTAACCACAATGGTGCAGTCGTCACATACGCTAAGATGACGGCCATCGCTAATAAACACAGTGAAGCATTGAAGAGAAACTGCCCATTACTCAACACACTGTAGTAACGCGACCAACTAAACATCTCCTGTGGGGTTGTCTGCTTAGGTTTCGTTTCAGGAAAACCAAGACCGACCACGAATATGCCGAGTACAGCAAAACCAGCCATGAACGAGAAATTGCTCCGCCAGCCATACTGCATTGTTAGATAGCTACCAAGAATAGGGGCTAAAGCAGGGATAAAACAGATAGCACCATTTAAGTAACTGATCATTTTGCCGCTTTTTTCAGGACCAAAACTGTCACGAACACACGCGAAGGCAGCAACAGATGTCGCACAGGCTGCCAGCCCCTGCAAAAGTCGCGCAACCAGTAAACCATCAAGATGACTAACTGCGTAAGCCATCACAGAACTCACCCCATACAGAGCAATACCAAATAATGCGACTGGACGACGTCCAAAGCGATCAGCTAATGGTCCCGCCACCAGCTGTCCCAAGCCAAAGCTCAACATGAACCAAGTCACCGTGTCTTGGACACGCACTTCTGGTACGTTAAATTCACTTGCCATTATCGGCAGCGCAGGAAGATAGATATCGATAGCTAACGGGCTAAATAACACTAAAAAAAATAAAAACAGCATAACGCGTCGCTGCGAATAATGAACCATGACACCTTCCTTCTAAAATTTGCGCCAGTGTAGAGGAGAGGTGTTATGAACGGAAATGGTTTATATTCACAATAGCTTTTCCCCTCAGGAATATCACCATGTCATTAACTACATTGCTTCGTGCCGATCTAAACCTGCTTATCTGCCTGCATGTCTTGCTCGAAGAGCAAAACGTGACGCGTGCTGCAACCCGCCTTCACCTCAGCCAATCGGCAGTCAGTAAGAACCTCGGTAAGCTGAGAGAATGGTTTGATGACCCATTATTTACTCGCACCTCACATGGTCTTCAGCCCACCTTTCGGGCCCGACACATGCAAGAAGCATTACAGGCTATTTTGGGCGATATAGATAAACTCACACTACCACCGCAGTTTGATCCGAAAGTGAGCTCACGCCGCTACAAGATGGCGCTGGTTGAAAGCATTTATCCACTCGCATTGCCTCATTTCATTAGTGATATGTTCAGCCTTGGACCCAACCTTACACTCGATACCCAACAATGGAGTAGCCACTCCTTTCAACGCATGCTGAACGGGGATATTGATTTTGGGATTACAGGGAAGGACATTCATCCCAAGGATGCAGAGCTAACAATGCTACCCCCGAAAGGGATTGCGTCTCATGAGTTATATCGAGACTACCAATGCTGCTTAGTTCGCCCCGATCACCCTGTATTAAACGAAGAGTGGAATCTAGATGCTTACTTAAGACAGCGCCATGTTCAAGCTCGATGCGGCGTTGATGGAAATGACCGTTGGCTATTAGACTTTAAACTCGCAGAAGAAAACCAATTTCGCGACATCGCAATTTGCGTGGCTGATTTTAATAGCGCCGCTTCTATTGCGACACATACTGACTTGGTATTCACATCGCCACGTCATTTTGGGGATTTAATCGCAAAGCAGCTTAATCTCGTTATTTTACCCCTGCCTTACCCGCTCCCACCAATGGCTTACACCTTGTTTTGGAAAGCTGACCAAGAATCTGACCCTGCACACTGCTGGCTACGCTCTCTTATCATCGAAAGATGCCAGCACCTGTAGCGTATCGCACTAGACTAAAACAAGGTGAATGTTATGAGCTCCAATAAGGTTACTTACTCAGATACCGAAGAATAGAAACACCACAAGCTTCTGACTTAGAGCTACACATTGCTCTGAGATAATCCTTTAGAGTCAGCATTGTAAGCTACTGAAACATCTTGGGGTAAACAATTGCGCCAAGGTGTTAAACGCGCTAGCTTTAGGCAAACGTCGTGATGACAACGAACGATTGAAGGAATAATAGACATGCAAACACCCCTTTCATTACGCCTAAAAGCACTACGTGCATGGCTCAAAGAACAACAACTTGATGCGATTATTATCCCGCACGAAGATGAGTTCCTAGGCGAGTACATCCCTGCTCACAATGAACGACTACTCTGGGCAACAAACTTTACTGGCTCGGCTGGTGCGGCTGTTGTTACTCAAGACAGCGCGGCTATTTTTGTCGATGGTCGTTATACCGTGCAAGTTCGCAAGCAAGTGCCAAGCGAACTCTTTGAGTATTGTCATCTCATTGAGCAGCCACCAATGACTTGGGCTGCTGCAACATTACCTCAAGGTAGTAAAGTTGCCGTTGATATTCGTATGCACAACGGTGCGTGGTGGGCGAATCAACAGACCTCACTGGCTGACAAGCTCACGCTTGTAGCGATTGATGAGAATCCAATTGATACGCTATGGACAGATCGCCCAGATGCAACACTGTCGACAGCACGATTGATGCCTTTAGCCGGCGTAGGTCAAAGCAGTGCTGATAAACGCGCTGAACTCGCAGGTGCATTGACCACCCAAGGCGCAGATGCTGCCGTAATCACCAGCCTTGATAGCATTGCTTGGTTACTGAACATTCGTGGTGCGGATATCGAATGCCTCCCTGTTCTTCTAAGCCATGCGACACTTTTCGCTAGCGGCGAGCTCGATTTCTATATTGATGCTGATCGCCTACCCGCAGAGTTCACGGCTCACGCAGGTGAAGGCGTTACCGTTAAGGCTCCTGCTGCACTGAAGTCCGACCTACAGGCACTGCAAGGCAAACAAGTATTGGTTGACCCTGCGACCGCGAATGCATGGACAAAAATCACCTTAGTTGATGCAGGTGCGAACGTGGTTGAAGCCGCCGATCCGTGCCTGTTACCAAAAGCTGCCAAAAACAGCACCGAAATTGCCGGCATGAAAGCCTGTCATGTACGTGATGGGGCGGCGGTATCACGATTCTTAGCGTGGATGGATCGCGAGTTAGCTGCGGGTCATCGTCCTAATGAAGCGGTGCTTGCTGATAAATTATGGTCAATTCGTCAAGAAGACGAAACCTGTAAAGATATGAGCTTCCATACGATCTCTGCAGCAGGCGGCAATGCAGCAATGTGCCACTATCGCCACAACGCAGAAGAGCCGGGTGAGCTGATTGATAACAGCGTGTACCTTGTCGATTCTGGCGGTCAATACCTCGACGGTACAACCGATATCACTCGTACGGTTCCAATTGGCAAACCTAGCGATGAAATCAAACGTACCTTTACGTTGGTCCTTAAAGGTCACATCAATTTAGCGACTGCGCGATTCCCGAAAGGCACCGTCGGCAGCCAGCTTGATGCCTTTGCTCGCCAGCACTTATGGGCTTATGGCTACGACTATGACCACGGTACCGGTCATGGTGTGGGTCACTTCTTGAATGTTCATGAAGGTCCTGCTCGCATTGCCAAGCCAGCGAACAACATTGCACTACTATCAGGTATGGTGCTATCAAACGAGCCGGGTTACTACCGCGCTGAAGAGTTTGGTATTCGCATCGAGAACTTAGAATTAGTGGTCAATGTGGAAACGCAAGGTGATATGACGGTATTAGGGTTTGAGTCACTCACTCGAGCACCCATTGATAAGCGCTTAATCGAATTAGCCCTACTCACCGATGTTGAATTAGCGTGGCTGAATGATTATCACCAAAAGGTATGGCAAGAAGTATCACCTCTGCTAGAAGGCGATGATAAAGCATGGCTTGAACAAGCGACGGCGGCACTAAGCCGTTAGTATCTCAATGCCATAAGCTCTAAGCTGCGAGTATATAAGCTCTGAACGTCCGGCAATGAATGCACTGATGTCACCCAGCAGCTAAGACAAACGCTTTAGATATAAAAATGTATGGTCCGCCCCGTTATTGCAACTACAATTTAGTAATAACGGAGTTGGTTTGCGCTAATGTATTCGGAGTCCACGTTGGGAACACTAACTTCCCGCTCCACGATGATATCCGCGCCAGATTATCCTTAAAAAACCAAAAGCATTGAATGCTATTTTTTATGTCAGGTTACTAATCTGGCCGATTGACCGTTATTGTCATCACGTTCATTGGCGTTGCAAACTTGGTTATGGCTATGTAGCCTTAAAAGCTTGGCGGTGGTACAACACCGCCCAAGCTATTCTTGCTAGCTTGTTGGCAAGTGCGACCACAACTACATTAAAAGGTTTTGTTGCTCGAAGGTTTACTAACCAATCTCCAAACACCTTTCCTGTCGTTTCTATCCTTGAAAGAACAGCCCTAGCTCCATGTATGAATAAAGTGCGTAGGTGTTTATTCCCTCGCTTACTCATGCCTAGTAATTTGGACTTACCGCCAGTTGAGTGCTGCCTAGGAACGAGCCCTAGCCAGGCTGCCATCTCTCGCCCACCTTCAAAATTGGATGGTGAGCTGATATTTGCTACGCACAGCGTGGCGGTTAAATCACCAATACCAGGGATCGTCTTTAATAGCTCTGCACTCTCGTTATTTTCGATAATTATTCTAAGCTTCTTATCCTGCTCGGAAACTTGCTCATTCAAATATTTATAGTGCTCGTGAATAGACAGCAGCTCGGCAATAAGACTTTGTGGCAAGTTAACATCTTGCTCGGCTAACCACTGGAACAGTGCTTTCATCTTGGCATGCCCTTTAGGGAAGCTGAGTCCAAACTCAAGTAGGATCGCTCCAATACGACTCATACAAGCGGTTCGCTCTTTAATATAACCATCTCTTACTCGATGGATAGCAGCGATGACTTGGGCTTCTTCTGATTTAACTGAAACAAATCTCATCGTTGGTCGACTCGCAGCTTCAGCGATTGCTGCTGCATCTATAAAATCGTTTTTGTTACCTTTGACATAAGGTTTGACGTATTGAGGTGGGATGAGTCGAACTTGATGCCCATAAGCTTCACACTTTCTAGCGAGCCAATGAGCGCCACCACAGGCTTCAAAAGCAACGGTAGCCGGTTCAAGAACAGATAAAAAACGTAGTAGCTGGCTTCGATTAAACTTACGGCGAATGACTTCTTTACCAGAGCAATTATTACCGACTGCATGAAAGCAGTGTTTGCCTAAATCGATACCTAAGATGTGAATAGTAGACATATGGTTCACCTCGTTCTGAGAGCCTACTCTAAGCGTAGGGCTTGAGAGTGAGGCGGACCATATAATTAAACCGGCTGGTATTTCCCAGTCGGTTTTCTCTTTTATCGCTTAGCACAGCATTTCGAGTTTTGCTCTTAGAGCCACCTCTTAAGCCACCATTACCGCCTCTCTACTTTTTAAACAAGTTAGCGCGCAAGTTAGCAATGGTGTTTTGACCTTTTTGCATACGCTCTTCTGCCGTGACCTTCGGTTTATCTCGCTCATACTGTAAATCATCTTGCGGAAGTTCATCGAGAAAACGGCTTGGTTCAGGTTTAAGAAGCTCGCCATACTGACGTCGCTCTTTACACAGTGTGAACGTTAACTCTTTCTGAGCTCGAGTAATCCCTACATAAGCAAGACGACGCTCTTCTTCCACATTGTCTTCATCGATACTCACTTGGTGTGGCAAAATTCCTTCTTCCATACCAATCAGATACACATAGGGGAACTCTAGCCCTTTCGATGCATGCAGCGTCATTAACTGTACTTGGTCAGCATCTTCATCATCTTCACCACGCTCCATCATGTCTCGTAGCGTTAAGCGCTGAACCACTTCTTTCAACGTTTTCACTTCTTGGTCGTAGTTATCACCCTCAAGATCTTTGACGACCCAACCATAGAGTTCAGAGACGTTCTTCATTCTCATCTCTGCCGCTTTCGGGCTAGGTGAGCTTTCATAGAGCCAGTCTTCGTAGTTAATATCCCGTACTAATGCACGAACAGCTTCAACCGTATCGCCGCGCTCAGCGTTGTCAGATAAGCGAACTACCCACTCGGTAAAACGGCGCAAAGCTTCCAGGCCCCTGCCGCTTAAGTGGTGCTCTAAACCAAGCTCAAAGCTCGCTTCAAACAAACTCTTACCACGCATATTGGCATAGGTACCCAGTTTTTCCAGTGTGACAGGGCCAATCTCACGACGTGGCGTATTCACGATGCGCAGGAAAGCATTATCATCATCTTGGTTGGTCAAGAGTCGAAGGTACGCCATCATGTCTTTAATTTCTGCACGAGAAAAGAACGATGTACCACCAGAAATTTTGTAAGGAATTCGGTTTTGAATCATTGCTTTTTCAATTAAGCGCGACTGGTGATTACCGCGATACAAGACGGCGTAGTCTTTGTAATCATTGTTATTCATGAAGCGATGCGCAATCAGTTCCCCAACCACACGCTCAGCTTCATGCTCCTCATCTTTTGCCTTTAACACCTTAAGCGGCTCACCTTCACCTAGCTCTGAAAACAGACGCTTTTCAAACAAGTGAGGGTTATTGGCTATTAAAATGTTGGCGCTTTTTAAAATGCGTTTTGTTGAGCGATAATTTTGCTCAAGCTTAATCACTTTTAGCGCGGGGAAGTCTTTTTGTAAAAGACCAAGGTTTTCTGGCTGTGCACCACGCCAGCTATAAATGGATTGGTCATCGTCACCAACAACAGTAAAACGAGCTCGCTCACCCACCAGCAATTTGACGAGGAGGTACTGGCTGGTGTTGGTATCTTGGTACTCATCCACCAACAAGTAGCGAATACGGTTTTGCCAGCGATCCTTTACTTCGCTATGAAGCTGCATAAGCAACACAGGCATCAAGATAAGGTCATCAAAATCCAGCGCGTTGTATGCCTTCATTTGCTTTTGGTACATGTCATAACAAAAAGCAAATAACTGCTCTTGTTCACCTTTAGCATGCGCCTTCGCTTGCTCTGGTAATAACATGGCATTCTTCCAATTAGAGATCGTATGCACTAACTGGTTGAGTAAATCTTTGTCATTATCCAACTGCTTTTCGGTAAGTTCTTTCAGCAGCGCCATTTGGTCTTGATCATCAAACAATGAAAAGCTGCTTTTTAAACCCAGCAGCTTATATTCACGCTTAATAATCTCTAAACCCAAGGTATGGAACGTCGATACCATTAAGCCTTTCGATTCTTTCTTCCCCAGCGTTTGAGCCACACGCTCTTTCATTTCTCGGGCGGCTTTGTTGGTGAATGTCACTGCGGCAATGTTTCGAGGCTTATACCCACACTGCTGAACAAGATAAGCAATTTTATTAGTGATAACCCGTGTTTTCCCCGACCCCGCACCTGCAAGCACTAAGCAAGGACCTGATACAAATTTAACGGCATCGTTTTGACTCGGGTTCAGTTTCATCGTAGTTACACCTTATTTTCATTCTGCTCAGCATTGTAGTGCGCTGAGCAATAAAGTCTATGCTGTTCACTTCTCAAAGGACGAGGTAAGAATTTGTATCTCTAATATTTGCTAGTTGTTTATATTAAGATACAATCCGAATGAACGTTCATTCAATAAACTGATAACATCATGCATGATAAAAAAGAACGGATTCTTAATGCAACTGAACATTTATTAGCAAAGCATGGGTTTTCTGGTCTCTCAATGTCGATGATTGCTAAAGAAGCAGGCGTTGCAACGGGAACACTCTATACCCACTTTACTGATAAAGACGGTTTACTTTCAAACCTCTATGCCCATGCGCTGAAAGTCGTTGCTGACTGCATGCAACAAGACCTCGATTTTTCGCAAACGCTGCAGACGGTACATCAACAAATGTGGATGAACCTATGGACAATGACGGCTAATCGTACAGAGCCGATGATCAATCACTGTCAATTTGCCAACCTACCTAGGCCTTTTAAATGCGAAGAGCAAACAGCACTCTTCACTCAGGTTTCTGCCTTTTTCGATACAGGGAAGTCTCAACGTACTTTCAAGGACCTCCCTAACACCGTGCTGTTTGCGCTCGCTTTTGAGCCTGCAATGAGCCTCGGGCGTAAACATAATTTACAACAATTAACGCTAAATTCTGACGAGCTTAACACCGTTATTGCCGCCAGCTGGGATGCGATTTCTCTTCATCAATTGGAGCACTTAGATAAATGAAAAAATGGATTTTTGGCATGCTGGTGTTAGCCATTGCCCTCTTTGGCAGTGTCATTGGCTTTAACATGTTCAAGCAGAAAATGATCGCACAGTACATGGCAAACATGCCCGAGCCGACATTTCCGGTTACCGCGATTGATGCAACAAGCTCTGACTGGGTTCCAGTTATCGAAGCGATTGGTTTTATCGAACCGAACCAAGGTGTCACACTCACCACAGAAGTGGCTGGCACGATCGACAACATTAGCTTTGAATCAGGTACGGTGGTTGAACAACAGCAATTGTTGATATCCCTCAATGCTGATGTACAGCTGGCTAACCTAGAGAGTGTGAAAGTTCGCTTACCAGCAGCAGAAGCAAAACATAAACGTTACCAAGGATTATTTAAGAAAGGAGCTATCTCTAAAGAGGCATTGGATGAAGCCCAAGCATCGTTCTTTTCTTTGCGAGCGGATGTGGAATCACTCACAGAAACTATTCGCCAGCGCCAAATTCGTGCTCCATTTGATGGGGTTGTCGGTCTTAGAAATGTATTTTTAGGGCAGTACCTTCAACCGGGAACAGACATTGTTCGCTTAGAAGATACCAGTATTATGCGCCTGCGCTTTACGGTCCCTCAAACAGAGTTAGCAAAGATATCTTTAGGGCAAAAAATGGCTATCTTTGTCGACGCATATTCAGACCAAACGTTTGAAGGCACCATTAGCGCCATTGAGCCAGCAGTAAATTTTCAAAGCGGTTTGGTGCAAGTTCAAGCTGATATACCAAATAACCAAGGTCAGTTGCGCTCTGGAATGTTCGCTCGCGCTCAGATCATCCTCCCTTCTCTCCCTGAGCAAGTTGTTCTGCCACAAACCGCCATCAGCTTTAATCTGTATGGCAACAACGTCTATACCGTCAAAGAAGATGAAGCAGGCGACCTTCGGGTGACTCAAACTGTCGTTACTGTTGGTGAGCGAAAGGGCGATATCGCACATATTATTTCGGGCGTCACTGCGGGTGATAAAGTCGTGACATCAGGTCAGGTTCGTCTCAGTAATGGATCCAAGGTAAGTATCGTTGAAAACGACGCGCTAACACCACCAGCCCAAACACCGACACTGTAATACGGAGCGATTATGCGATTTACGGATATTTTCATTCGTCGCCCAGTATTGGCCATGTCAATCAGCTTTCTGATTGTATTGCTCGGTATGCAGGCGGTATTTAAACTACAAGTACGTGAATACCCTGAAATGACGAATACCGTCGTGACGGTAACCACCAGTTATTACGGTGCGAGCGCGGACTTGATACAGGGTTTCATTACCCAACCGCTTGAACAGGCGATAGCCCAAGCTGACAATATTGATTTCATGACCTCATCCAGTGTAATGGGTTCATCGACAATCACAGTCAACATGAAGCTCAATACCGACCCTAATGCAGCATTAGCTGACATACTCGCAAAAACCAACTCAGTGCGATCTGTGCTTCCAAGGGAATCGGAAGATCCATCAGTGACCATGTCAACAGGCTCTACAACGGCTGTCATGTATATTGGTTTCACCAGTGATGAGCTTGATGCCAGTCAAATCACAGACTACCTAGAACGCGTCACCAAACCTCAATTGTTTACCGTTAGTGGGGTGTCGAAGATCGATCTGTATGGTGGCATGCCATATGCGCTACGAATTTGGCTCGACCCTGCCAAAATGGCCGCCTACAACCTCACAGCAACGGATACGATGAACGTCCTAAATGCCAATAACTACCAGTCAGCTACCGGACAATCGATTGGTGAGTTCGTGCTTTATAACGGCTCAATCAACACTCAAGTTGAAAGTGTCGATGAGCTTGCTCGACTCATTGTGGCACAGCGTGAGGGGCAAGTTATCCGTTTAGGGGACATCGCTGAGGTTTCATTAGAGAAAAGCCACGATGCTTACCGAGCTTCCGCTAATGGGCAAGAAGCAGTAGTGGCTGCCATTAATGCCGCACCAAGTGCTAACCCTATCGATATAGCGGCTGAAATTTTGAAGGTATTACCCGAGCTGAAACGTAATATGCCAAGTAATATCCATATGGAGATTCTCTACGACTCGACAGTAGCGATTAACGAGTCGATTAAAGAAGTCATTAAGACCATCATTGAAGCCGCCGTGATTGTGTTAGTGGTGATCACACTGTTTCTGGGCTCACTTCGAGCGGTTCTTATTCCAATTGTCACTATTCCCTTATCGTTGATCGGTATCGCTGTACTAATGCAGATGTTTGGTTTCTCATGGAACCTAATGACATTGCTGGCGATGGTACTGGCTATCGGTATGGTGGTTGATGACGCGATTGTTGTTCTCGAAAACGTTGACCGCCACATCAAGCTTGGTGAGTCACCATTTAGAGCAGCCATCATAGGAACAAGAGAGATAGCCGTCCCAGTTGTTGCTATGACACTCACTTTGGCCGCGGTTTATGCCCCAATCGCTTTAATGGGAGGAATTACCGGTTCGCTCTTTAAAGAGTTTGCTTTAACGCTTGCAGGCTCCGTCTTTGTCTCTGGTATTGTAGCGCTAACTCTTTCTCCCGTAATGTGCTCTAAGCTACTTCAAACTCACCAAACACCGAGCCGCTTTGAGCGTAGTGTCCACAGCTTTTTAGATAAGATGACGGATAGCTATGATCGTACTTTAGCAGTGGTACTCAATCGGCGCCCCGCGATCATTATGTTTGCGATTATCGTTTTTGCAAGCCTACCGATCCTCTTTAAAATGGTACCTAGCGAGCTTGCCCCACCTGAAGATAAGGGGGTAATGATGCTCATGGGGACTGCGCCTGCAAACGCTAACCTCGATTTCATTCAAAACAGTATGGACGAAGTAAATCAAATGCTAAGTGATCAGCCTGAGGTTGCCTTTGCTCAGGTGTTCTCGGGTGTACCTGCATCAAACCAAGCTTTCGGTATTGCATCAATGGTGCCTTGGAGTGAGCGAGAAGCGAGTCAATCTGAAGTGGTAGGCCGTGTATCTGAGATGGTAAAAGGTGTTCCAGCAATGAATGTGACGACTTTCCAGATGCCAGAGCTTCCAGGGGCAGGCTCGGGGTTACCGATTCAATTTGTCGTCACGACACCCAACCCGTTCGAAAGCTTATTCCAAGTAACCAGTGATATTCTGACTCAAGTGCAGTCTAATCCCTATTTTGTCTACTCAACGCTTGATCTCAATTACGATTCGGCAACGATGAAAATTAACATCGATAAAGATAAAGCGGGTGCGTATGGGATAACGATGCAAGATATCGGCATGACGCTTAGCACAATGATGGCGGACGGCTATGTTAATCGTATTGATTTCGCAGGACGATCTTATGAAGTTATCCCTCAAGTTGAGCGACGCTACCGCTTAAATCCAGAGTCACTTAACAGTTACTATGTGAGATCCGTGGATGGCAATGCAGTGCCTCTAGGCAGCTTACTGAGCATTGAAGTGGTTGCTGAGCCACGTACTCTTCCCCACTTTAATCAGCTCAATTCAGCAACAATCGGTGCCGTTCCGACACCCGGTATTGCAATGGGTGATGCCATCAACTGGTTTATCACTGAGGTTGCACCTCAACTGCCGAGTGGCTATCAATATGACTTCATGGGAGAAGCAAGACAGTTTGTGTCGGAAGGCAACGCGTTATACTCAACGTTTTTACTCGCATTGGCAGTCATATTCTTAGTGCTAGCGATTCAATTCGAGTCCTTGCGTGACCCGTTAGTTATTCTTGTCTCAGTCCCTCTCGCGGTTAGTGGTGCTCTTATCGCCCTAGCATGGGGAGCTGCAACAATGAACATCTATTCACAAGTAGGACTGATTACGCTTATTGGGTTAATTACCAAGCATGGCATATTGATTTGTGAAGTAGCCAAAGAAAACCAGCTGCACCACAACATGGATAGGCTTCACGCTGTTAAAGAAGCAGCCAAAGTTCGCTTACGCCCCATCTTGATGACAACAGCCTCAATGATTGCCGGTCTAATTCCACTGATGTCTGCCACTGGTGCGGGCGCCGCACAGCGTTTCAGTATTGGCATTGTGATCGTAGCAGGGCTATCGATTGGTACACTATTCACGCTATTCGTATTGCCTGTCATCTATACCTTCCTTGCATCAGAACACAAACCGCTACCGACTTTTGAAGAGGGTGAGCTGAGCAAGCAAGAGTAACGCTTCAATTAGCAAAATGTTTTGTAATAAAGCGGCCTTGGCCGCTTTTTTCAATTATTTACCCGTGAGTCACGACAACCTTGTAGGGTTTGCATACAATGTGACGAGAATAATTATGGAGTGATGAAATGATCGACCCAAGAAAACTTGAGCAATTTGCCAAGCAAATTCAAGATGCAATGCCGCAACCAGTAAAAGAGCTAGGTAGCGATGTAGAAGGAAAAGTAAAACAAGTGATCCAAGCCCAACTAGGTAAACTTGATGTTGTTACCCGTGAAGAGTTTGATGTTCAAACTCAAGTGCTGATGCGTACGAGACAAAAACTAACCGAGCTAGAATCCAAGCTCGCAGAGATCGAAGCAAAACTTCAGCCTTCTGATAGTGAATAACGAGTAGTACCACATTGAATACAAAAAAGCCCGGCTCTAGGAACATACCGGGCTTTTCTATATATAATTTATTCTATTTAACGTTGGCTATACTACTTAGCCACCTACAGCGATATCTTTCATATCAGTCATGTAGCCACGTAGTTCAGTACCAACCCACTCAACAGGGTGGTTACGAATAGCTTCATTAACCTTGATTAATACGCTGTTATCAACTTGGTTACTCGTTTCGCCAAGCCCTTTACCAATAACATTCGTTGATACATCACCCATAAACTTCTCGCGTAACAGCGGCGTTGCCACGTTAGCAAACAGGTAATTACCATATTCCGCAGTATCAGAGATAACAACATTCATCTCATACAAACGCTTACGAGCGATAGTGTTCGCGATTAGCGGTAGCTCATGCAGGGATTCATAGTAAGCAGACTCTTCAATGATGCCTGAATCAGTCATCGCTTCAAAGGCTAGCTCTACACCAGCTTTAACCATAGCAACCATCAAGATACCGTTATCAAAGTACTCTTGCTCGCTGATTTCAACATCGCTTTCAGGGTAGTTTTCAAATGCAGTTTGACCAGTCTCTTCACGCCATCTGAAAAGGTTTACATCATCATTCGCCCAGTCAGCCATCATTGTCGCTGAGAATTCACCTTGGATAATGTCATCCATATGCTTGTTATATAGAGGACGCATTAATTCTTTAAGCTCTTCAGCCAACTCGAAGGCTTTTAGCTTACCTGGGTTAGATAGGCGATCCATCATATGAGTGATGCCACCAAACTTCAGTGCTTCAGTGATTGTTTCCCAACCATACTGAAGAAGCTTTCCGGCGTAACCAGCATCAATACCATCCGCGATCATTTTTTCATAACAAACAATAGAACCAGCTTGTAGCATGCCACACAAGATCGTTTGCTCGCCCATCAGGTCAGACTTAACTTCAGCAACAAATGATGACTCAAGAACACCTGCGCGGTGGCCGCCTGTCGCTGCTGCCCATGCTTTAGCAATCTCAAAGCCTTCACCTTGTGGGTCATTCTCTGGGTGAACAGCGATTAGTGTCGGTACACCAAAGCCACGCTTATATTCTTCACGAACTTCTGTACCTGGGCACTTAGGTGCAACCATGACAACAGTAATATCGGCACGAATCTGTTGACCGACTTCAACGATATTAAAGCCGTGAGAGTAGCCTAGCGCTGCGCCTTCTTTCATCAAAGGCATCACCGTTTCAACAACATTCGAATGCTGCTTATCAGGCGTCAAGTTAACAACTAAGTCTGCTTGAGGGATAAGAGTTTCATAGCTACCCACAACAAAACCGTTTTCAGAAGCATTTTTATAAGACTGGCGCTTTTCGTCAATCGCTGCCTGGCGAAGCGCGTAAGAAACATCGAGACCAGAATCACGCATGTTTAAACCTTGGTTGAGGCCTTGAGCACCACAACCAACGATCACAACTTTTTTGCCTTTTAGAAAGTCAGCTTCATTAGAAAACTCAGCTTTATCCATAAAACGACATACACCCAATTGTGCAAGTTGTTCGCGTAAATTCAACGTATTAAAGTAATTAGCCATCTCGACATTCTCCGTGATTTTCTATCCATGGGGGCTTTCTCTACCCGATGAATGCAGTCTAAATCAGGCAGAGCGTTGCTTAAAGTGATATATTAACAACAACACCTTGCACAAAATGCAACATTGACCGAGCTACGATAATGAACTTAAAAAACCTTCAACTATTTGTGCACCTTTGTGATTCAAAAAGCTTTAGTCAAACAGCGCAAATGAATCATGTAAGCCCTTCAACCCTAAGTCGTATTATCCAACGTCTTGAAAATGATGTTGGCCAAACTCTATTTATTAGAGATAACAGAAGTGTTGAGCTGACGATAGCAGCCAAGGAGATGTACCCTATCGCCATTAGTATGATCGCAAACTGGCAGCAATTGCGCTCATTATCTGATAATGAAGATACCTTATTGATGGGTGAGGTCAGTCTATTCTGCTCAGTCACAGCAAGCTATAGCTACTTACCAACAGTGCTTAGCCAATTCAGACTTAACTATCCACAGATTGAAATTAAGCTTTCGACCGGAGATCCTGCCCAAGCAATTAACAAAGTGGTTAATGGAGAAGCGGATGTAGCAATTACAGCTAAACCTGATATTTTGCCAAATAAACTCGCATTCACACGTATTGGTGAAGTTCCCCTGTCGGTCATCACCCCAACACTCTCTACGAGCTTTAGTAAGGCCCTCACTAATGATCCAACAGAGTGGGGAGCTGTACCTTTCATTGTTCCTGACTCAGGCACAGCAAGAGAAAGAGTTGAACAGTGGTTTCGACATCACAAGTTAAAGCCCAATATCTATGCACAGGTTGCTGGTCATGAAGCGATTGTCAGTATGGTTGCATTAGGATTTGGCGTTGGTATAGCCCCCGATGTGGTCATTGATAACAGTCCAGTGAAGGACAAGGTTGATCGAAGGCATATGGGAAGTGTGAAACCTTTTGAGCTGGGTCTATGTTGCAAGAAAAACCGCTATAAAGAGCCAATAATTAATGCTTTATTCGAGCTCATAGGGTGAGGTGAGGACTCCTGCCAGTCCTAAGACTTTAAAGAGGTAACAAAGATGCAAGGAACACACAGCGTCTGGCCTTATCCATCAAAAGAATAGAGAATATCCAGACGTAAAAAAGCCCAAGCATTTCTGCTTGGGCTTAGTATAAGTGGCGGAGCGGACGGGACTCGAACCCGCGACCCCCGGCGTGACAGGCCGGTATTCTAACCAACTGAACTACCGCTCCACACGGTGATAAACAATCGCTTGTTTATCCGATACACGTCGTTCAATACGTATATCTAAATTTGAAGCCTGGCGATGTCCTACTCTCACATGGGGAGACCCCACACTACCATCGGCGCTATTACGTTTCACTTCTGAGTT
>JBHOGO010000068.1:0-26192 GCA_043421945.1 bacterium sp. HQB-150 | reverse complement strand
AAGCATAAGATCACACTCAGCTTAGTAGATCAAATTTGCGTTCAAATCGTCTGAAAAACGTTCATGATCTTGCCCTGCATTTAAAGGCCAGTTAGATGGAAATCTTTGTGAAAAAGTGAAACTTCCCGCGGTATGGGCTTTTGAAGGTAGTGACGACTTCTTGCTTTCATTAATTCTAACGCGTAAGGATATTGCGAGTTCACCAGAAGTAAGAACACTTAGAGAGAAGAATTTGTGGACGGATATTAATGACCGAACGGTAGAGGGTGGCTTTTACTATGCTTCAGCAGAGCACTCTGCACAACAATCCTCTGAGCGGCTTAAGATATATGAGGATGAATTTAAAGTTGGTAGGAAAAATGTCCTCAATTGTTCAACAACAATGGAAATGGGTGTTGATATTGGGGGGGTTACTGCGGTAGTGATGAACAATGTACCGCCACACCCTGCGAACTATCTTCAGCGAGCTGGTCGTGCAGGTCGATCTAAAGAATCTAGAGCGATAAGTTACACGCTATGTAAAAGTAATCCTCATGATACGTTAGTTTTTAATAACCCCCAATGGCCATTTACCACTGTTATACCTGCTCCTCATGTTGAATTTTCGTCTGAAAAATTGGTTCAACGACATGTGAACTCTTTTTTATTGGGGCGCTTTTTAATTGAAGAAATTGGAATAACGAGTAAAGAGAAATTCAGCTTAGATCTTGAGTGGTTTAACAATAAGGTTAATGGCGAAAAATCTATAGCAGAACGTTATATCAATTGGTTAAAAACGTGTGATAAGAAGTTTCAATCAGCCTTATCTACTTTAGTTAAAGGTACAGCGTTGAGAAATGCTCCTTTGACACAAATTTGTAAGCATTCAGCTAAGAAAATAGAAGAGTTAACCAAGCGTTGGGTAAAAGAGTATCAATACATAGTAAATGAATTGGTCGGTATTGATCCCGAAGGTCCTTATGCTTATAAGCTAAATTGCGAGAAGTCTCGTTTATGTCGAGAGTACTTGCTGCGAGATCTAGCAACAAGGGCGTTCCTCCCTGGATATGGCTTCCCTACTGATGTCGTAAACTTGGATACTGATAATATCGTCGATTTTAGAAGGCAGCTTCAATTTAGGAACTTAAGTAAACTTGATCGAGAGGATAATGTTTCTATCAATCGAGGATTGCCTAGTCGAAACCTTGCTGTTGCCATTCGAGAATATGCTCCAGGCTCAGAAATAGTGCTTGATGGCAGAGTACATCGAGCGGCTGGTATCTCTCTGAATTGGCAGAAAATTCACGTTGATGGCGCGAAAGACTCTCAGAAGTTTGACTTAGCTTGGCGTTGTCCAGGTTGTGGTCAGACGGGCTACGAAACGGATCTAGAAATACAATCTGATTCAAATAGCCTCGTGTGTACTAATATCGCTTGTGGAGAAAGTATTCCTGATAATACTGACTGTCGTAAAAAAGTGATTCAACCTACAGGTTTTGTCACTGATTATTATCGAGAGCCAACAAATAATATTACGAATAATAATTATGTTCCAGTGCAACCTTCTTGGGTTATTGCTTCAGGTAAAGCGACACCTTTACCAATGCCGGCACTTGGCTATATGGTGTCTGATAACAACGGTAAGGTCTTTCATCATAGCTCTGGATTGTCGGGTAAAGGATATGCGTTATGTATGGCTTGTGGCCGCGCAGAGTCAATGACAGTCAAAGGTGAGTTGCCAAATGCGCTTAACTTAGAAAAAACACATAAACCACCGCGCCCTAGTAAGTTCGATAAAGATGAAATAGGTCGACACGCTGATTGTGATGGGTCTGCCAAGATTATGTCTTCAATTCATTTGGGGATTAACTCTCAAACTGATGTGTTTGAACTGGTGATTAAGAATCCCAAAACGGGTGAATACATACCTGATACTGATCAGGGTAGAATAGTTGCTATCACTTTGGCTGTAGCATTACGAAAGTGTCTAGTTGAACAGCTTGGTGTGTCTACTAATGAGATTCAGTATAGCGTGCGACCAACTGTCATTGGTGACAATCAACACGCGTTGGTACTTCAGTTATTTGACAGTGTTGGTGGTGGAGCCGGATTTGCAACATCAGCACCATTTCATATTTCTGAGATATTGAATGGATTAGTTGGAAAACTTGATTGTAGAAAGCAATGTGACGCGTTTTGTCCTGAGTGCCTTTTAGAGTCAGACTCGAAACACGATACCGATAAACTCGATCGCATGTTAGCAATAGAATGGTTAGGGGATGATTTTAAGCACTACGTGTCACTCGCGACTAAGCACCAAAACCTTATCAAGGATGGAAAATACTGCCCTCAAACTATTGAAGCGCAACTAACCGATTTACTCAATGAAAAGGTATCGGAATGTTTGTTTGTTCTTTCTTCTGAAGTTGAAGGCTGGGATACATCCCTTGTTTTGATGAAATCGAAATTACACGAACTATTGGCGAAGAATATAGCTGTTTCAATAGTCGTCCCTAAAGTTGCATTTACAGAAGAAATTCTGAGTTTCTTAAGGGAAATACAAAAAATCGGGGTTCAACTTAGGTATGGAAAAGAGTGTGGGGCGATTGTTTTCCAAGGTTTAACAAATAATGGTTGGTCAACTTTAGCCAACCTTGACGTTAAAGCAACAACTCCTGGAGATCATTGGCTTACAGCGGAAGATATTTCCATTGTTTCTTATTCTGAACCAGAAATAGCAACAACTCCTTTTGAATTAGACTTTGTGGAGCCTACTCACTTGTTAGGCGCCGTTCATGTTGATATAGCGACTGAATTAAACGGGCCTCTATCAAACTTCGGTCGAGGTTTCGTGAATTTATTAAAAAGTAAAGATGAGCGATTAACAAGGCTCCTTAAAGAAGGAGAGTTGAAGAGTATTTCGTATTCGGATAGATACCTCCAAAGCCCTGTTTCTTTATTGTTGTTAGCTGAAGTACTCAAAGTGCTAGGAGATACATCGGATTGCCAAATAGAAGTCAACAGCTGCTTTGATGAACAAAAGAGAAATCCATTTGCTGTTAATCATGATTGGAACGATCGCTACGATTACGATGCAATATTTAGTGCCTGGTTGACTCATATGGCCGGCAAAAACGTAAATACCAACATAATTGATAACAAACGAGAAGTGCCGCACCGAAGAGCAATACAATTACATTTCTCTACGGGTGATATCGTCGAAATTACTTTAGACCAAGGATTTGGCTACTGGCGATTAGACCTCACAGGTGGGATGCATCGGTTTGATTTCATGAGAGACACGCATGACCAGATAAAGAGGCTAATTGAGGTTTATAAATTGGCGAAGGTGTCTAATAGTGCTAGCTGGTCTACTTGGATTGCAGTTAATGTGTTGTAAGCATAAAGGTTAAATATGAAAATAACGTCGCTGACTATTGGTGGTTTTAAGGGAATAAAGAAAAAGGCTGTCATCCCTTTGGCACCTATCACACTTTTCTTTGGTGCTAATAGTACGGGTAAAAGTACTGTTTTGCATGCATTGCTATATTTGTACGAGGTAATTGCGAAGCGGAACTTTGATGCACAACACAGTTCAATAGCAGGCGAAGCTCTTTATTTTGGTGGGTTTCACAATCTGGTACATGGTAAGGATTTAAATGGTGTTATCACGCTAGGTGCTACTTTAGATTTTAGTGACGGTGCTATAGACATCTGGGATGATTACTTATCAGAGCCTGAAAGAGAACTAGTGGAAGAAGCGCTCAACACCTCGCCTGATTTTGAGGCTGAAGTGTTGAGTTTTGAGATAGACATACGTTGGGACCGACAAAAGAACAGTGTATTCATAAGTCGCTACGAAAGCCGAGTGTCCGACGGTATAGTGTTTAAATCACTTGCGACTGAAGGTAAACATTATATTTCGATCCCTATTTTTAGCCCCCTCGTTAATAGCGGAATTGATAGTGTGGAGATCGAGCAATCAGAAGGTTTAAACAACTTGTGGGGAGAAATTCAGATTAAATCAGTTGATGCTCTACCCAAGCTGTCCAAAAGGATAGATTTATCAAGGTATCCTTTTTCGTGGGAATTAATCAATAGTGAGCATCCTTCTTGCGCTAGGTTATTGGTGGAAGGAGTTATGTCTCAAATCGCACTGTCACCAATAAAAATACTGATTAAAAAGCTAGAGAATCTACTTCATATAGGCCCCCTGAGAGTGCTTCCATCTCGTTCGTTTTTACTGAATCCTACGAGTACCTCTGAACGTTGGTATGATGGTACTGCCGGGTGGGAGATGTTCGCTTATTCGGATGAAAGGGTTAAAGCCAAAACCAACGAAAAGTTTGAAAGTAGTGAATTCTTTGGTACTAACTATAACTTTGAATCACTGTCACATGGCGAAGTTAGCTTGACCGAAAAAACAGTTATCCTCAAAGATTCATACACAGGTATCCCTTTATTGCCATCAAGCGTCGGTGTCGGCGTATCACAAGTGTTTCCATTTGTAGTCGCTACATCGCTTGAGCAAGACCTTATTGTGTCGTGTGAGCAACCTGAATTACATATTCATCCTAAATGGCAGTTAGCTTTGGGGGATATGATGATAGAAGCGATCAAGAAGAATCCAGATAGAATGTTTCTCATCGAAACTCATAGCGAACACTTGATGTTACGCCTTCTCAGAAGAACGGTAGATGAAGGGACACTTTCAATAACGCCTGATGTGACTAGTGTCATCAATGTGTTTAAGCACGACGATGAAATTCATTATCAACGCCAGCGTATTACAGACAGTGGGGATTTCGAACTTGATTGGCCGGAAGGTTTCTTTGAAGAGCGCTACGGAGAGGTGTAAGGATGATCAGAGAATATGCCGTTGACCCCGCCGCCTACACGAGAAACTTAGATGCTTTACAGCGTTTCTTCACGGACTTTCGGGCTGAGCAGGGCAGAGTTGTTTCTGCAATCCCAAAAAACTGGGTAAGGGCACAACAAGCAAGTATACGTACTATGGGTTTACAACCTGTAGAACGCAGGAAGTGCTTTGATGAGCTCAGAAAACTTTGTGATACATCTTTGATCTCAGGCATTACAGTGCCTGAGCATATTGATGAATGGTTAGATCAAGCTAGACATGCGAAGGAGAGCTTCGCTATTCAAGCGATAATTACATCTATCTTTAATGAAGCAAATAGTGAATATGACTACGCAAGTATGATGTTTAATCAGCCAGAAGATTGGATAATAAATCAAACCAATAGCGTACCTAGAAATGCAGAAGCGTTAGCTGGTGCTATTTCCATGTCACTTTCGCTAGCTGATATTGCTATGTTTATTGATCCTTACTTTCACCCTTCTGATGATAGATATAGAAGGCCTTTTATTAAGTTCATTGAACGACTTTCTGGTGGCCGCCGTCCGTGCCGAAGAGCGCTAGTGTATACAGCTCTCCAAGGAGGTAAAACAAAAGCTGTTTTGCAGAGAGGCCTTGAGGACCATATTCAACCACTATTACCAGCTGGATTCGAGTTAGAACTATCTATTTGGCCGTCGAATCTCATGCATGATCGATTTGTGTTAACTAAACAAGTTGGGTATTCATTTGGGCATGGCTTAGATGAAGCTAATTATCTAGGTGCAATCGAAGTCAATATTAATCGTCTTGCAGAGACTGCTAGACACGCTGAGTATCGTAAGTTTTCAAACACAGCTATTCGTCAAGGAGATCCAATTGCCATTATTGGTACGCAAGAAGCATTAGCACCATAAATACTAAACCGCCATTCACTGTATGGCGGTTTTTTTATACCACTAATTTGATGTAAGAATATTTACTTTTAAAAAGAATGATTACTATATAAAACTGTGGTAACTCGTAAAGGTTCAATTAAATCATGCTTTTAGTGTTTGGCATGCTTGTTGATTGCATTGTTGCATTAATATTTACGAATCGAGATGCCAGCGAATATGACGGACGTTAATCTTACTACTTTAACAATCCCATCATTTTCGTTTCCAGATATCCGAGTACCTGGAAATAGAGTCGAGAGATTCGGACGTCGCTCGTTTGAGCTCACCAGCAGTCGTGAAGATCAAAAAGTGGTGCAACCGGGAGTAAGCGAAGATCAAATTACAGAAGAAATGCTCAAATTACTTGGAACAACAGAACTTTTCGTAAAGAAAACAACATTGGCTGATTTACGCGTGTGGTGCCCGGTATATCCGTTGCCCAATTTACGCTAACGATATAAATAGAAGGATTTTATTGTGACAACGACAGTATGCGCAACAACGATGAACAGAAAAGGCAAGCTACAAACTCTAATGGCTCAGATGAGTGATGGATTATTAGAAAGAGAGCACCAAGTTAAATTAATGATGTTAGCTGCACTTTCTGGTGAGCATGTCTTACTCATTGGCCCTCCAGGAACCGCTAAGAGTGAACTGGCAAAGCGATTGAAAAATATCTTTGTTGAAGCTAATTACTTTGAACGATTGGTGACGCGCTTTTCTGTACCAGAAGAGCTGTTTGGGCCGCTATCAATCAAAGCTCTAGAAGAAGATCGTTATAATCGACTCACCAGTGGTTATCTCCCTGAAGCATCCGTGGCTTTTGTGGATGAAATCTTCAAAGCAAATAGTGCAATTTTGAATAGCCTACTAACCCTATTGAATGAACGCCAGTTCGATAATGGCAATACAAGGGTCAATGTTCCTTTAATCTCTGTTGTGGCGGCGAGTAATGAGTTACCGGAAGGGGAAGAGCTCAGCGCTTTATACGATAGATTTATTTTGCGTTCTTATGTGTCGCCTGTATCCACAGAGTCGTTTGATGCATTACTTTGTGGGGCATTAGAGGGATTCGACCCAGAACTCAATGTACGTTTGAAGGTTGAAGATCTAAATGAGGTACAGCGCCTAGCTGAGAAAGTTGAGTTGACAGTGGCAACGAGAGAAGCATGTAAAGAATTTCGTAATTACTTGTCGTCACAAGAGATTTACGTATCTGACCGCCGTTGGCGTAAGCTGGTGAAATTAATGAAAGTGTCAGCCTTCACTTCAGGCTTTAATGAAACCCGTATTTACGATACTTGGATTTTGCCGCATTGTTTATGGGAGCAGCCGGAGCAATTTGAGGGCCTTCAAGATCTTTACAAGCGCTTGGTGACTGTTGATGGCAAAACGCCACCATCACGCCTATTGCAAGTTATTAAAGCATGGGAAACAAAACTGAAGGAAGATCAACTTACTCATAAACTAGACTCTAAAGGGCGTCCTTTGTATCATGACCGAGAAGGTAATGAAGTCGTCGAAGAGGTTAGTAAGTACCACAAGAAAAATAACCGCGGTGATTTGTTGTACTGGGATAATAACTATAAAGAAGAGACTACTGATAAGCGTGGTTACAGGGGAGATAACAAGCCAATTTTTGATGAAGTTAAAAACACATCAATTCCTCTAAATAGTTCATTTTCGAAAGCTCATATTGATGGTCGAGTTAGAGAAATCAAAAAACTAAGAAGCAGCGTTGAAGACCATTATAACAATGTGAACAAAGAACTATCAGAGGTTTCAGGGTACTTTGATAATCATCTTTGGTTAGAGAAAAACTTATTGTCTGAAGTATCCACTGCACTTCAAATCTCTCTCAAAGAGGGTGACAAAATACTTAAAAGGGTTGCTTCGCTGGAGTCAGGATTTAAAAATTTACCCCTAGAAAAATCACCAACTTTAGCCCTAAATTCAGATAATAGTGATGCAATTGAAGGAGAACTCTGTGATTAGCGAGTCATATCAGGTTCAATCTCCGTTATTCAACTTGGATAGCCAATTAACATATCTCGATAATGTGCCGGAGACGTTTCTTCCGGCCGTTATTACAAATACCAATGGTGAGTTAGTAGAGCGGTGCGAGTCTTTAGTTAATTCTAGAAATGAGCTTCTTATGGGAGGGAGTCCGACGAGTTTAAGTCCCTTAGCGCCTCAACCACTGACGAATGCAATTTGCAAAGTGGTAGAAGAAACCGGATTAAGTCGGTACTGCGCTCAAAGTGGAGAGGTCACAGATGCTCTGCTAACTGACATTCTTTCTATAATTGATAAACTTCAATCTCAAGCATCACCTATGGTGACTGACTTGATTAAGAAGTTGGAAGATGAAGCGTTAAACCAAATCAAGCAAGCTTTAGAGAAGAGAAAGAACAAGCGCAAACAAACTAAACCTATTTCTCTCACTAATGCTCAGCAAACAAGAATTGCCGAAACTGCCTCAGAAGAGATCTGGCAGAAGCTGCTCTCTGAGCAGGATAGTGTTGGTATCTTGCCTGGTGTATGGCAAGAGAGGCAAGCAGTATGGGCTCAATTAGAAGAGGTATTTACTGAACTTGGGTTGATCACAGGTTTAGGTTTTGATTTATCAAAAGGTGTTTTTCAAAGCCATGGATGGTTCGATATTGTTCGGTTAAACAAGCTTGTTAAAAAGCTTCCCAAATTACAAAGCTTGATTCGAGATTTAGGGCGTGACGAGCAAGCTGAGGGCCCAATCCTTGAGGAAATTATAATCAAAATGAGTGTCGCTTCCAGACATGATAAGTATGTAACGACACCTCTTGTTCCTATGGAAACTAAAGGCATTACTCGTTCGGATTCGATCTCTAGAATGTTGCCCCAAGAAGCCTTACTGTTAACCAATCCTGTACTTAAAAAACTGTGGCACGCCAAGCGAGCAGAACATGCTTTACTTTCTTACTCAGTTGAAGGGACTGAGATCCTGGAAACTGAAGAGTTAATAGAACAAGTGAGTATGGGCGAAAAGCAGGGCGATAAGACCAACAAGTGTCGAGGGCCAATGGTGATCTGTTTAGATACCTCAGGCTCTATGATAGGTTTACCAGAAAACATTGCTAAAGCGACGGTTCTGGAATGTTTGAAAGTGGCTAACAAAGAAAAACGGCGATGCTACGTTTATCTTTTTGGAAATAAAGGGGAAGTTAGTGAACTTGATCTGACGCTAGGTGCTTCTGGGTTTAATGAGTTACTTAACTTCCTGACAATGTCTTTTGGAGGTGGTACTGATGCTGAGGGCCCCCTCAACAAAGCGCTGAAAAAGTGTGACTCAGAAGAGTGGTACAAAGCGGATATCTTGTTGGTGAGCGATGGTGAATTTCCAGTGTCTTCTGGTTTGAGTAGGAAAATTAGCAATAGAAGAGAAAAGCAGGGCTTACAAGTCCATGGTATTCAAATCGGTAACTCTCACTACACATCAATGAGGAAAATTTGTAGCCCTATTCACTATTTCTCAGAGTGGGTTGATTTAAAGGGTTAGTCAATTGTTGGCATTTGTCTTCAGATCTACGCACTAGTAGCAACCGAGAGCTATTAGCTTATTGAACTAACTCAACTTTATTGAACCTAGTTATCATGATTTAAGCCTAAATATGGTAAATTCCACTTCATGCATATAGTCATGATTACTAGGACAAAGGATGTCAGAAGCGAAAGCCAATTTTGAGTATGCGATCTCAGACGCAGAGCAATTATTAGATTGTTACGATCAGTTAAACGGATGTCACTCCAACTCCCAACCTCCAGAGGTCCTCAAGAGAGCTACTTTGATTATGACCCTTACTGCTTGGGAAACCTATGTAGAAGACATAGCAAAAGAGCTTGTTGATGCGAAGTATGGAGTCGTTAAGGGGTCTCAACTAGGACAAATAATAGAGAATCGTTTAGAGGAGCAGCTTAAGTATTTTCACAATCCTGGCTCTAGGAAAACGAAAGCTATATTTGAAGAATTTTTCGGAATTGATGTCACCGAAGCTTGGGTTTGGAATAATGTTCAAACCGCTGATGAAGCTAGAGCACAACTCAACAAATGGTTAAAAAAACGAGGAGAGGCTGTTCACCGTGCTCACACGGATAAAACTGAAGCGCACATCGTAAAGCGTGAAGAGCTTGATAAGTGCATTAGATTTTTTCGAGAGCTAGTGACTGCTACCAATACTCGGTTAGCAGCGCTTTGAATGAGTAGTTTGATTCAGGTTACGAATATGGTGTCGAATGCGGGATAGGGGTCATTGTTCACCGTAGAATATTAAATTAGAAAAGCCTTATAGTCCCCCAATGGTCCCCCAGACGACTTCGGCCACGATCAGACGCTATTCAATCGTTATACAAGCATTATCTTTTCTAACCCCAAACGCAAAAAAGCCTGCTTTAAAAGCAGGCTTTCTTAAAAGTGGTGGGCGATACCGGGCTCGAACCAGTGACCCCCTCCTTGTAAGGGAGGTGCTCTCCCAACTGAGCTAATCGCCCAAATAACTGCTTGGGAATGATGCAGTTATCTGTGTTTTGGTACAACCGAGTGGATTCGAACCACCGACCCCCACCATGTCAAGGTGGTGCTCTAACCAGCTGAGCTACGGTTGTATAAACTGTCTTTTGCCTTAATTTCGAAATAGCTTCGATATTAGAAAATCTAATTCAAAATAAGCTGAATTTTGGTACGACCGAGTGGATTCGAACCACCGACCCCCACCATGTCAAGGTGGTGCTCTAACCAACTGAGCTACGGTCGTACAGTGTGTCTCCTCAGAGAACGAAAGCGATAATAATCACTATCGTTCTTATCTGCAAGGGGAAAAGTTCAATTATTGCAATGATTTGAATTGTTTGCTCGTCAAATGAACAAAAGTGTCTATTTAATGATGATGTTGATGTAATTATCGCCACGACGTTGATAGTAATGGCCGTCAACTATCACATAACGTAGTTTACCAATTTGAATATATCTCGCATGAGAAGGCAAACGCTTGTGATGGTAACGGCTATGCCTTGGTTTATATTTAGGTGATGGTTTGTGTTTACGCTTTGGCGAAGGCTTATGTTTGTGCTTAGAAGAAGGAGAGTGTTTGGCTGATTGGCCGTGATGAGGGCGATCTTTGTTTGCGCCGTGACCAGGTTTAGCAAGTGCAGGTTCAGAGATGGCTAATAGGGTAAACATGAAAAGCGGAAGAAAAAAAGAATAGATAGATTTCACGGTGTAGTTTCCTAAAAAAGCAAGTCTCTGAATTATAAATATCAAATTATTAAGGGTGTCATCAGTATGTCAGCGCTCTATCAGGCTAGTGTCAACTGTCTATTTTACCCAAAGCAATCACTGTTTATGTTATTCAGTGATATTCTGCAGGCTGTTATCTGACGTTGACATAGGCGTTAGTCGACTTGTTTGTATATCAAAATCTCATTATTACAACTATTCTTATCAGTAGAGCATAGTAAAGCGTTTCCATATGGAAGTGTTGTCGTTTACTTAAGGGTGAAGATTAATGAGATTGAATGGCGCAGGGTTCAAAAAGTCGATTATATTTCTTCCGTCTACTGTGCTAGCGCTTGTGATTGTTGGTGGTATTTTTATTGAAGCCCGGTTACTTGAGGAGCAAGCGAGGCAAAGAGTCGTAGAAGATTTGCAACAGACATTACAGGTTGTTCGTCAGGTGGTGTCTGTTGAGGGAGGAGGGGAGTTTGGCTCTGACTCTGGAGGGCATCAACACGCAGAAGGCGTACCATCTCACTCTTTAGATGATTTTCTTCGTCGAATTGCTTTTAGTACTGATCACCGAATCACTTTAATTGCGGCTGATGGCACGGTACTTAATGATAGCAAATACCCTCCTTCTATCGTGGAAACGATAGACAATCACAGTGAATACCCAGAAGTGAAAGCGGTTTTCGAGGGTGAATACGGTAGTGATATTCGTTATAGCAATAACACGCGTCAAGATTATATTTTTGTAGCTAACCGCTTTTCGTTGCAAGATTTAGCTCATAGTGCATTGCACACTGTACATGATGGTGATGGCCATATTGAATTAGACTTAAATGATTCACACGACGCACATGATTCAAATGACGTTCATGATTCACACGACGCTCATGATTCACACGACGCACATGATTCAAATGACGTTCATGATTCACACGACGCTCATGATTCGCATGACGCACATGATTCAAATGACGTTCATGATTCACATGACGCTCATGATTCACATGACGCTCATGATTCGCATGACGTTCATGATTCGCATGACGCTCATGATTCGCATGACGCTCATGATTCACATGACGCTCATGATTCACATGACGTTCATGAATCGCATGACGTTCATGATTCGCACGACGTTCATGATTCACATGACGCTCATGATTCGCTCGATACCCCTGATTCGCATGACACTCATGAATTACACGAGTCTCATACGAAAGACGGCTTACCTCAAGCGCAAGATAGCTATTTAATATTACGAGCTTCTGCACCGGTAGCGAGTATGCAGCATATCGTTATTGATTCTCTATCTTGGATTGTCCTATCAGGCTTTATTTTGTTGATAATTGTAATGATTGCTAGCGTGTTGTCGTTTTATGCCATGCAACGTTTTGTTGAAAAGGATAAGGCTGAACTAGAAAGACATGTTGAAGAGAGAACGCAAGAGTTAAGAATCCTTCAACAAATGGGTAGCCTGTTAGGGGCTTGTGCATCGATGAATGATGCGTCAGATGTTATTCGCTCTATCGGTGTTAAATTGATCCCTCGTGCCAAAAGTGGCGCCATCTCACTCATCAAGTCATCAAGAAACCAGATAAATACATTAACGGAGTGGGGGGCACCTTGGCCGGGAGAGCATGTCTTCTCCCCTAATGATTGCTGGGCTTTGTTACAGGGTCACTGTCACCATTCAAAAACAGTTGAAGTGGATGTGCGCTGTCGGCACTACATCGATGATGGAAAAACGTATTACCTTTGTCACCCGCTTATGGCACAAGGTGAAACGTTAGGCGTGTTACAACTTGTTTTTGATCATCAAGAAGATATTGATCATAGCGAATCAAATGCATCCACTTTTGCTGAACAGATTGGTCTTTCACTGGCGAATATTCAACTTAGAGACAATTTGCGTTACCAAGCATCAAGAGATCCGTTGACTGACCTTTATAATCGCGCCTACTTACTTGAGCAATTGAACGTTGCCATTGGCAATGCGAGTCAGCAAAAATCAGAATTTGGGATAATGATGATTGATTGTGATCACTTCAAACGCTTTAACGATAGGTTCGGACATGATGCCGGCGATTACGTGCTTAAACATCTATCAAGACTGTTTGGTGATGTAGTGGGTGATGAAGGTATTATTTGTCGATATGGCGGTGAAGAGTTTGCCATTTTATGCCCCACGCTAAACGAAGCGAATACACTCGCGCTAGCAGAAGAGGTTCGTCTCAGAGTCGATAATGAAAATTATATTTACCGCGGACAGAGCTTAGGAAGTGTTACCGTCTCCATTGGTGTCAGTATTTTCCCTAGTGAAGGACGTTCACCAGATTCACTACTCAAATCAGCAGATAATGCACTCTACTTAAGTAAGCAGTTGGGCAGAAACCGAGTGACTGGCGCTTCAGAACGTGCTGAATCAGATGCCGACGAAAGTGACAGTGAAGCAAGCAGTGAAGGCGAAGATTAACATTGAGCTCGATTTAATTAAGTATCGATTGCGCAATCGTTTGGTGTTGATCCACCCCTCATTTGGCTGATGTTATTATGGTAACCATTATCATTTAAGATATGTTGTGAACAAATTGATCAGTAGTAGGTCACCTTATGACAGCACAAAATAGTGAGTTGGTAGCAACAGTATTAAATTGGATTGCTCGCGATCCCGATGTGAACATGCAGCAAGAATTGCAGCAGCTGCTAAAAGATAGTGCGTGGGATGAACTCACAGCAAGGTTCTCATCACGGCTGGCATTTGGTACTGCAGGTTTAAGAGGTGTGGTCGGTGCGGGGCCGAATAGAATGAATCGTTTAGTGATTCAAGAAACGGCAGCAGGGCTTGGTGAATATTTATTGAAAATGCAGCCTGATGCGAGCTCTCGTGTTGTTGTTATTGGCTATGATGGACGCCCAGACTCCAAACAGTTTGCTCTTGATAGTGCACAAGTTTTAATGGCTAAGGGCATTAAAGTGTATCTTACCCATGATGTCGCAGCGACTCCGATTGTCGCGTTTGGGGTCAATAAATTAAATACTGTCGCAGCGATAGTGGTAACAGCGAGCCATAATCCGCCCGAATACAACGGCTTTAAGGTCTATTGGGAAAACGGCGCGCAAATTATTCCTCCCCATGATAATGGAATTGCCGCAGACATTGATCAAGCCGCAAAATCTCCCATTAAGCTACTTGATATCACAACAGGAGAAAAGCAAGGTTTACTCGTTTGGTTAGGTGAAGAGTATTATGAGTCTTATCGGCAAGCTCAACATACGAATACTTTATTGAGTAACCATACTGACCCTGAAGCGTTACGTATTGCTTACACTGCCATGCATGGTGTTGGTGCAGAAATGGCGAAAGCACTCTTAAACGATGCAGGGTTTAGTCATGTGTTTAGCGTGAAAGCGCAACACGACCCCGACGGACGTTTCCCCACCGTCAATTTTCCTAATCCAGAAGAGCCCGGAGCAATGGATCTTGTTATTGCAGAGGCAAAAGCCAACGGTGCTGATATTGCCTTCGCTAATGATCCCGATGCCGATAGACTCGCCGTGGCGGCAAAACGTCAAGATGGTGAGTTTCAAATGCTGACGGGCGATCAAGTTGGCATACTGCTGGGTCACTATATGCTAACAAAACACCCTGTGAGTTTAGTCGGTAATACGATTGTCTCTTCAGGGCTTCTTGAGCAGATAGCCAATGCTGCTGGTGGTCAGTACTTTAAAACACTGACAGGGTTTAAGTGGCTCACTAATGTCGCAATGCAGCAACAACGTGATGACATGCCTTTTCTATTCGCTTATGAAGAAGCGTTAGGTTATACCCTTGGCAGCACGGTATGGGATAAAGATGGCTTATCGGCATTGATAGGGTTTGCACAATTGGCTGCTGAACTAAAAGTTAAAGGGCAGAGTGTTTGGACTCGATTGGCAGAAATATATCGTCAGCATGGCTGCTACTACAATGCACAAGTTAGCATAGCGCTCCAGCCCGATGCGCCGAATATCGGACAGGCGCTACGTGCGAATCAGCCAACCGAAATAGCAGACAGGAAAATTGTCCGCATTGAAGATTTTGAACAGCGATTAGAGATTGCCGCTGACGGGTCAACAAACCCACTGGATTATCCATCGAGTGATGTGTTGATTTATCACCTTGAAGATCACTCACGAGTGATTGTCCGTCCCTCCGGTACAGAGCCGAAGATCAAATGCTACTACGAAGTAGTGACGACGATGAAGGCCCAAGATGACTATTTTAGTGCTGAACGTGACGCGAAGCTCAGTATGGATGCCTTAATCGCAGCGCATCAACACTCCCTGCCTAAATAATGGCTATGTAGAGTGGTGTAAACGGTGGTTAAGTTTTCTTAACGCTGCTTGTGTCCGTAGCATTCACCGTGCTCTGCTTATGTTAGTAGTATGGACGACGGCAGGTGGCGCTATGTTGACAATTTCGCTACTATGCGCTCCTCGCAATAGACCTGCCAGAGTCCCTATGACTGTAAAAATGGATATAGATAAAGATACCCTTCGTCTTCAATTGATTGAGCAATTGGAGCGTCAACGTCAGAATGCATTACTCGCGGCTGATAATGCCCATGATGCAGCCACACATGAAGAGAGTGTGGCAGAAACCCAATACGACACTGTTGGACTCGAAGCGGCGTACTTAGCGCATGGGCAGTCTCAACGCGTTGCCGATTGTGAGCAAGCGATTCTTCGGTTGCAGTCACTGGTTTGGGATGCTGAGAAAGAAGACGAAGATGAAGTCGATATCGGCAGCATTATTACGTTAATTCGCCCTAATGGGGATAACAAGCCAAATCATACTCAAAATTCTAGTAAAGCGGAAAAAAGTTGCAGTGAGAAGCCGGCAAATTTGCAGTGGTATTGGATGCTGCCAGTCGCTGGGGGCTTAAAAGTACAATGTGATGAGCTATGCATTACTGTGATTACCCCGCAATCTCCGTTAGGTGAAAGTGTATTGGGGGCATGGCTTGAAGAAACCTTAGATAATGGCATGCAGATAGAGCGAATTATTTAAGCAAGCGTATAATATTGACTCTCTATCCTCTTCGCTAAGCTTCAGTTGGTACGACGTTTATGTTTCGTATGTTAGTGCCTCGTAAGTTGATGTCTCGTACCTTGATGTGTCTTGGATAGATGCTTAGCTCGTTATACCTGTAAACTTTTGAGGTCATAACGAGCTAATCAACAAAGCGAGTCTTTAGCAGAAGGATTCAATATACAGCGCTTCCACTTTTTCGCGTGCCCAAGGGGTCTTTCTTAGGAACTTAAGGCTCGACTTCACACTTGGCTCATGGTTAAAACAGCGTATATCGATACGTTTACCGAGTTCTTCCCACCCGTAGTAGGCTTCTAAATCGGTAACAATCATCTGTAGCGTAACGCCATGAAGTGGGTTGTTAGCTTGTGTCACATTCACTCTCTTATTATCGTGGAATCAGTTGGCACAACACTCATTGATCCGGTATGCGTGATTCTCGAGAAAGCTGCATCTGTTTTAGCAGTGCGAGCGCATAGTCGGTAGAGCAAGGTCTGGAATAATAGTAGCCTTGGCCGTAATTACAACCGATTTGTTTCAGCATTTCTTCTTGTGCAATGGTTTCTATCCCTTCAGCAACGACTTTCAATTTTAGTTTATGAGACATGCTGATGATTGCTTCGCACAATGTGAAGCTGTCTTCGTCAGTCGATATATTCGATACAAAGGACTTATCAATTTTCAAAATATCGATATCAAGTTTTTGCAAATAAGAGAGGGAAGAGTACTCAGTGCCGAAATCATCAAGTGCGAGGAGAATACCTGCGGCTTTGATACGGCGAATCTTTTCGAGCACTTCTTGGTTAACATCAACGAGCATATTCTCGGTGATCTCGATAATGATTGTGCCTTCAGGAATACTGTAGAGTGAGAACTCTCGAAGTAATTTGTCGAGGTCAAATTGTGGAGAATTGAGCTGATCAGCTGAAAAATTGACGGTGATGGGCATCCATCGTCCAGTGGTTTCATTCACTCGATGGGCAAAGCGTACAGCTTGAAAAAATACCCAATACCCGAGCTCGAGAATGAAACCGTTACTTTCAGCATGTGGAATAAAATCAGCGGGGTATATAGTCCCCTTTGTTGGGTGATCCCAGCGAATGAGGCTTTCAAATTTGCACCATATACCGGTTTTCAAATCAACAATTGGCTGAAAATGAACCATGAATTGGTCACCAATGAGCGCCTCTCGAAAATCATTACTAATTTCTAAGCGATGTTGTATTTCCTCTTCCATAGACTCATTGTAAATATTGATGATGTTGCGACCTTGGTTCTTCGAGTAATACATCGCCATATCGGCTTTACGGAGCAACTCTTTTGCATCTAAGGCGTGGTCGGGATGATGGGTTAATCCTATACTGACTGAGATATAAACTTTATTTACACCGATATCAAAAGGGTTCAATAATGCTTTACGGATAGTCTCAGCGGTTGCAAAGCTCTCATCGCATGTTCTATTTGCACAAATCACGGTGAATTCATCACCGCCTAAGCGGCACACCATATCTAACTCAGCAACGGATGCAACAATCCTTAAAGAAACCACTTTTAATAGTTCATCTCCGGCATCATGGCCGAGGCTGTCGTTGACGTCTTTGAATTTATCCAGATCTAAAAAAAAGAGGGTAAATATTTTCTTTTCTTGTACAAGCTCTTCAAGGCGATCGAGGAAACGAGCACGGTTATTCAAACCAGTAAGACCATCTTGATATGCGATCAATGAAAGTTGCTTATTTTTTTCATCGATATCCTGGGTTCTTGACCTCACTTGATCTTCTAAAAAGCGCTCCTTGTGGTTAATTTCATTCATCATGCGATTAAAATACTCAGCCAAGTAGCCGACCTCATCATGGGAGTAGACTGTTGCTCGGGTTGAGTAATCACCAGACTTAGAGACGGATCGTATGACATGACTAAGGTGTAGAATTGGCGCACTAATAAACCGGTGAAGAGTCATCGCAAAAGTGTATGAAATGGTAATAGCAAAGGTAAATATGCCAACGACGATGAGGAGAAAGAAGGTGATTCTTTCACGAGTCGCAAATGGACTTTGAGTAATAACAATTGTCGCGATGGCATCACCGTCTGGAGGTAAAGAGTAGGATAGGTTGGTGCCTTTTGAGGAAAACGTTGTAGTAGAAGCACTAATGATTTCAATATCCTCTATCGCAAGGTTATTTTTCATTGCTGAGGTGATTTGTTCAATTGTTGATTGGTCTTGAGATATTAAGGCTTTTGTTAGCGAAGGTGAAATGACGGTGACCATGTCTGTGATCTCTTCTGTTTCATGTTTGCGCAGCTCTAGCGTGGCGGTGATAGAAAATATAGCCAATAAAATAAAGGAGATGAAAATCATCCCAGATGCAATTAAGACGATGACTTTATGGCGAATAGACAATCGATTAAACCTATGCATGCTTAATTCATCTTCTCCTATTGCAAACGCACAAGGCGAATAATGTAACGCTTGATTCGGCTTCACTCGCATCGGTTAAATCAAGGAAGTTTATCAGCATAGTCGCTTAGCCTATAAAGCTAGCTACCTATTAACTATAGACTTTGCATTATTGAAATGTGTGGGGAGTTGTAAAATGAAAAAGGCCACATGATGTGGCCTAATGAAATCAACTTAAATTATTTTTGCTTTATTCGTCTTGAGTTGTATGGTGTTTTTCTAGCCTTTTTTCCCAGTAATCAGCATTTTTGATACCCAACTTTACAGGGTCGAAGGTGTAATCTTTTACCCCCGCTTTTTGTTGTTGTTCGTAGTCTTTTAGTGCTTTAATCGCAGGCTTCGACATAAAGAAAATGATGATGATGCCGACAATGTTTAGCCATGCCATAAGACCAACACCCACGTCACCCATTGCCCAAGCTAAATTCGCGGTTCTAACAGTGCCATAGAAGACAGCAGTGAGGATAACGGCCTTGAGGATGAACATCATCCCAGGGATTTTAACCGTACGACGAATGTAGGCAATATTGGTTTCAGCAATGTAGTAATAAGCCAAGATGGTCGTAAAGGAGAAGAAAAAGAGCGCAAAAGCGATGAACGGTTTACCGACACCAGGCAAGGCTGTTTCAATGGCCATTTGAGTAAAGACAGGACCATTCGCACCGATATCCGCAGATAGATTCTGAATGAGAAAGAGACCTTCAGCACCACCATGGACATTGTATGCACCGGTAATAAGGATCATAAACGCAGTGGCAGAGCAAACGAGCAATGTATCGATATAGATAGAGAATGCTTGTACAAGACCTTGTTGGGCCGGGTGTTGAACGTTTGCAGCGGCAGCAGCGTGAGGTCCTGTTCCTTGACCTGCTTCATTGGAATAAACGCCTCGCTTAACGCCCCAGCCGATAGCAGCACCAAAACCAGCCATTGGCGTAAAGGCATCACCTACGATCATAGAGAAAATAGCAGGTACTTGACCAATGTTCAGTAGAATGATGACAAAAGCAATGATGATATAAGCCAGAGCCATGAAAGGAACAACAACCTGCGTGAAGTTTGCAATACGCTTTACGCCGCCGAAAATGATAAAGCCTAATACGATAGCAACAAACGTTCCGGTTGCAATTTTAGCGAAGCTTATCGTACCGATGGCAGTCTCAATCATATCTCCTGGACCGAACGCAGCTTCTACGGCATTACCAATACTGTTGGATTGCACGCCGGGTAGCAGCACACCACATGCAAAAATTGTCGCGATAGCGAAGACCCACGCATACCATTTTTGTCCCATTGCTTTTTCAATATAGTAAGCCGGGCCACCGCGGAATTGTCCGTCAGTGTCTTCTTTATAGATTTGAGCGAGTGTCGATTCAGCATAGGCTGTTGCTGCACCAAAGAATGCAACAACCCACATCCAAAATACGGCCCCAGGCCCACCAAAACCAATGGCCGCTGCGACACCTGCAATGTTACCAGTACCAACACGTCCAGATAGTGAAACAGCAAGTGCTTGGAAGGAAGAGATGCCTTTTTCTGAGCTTTTACCAGACAGTAAGAGTCGGCACATTTCGCGGAAATGACGAACCTGCACGAATTTGGTTAGAATTGAATAGAATAGTCCTGCACCGAGACATAAGTATATCAGTGCTGGGCTCCATATAATGCCATTCAAAAAATCGACGATTGATTGCATATGAATATCCCTGATGTTTTGTAGATTGTTGTTTGTTTTACAGGATGATAATTCAATTGTTGTGACTATGTTAAGTCTTTTCTGCTTGTTTGCTGCGCTCACTTTTTAGAGTATATGACTGCTTTTGTGCCTTTTTGTGTGAACTTTAAGTTTTAGTACAAAGCTCAAAGAGGTTAATACCTTGAAAATCATTAGTATGGTAACTTTTTATGCGGATTCTTTGTGGCGATTATTTGTTCGTTTAAAGGGGTGTATAGGATGAGTTCTGCTAATGAACAAAATAAAAACGTTAGTCTTCCATGAGGCGAATCACTGTCCTACCTATGAGCAATTCAATATCTTGATAAGCTTCTTGACCTATCTGTTTGAGCACATGCTGAATGAAATTGGCTAAACCTTTTACTGCCATTTCACTGGAGTGATTTTGTGTTGCTGTAATGATCATCATGTTTAGAATGAGGCGGAATTTTTTAAACTTTAGCGCCTCTGTCCAGGAATGGATGAAAGCTTCACGTGATGTAAAGTCTAAATACTCCATAAAAAGAGGAAGGACTTTGCCACGAAGTGCTTCGCCAAAATCCGCCCGAGAAGGGTAGTAGCCCTGCAAAGTACTTTTACGAATATCCGCTTCTTTTGAGATTCGGTCATAAGTCACCGCTTCCCAGCCTTCATCGAGAAAGACGGTAGTAATGAGTTTATCGAGCCGAAGTTTGTTCGCTGCTTTTTCCGAGGCGGTAATGCGAGCCATACTATGTCGTTTCCTCATGGTTTCTAAGTACGATTATTTTGCATGCACAAACGGCTGCATTCGTTAAGGTGAATTTGCTAAGCGGCATTGGCTAAGTGTTATCGGTTAGGCAGCGTAGCGACAGCTTAATGAGTTAATAACCTCTAAAGTGCGTAAATATGTTAACGCTCATTTTATTATAGGCTTTTGCTCATCTAGACATCATACGGGTTGGTATGTTGTTGATGACACTATCAAGCTTATTGGTTAAGAGCTAGATCACATTATTCATAGTAATAGTCATAGTCATAGCCAGAGGTGGAAGCATTGACGATAGTGCCTATCCCCTCTTGTACTTATCACCCCTTGAATTGCATGGAGCGCTGTTATTCTTAATGCGTAGAGGGTTACTGCGGTTGCTATTCTATGATGAGAGCCTAAAATAGCCCCCCTTAAACACCTGCTAAGGCCTAATGTAATGGAACGCGATTATCAATTTAACTGTTTGCTCACAATGCCACGTCACGAGCTAGAAGAGTTTAGTCTTAGGATGCTCGGCAGAATGGTTCCTGAAGAGACGATGTCTGAACTCTTTACATTTGAGCAAGAAGAAACAGAAGATGAAGAGCGTCTGAGATCGGCACAATTAGATGCCTTGTTGCGAATGTCTGCCATCGCATTGAGTGAAGTACAGCAAGCGTTTGATGATTCTGATAATGCTCGTCAAAATACTCAAAGAATGACTCGCCTTATGCTCTGGCATTTTTATGCCGTTTCATTTCGTCTTGAAGAGGCTATCACCTTAGAAAGACACTGTGAGATTGTGGAAGGCATTGTGGCAGACTCGCCGAAAGATATTTTTGGTTGGGTAAAAACCCTCACCGAGCTGCTTCATCAATACGCAGAAGAAGCAGACCAGTAAGACTTAAGAAGTGCGGCATAGTACTCTGTGCCGACTTCCTTAATGCAGCTCAGCAGTGGTTTCGGTATATTAGTTATTCATTTAGCCAAAGACCGGAGCCTTGCTGTGGACCTTAGTGTCGGACAAGTTGCGAAAAGGAGTGGTGTTACCGTACCCACTCTGCATTTCTATGAGCAAAAATCATTAATAGTGAGTCGGCGAAATAGCGGTAATCAACGGCGTTATGACCGTTCAGTATTACGCCGTATTGCCGTGATTAAGACAGCTCAACAACTGGGAATGACGCTTGAAGAGATTAAGCAAGCGCTCAGCCACCTACCTACTGATCATGCACCTACACAAGAAGAGTGGCAAATCTTAGCCAATCATTGGCAAAAAGTGTTAGATGAAAAAATATTGAACATGCAACGCTTGCGAGATGAGCTTGGGGAGTGTATTGGCTGTGGTTGTTTATCGATGAAGTCTTGCTACCTTCGAAACCCAGAAGATGCTTTAGCGGAGCAGGGGGAGGGAGCCGTGTTGTGGAAAATAAACGAACAAGATAACTAGCTGAGTACAGAGTGTGTGTAGATAGCACTCGGCAATAGCCTTCCTCCAGGGGCAGAGGAAGTACTACAGTAATAGAATTAAAGCGACAAGCTTAGAGCAATAAGATGAACAAGCTACAGCTTAATTTCGCCATCATGTTGGTTTAAAACTATTTTTTGGACGTTGAACCCACAAACCATCAGAATCAAACACCAGTTAACGAAAGGTAGTTTGCCGTTATCTAGGCTACGCTGACACTGCTCAGGTTTCCATTGGAAAGCGTCTGCGAGAACTTCAACCGTCAATCCAGTAAAGGCTTTCTCACTGATAATACGCTTAAACTCTTTCGCTTCCGGCATAACGAATTCGCTATACGGCTTAAAAGCCGTTGGTTTGAAGGCTCGCATCACCTTGCGCGCATCAATGTCCATTGGTGCTGAGCGAGTGTGGATATTAGGGCGACCAGCAATCGCAGCCAAAAAGCACCACACAGGGTAAGGGATGGTTGATACGATGTCTGGGTCACGCTTGTAACGTGCAGTCCAATCCACCATCTTCTTTTCTTGAATGCCTGTTAAGCTCGCGAGTAAAGCAGAGTCATACCCATTATCTTTGAGTAAGTTGATTAATTCAGCGACCTCAGAGACGAAGGGCTTCGCCCATTGGTTGACAGGTAGAAGGGTATTTTCACGGATCATAATGCACTCAGCGGTAAACAACAGAATCTAAACATAGCTTAAGAATAGCTAGAGGAGAGATTTGTTGTAGAAATTAAGATGACCGCGATCATACGAGTTATGAACTAGAAGTCCAGTCTTTAAGCTAATACAGCTTCTTTCTATATTGGCGTCGTGTAAGGACGATGGCCATTTTAGAAGACAGAAGACAGAAGACAGAAGACAGAAGACAGAAGACAGAAGACAGTAAAGAAGGAAACCGAATGGACGCGCTGATAGACCGAACCTAAATATTGTGTAAGCTTAGTAGTAACAAACAGGCAAGGGATGTACTTCGTCATGCTTTTTCTACCGTAAAAGATATCTCTTTACGTAACTTGAGTATTCCGTACTAGCGATTCACACTCGAGGTATCAATGTTTATTGTGGGGATGAGTGCATGTTTGACGTCATTATCCATTTCACATGTTTCGATATGGCGTTCAAAATCAAAATCCTTAACCATTAACGTTAATTCAATGGCTGCATTTGGACGAGAGGCGAACGGGCAAATGCTCTTCATTCCATTGTTTTGATAATAACGTAAGTGACGTTTACCTGAGGCGCAGACAATGGCCGTTTTGCCAAAATAGGAAGCAAAGGAATATGGACTGCATTGAAGTGCTTCGATTGCTGTTGCGCTTAAACCTCTTAACTCGGGTAGGACCGCAAGGCGGCCAACTTCGATGATGGCATCGTATTGTTTTTCTAGCGCAGCGAATTCCGATTTGAAGCCGTTACGGCTTGGCACATCGACCCAACCAAATGGACGGTGGATGATACTCACGCGCGTTGTACCTATGGGCTTACCTTGGTCCTTTAAAAGAAAGGTGAAATTATTGGGGGCATCATCATGAGCATCTTGAAATAGTCCTTTAGTATCTGTGTCATTAAACCCCACATGAGTATAGGCTTGATACCTTAAATTATATGCGGTTATCTTTTCTTCCTCCGTTGTGCAGTGAATATTAGTGAGTGTTGAATATTTCATCGTATTATCCTTTAGCGTTGGAAATAACAAATTTATCAGCAGTTACCCAGTTGATGATTATGTAATACACAATATCTTTTTGGTTTTAATAAGTTAATATTTTTGAAGCCTAAGCGCAGGGTGATTGATATGTATTGAGTTGTCGCTCGCAAATAGCAATTAATGCTGTGAAATTCCATTAAGTTAATACCATTTAATACAGAGTCGTGATTAATATGCTTCAAGTGGCATTTGAACTATGACTTAGGAGTTCCGCAATGGATTGTCGAATACACACTCTTTTATCTGATATTTTCTCTTCCTCTCAAGTGATTGATAATAAAAAAGACTTACGAGATCATGCGCTCGCTTTGAACGGTAGCCACTCATTGCCTATCGCCATTGTCTACCCAGAGACAGAGCAGCAACTCATCAAACTGGTTAAGTTGGCAAATCAGCATAAATTTGAAATTCATCCCGTCGCTCAAGGTCGAAATTGGGGTTACGGTACTTCGCAAGGGACGAAAGCCAATCAGGTTATCGTCAACTTAAGTCGTCTAAATCGAACTATCGAAATCAATGAAGAGCATGCCTATGTGCGCGTGCAAGCCGGTATTACGCAATCGCAACTTTTTGATTCGTTGCAACGAGAGCAGTCCAACCTACAACTTGATGTCACGGCCGCAGGCCTGCATACGAGCGTTGTCGGTAATGTATTAGAGCGAGGCTTTGGGCATACCGATTACAGCGACCGATTTAATCATGTGTTGTCGATGCGTGTTTTGTTACCCACTGGCGAAATTATTAATACAGGCATGGGAATGTTTGAAAGCAGTCAAGCTACCCATCTGTATCCATATGGCATTGGTCCGGTTATTTCTGGCCTGTTCTCACAGTCTAACTTAGGTATCGTGCTGGAAATGACGATAGCATTGCAACCTAAGCCGGATTATCAAGTTACTGTTATGGTGCTTTGTCAGCATGATGAAGATGCGCCAGCGATGGTTTCAACGATTGCTGGCTTGAAATTAGAAGGTGTAGTGACGAGTGGTGTTCACACCGTTAGTATGGCAAGGGCGCTGGGTGATAAAGCGATGAAAGTGCCCGCGGCATGGGTACTCACAACGTCTTTAGCAGGACCTAAAGGCATTGTTAAAGCGCGATTAAAGCATTTCAAAAAGACGATAACGAAACGTATACCACACTCTAAGGTTGTGATGCTTACTGATTTCCGCTGGTGTTTGCTTAAGAAAGTGAATAGGGTGCTGAAAAGCCCGATGATATCGAGTTTGCAGCTTATTGTAGATTTAAAAAAAGGGGTGCCTTCGGATGATGCGATTAAGACCTTGCTTGATTACCCTGAGGCGCATTCTCAAATGAAGACGCCAGAATTCCCCGCTTATTTTCGGTGGATATGTGCGGTTAGTAGCCCGACAGCTAAAGATATCAAAAATATGCTTTCAACGTGCCAGCCTGTTTTCGAAAAGTACGGGTATGAGCAACGTTATTCAATGACAAACATCACAGAGCGTGCTGTGGTAATGATCGCGAATATTCGTTATGGCAAAACACAAGCAGAGATAGATAATGCAGCCACATTTTATCAGGAGATTGATGATGCGCTGTTGAGTGCTGGATATTGCCCTTATCGAAGTGGGTCTCATCTTTTTGACCCCATTACCCCCTATATCGATAAAGCGAATTTGGACTTTTTAAGCACGTTGAAAAGAGCCATTGATCCAAATAATATTTTGTCTCCAGATAAGTATTGGTTATCACATGATCCGAAAACCACAAAGGAAGGATTAGCGATAACTAAAGGTGTCGCAAAGGCCGAAGAAGTAGCTGCGACTCCCAAAGTAGCGATATCAGATGCAGTAGATATGGCCTAAAGTTCAGTATGAAAAGTAGTTGCGGTTTCAACACTATACCCAATTAACTTGAAGATGCGTGTTTGAGCACCTGAAAATTATCATTTATTCGAGACGCCAGTGATTCTTGGCAAAGTGTCCTCAAAAAATCGTTCTACAGCGACTCTGAAATCAGCCTTGTTTTTAAAGTAAACATTATTCCTC
>JBHOGO010000067.1:0-26469 GCA_043421945.1 bacterium sp. HQB-150 | reverse complement strand
GGTTCGAGTCCCGTCCGCTCCGCCACTTCTTAAGAAGCCTCGCTAGAAATAGCGGGGCTTTTTTACGTCTGAAGGTTGTGTTCGCCCTACAGTCGAATGAGTTCCGCCAGCCGTCTGCTCCACTATTTCTTAAGAAGCCTCATAATCAACTTACTGCTCCAGCTCAACCACTGCTATTCATCTTTACTTCAAAATAGTCCAATTTTTTTGTTTGTTAAAAACAGAACGACTCCTTGGTCTCTTCGCATAGGTCAAATCTATATTCGTAAACGTTTTCAGTGCTGTAACTGTTATCACAGTATAAAAGAGTGATTGAGACTAAAATCGCTGAATTAACTCAATAGAGTGACTTTAGGTGCCATTTATTTACAGCTAAATCTATGTAAACGTTATCATAAATACCTATTTGGATCGGCTGAAACAACATTATGGTTATCGACCTAATACAGAATTGAAGGATCAAAAGATGACAACGGTTAGCGAGGTTATTCGTCGAAGGGATTGGGAGAATCAGCACTCGATTCAGGTCAACTGTATTGCTGCACACAGTCCATTATTTGCTTTTTGCTCAGAAGATGACGCATTAAATAAACAGGTACGACAGCGCGCATTGTTGAACGGTGACTGGCAATTCAAACTCTTTTCTAGACCAGAAGATGTACCATCAGAGTTTGCAGCTATTCATTTTGACGATAGTCGTTGGGACACGATCGGCGTCCCTTCAAATTGGCAGTTGCTTGGCTATGACAAGCCTATTTATACCAACATTAAATACCCATTTGAAGTGAACCCTCCTTTTGTACCGCAAGATAATCCGACAGGATGTTACCGAACCTCTATATCAATCAGTCCAGATCAGTTAGTACAACATAACCGAATTATCTTCGATGGTGTGAATTCTGCCTTCCACATATGGTGTAACGGTACTTGGGTGGGGTATTCGCAGGATAGCCGCTTGCCCGCCGCGTTCGACCTCTCTCCTTATCTTGTCGAAGGGCTGAATACAATCGCAGTAATGGTCTTGCGCTGGAGTGATGGGAGTTACTTAGAAGATCAGGATATGTGGTGGCTCAGCGGTATTTTTCGTGATGTCTCTTTACTGACTAAGCCCTCTTATCACATTCAAGATGTGGCCATTACGCCTCACTTGGATGCGTGTTACCGTGATGGCTGGCTAAATATTAGGACTCGATTTCACGGTCCTGAAACATACCGTGTTCAAGTTCAGTTATTCGACCATCTTCATTCTCTCAGTGAAGTGTGTATTGCTGCGCCGAATGATCGAGTCGTCGATGAGAAAGGCGGATGGAATGATGTCTGCTATCAACGTATAGAGGTTCAATCCCCGAATAAATGGAGTGCTGAACGCCCTTACCTATATCGCTGTGTTATTAGCTTACTTAATGAGAATGACGAGGTGATAGACGTTGAAGCTTATGATGTTGGTTTTAGAACGGTAGACATTAAAGATGGACTTTTACGTCTCAATGGTGAACCGTTGTTTATACGTGGTGTGAATAGGCATGAGCACCACCCGATACGCGGCCATGTAGTGACTGAAGCTGATATGGTTCACGATATTAAGTTGATGAAACAGAATAACTTTAACGCTGTTCGAACAGCACATTATCCGAACCATCCGCGATGGTATGAGCTTTGTGATGAACTAGGTCTCTATGTTTGTGATGAAGCGAATATAGAGACTCATGGAATGTACCCTATGGGTCGGCTCGCAAATGATCCTAGTTGGAACAACGCATTGATGAGCCGTTTAACTGGGATGATAGAACGAGATAAAAACCACCCCTCAATTATTATCTGGTCGTTGGGTAATGAGTCTGGCTATGGAGCGACTCATGACGCTATGTATCACTGGGCTAAAAGTGTTGATCCATCAAGAGTGGTTCAATATGAAGGTGGTGGAGCTGATACCGCTGCAACTGATATTCTTTGCCCGATGTATGCTCGAGTCGATCAAGATCAGCTGTTCGAAGCTGTACCTAAGTGGGCGATAAAAAATTGGATCTCGCAGCCAGGTGAAATGAGACCATTGATACTTTGTGAGTACGCTCACGCGATGGGAAACAGCTTGGGTAGCTTTCACAAATACTGGCAAGCATTCCGGGACTACCCCCGCCTTCAAGGGGGCTTTATCTGGGATTGGGTGGATCAAGGAATCACTCTTACTGATGAAAATGGTCAGCAATACTGGGGGTATGGTGGTGATTTTGGCGATGAGATAAATGATCGTCAGTTTTGTATAAACGGTTTGGTCTTCCCTGATAGAACACCGCACCCTAGCCTTGAAGAGGTGAAGTTTGCTCAACAGTTTTTCCAATTTGAGAAGCGAGCAGAGAAGGAATATTCCGTCACGCTAGAGGTTACCAGTGAGTGGTTGTTCCGTGCTACTGACAACGAGCTTTTACGTTGGTCTCTATTAGAAGATGGCAAGGTGATCGAAACCGGTGAGCAAAAGCTGTGGATTGAAGAAAAAGGGCAGTGTGATATTACGGTAGAATTTCCCTCATTTTTGTATAAAGCAGGCTGCCACTATCATCTTAATCTTTATATCGAAACCATTTCAGATTGTGCCTGGGCAGAGGGTGGGCACCAACTCGCTAGCGTACAATTCTCTTTGATAAATAAGCACTCCCTTGCTCTGTTGCCTCTCCCCTCAGGTTCTGCGCCAGTGCTTAACATTACAACTAACCATATAGAAATATACGGCGAGTGGTTCCAGATCGAATTTGATACGCAAACAGGCATACTTTCAAGGTGGTCAGTTGAAGGTAATGATCAGTTCATGTCAGGGTTAGTCGATAATTTCTACCGCGCGCCTATTGATAATGATATAGGTACCAGCGAAGCAGATAATATCGATCCTAATACTTGGACCTCTCTATGGCAGGATGCTGGCCTTGGTCATTGGCTTAGAGAGTGTGTTGAGTGTCGAGCTGAAAGAGTAGCGGATGGTGTTCATGTTACCTCGACGTTTGCGTATCGATACTTAGAGACTCTTGTGGCGACTTCTATCTGGCATTACAAGGTTATGAGCGATGGGACGCTCTCCGCCGACATAACGATTGAATTGAATGAGAGGTTACCAGCGTTACCTAGAATTGGTTTGGAATTTACCGTACCCAATTCACTTGCCCAAAACCGCATTGAATGGTTTGGGCGCGGTCCATTTGAAAACTACCCAGATCGTAAGTCAGCCTCTCACGTTGGTTACTATTCGCTGAAGGTCGATGAACTGTATACCCCGTATATCTATCCAAGTGAAAATGGATTGCGCTGTGATACTCGAAAGTTAAAAATTGGAGGGATAGAGATTACAGGGGAATTTCAATTTTCCGTGAGTCGTTACAGTCAGAAACAGATAGCGGATGCTCGACATACGAACGAGCTTACTGCGAGTCAGAATCTTTATGTTCGGATTGATCACGCACATATGGGGGTCGGAGGGGATGACTCATGGAGCCAAAGTGTCCATGAGGAATACTTGCTGAATAAACAGCACTATCGTTATCAATTACTATTTTCTATGGTTAGTGTTGAGGTGTAATTTATTCTTATGATACTGATATTCAAGAACATGACTTAACTCTAATTTCTGTTTATTGGGCGCCTTTTCTCTTTGGGATATATGTTGTATTTGTGTTGAATCCCCCCTACAATGCACTTTCTTCAGGGGTATAGCTCCAATTGGCAGAGCAGCGGATTCCAAATCCGCGTGTTGGGAGTTCGAATCTCTCTACCCCTGCCAAATTCGAAAGCCTCAGCATTACGCTGGGGCTTTTTTGATTCTAGAATCCAATCAATAATATCGTACGTTTTCTCTTCTGCGTATGCCTAGCGTTGTACAGGAGTGCTACAATGCGTTTCATTTCCGACCGTTCAAACATGTTATATGTAAATAGCTTGATTTAACGTCGGTGATTTAAAAAGGCGAGAATATTCTGATGATGGTTAATGTAAGTCATGCATTCTAAACGACACAAGTTATTTGCTGTATCCGCAATTACACTCGCTATCGCTGGTGTAGGATCTTGCAGTTTTATGGGAATGAGTTTTGATATCCCTCAGGAAGCGCAAGTCATGAGCCTGACGAGTCAGGAGCTTCGTTGTTTTCAATCTGGCGCAGAGGAGAAACAACCGCTGGATGTAGATGGTCGCTTAAGGCTTTCTGTCTGGAATATCTACAAAGGTAATCGACCTGGTTGGCAATTGGAATTAGACACGCTCGCTGACAAGTCCGAATTAGTCTTGTTGCAAGAAGCGAGCCTTCATGAAGATTTCACTGAGTATCTTGAAGGTAAGGAGTGGGATGTTGCGATGGCGAATGCATTCTCCCTGTTTGACCAAAGTGCAGGGGTACTGAATTTATCTCGCGTTGAGGCATTACAATCTTGTGCCTATCTGACAGTTGAGCCATGGCTACGACTCCCTAAATCAGCGCTCTATGCCGAATTCCCCTTAAGCAATGGCGAGATACTTGCTGTCGTAAACTTACATGGTATTAATTTCACCATTGGAACCGATAAGTACAAAGAGCAGCTCTCAATGCTTGCACTTGTGTTACAAAATCATCAAGGTCCCATCATTGTTGCTGGTGACTTTAATACATGGCGTAAACAGCGCCAGAAGGTTGTAGAAGAGTTTGCAATGGCACTTGGTATGTCATATGCCACTTTTGGTGAAGATTATCGTACACGCGTCTTGGGGCGTCCACTCGATCATCTTTATTATCGTGGTCTTATGCTAGAAACAGCAGAGGCACCGGAAACCGATGCCTCTGACCACAATCCCATTTGGGCGCAATTTAGGATCTAACCTGATACTTCTGCCCTTTGACTTAAAAGCGACTCGACGTGACTACTCACCGCCCGTTGGGCGATGCTTCTTGTTTCGCAGGCTATAGCTCGAAATATCGAGTCTTACGTAAGCCTCCACAAGCAGACACGACCGTCCAGCCGCGTTGGTAACTTTAAACTGCTGCGCCATAACGGTTCCCTTGCCACGATCTGCAACTAGGCTATGTGGGGTCTTCTTGGTCAGTCAGTCAAAAATTTGTTTTTCTTTCTGCACTTGGTTTTCGTTACAGAAATTCAATAATACAGTTTTTAAATTGCTATCGCAATTTCGCCTTGTATCATCGCCCTCATCGGGCGATGGTTTACGCCGATTTTGCTAAAAAAAGAGGATAGCGAGCGGCCATAAGGTGATTACGCCAATCCAAGGCAGTAATGCAATACTTAAGGCATGACCACGATCGTAATTGGTGAATGCTCCTAGGGCTGCGTACGTTAGGACGATATGCCACGGCATTAACAGCGGGATAGTTTGGCAAAATGTAGCCCAAGGGTGATCCATCGGAAGCTTTAGGAGTCCATTGAGGCTATTTAGATCCGCTGCATTCGGCATAACTTGTGCGTAGTTAAAGAGAATGCTGACATAGCTAGCAATGTCTCCAACAATCATTGGCAAAAAGATAAAGCAACTAATGCCAAGCCACTGTCCCCAGCGTAAACGCTTCTCTTGTTCACGTGTAGCCAGTGTAAGCCACAGGCTCATGAATAAGATGACCGCTGTGCGACCAACCATGTCGCCAATAATATTGCCACCTAATAAAATCTCGGGCTGAATCCAACTTTCGAGCTCCTCAGGGGATAGCGTTGGACTTTGTGAAATAATATTGGTGATCATCCATTCTTGGTTTACTAGCTCAAAGTAATAGCCCCAAAACATAAAGGGGCCGAGTACGATGAAAACCCAAGCAAACCAGCCCCATTTGGGGTACTGGTATAAAGACGCATAGCATTCAACCGGCGAACGGAAGAGGTCGATAAGCGCTTTAAATGGATTACTGGATGGCGTCATACACTGACCTTGGTCACATCAATATGAAGCGTGAGTTTCTGTCCTGGCTGTAGGTAGCTTTTGGCGTCCAAATTATTCCAAGTCATCAGATCAGACACGCGTACTTTATAGCGGTTAGCAATGGTACTGAGGTTGTCGCCATTACGTACTTGGTAGCTAATGGTACGAATGATGCCGCCGTCTTGATTATCAGCCCAGATTGTCAGTTTTTGTCCGATGCGCAGCGTGCTGGTTCTTGTGATTGCGTTCCAGCGTGTCAATTGATCCATAGAGACTTTGTTGTCTCGAGCGATCGTCGACAGGCTATCGCCAGATTTGACGACATACTCAGTACGGTAACCCGTACCATGAGAGCTTTGCTGTGTGGTTCTCGCAGCGGCGAGTACGGCATCATCTTTTAATGCGACAGGGATCATGAGGTGGCGACCAGCACGCAACGAAGTGCTTTCCATATTGTTCGCTTTCATGATCAGGTCTGAGCGCGTGTCGTACTTTTGGGCCAATACACTGATGGTATCACCAGGTTGAATCTCATAACGGATGAGGTTCATACCTTGGTTGTTATTAGCGGTGAACTGCTGATTGAATGACTCAGCGTTGCTCAGTGGTAACAGCAGATGAGTTTGGCCATCTGGTGCTGTTGCCCATTGGTTATAAGCTGGGTTTAGACGTTGCAGCTCTTTGACACTAAGGTCGGCATACTTTGCCGCCAGTGCGATGTCCATCTGCACGCCGGGCTCAACGACCGTTACTACCGGTTTATTCGCGATAGCTGGAATATCAACCCCATACTCTTTCGAGTTGGCGATGACGTCAGCAACAGCAAGCAGTTTAGGTACATAGTCACTCGTTTCACGAGGTAAGCTTAAAGCCCAAAACTCAGTTGATTTCCCTTCTGCCTTATTGCTGCGAATAGCGCGGAATACACGACCTTCACCAGTATTATAGGCAGCAAGAGCATGTAGCCAATCACCATTAAACTTCTTGTGTAGATAAGCGAGCAGATCAAGTGCACCGTCAGTTGATTTAACCACATCACGGCGACCGTCATACCACCAGTTCTGTTCTAGCCCAAAACTACGGCCTGTTGGTGGAGTGATTTGCCAAAGTCCAGCGGCTCTGCCATGCGAATAAGCAAATTGGTCAAACGAACTTTCTACGATAGGAAGCAAGGCAAGCTCAAGTGGGAACTCTCTCTCTTCCACTTTCTCAGTGATAAGGTAAAGGAAAGGTTCAGCTCGTTGTGCAACTGTTTTTAAATGCGAAGGGTGACGAAGGTACCATTGACGGTAGTATTCGACGCGCTCATCACCTTCTGGAACCATTAAAGATAGCTGCATGGTGATTCGATTCCATACATCTTCTTGTTCTTGTGGTGTCAGGGCAGGTAGCTCAATAGGCGGCTCTACGCGCTCTTCTACCACTTCCTTTTTGACGGTTTCCGTTTGCGGTGTCACCGTCTTCTCTACTAGAGTACTTTCTTCTTCAACCTGATTAATTTCAGGCTGTTTATCTTTCAATGCCGTATTGGACAGCTGGCAACCAGCCAGGAATAGTGCACTTGCTACAAATAATTTCGATTTCATAATACTGTCTTTTGCCAAAACGGTCGTGGATCATACTGGTCTACGGCTAAAAGGTACAAGCCTTTTAGCTTAAAAATTGTCCTTCCAATGTCTCAGTTGTGTAAATGTTTCTAAATCGTCTTTACATAGCGTTCGATCAGTCACGGATTGTTTGAGAATCGAGGCATGACTGCGAAGAAAAGGGTTCACTAACTTCTCAGTACCAATACGCGTTGGCAGTGTCGGTAGAGATTGGGCTCGAAGGTGGTTAACCTTGTCTCGGTACTCCTGCAGATCGGGGTTATCAGGGTCGACAACGAGTGCAAATGCGATATTACTGCTGGTGTATTCATGAGCACAATAAACATCTGTCTCATCCGGCAGTGAAGCTAATCGCTGGAGTGAATGATACATTTGCTCCGCTGTACCCTCAAAAATACGTCCACACCCAGCAGCAAACAAGGTATCCCCGCAGAAGAGTTTGCCATCACCAAGGTACGCAATATGCCCTAATGTGTGGCCTGGTATGTGTAATACCGTAAATGTCACCCCGAAGAGTTCTAGCTGGTCGTTATCATCGACTTCAACAGAGAGCCCCGGAATAGGGTCGTGCTTCGGGCCAATCACTTTACAGTCAGGGAAGCGACGTTTTAGTTCACTGATTCCACCGGTGTGGTCGGCATGATGGTGAGTGATAAGAATCGCATCTAACGTTAATGCGTGTTCTTCTAAGTGCTGAAGCACGACGGTGGCGTCACCGGGGTCTACGACAACTGCACGATCTTCTTGATTGTGAATCAGCCATATGTAATTGTCGTTAAATGCAGGTATGCTCTCAACAGTTAGCATGGATCATCCTTTCTAAGGTATTGAACAGTCATTATATGAAGCCCGCGCGTATTTCCAAACAAATTCAACCTCCATCGTCATGGCAATCACTTTCGAATGGCCAATGGGCGAGCGAATTGCTGCAAGCTCGGCTTGACGAGTGGTGCCCGAAAATCTTTGGTTACCACTTTTTGAAAATTGGTGGCTTAAGTTGCGAGCTTGCTAGTATGCATTGCAATGTACCACATCAAATTAATCTAGATATGGTTAGTCCGTATCGAAATGTGACAGCCACTCCAGATGCACTCCCATTTATTGAGAAATCTATTGATGCCGTCTTAATTGCCAATCAATTGGAGTACTGCGCAGACCCTCACAGTTTATTGAGAGAGGTGGACCGTGTGTTGGTGGATGATGGGTATTTGCTTATTGGTGGCTTTAACCCTTTTAGCCTCTATGGTGTTACTTCGTTCTTACCATGGAAAAAGAATAAATACCCGTGGAGTGGCCGTCTCTTTACACCGTACCGAATTAAAGATTGGTTAGGTGTATTAAATTATGAAGTGGTCCACCATGAGTCATTTGCTATCTTGCCTGCAACGAAGCATGAGGTGTGTTGGGCATGGGCAGAAAATGTCTTGGTTGACTATCTCTCTTCGATGGGGTGCATGTACTTTATTGTTGCAAGAAAGCGAACATTTCCATTAAAGCCGATAAAGCCTGGCTGGCTACTAAGACGACGATTAACAACGGCAGGATTAAATGTTGGCTCTATGGGGCGAGATAATACACAGCGTCGGTGTAAACATAAGGAAGAGTAGTGCTTCCTTATGTTCATGATGGCTTATCATTTTGCACTATTCGTTAGGCTGATAACCTTCATCTTCATGTTTCGGTGATTCTGCTGCGGTACGGGCAAGATCATCACAGCGCTCATTTTCTGGGTGTCCAGCATGCCCTTTTACCCAATGCCAGTTAACAGCATGGTGTTGACACTGCTCGTCGAGACGTACCCATAGGTCTGCATTTTTCACCGGTTTTTTATCAGCGGTTTTCCAGCCACGTTTTTTCCAGTTGTGAATCCACTGCATAATACCTTGGCGAACATATTGGCTGTCGGTAGTGAGTTCTACATTGCACGGCTCTTTTAGCATGCGGAGTGCTTCGATAGCGGCAAGTAACTCCATACGGTTATTGGTGGTGAGGTGGTAGCCGTCACTGATCTCTTTAGTGTGACCTTTATAGCGCATGACTGCACCATAGCCTCCAGGCCCAGGGTTACCAAGACAAGATCCATCAGTAAATATTTCTACCTGTTTGCGCATTAGAGAGGTGTATTGGGTAGTGAATGATGCTGTTAGTGTGACACATAATTGGCGATTGAATCCAGCAACGCGTCATGCTTCACCTAAACCCAACGTGAAGTTGTTTGGGTATAGGCCCATATTTGGTAGAATTCCGTTATAACTGACGCCGATGACTGACACTAGAATTATGATTGAAGCAAGCAACGAACGAATTATCGTGCTCGATACTGAGACCACAGGTATGAATATGGGCAGTGGCCCTCACTATGTTGGTCATCGGATTATCGAGATTGGTGCCGTCGAGATAATTAACCGAAAGCTAACAGGGAATAATTTTCACGTTTACATCAAACCGGATCGAGAGATTGATTTGGAAGCGATCGATGTGCACGGTATTACCGATGAATTTCTTGAAGATAAACCTGATTATGCTGCGATTCATGATGCGTTCTTGCAGTATATCGATGGTGCTGAGCTAGTCGCCCATAACGCGCCCTTCGATGTGGGCTTCATGGATTATGAGTTTGAGAAATTAGATCCTTCTCTGCGGAAAACGAGCGATATCTGTAAGGTTACCGATACATTGGCAATGGCGAAAAAGCTGTTCCCAGGTAAGCGTAATAACTTGGATGTACTTTGTTCTCGCTATGGTATCGACAACTCACATCGAACATTGCACGGCGCTTTACTCGATGCCGAAATCCTAGCGGATGTTTACTTATTGATGACAGGGGGACAGACGAGTCTCTCTTTCTCTGACGCCTCAGGTCGAGCAAACAGTGATGTAGGTACCGAAAACGCAATTCAGAGCCTCGCGAATGGACGAAAAGCTCTAAAGGTTATCAAGGCATCAGCCGATGAGCTAGAAGCACATGAATCTCGACTCGATCTCATTGAAAAGAAAGGGGACACCTCCCTCTGGCGACAATAGGAGCAAGCATGATCTTTCGGTTGGTAGGCATACTCTTTGGAATGTTATGCCTTTTTCCTCTCCAGGCAGAATCAGAAATGCAATGGTTAGATAACCGATTCCGCGTTGATCCGTCTATTGAGCGCATTACCTTTATGATCTACCGTGAAGAGGGGAGCTCACCAACGGTATTAGTCAGACCTGATGGAACCAAATATTATGCATGGCGCCACCCTAAACACATTGAGTGGTACCAAGAAGATGGGATGGATATCGTCTCTATCAACAACCCTATGCCAGGTCCTTGGCAGGCTATTGGGCAAATTTCCACGAATAACAAACTGCAGTTAATGAGCAATTTGGTGATGACGCTCGACCAGTTTCCACGTCGACTATATCAAGGTGAAACACTGAAGTTCACCGCGGCGTTATCACAAGATGGTGGCCCTGTTGAAAATACCGACTTTCTGGATCGCGTAAAGCTTCAAGTTATTTTTACTCAGTCTGTCGATAATGTTGACGATTTACCGCCAGCCTCTCGACCTATTCCACAAGTTGTTGGTGAGTTTGTGGATGATGGCACTATGATGGACGAAGTTGCTCGTGATGGAGTGTTTACCGTTGCACTGCCGATAACGGTCCAACCAGGCAAATATGATGTGCGGATTTCATCAGAGAATGGTGTGTTTATGCGCGCGCAAGATCAGCAAGTGCTGGTTTACCCTTCTCCTATTTTGGTGAGTTTTATCCAAGGTCGTACGGAAGATGAACCGCATAAAATAGCGGTTGAGCCAGAGCCAGGTACGATTGCTACAGGTAGCTTGGCCGTTCATATCGAGCAGTCCTTTCCTGATGGGCAGGTTGAAATCGATCAAGCGCAATCACGTAGCGATGAAGATACGCTGGTGGCTGAAATGACCAATGGCAAGCAGCCTGGTCGATATGGCTGGCAAGGTTGGTTATATGCGACCGATAGGTACGATGATCGTGAACTTATCTTTGAGCTTCCAGAGCAGACCTTTGCGGTACAGGCTGAACTGCAGCTTGATCGTAACCTTGCTGAATTTCGTCGTGTTCAAGAAGAGAAAGAGCGCTTAGCTGAAGAAGAACGTTTAGCGGAGATACGATCGGCTGAAAAGAAATCGACAATGATGATGGTGATTATTGGTAATGTCGTCATCTTATTACTCGCGATTGTTGTTGCCATTGTGCTTAAGAAGCGCCGTACGGCGAAAGAGTTAGCTGCCAACGCGCCAGATTTGGTGGCACCAGAAGCATAGTCTGTATAAATAACATGAATAAAAAGCGGCTCGTGATGAGCCGCTAGTTTGTGTGGTTAACCTCAGGTGCAATGTGGTGTTTGCCTCAAATTACCTGCTATCGTTGAGTTGATTATGCCGCATTATGATGAGGTGCTGTCGATGCTGGCACATTCGCTGTCAACGCAACGGGGTCGAAGTCATCAACATTGATGGTTTGCAAACGACCTTTCTCAGCTTTTATCAGTAGCTCCGCCTCTTGTTGGTTAATCGCCTTCACTTCTAAACCTTTCTCAGCCACTTTATCAAGTTGTACAAACGGCAGCTTCTTACCTAACGCGTTACAGACTCGGTCGTAAATAGGCTCAGCGATTAAAACATCATTTAACGCTTGCTCTATCATGCCAGCAGGGTTGTGGGCAGTTGCTTGTAAGTATTGATTACGCCCAATACGTGTGCGCGTTTCTGAAGGCGTTTGAAGGATTCTCGCCACTTGATGATCGAGCTGATCGTCAGGTCTCTTTTGTCGTTTTCCTAGTGGTAAGAGTATGCCTCTTAGTAGGAGTGCAACAGGCTTACTTGGAAAATTAACAAGGAACTCATCGAGTGCGACTTCAGTTTGATAGAGCGCATCTTGAACCGCCCAATCAAGCATTGGTTTATCTTCAGCATGGCGGCCTTCATCATCAAAGCGCTTTAAAGTTGCAGAAGCCATATACATCTGACTTAAGATATCGCCGAGGCGGGCAGAAAGACGCTCTTTACGTTTTAACGAACCGCCAAGAATAGCCATCGATATATCAGAGAGTAGCGCTATATTGGCACTGTAGCGATTGAGTTGTTGGTAGTAGCGCTTCGTGTGATCGTTGTATGGCGAGCCACTTGTGCGCCCGTTAGTCAGACCTAAATAGAAGGCTCTTATCGTGTTACTTATTACAAAGCCCACATGTCCATAGAGTGCTTGATCGAATTCACGCAGTGCGACGTCTTCGTCTTCAGCGTAAGCAGCATTCATCTCTTTTAAGACAAAAGGATGGCAGCGTATTGCACCTTGACCAAAGATAATCATGGAGCGTGTCAGGATATTAGCCCCTTCGACCGTCACGGCAATAGGCGCGCCTTGATAACCTCGAGCCAAAAAGTTATTAGGGCCTAAGCAAATGCCTTTCCCTCCAGCAATATCCATGGCATCAATGATGCTGTGTTGGCTACGGTGAGTACAATGATATTTAACAATGGCGGATATCACAGAAGGTTTCTGACCTTGGTCAATACCAGCCACCGTTAGGGCACTCGCAGCATCCATTGCGTAAGCATTACCACCGATACGTGCGAGTGGCTCTTCAATACCTTCCATCTTACCAATGGGTAGCTTAAACTGACGACGAATACGTGCATAAGCACCAATCGCGAGAGCCGCCGATTTCAAACCACCGGTCGAGTTGGATGGCAAAGTGATACCTCGACCGACAGAGAGACACTCCACCAACATACGCCAGCCTTGCCCTGCCATGCTCGGCCCACCAATGATGAAATCAAGGGGAACAAACACTTTTTCGCCTTGGGTTGGTCCGTTTTGGAAAGGAATATTAAGAGGGAAGTGGCGGCGACCTATTTTTACGCCCGCCATGTCAGTCGGAATTAGTGCGCAGGTAATGCCAAGCTCTTCAGTATCACCCAGTAAATGGTCGGGGTCTGACAATTTAAAGGCGAGGCCGAGTACTGTTGCGACAGGTGCAAGAGTGATATAGCGTTTGTTCCAGGTTAGTTCCATCCCTAAAACTTCTTCACCTTCCCACATGCCCTTTCTAACAATACCGAAGTCAGGAATCGAGCCAGCATCTGAGCCTGCTTCAGGACTGGTTAAAGCAAAACAAGGAATCTCATCACCCACTGCTAGTCGCGGCAAATAGTAGTTTTTCTGCTCTTCAGTACCATAATGTTGAAGTAACTCACCTGGCCCTAACGAGTTTGGTACGCCTACCGTTGAGGATAAAACACCTGACACACCAGTCAGTTTTTGCAGTACTAATGATTGAGCGTAAGCTGAAAACTCGAGTCCGCCATATTGCTTCTTGATAATCATGGCAAAGAAGCGCTCTTTCTTTAGGTACTCCCAGATATCTTCAGGTAAGTCTGCGAGTTCGTGGGTTATCTCAAAGTCGTTCGTCATGGCACAGACCGTGTTAACGGGTCCATCGAGAAACGCTTTCTCTTCTGCTGTTAAACGGGAGACGGGCACGTCATGAAGCTTTTGCCAGTCAGGCTTACCGGCGAAGAGCTCAGCTTCCCACCAGACGGTACCTGCTTCTATCGCTTCTTTTTCAGTACGTGACATTTCAGGCATAACGCTTCGAAACATCGCGAGGAGTTTTCGGCTGGTGGGAAGTCGGAATGAAGCGACATTGAGGAACAGTAGCAGAGCGGTTGCTATTAGCCACTCTATAGGTCCAACCACAGAGAATGCTGTCCCTAAAAGGAAAACAACCCCAGTGATCACCGTGAAGGTTTTCAAGCTAGCGCGGTGATAAGCCAGAATGCTCAGCAAACTAAGCAAGACGAGCCCAAATATAACGGCATTCATCATATATACTCCATATTTATGGTAAGAGGTCTAACCACTTCTTTTGAGTGTAATGTCAATATTGCGTAAATGTAAACGAATTGTTTATTTGATCGTGATCGAGATCAGTGTTTTTACTCTAAAAATCATGTGAGCAATTGTTTATAAACTGCGCAGTCAATATTGCGGGTATTTGTCTATAAAATGTCTTATGTATTTAAATTCAATCGCTTACCAATGGAGCTGCATGGGTATCTATCACATGGTTATTGTGAATGGGTCGACAGGTTTCGTTTTTTGCAGTTAAATGAGTGCAAGGTTTAGCTGCATGAGGCAGCAATGACAGAAGAGACTGATATGTATAGCGATCTGATCCGCGGTGAACTCGAAGAAGCCGCACGTGTATTGAATGACTTCTTAAGTAATGAAGAGAATATTAATGCGATTCAACGTGCTGCTGAGCTACTTGCTACATCGTTTAAGCAAGGTGGAAAAGTACTATCCTGTGGTAATGGTGGCTCACATTGTGACTCCATGCATTTTGCCGAAGAGCTGACGGGGCGTTACCGTGAAAATCGTCCAGGCTATCCTGGTATTGCTATTTCAGATCCAAGCCATATTTCATGTGTGAGTAATGACTTTGGGTATGATTTTGTCTTTTCTCGCTATGTTGAAGCTGTAGGAAGTAAAGGCGATGTGCTACTTGGGATCTCCACATCAGGCAATTCAGGAAATATTCTCAAGGCGATTGATGCGGCGAAAGCGAAAGGAATGACGACCATTGCTCTTACCGGAAAAGACGGCGGAAAAATGGCGGGTATCGCCGACATTGAAATCCGTGTGCCGCATTTCGGCTATGCTGATCGTATCCAAGAAGTCCATATTAAAATTATCCATATTCTGATCCAGTTGATTGAGAAAGAGATGGAAAAATAATCAAAGGAGAGCACAAGGAATATGTGTGAACTACTTGGCATGAGTGCCAATGTACCAACTGATATCTGCTTTAGTTTTACTGGCTTGATGCAGCGTGGTGGCAATACAGGGCCACATTGTGATGGCTGGGGGATTACGTTTTATGACGGAAAAGGCTGTCAGAACTTTAAAGACCCTAACCCAAGCTGTGAGTCAAAAATCGCGGAGTTGGTACAGCAATATCCGATAAAAAGTTGTGCGGTGATTAGCCATATTCGACAAGCAAACCGAGGCTCTGTGAGTTTAGTGAACACACACCCTTTTACTCGAGAGCTGTGGGGTTATTACTGGACGTTTGCTCATAATGGGCAACTGAGTGGTTACCAAGCGCTTGAAACGGGAAGGTTTGTTCCTGTTGGGGATACGGATAGTGAAATTGCCTTCTGTTGGCTTTTGAACAAATTAGAGTCTAAGTTCCCGCACCGCCCAAGTGATAAGGCTGAACTATTCTCTTATATGGCGGAGTGTTGCGATGAGCTGCGTGATTTAGGGGTTTATAACATGCTGCTATCTGATGGCGACATCGTTGCAAACTACTGCACGAATAATCTTCATTGGATTACCCGCAGGGCTCCGTTTGGCGAAGCATCGTTGATCGATGAAGATGTGACGATAGATTTCCAGCAAGAAACGACGCCGAATGATGTTGTCTCTGTGATTGCGACTCAGCCGCTAACCAACAATGAGCGCTGGACACGCATGTTAATGGGTGAGCTGTGTGTATTCGAAAAAGGTGAGGTGGTATATCGTCGTGACGGACTTCCACACCCAGAAGCGAAGACAGTGAAGCCAAAACCTTCACAGACAGAGTCTTGATTATCGCTATACACAGCACGATAGAAATAAAAAACGCGGCCTCAGGTCGCGTTTTTTGTTGATAAAGATTGTTGGCTTACTCGCTAGCGTAGCCCTGTATAGGGAGAACATTGCCATCGAGTATTGCTTGTTGGTCTTGCATGCACAATCGACCAGAGGTGAACCACTGGGCGACTAAAGGATAAATCCTATGCTCTTGTTCTTGGACGCGCGCTTGAATATCTTCAGCGCTATCATCTTCAAAAACAGGTACTTTTGCTTGCAAAATAACAGGACCACCGTCGAGCTCTTCTGTGACAAAGTGAACACTTGCGCCATGTTCACTATCACCAGCATCCAATGCGCGTTGGTGGGTGTTTAAACCAGGGTATTTGGGCAACAAAGAAGGATGGATATTCACCATCTTTCCTAAAAATCGACGCACAAAGTCAGATGATAAGATACGCATGTAGCCCGCTAAAATGACGAGGTCAGGTTCGTAGGCATCGATCTTATCAGCTAATACAGCATCAAAACTTTCTCGGTTGTCGAAATCGTTAGCACTTAAGCTAAGGGCATCGACACCCGCGTTGCGTGCTCGCTCTAAACCATAGGCTGTCTCTTTGTTTGAAAACACAGCGACAACTTGGCTATCAGCGATTTTTCCTTGTTCGCAGGCATCTAGAACGGCTTGAAGATTCGAGCCATTACCAGAAATGAGCACAACAATCTTTTTCATGATTTAGATTATCTCTACTTGCTCTTCGCCTTCAGCGGCATCAGCAATGCTACCAAGTAACCAAGCGTTTTCACCTTCAGATTTGAGGATTTCAATCGCTTGCGCTGCTTGCTCTTGAGGAAGTGCAATCACAAGACCTACACCACAGTTAAACGTGCGGTACATTTCGTAAGTCTCGACATTGCCTTGCTCTTGAAGCCAGTTGAAGATAGCAGGCCATTCCCAGCTGTTGCCATTAACAACCGCTTTTGCACCTTGTGGTAGTACGCGTGGGATATTCTCCCAGAAGCCGCCACCAGTAATGTGAGAAATAGCGTGAACATCAGTTGTTTCAAGCAGCTTGAGAACAGATTTCACATAAATCTTTGTTGGTTCAAGAAGGTGCTCAGAAAGCGCCTTACCTTCTAGGTCAGCACTCAAATCAGCTTGTGATACTTCGATGATCTTACGAACAAGCGAGTAACCGTTTGAGTGTGGACCGCTAGAGCCTAAAGCAATTAGGGCATCGCCCGCTTTTACTTTGGTGCCGTCAATGACGTCTGCTTTTTCAGCAACGCCAACACAGAAGCCAGCAACGTCGTAGTCTTCACCGTGGTACATACCAGGCATTTCAGCCGTTTCACCACCGATCAAAGCACAGCCTGATTGCAAACAACCTTCACCAATACCAGCAACAACCGCTGCTGCTGTATCGATTTCTAACTTACCTGTTGCATAGTAATCAAGGAAGAACAGTGGTTCTGCACCTTGTACAATCAGGTCGTTAACACACATAGCCACAAGGTCGATACCGATTGTGTCATGCTTTTTCAAATCCATAGCAAGACGTAGTTTCGTACCTACGCCATCAGTTCCTGAAACCAGTACTGGCTCTTTGTATTTAGTCGGTAGTTGGCAAAGTGCGCCGAAACCACCGATACCACCCATAACCTCTGGACGATGGGTGCGCTTTACCACCCCTTTGATTCGATCAACCAAAGCGTTACCAGCATCGATATCTACACCAGCATCTTTGTAACTAAGAGAAGAATTATTACTGCTCACAAGGGGGCCCTCACCGCATTGAAGATAAAAAAGCGGGGCCATTCTAACAGCAGACGCAGCCTAAAGGAAAACGTTTGCGTAAAAATATTTTCGTAAGCGAAATAGGTGAGTATTTGAACGGATGGCACATAACGAAATTGGTAAATAGCGTTAACAAATCGTTGAAGAATAACTGACAGTAATAAATTGTCGAAATTTTGAGGTGATATAGATGACTAGAGCTGTGAAATAGCAGGCTGTGCGGTATAATTTTAACGTTTGAATAATAATGACTAGGACAGAATTCTATGAAAATCGTTGAGGTTAAACACCCGCTGGTTAAACACAAAATTGGTCTAATGCGTGAGGGTGATATTAGTACGAAGCGTTTTCGTGAGCTTGCGACAGAAGTAGGGAGCTTATTAACCTACGAAGCAACGGCTGACTTTGAGACGGAGAAGGTCACCATTGACGGCTGGAATGGTCCTGTCGAAATTGACCAAGTTAAAGGTAAGAAAGTGACTGTTGTGCCAATCTTACGTGCTGGTTTAGGCATGATGGATGGTGTTTTGGAGCATATCCCAAGTGCACGTATCAGTGTGGTGGGTATCTACCGTGACGAAGAGACACTGGAACCTGTTCCTTACTTCAATAAGCTCGCATCGAATATTGATGAGCGCATGGCGCTGGTGGTTGATCCGATGCTGGCGACGGGTGGCTCTATGATTGCCACTATCGACTTGTTGAAAGAAAAAGGTTGTAAAGCCATTAAAGTACTCGTGTTGGTTGCTGCGCCTGAAGGTCTTGATGCGCTAGAAAAAGCGCACCCAGATGTCGAGCTATACACCGCTGCCATTGACGAAAAATTAAATGATAAAGGTTACATCGTCCCTGGCTTGGGCGATGCTGGTGACAAGATCTTTGGTACAAAATAACCGCGATGAATACATACTCTCACTTACTAAATGCACTTGGTGAATACGGCGGGTGAGTAGTGTGTAAACGAGTGGACAAGTATAAAGTTAAGAAGGGCTCATGATGAGCCCTTTTTTGTGGTTCGGTTTTATTCGCCAGCGTGCGGCTCTTCTGCTATCTCATCGCCGATATGATTCTCACCAAGCTGCTTTGGTAAAACGAGGTTGAGCAAAATAGCGACGATACCGCATAAGCTGACACCCTGAAGGCTAAACTCACCGATGCCGAAAGCCATACCGCCAATTCCGAAGACGAGTGTGACGGCAACGATGACTAGGTTGCGCGCATCATTGAGATCGACACGATTCTTGATCAACGTATTGAGACCGACGGTTGCGATTGAGCCAAATAGTAACATCATGATCCCACCCATCACTGGCATCGGGATAGTTTGAAGTAAGGCACCAAGCTTACCCACAAATGCGAGTGTTAAGGCAGTGATTGCCGTCCAAGTCATAATGATAGGATTGAATGCCTTTGTGAGCATGACAGCACCAGTGACTTCACTGTAAGTGGTATTTGGCGGTGCTCCCACTAACGATGCGGCAATTGTCGCGACACCATCGCCAGCGATGGTACGGTGTAAGCCAGGCTTTTTAAGATAGTCCTTTCCTGTCACGTTAGAGATAGCCAGCATGTCCCCAACATGTTCCACCGCTGGTGCAATGGCAACGGGGATCATAAAGAGGATAGCATTGATATTAAACTCAGGCATCGTGAAGGCGGGAAGTGCAATCCAAGCGGCTTCTTTGACTGGGGTAAAGTCAACAATACCAAACATCAGACTAAGAGAATACCCGACCACAATACCAGCCATAATCGGAACAAGCTTAAAGAACCCGCGGGCGAAGACACTAAAGCCAATGGTGGTGAGTAGTGAAGTAAGTGATATGAATAGGGAGATATTGCCATCAAGCAGTGGTGTACCATCGCCACCTTTTCCTAGTGCCATATTGACAGCGACAGGCGCAAGCCCAAGTCCGATCACCATGATGACAGGACCGACGACGACGGGTGGCAAGATTCGGTGAATAATCGCGACACCGCGTACTTTGATTAATGCTCCCATGAGTATATAGACAACACCGGCAGCCATGAGTCCGCCCATTGTTGCAGGGATGCCCCATGTTTGGATACCGAACATAATTGGGGCGATAAAAGCAAAGGAAGAAGCTAGAAAGATAGGAACTTGGCGTTTGGTGATTAATTGGAAAATGAGGGTACCGGCACCCGCACCAAAGAGAGCGACACTCGGGTCAAGCCCCGTTAAAAGCGGGACAAGCACCAATGCACCAAATGCGACGAAGAGCATTTGAGCACCTTGTAATATATGCATCATGGAAAGCCTCATAAATAAATTCACTCGGCAAACTCTATCATGGTGCTTTTTGAGTGCCTACAGAGGGTTTGACGCAAAGTTAACACTCTGAGTAGTTGCACCTGTGTTACTGTGAGAAATGTGCTTGAACAAGCACTTAAATGATATGACTATCAAACCTGATCTTTTTTTGAGGAAATGATTGCGTCGCGAAAGGGGATCGGTAAGATCAACGGAGAGTTTTCACGCAATGAGTAAGATATGTTAAGAGTTATATCCTTTGTCATTGGTGTCTTTATGGCTATTTCACCGCTGAATGCCGCAACGGTCACTAATTTATATAATGTACAGGTTCCTCTCGCTGACTCCGATCGTGGTAGTGAACAATCCGCTAGAGAACTGGCATTTGAACAGGTGCTTGTCAAACTAACGGGTGATGAATCCATTCTTGATAACGAAGCACTTAAGAAAGCGCAGTCAAATTCGAGTCAGTATGTTCGTCAACTGAGCTATGGCACGTTTGATGGTCACCGAAGCCTCAATGTCGTTTTTGAACCTGCTCAATTACAAGCATTGATGACTCAAGCGCAAGTAACGTTATGGCCGCAAGAGCGTCCATTAGTGCTAGTATGGTTAGTCGAAGAGCAGGCTGGCCGTCGTAATATCATTTGGGATCAGTCACCAAATGATGCCGTGTCGATGATTAAGAACGCTTCAGAGTGGCGTGGAATACCAACCTTAATGCCTGTTGGTGACTTTGATGATCAAACGGCGGTGACAGTGCCTGACTTATGGGGCGGATTTGCTCAGCCGATTGGTGTTGCTTCAGAGCGCTACCGTCCAGAATCTGTCTTAGTGGTTAAAAACCGCCAGCGTGGTGATGAAGCTTCGTTGGAGTGGTCTTTATACCCCAATAAACCTGCGGTGTTGCAGGGTGCGCGGCCTGAGGTGATTCGTGGCAGCGCTGCTGGTGATGATTCCTATGATCGTATGATGGCAGAAGTAGCATCAACATTTGCTAAGCGCTACGGTGTTCCTCTTGGTGTGAAGGGATCGGGAGGTTTGGAGATTATGATTTCGAATATTGGCCGCCTAGAAGACCTCATTGCGATAGAGCGTGCATTAACTGGGCTATCAAGTGTCGCTTCAGCACACCTCGTGAGTATGTCTGGTACCCAAGCAACCTATGGTATCAACCTTCTAGGTGATGAAAGTACGTTTGAATCTGAATGGATGGCATTGCCGAACATCGGTAAAGCGTTTACACCTACGCAGCCTGAGGTCGATGTTAGTGGCGCAATGCCGACACAGCCAGTGCAGCTTCGCCCCGTCTATTCTTGGCAGTAGTGGTGTCTTAACCGTCTGCTTTGTCCTAACGGTCTCGCCTTAAAATAGAATGACTCAAAGCCGCTGTGATAACAGCGGCTTTTTTGTAGGGTTTACCTTCGACTAAACAGTTACTTTTATCAACCTGAATTAAGTTTTGGTCATTCTCAACGACTCGTTTTGAACGATATCGCTCATCATCAGCACATTGACTGAAGCTATGAAAGCTTATCAAACTGCGCTTTCTCTTCTTTTTCTATTTGGGACAATTTAGGTAGGCGCTGTCCAAGCTCCTTTCCACGTAGACGTGCATAGTAGGTATTGGCAACAAAACTGGTACTGACAAAGAGGAGCTCAATCGCTGCTAGCCAGCGTTCGCCATCATCAATGTATAAGATAGTGAGAGAGTGCAGGAAATAGAGCATTAAGACAAAATTTGCCCATGCGTGGGTGTAGGGTTTGCCTTCAATGATACCTTTTAAGGGTAGGAGTAGCGGTGGCACCCATAACATGAGTAAAAAAATGCTGGAGAGGTGCTGATGTGGTGATAACCAGCCTTGCCAAAGCACGACCCAAACGAAGAGTGACAAATAGCTTATCAGGGCGATTTGTCGCCACGATTTTGTTGATAGAGAGCCTTTTTTTAGATTCATAGTCTTTGACCGCATTCTAATTTTACTGCCGTTGTCGCTAATCGTTCACCCATTAACTGGGCCAGTTGCACCTCATCTTGAGAAAGCGCAGCACTGACTGCATCGACATGGGTAGGTCCGTAGGGGGTTCCACCTGTCGTTGTGTCATGCAGGGCGGGTGCAGAGTAGGGGAGTCCTAAGATCATCATCCCATGATGAAGTAGAGGCAGCATCATGGATTGCAGTGTTGTCTCTTGTCCACCGTGCAATGAGGTTGAACTAGTGAAAACACAAGCAGGTTTCCCTTCTAAGTGCCCCGCTAGCCAGCTAGCACTGGTTGAGTCGATGAAGTGTTTCAGTGGTGCTGCCATATTGCCGAACCGTACAGGGCTACCCAATGCTAAGCCACTGCACGTTTTGATGTCTTCAAGCGTCACAATAGGGTCTTCGGGGCTGTCATGATGTGCTATCTCAGAGCTAACATTTTGTGGCATCGTCATAACATGTAGCTCGTTGACTGTGCGAAGTGTCGCTTGGCATCCCTCGACTTTCTCAATTCCGCGGGCTATCTGGCGAGCAAGCTTTTGGGTAGCACCATGACGGCTGTAGTACAGAATTAAGATTTCCATTACAGAATATCCAATACTTGCTCTGGTGGGCGACCTAATGCTGCTTTATCGCCATTGACGACAATTGGACGTTCGATCAATTTTGGGTTTTCGACCATCGCAGCAATCAAGGCTTCGTCGGCGAGGTCAGCACGCCCGAGTTCAAGTTCTTTATAGAGCGCTTCTTTCGTACGCATTAGCTGACGAGGCTGGTTAAAACCGAGAAGAGAGAGCAGTGATGCGATTTGCTCAGCGTTGAGCGTCTCATCAAGATACTTAACGATATTGGGTTCAATACCACGCTCGGTAAGTAGTGCTAATGTTTCTCTGCTCTTTGAGCAGCGAGGGTTATGATAAATGGTGATCGACATATAACGTCCTTTTGTCGTGTGTTGATGTTTAGCATTGATTGTAAAGGTTTTACAATTTTGAAACAAAAAAAGAGGGTAGAAAATCTACCCCCATCATGAGTTTGTCAGTTTGCCATCTCTTTCAAGATGACAGACGTGCGAGACCACGGGTCATTTAAAAGAGCCTGCCTTCGCTATTGTCCTATAAATCATAGGTTTTCGAACCGCTGTCTCGCAATACGAAGCTGATCAATGCGTGCATCGTAAATGGATTGCTCCATTGACCCGTGCTCAACGATCCGGCTTGCTTGTATGTAATCAGCAATCGCTTGGTCCCACCGAGCTCTCAGTGCAAATTGTTCTGCGCGAGTTGCTAATTCTCCGGCGCGATCGCCTGTTTTGGCGTAAGCCGTATTAAGCATCGACCAGCCATTGAGATCGTCGGGATAGTCAAATGTGTAGCGTGAAAGCAGTGGAATACTCTTCTCGTACTGGTTAGCCTCTTGATAGGCGTAGATAAGGTTCAGACGTAAAACCGTGTTTCCTGGTGCACGTTGCAGCGCTGTTTCAAGACGCTCTATCGCACTATCATACTGTTTTTGTTTGATATCTAAGTCTGTAGCCGCATCAATATAAAAGCGATTATGGGGCTCTTTTTCAAGCAAAGGAGCGAGTAGGGCCTCTGCGTCTTCATAACGATTATTATCAATGTGTACGAGGGCTTGACCGTAAATAAGCGCAGCCTGTCGTTCAGGGTCGTTGCGTCTCAGTTGGCGCTCAAACCAGTCTAAAGCTGCTTTACCATCAATGCCTGCATGGCGGGCAACGATTCGAGAGCGTGCATGGAAGTAGCGCTCTTGAGAAGGGTCTTTTACGGCGTCGTATTGTTGAGCGCGTTGACGGCTTTCAGTCAATCTCTCTTCAGGTAATGGGTGAGTCAGTAGCATTGCAGGCGGCGTGCTTGCGTATCGATATTGCTCGGCCATGCGGCCAAAGAAACGAGGCATGGCGTGAGGATCAAATCCCGTTTTGGCGAGGGTAGACATGCCAATTCGGTCAGCTTCTCGCTCGTTACTCCGCGTATAGTTTATTTGGCCTTGCATCGAAGCCGCCGTCGTTGCGTGAAGCGCTGCTATTCCTGCTTCTGGCGAGGCGATAGCAAGCATCAAAGAGCCAATCATCGCAGCCATCGTTGCTGGTGAGCGTCTCGCTTGGTCTTCCATGCTTCGAGCAAGATGACGTTGTGTAACGTGAGCAATCTCGTGGGCAACAACAGAAGCCAGTTCACTTTCTGTATTGGCATGAAGGAAAAGACCTGAGTGAATGCCAATATGACCACCAAAAAACGCAAAGGCATTTATATCGCTGTTTTGAATAAGGAAAAACTTAAAGGGTGTCCGAACGTCACTGGCATTGGCAACCAGTCGGCCACCTAGCCCTGTGATGTATTCGTTGAGAAGGGGGTCGGCAATAATGGGTTGGCTTCCCCGCATCATACGCATGTATGCGTCACCATACTCACGTTCTTTATCAATGGTTAGTGTTGATGCTGCTGCCGTTCCCATATCAGGTAGAGAAGATATGTTTGCAAAGACAGGCGTTGCCGATAGACAAGAAATTAATAAAAACGTCGACAATTTGGGAAATTTAAGCATGACGGGCGAAACCACCTCGGTTATTCTCTTAAGACTTAGGTAAGACACCAAAACCTCTAGGAGGTTTAATATGTTATCCCTGCGTGGCCTAAATACCCAAGTGGTTTTGAAATACTTGAGGTAACTTGAGGTATATAATAGCGTTCGGTAAAACAGTATGACAATACAAATCCTTGACCTGAAATCAGAACGCTGCCCGATGGCATTGCTATTGGCTAAGCGAGCGACCAGTCATTTGTTAGTGAACCAATGTCTTGAAATTCATCTTACTGACAAAGCAAGCCTTCAAGATATTACCCGTTATTTGAATCAGCACCACTATTCAGTGACGACGGATTGTGAACTTAACCCTTATCTGGTGATTCGGGTATTGAGAATAGAAGAATAGCCTCATGTTTGAAATGCTTAATAGTTGGTACAAACGCCGATTTTCAGATCCACACGTAACGAGTTTGTTTGTTCTGTTGATTGTTAGTTTCTTAACGATCTATTTTTTAGGGAACCTAATTGCTCCAGTTTTAGCGGCTGTTGTCCTCGCCTATCTTTTAGAGTGGCCAGTGATGAGACTCACGAAATTTGGGCTACCTCGCACTGCAGCCGTGGTTGTAGTAATACTGGCCTTTATGGGGGTGATGCTGCTAGCGCTGTTCGGTCTTTTACCAACCGTATGGCGGCAGGTGATCAACTTTGTTGCTGATATACCTAATATGTTTAATAGCTTCCAAGTGTTTGTTTTGAGCCTGCCTGAGCGATACCCAGAGATTGTCGATGAAACCCAAGTACTTGTTGTGATGGATACGCTGCGTTTAAAAATGCTGGGTGTTGGCGAAAGTGTCTTGAAGGGCTCAGTCGCATCTCTGGTTAGCTTAGCGACTATCGCTGTCTACCTTGTGCTTGTTCCGCTTCTGGTCTTTTTCTTACTGAAAGATAAAGAAGAGATGCTGGCGACATTAAGCAGCATTTTGCCACGTAATCGCCGCTTAACCGATAAAGTCGGTGTAGAGATGAACCAACAAATTTCCAATTATATTCGCGGCAAGGTGACCGAGATTATGATTGTTGGTGGAGTGGCTTACTTAACCTTTCTGATTTTCGGTCTGCAATACGCGGCGTTGTTGAGTGTATTGGCGGGATTATCGGTATTAATTCCGTATATAGGGGCTGCGGCGGTAACCATCCCTATCGCGATGGTAGCACTGTTCCAGTGGGGAGCAGGGCCAGAGTTTTGGTGGATGCTGTTAGCGTACGGCGTCATACAAGCCTTAGACGGTAATGTACTGGTACCTATATTGTTCTCAGAAGCGGTGAATCTACACCCTGTCGCGATCATCATCTCGGTGTTGGTTTTTGGCGGCTTATGGGGTTTTTGGGGGGTATTCTTTGCGATACCTCTCGCAACGTTAGTAAAAGCCGTGTGGCGAGCTTTCCCGTCTCCTGATGATGTGGAAACGAGTATCGAATAATGGCTCTTTAATCTCAAATTTAATGATTAGGTTGTCATTCGTCCTCGATGTGTAAACACATTTCAGGACGGGACAGCACTTTCAAAAAAAAGCACCGAATCCATCGGTGCTTTTTTATTGAAAGAATCTCTTTCCCTAATACGTTAACGTTCAACCAGTAATGGGTTATTGCGCGTTAAGGAAATCGAGAACGACTTGGTGATGGTCTTTGGTTTTGAACTTAGTGAATTACTCCCACTAAATCAAAGATTATAGTGTGAGCTTCTTGGTGTAGCCTTGACTTACTCGCCAAACTCAC
>JBHOGO010000066.1:0-26766 GCA_043421945.1 bacterium sp. HQB-150 | reverse complement strand
GTCTGTGTCACTATCATCCGTAAATGATCACTGGATCACACTATTTTAATTCCCAAATTGGGTGCGGAATGACGGATCTATCAACATAGCGCCAACAATCCCAGCAAAAGCAATACTAGAACCAAAAAAAAAGCGCCATAAAGGCGCTTTTTAAAAATATTCACTTAGGGAATACTATTCCCACTCGATAGTTGCTGGTGGCTTACCAGAAATATCGTAAACAACACGTGAAATGCCATCAACTTCGTTAATGATACGGTTAGATACCTTACCTAGGAAATCGTATGGTAGATGTGCCCAGTGAGCAGTCATGAAGTCGATCGTTTCTACTGCACGTAGAGATACAACCCAATCGTACTTACGGCCATCGCCCATTACGCCCACTGAACGTACTGGTAGGAATACCGTGAATGCTTGAGATACTTTGTGGTAAAGGTCAGCAGCATGAAGTTCTTCAATGAAGATAGCATCTGCGCGACGCAGGAGATCACAGTACTCTTTCTTGATTTCGCCAAGAACACGAACACCTAGACCTGGGCCCGGGAATGGGTGACGGTAAAGCATGTTGTATGGAAGACCAAGCTCTAGGCCGATCTTACGTACTTCATCTTTAAACAACTCACGTAGAGGCTCAACAAGACCCATTTCCATATCATCAGGAAGGCCACCAACGTTGTGGTGAGATTTGATTACGTGTGCTTTACCCGTCTTAGATGCTGCAGACTCGATAACATCTGGGTAGATAGTACCTTGAGCAAGCCACTTAGCATTAGACAGTTTCTTAGACTCTTCATCGAAGATATCAACGAATACGTGACCGATGATCTTACGTTTCGCTTCTGGTTCAGCTTCGCCTTCCAGTGCTTTAAGGAAACGATCTTCTGCATCGACTTTAATGATGTTTAGGCCGAACTTGTCGCCAAACATCTCCATCACTTGCTCAGCTTCGTTCAGACGAAGAAGGCCGTTATCTACAAATACACATGTTAGTTTGTCACCAATAGCGCGGTGAGCAAGCATTGCAACGACAGATGAATCAACACCACCAGAAAGACCAAGGATAACTTCGTCGTCACCTACTTGTTCTTTAATACGTGCAACGGCATCTTCAATGATAGAAGCTGAAGTCCACAGACCTTCACAACCACATACGTTAAGAACGAAGTTCTCAAGCATTTTCAGGCCGTTTTTAGTGTGTGTTACTTCTGGGTGGAATTGAACACCGAAGTACTTCTTCTCTTCGTTTGCCATTGCTGCGTATGGGCAAGTTTCTGTTTCAGCGATCTTTGTGAAATCAGCAGGGATCTCAACCACTTTGTCACCGTGGCTCATCCAAACATCTTGAGTAGACTCAAGGTCAGCGAAAAGTGCTGATTCACCAGTCACTTGTACCGCTGCGTAGCCGAACTCTCGCTCAGTAGACGTTGCTACTTTACCACCAAGTTGCTCAGCCATCGTTTGCATGCCGTAGCAGATACCAAAGACAGGAACACCTGAATCAAATACGTACTGAGGTGCACGTGGAGAGTTCTCTTCCGTTACACTTTCAGGGCCACCAGATAGGATGATACCGTCTGGATTGAATTCACGAATATCCGCTTCTTCTACGTCCCAGCTCCAAAGTTCACAGTAAACACCGATCTCACGAATACGACGAGCTACGAGCTGTGTGTATTGGGAGCCAAAGTCGAGGATCAAAATGCGTTGATCATGGATATTAGTGGTCATTGTCTAACAATCTCAAAATTAGGTTGTAAAAAGGGGGCTGATTAACAGCCCCGCGATTATAGGGGGAAGCAAACGTTTTCGCTATGTCTAATCGACCCATATAGCGTCAATTTAGCGACTTTATGCTTACCGTAGATTAAACATCTACAGAAATATTAGCGGCTACGGTAGTTAGGCGCTTCTTTTGTGATAGTCACATCATGTACGTGTGATTCACTCATACCTGCGCCAGTAATGCGAACAAATTCCGCTTTAGTACGTAGGTCTTCGATCGTTGCAGAACCCGTTAGGCCCATGCTTGAACGTAAGCCACCCATTTGCTGGTGAATAATCTCTTTTAGGTGACCTTTATAAGCAACACGACCCTCGATACCTTCAGGTACAAGCTTGTCTGCTGCATTATCAGTTTGGAAGTAACGGTCTGAAGAGCCTTTAGACATCGCACCGAGTGAACCCATGCCACGGTAAGACTTGTATGCACGACCTTGATAAAGCTCAGTTTCGCCCGGTGCTTCATCAGTACCTGCGAACATAGAGCCAACCATTACCGCTGATGCACCAGCAGCAATCGCTTTACACATGTCACCAGAGTAACGAATACCGCCATCAGCAATAACAGGGATATCAAACTCGTTAGCCACTGATGCCGCATCAGCGACAGCTGTTACTTGAGGAACACCAACACCAGTAACGATACGAGTTGTACAGATTGAACCTGGGCCAATACCCACTTTAACCGCGCTCACACCAGCATCGATAAGTGCACGTGCACCTTCAGCTGTTGCTACGTTACCACCAACGATTTGTAGTTCAGGGAATGCTTCGCGTGTTTCGCGAATACGTTGTAGAACACCTTCAGAGTGACCGTGAGAAGAGTCGATAAGAAGCACGTCAACACCCGCTTCTACCAATGCAGCAACACGCTCTTCGTTGCCCGCACCAGCACCAACGGCAGCACCAACACGTAGACGGCCTAGCTCATCTTTACATGCATTTGGTTTACGCTCTGCTTTTTGGAAATCTTTAGCAGTGATCATGCCTTTCAGTTGGAAAGCGTCGTTAACAACAAGCACTTTCTCAACACGGTGCTCTTGCATAACAGCTTCAACTTCTTCACGGCTAGCGCCTTCTTTTACTTTCGCTAGACGCTCTTTCGGTGTCATGACTTCATGGACTTTCTTAGAAAGGTCAGTCACGAAGCGAACATCACGACCAGTAATGATACCGACAAGTTCGTGGTTATCATCAACAACTGGGAAGCCAGCAAAGCCATTTTCAAAAGTAAGACGTTTTACATCTTCAATAGAGTTTTCAGGTTTCACTGTCACTGGGTCAGAAACAACACCAGCTTCAAATTTCTTCACCATGCGAACTTGATCAGCTTGCGCTTCAATAGACATGTTTTTGTGAATGAAACCGATACCACCTTCTTGCGCTAGGGCAATCGCTAAGCGACCTTCTGTAACGGTGTCCATTGACGCAGATACCATAGGGATATTCAGCGAAATGGTTTTCGTCAGACGGGTGCGCAGATCGGCAGTGTTAGGGAGAACAGTAGAGTGGGCTGGAACCAGCAGAACATCATCAAAAGTCAAAGCTTCTTGTTTGATTCGTAACATTGCAATATCTCACACCAGGTTAAAAATTGGGGTTTCTTTTATATTGCGGTCGAATTATACGTACGAGCCAATCGTTTGGCTAGGTATTTTTTTTATTTTTTTATTGACAAATAAAGATTGATAACTATAATCCGTCGGTTAATTATCCGGTGCTGCGGTCAATCCTCTGGCTATTGATCTGTCTGACAGAAATACGTATTCTCAGCAACACCTTATTTACGCCGGATACCTCCTCGTGACATCATCTCTCTCTCAACAACAGTCTCGTATATTCACCGTTTCTGCACTCAATGCTGAAGTGCGTTTATTACTAGAGAATGAAATGGGCGTCGTTTGGCTCATTGGCGAACTATCAAATTTATCGATGCCTGTTTCCGGTCATTGGTACTTCACCCTTAAAGATAGCCGTGCTCAAGTAAAATGCGCAATGTTCAAAGGACATAATCGTCGCGTTAACTTTAAGCCAAGTAATGGCAATCAAGTACTGGTGAAAGCCCGTTTGTCCCTCTATGAACCTCGGGGCGATTATCAACTGATTGTTGAAAGCATGCAGCCAGAAGGTGATGGTCGATTACAGCAGCAGTTTGAAGAGTTAAAAACACGCTTAGCGCAAGAAGGGCTATTCGCTCAGCAAGTGAAACAACCACTGCCTAAGTCCCCTACTCGTGTTGGCATCGTCACTTCTAAGTCAGGTGCAGCGCTACAAGATATATTAAATGTACTCGAACGCCGTGATCCTGGCTTACCAATCGTTATCTACCCTACTGTGGTTCAAGGAGATAACGCAGCTATTAGCATTGCACAAGCAATTGGTCGTGCAAATAGCCGTAATGAGTGTGATGTACTTATCGTGGGGCGAGGTGGCGGCTCATTAGAGGACCTGTGGTGCTTCAACGAAGAAATTGTCGCACGCACCATCGCAGCGAGTGAAATCCCCATCATTAGTGCTGTTGGTCACGAAATCGATGTCACTATTGCCGACTTTGTTGCCGATATGAGAGCTCCTACCCCATCGGCGGCGGCTGAGCTCGTCAGTCGGGATCAAAGTGAACAACGCCAAACGTTAGTAAATATACAAAACAGGCTAACGCAGTCTATTCGCCATTATTTGCTAGGTAAACAGCACGTATTACAACACCACAGCCGTCAACTTGATCTTCACCACCCGCAGCGCCATCTGCAGCAACAAAGCCAGCAAGTCGATGAGCTCCAACTGCGGTTACAAAAAGCCATTGAACGACGCGCTCATCAAGAAGAGCAACGCGTTTCTAACCTTGTTCATCGCTTCAACAATGCATCACCTGCACATAAAATGCCGTTGCTTGATAATCATGTCAGTCGATTAACAGCAACGATGAAGCAAGCAATGCAGGCGCAAATAACACAGTCTGAACATCGTTTTTCGATGGCAACAAAGCAGTTGGACGCGGTGAGCCCACTCGCCGTACTTGCTCGTGGGTTTAGTATTACCACTGATGAGAAAGGTAAAGCACTCCATAGCACTCACTCACTTAGTCATGGCGATACCATCGAGACACGTTTACAAAATGGCACAATCACGTCGGTTATCAGTAAGCTAGAGTCTTAAACTCCCCTCACTTCCCGCGGCATGGATGCGCCAAAATAATCATTTATTATTCCGCTGAAATCAAATAACGCTTAACGCGAGACTTTGATTTCAGCTCATTACAGGTATTGCAAAAGTAACTCTCACTGCCGCATGCCTGTAACCGCTCTAAACGCTGCCCACATTGATCACAATCCGCCACACGTTCAAAGACATGCTGGCACTTTTCACAATGATATTTCCCCGCTAACCACGTTACACTGGCAGCGCAGTCGGGACATTGATTCTCTAGCATTTTATTTCTCCTTATAAGATATTACAGCATTATATCCCGCTAAAATACGATAAGCAGTTGAATGGCAAATTCATGCTTCCGAGACTTTTCCATCATGATGAAGATAAACAAGCGATTACAGACTGCTTATTTTAATGTTTTCATCAATAATAGCGATGAAATTGATTTAGAAACGTTCAGATAAGTGGTGATCTTTCTTAAATCGACAAATGATCAGCGATCTGCTATCAAAAGAATATTTATCAACACACATCCCGAAAGCATAAGTTACATGTTCTGCATTTGGATTTTTAATGCTATTAAATTCTGTCAACCTTGGGTATAAACGAGATCGGCAGAATTTATGACATTGGGAATATTTTCGCAATCAGTGCGAAACAGACATGATCAGTCGCATACAGATTAATCTTTTACCGCAGCAGGCTTAGCACATGTGTGCATTTTAATCGTTTGGTGATCGACGAGGATCAAATCCACCGAAATCGATTCGAATGCTTTCAAATGCGTCACATGCGTACCACCACAAGGCATAATTGCTCGTTGTGACTCCTCCGATAACTGACATTCCCAGTATCGAGAGTCCGTTAATCTTTCACCTTCACACCGCAAGTGAACGACAGATGGCTGTGATAGCCATGCTGCAAGTTGCTCGTTCACTGACGATACAATAATAGGGAGGTCATCAACCACCTCAGCACTATTTAGTCCACGCTTACGAAGTGTTTTACCGAGCCGGTAAAGATCGACACATTGAAACTCAGTCACCTCACTTTTTTGCTGCGCGTAACTATTGAAGTCTGGTTGCCCAAGTGGGTCACGACGATCTGCTTCTTTGCGCCAATAGCTTTTCGCCAGCACTTTATTTAATGCCATTGAAGCTAAGTGCCCAGCGGTATGCCCAAGACTTAAAGCGTGTTGATACGCAGGATCGACCTGTAACTCCACTAACTCTCTCTGCGGCAACGGTGTCGTTCGCTGAACATAGTGAACAACGACAAACAACCAATCTTCATCGCTTCGTCTAGCGGTAATCGCTTCACCAATCTGGACTTCACCGGTTGTCGTATTGACGGCACCTGTCTGGCAATCAATTACTGGTAAAGATTGACCTTCAAACTCAATATGACCACGATCTGCTGGATGATCAGGCCAGATATGACTAACAGGATGGAAAGGCGTCAGATCGGTAATAAACCAGCAACCTTTTGAATCCAAGCCGCTATTCTGAATTGTGGCCGTCGCAGAGAATACATGCTGGGGGAAAAGGACTTTCGTTGCCGTGATAGGCAACGCTTGGTCATTAAGAGACGAGTTGTGCATTAAAGAACCTACATAAACAAGACAGTAAAAATAACAGGTATAAAAAAACCCGGTATCAACCGGGTCTTCATCTTAACGTATTCTTCGCTCATTGCAGTATGTGCAATTCACGGACAAGCCACTATTTACGACGATTATTAACCATCGACATCAGGCGCTTATGCTGACGAGCTTGAGAAAGTGTCATCTTACCACCCTTCTCTTCAAACGGGTTTTCACTGCTCTGGAACTGAATACGGATTGGTGTTCCCATCATTTCTAACGACTTACGATAGTAGTTCATTAAGTAACGCTTATAAGATGAAGGTAGAGAGTTCACCAAGTTACCGTGCACAACAACGATCGGTGGGTTATAACCGCCGGCGTGTGCATATTTCAATTTAACACGGCGACCACGTACCATCGGTGGCTGGTGATCTTCTTGTGCCATCTGCATGATACGCGTTAGCATCGATGTGCTGATACGTTTGGTTGCCGACTCATACGCTTCTTTTACAGATTCATATAAGTGACCAACGCCCGTACCATGAAGCGCAGAAATGAAGTGTAGACGAGCAAAGTCCACAAAACCTAAGCGGCGGTCAAGCTCAGACTTAACACGGTCTTTCACTTCTGTGCTCAGGCCATCCCACTTATTCACAGCAATAACGATTGAACGACCCGCGTTCAACGCGTAGCCAAGCAGTGATAGATCTTGATCGTTGATGTTATCACGTGCATCAATCACCAATAGAACCACGTTGGCATCTTCGATAGCCTTCAGTGTTTGGATCACTGAGAACTTCTCAACAGCAAGGTTGATTTTGCCTCGGCGACGAACACCCGCGGTATCGATAAGTACGAACTCACGACCGTCACGCTCCATAGGAACATAGATAGAGTCACGCGTCGTGCCTGGCATATCGTAGACAACAACACGATCTTCACCAAGAATTCGGTTCGTCAGCGTTGATTTACCAACATTAGGGCGTCCGATAATCGCCATTTTGATCGGCTTATCTTGCAGCGCTTTGTAGGCTTCTTCTGCATCAGCTTCGGTAAGATCTTTTGCTGCTTCGATATCTTCTACCGACGTCAGATCTTCCAACGACTGTTCGTTACCATCTAAATCTTTTGTCAGGCTTTCTGCAAACGGTGCTAAGGCACGGTTCACTAGCGCTGATACACCACGGTTTTGTGTCGCGGCGATTTGGTACATTGCATCGACACCTAGCTTCCAAAAGTCAGCACAGGCGCTATCACCATCGATACCATCAATTTTGTTCACAACCAAATAGGTTGGCTTCTCACGTAAACGTAAGTGTTTAGCGATCGCTTCATCTGAAGGCGTTAAGCCCGCGCGGCCATCCACTAAGAAAAGAACAACGTCAGCTTCCTCAATCGCTGCTAGCGACTGTTCAGCCATTTTTGTTTCTACGCCTTCTTCTGTGCCATCGATACCACCGGTATCAATAACAATAAATTCATGCTCATCAAACGAGGCCTTTCCGTACTTACGATCCCTTGTTAGGCCCGGGAAATCCGCGACGAGTGCATCACGTGTGCGTGTCAGGCGATTGAAGAGTGTCGATTTTCCGACATTAGGACGACCGACCAGGGCGACTACAGGAATCATACAGACCTCTTAAAAATATTCTCTCATTAACAACATCGGCTCCAGACCATTATAGGACTGGAGCCGAGAGCGGGATAATAACATTAATTGTGATTGTGATCACCACATGGTTATGGCAGTTGCAAGTGTTTGACTTCTCCGTCTCGCGTTACAACGACATAACCATCGTTCATCGCCAACGGCGGATGTGAAATACCACTCTCACTAACCATCTGCTGGGCGACAAACTCACCACTTCTGCTATCTATCCAGTGTAGGTAACCTTCACTATCAGAAACAACAACATAGCCATCGATAACCGACGGTGCGGTCAAGATTCGATACTCTAAATCGCTATTGCTCCACAACTCAGTACCACTGCGTATATCGACGGCAACAACGTGGTCTTTATCTGTGACTAAAAACAGACGTTGACCCACTATTGCAAAATCCTTCGATGAAGAATATGCGCGTTTCCAAGCTGGCTGACCCGTTTGAAGCTCAATAGAGACTAGCTCGCCATTAAAGCCGACGGCGTATAAACGCTCGCCAACAATGATAGGTGACGCATCAACATCCACTAAACGATCAATCTCTGTTGCGCCTTTCGGACTAGCAATCGGCTGTTGCCAAAGCATCTGCCCAGTCTCAGCAAGTGCAGCGCCTAGACGGCCATTCGCCATCCCCCAGAAGACACCACCACCAATACCAACCGGTGAACTATCACCACGTAGCGTTAAGTTTGGTACTTCTGTACTCAACTGCCAACGAGATTGACCAGTCAATGCATCAAAGCCTTCCAACACGCCACGACTCGTATTCACGATCACTAACGTACTGTCGGCCAGTGGACGAGACAATACTTCACCTTGGGTATCAGCACGCCACAATAACTCACCGGTCTCTTGATCAAGCGCGATTAAATCTGCGTTTTCTGTACCAATGAAGACACGATTATAGGCTGCCGTAATACCACCCGATAAGCGAGCAGACTTGCCATCTTCTACACTGGTTTGCCAAATAACCTTCCCATCCTCTGGGTTTAGGGCTTTGACAAGGCCATCTCGGTCAGCGACAAACAATTTGTCATAGCGATATGCAGGAGTAAGTTGCGAGAAAAATGCACCGGTACCATTACCAATCTGCTGTGACCAAGAAGTGACAGGAGTAAACTCTGATACCACCTCAGGCAACGGAGACATCTGCACCGCTTCTTCTTCACTCGCACAACCAGCCAACATCGCGAGTAGCGCTAACGCTCCAACAACGCGTTTGTTCTTCCCTTTCATGCGATGCCTCATCTTATTGAGCTAAATCATCCAGCTTCATTTTTACAACAGGATCATTGCCAAGTGCCGATGCCTCTGTGTAAGCAGTACGTGCAGCATCTAAATCGCCACGAGCAACAGCAACATCACCACGAAGCGTCGCAATATTGGCATTCCAGCTATCACCTTTAACCATTGCCAGTGCGCTATCGGCAGCATCAAACTGTTCTGTCGATAAGTACAAACGTGCTAAACGGATATTTGCTAATGAGATAAGCGCTTCATCTTTACTGTTTTCAGCGACCCAAGATAGCTGAGCAATTGCCGCATCGAGGTTATCACTATCAACATAAGACTTTGCCAGTTGCATCGCTGCCAACGACGAATACTCACTAGAAGCGTAGTCACTGATGAATGTCTCTACTCCAGCTAGATCGCCAGCAATCAGTTGTTCTTGTGCTTTGTTATAGGCATCTGACGCAATCTCTTGCTCAGACAAAATATTCGCTTGATAAGCACGCCATCCAAAAAGACCGCCTAAACCAATAACAGCACCTAAGATGATGGACTTGCCATTATCTTTCCACCACTGCTTAATCGCTTCTACTTGTTGTTCTTCTGTTTCGTAGGCTTCCACGATACGTCCTCTGTTAAATCAATGCTTTTAACTTCTCAACAGCATCTGCTGTTGAAAGTGTTTGTTGTTCGCCACTACGAAGATCTTTCAATGTGACTTCACCTGCTGCTATTTCAGATTCAGCAAGCATTAACGCATACACGGCACCTACCGCATCTGCACGCTTGAATTGTTTCTTGAAGTTACCACCACCAAAGTGGTTCATCACACGAATGCCTGGAACATGATCGCGAAGTTGTTCAGCAAGTGCCATACCCGCTTGAACGCTTCCCTCACCCATCGTAACAACATAGGCATCAACACGGCGACGTACTTCTGTTTGCTCTAGGGTTTCCATGAGTAGAACAAGACGCTCTAGACCCATAGCAAAACCAACAGCTGGTGTACCTTTGCCACCAAGTTGCTCAACAAGACCATCGTAACGACCACCGCCACATACCGTACCTTGTGCGCCTAAGCTTTCAGTGATCCATTCAAAAACGGTGCGATTGTAGTAATCAAGGCCACGTACTAGACGTTGGTTAACGGTGTATTCGATACCCGCAGCGTCTAAGAGTTCACATAGACCAGAAAAATGTTCTTTTGATTCTTCATCTAGATAGTCAACAAGCTCTGGCGCATCGACGAGAATCGCTTGAACATCTGGGTTTTTACTATCTAAAACACGTAGTGGATTCGTGTGCATACGACGCTTACAGTCTTCATCAAGCGCATCAATATGCTGCTCAAGGAAAGCGATCAGTGCATCACGATAGGTATGACGAGCTTCTAGAGAGCCAATCGAGTTCAGTTCTAAACGAACGTGTTCGTTGATGCCTAACTCTTTCCATAGACGCGCTGTCATAATGATCAATTCAGCATCGACATCAGGTCCATTAAGACCGAAAACTTCTACGCCAACTTGGTGAAACTGACGGTAGCGCCCTTTTTGAGGACGCTCATGGCGGAACATTGGTCCCATATACCACAAACGCTGTTCTTGGTTATACAGTAAGCCGTTTTGAATACCTGCACGAACACAACTCGCTGTGCCTTCTGGACGAAGTGACAAGCTGTCGCCGTTACGATCATCAAAGGTATACATCTCTTTTTCGACAACGTCGGTCACTTCACCGATCGCACGCTTAAACAGATGGGTCATTTCCACGATAGGCATACGGATTTCGTTATAACCATATGCACTCACTACACGCGCAACACTTGCTTCAACTTTCTGCCATAGCGGTGTTTGAGTCGGGAGGCAGTCGTTCATGCCTCGAATTGCTTGAATTTGTTTCGCCACTTTTCTTCTCGTTACTTTATAGACTGCTTCGCAATCTTAACTATTTTTGTTCGATGTCGATACGATTAGACATATCCAACATGGAGGCTTTTGCTCGAATCTTTGCTTCTAGCTGATCGATAACATTGTCGTTATCAAAGCGCTCTTTTTGACGCTTACCGTCATCGTAATAAGCACTTTTCTTATTACCACCAGCAATGCCGAGATGAGAAACTTCTGCTTCACCGGGGCCATTCACAACACAACCGATCACAGAGACATCCATTGGAACGACAAGATCTTCTAAGCGCTGTTCTAGTTCATTCACAGTACCAATAACATCAAACTCTTGACGAGAGCAGGTAGGGCAAGCGATGAAGTTGACACCACGAGAGCGGATTCGAAGGGACTTGAGGATATCAAAACCAACCTTGATCTCTTCAACTGGGTCCGCTGCCAACGAGATACGAATCGTATCTCCTATGCCTTCAGACAACAGCATACCGAGGCCGACAGCCGATTTTACTGCACCAGCACGAGCGCCACCAGCTTCAGTGATACCAAGATGCAAAGGCTGATCGATTCTCTTTGCTAACTGACGGTAAGATTCAACCGCTAAAAAGACATCAGATGCTTTCACACTGACTTTAAATTGGTCGAAATTCAAACGGTCAAGAATGTCAACATGACGCATTGCAGATTCAACCAGTGCTTCCGGCGTTGGTTCGCCATACTTTGCTTGAATCTCTTTTTCTAGTGAACCGCCGTTTACGCCTATTCGAATAGGAATATTACGATCACGTGCGCAATCAACAACCGATCGAATACGATCTTCATTACCGATATTGCCTGGGTTAATACGCAGACAGTCGACACCGTATTCAGCCACTTTTAAGGCGATACGATAATCAAAATGAATATCAGCAACCAATGGGACATTAACTTGCTGTTTGATTAATTTAAACGCTTCTGCAGCATCCATTGTTGGTACAGAGACGCGAACAATATCTGCACCCACTTTTTCGAGTGCTCTAATCTGTGCTACGGTCGCTTCAACATCCGTTGTTCGTGTGTTGGTCATTGACTGAACGGCAATAGGCGCGCCATCACCAACTGGCACGTCTCCAACATAAATGCGCGTCGATTTACGACGCACAATAGGTGATTCAATATGCATGGACTAACTCTTATTGCGGTAGGTTAAAGCGTGCGACTTTACCCGCCCCAAATCTACTCAAATCGACGACTTCGCCTTGATAACGCAGTTCTACCACATCCGGTGCCCCAAGCACCAGTTTAAATGGTTCTTGGCCTTGAAGCTGCATGCTTTCGCCTTGCTTCTTGATACCCGTGACCAAGCGCTTACCGCTAGCATCTCGAATATCAACCCAGCAATCGCCATTAAAGGTAATCGACATCATATCTGCTGCGTTTGACGTGTTGTCTTCTGTCGCCGAAGTCTCAGCGGTAGAATTCGCTAGCGTTGCGTCTGCTGTGCTCTCAAGAGCTTGATTCGTTTCTGCATCAGAAGATTCATCTGCAGGTACTGAATCATCGCTAGCGATGTCTTCTTCACTTTCGTTCTGAGACGTTAATACTTCATCAGTAACACTCAATGGAGAGTCTTCTTCCGTATCACTGGTATCAATAAGAGAAGGCAGGCCTGCTGGAGCGTCTTCTTCGCCATCAAGGCTCGGTGTAGATAATATGCTATCTGTACGCTGCTCAGCAACGACAGAGGCACCTTCATTTTCCATCTGAATACTCTGCCACCACATGTAAGCGGGTACACCGAGTAGAAGGATACCAATAACCCATGTTAAGGACATTACACGGCTATCATGAGCCTCTCGCTTTGTGCGACGAGAGAAGCTCATCATTTTCTGATCGTCTGATGAAAGGTTGTCGATAGAGCTCAAGTAAGAAAGCACTTGGTCCTCATCGAGATTGACACACTTAGCAAACGAGCGAATATAGCCTCGAGTGAAAGTGGCTTGATTGGAGGTATCGAAAATATTGTTCTCGATATCATCAATGACAGACGTGCGAAGTCGCAGACGACTTGCAACATCTTCCTGCGTTAACCCCAAGCGCTCACGCGCTTGTTTGAGAATGTCTCCCGGCCCCGCAGTGTCGATTTGTAGTTCTAGTTCTTCGTTGTGGTCAGTAGTCATTAGCTAAGTATTTTTGATATTGCGTGGATTCTGGATACTGACTGGCTAGCAATGCCACATAGCGCTCACGCTCTTGTGTTCTACCAGCTTTGTCTTCGAGTTGAATCAAAAGCCAAAGGCTATCAGGTTTGTATCCATACTGCTTATTAAATTTCGTTAAATTTAATCGTGCTTGCGTAAATTCACCCGCATCGATTTGCAACCGCGATAGCTGCAGTGAGGACATTGCTCGGCTCGGATCATGGGCCAACGCCTTTTTCAAGAACGCCTGTGCGGCCTCTAACTCGCCTTGCCCGATTGAGCACAGTCCTGCATTTTCATAACTCGATGCGACTAAATTATAGCTCGGTAACTTTACAGCACGTTCAAATAACCCAATTGCTTCATTGTACTTCTCTTCGCGGCATAAGAAGACCCCGTAATTATTGAGTACATCACCATTTTGAGAATTTTTCCGCATTGCGAGTCGGTAATAGTTATCAGCTTGTTCCGGCTCATCAACCTGCTGATAGTAATAAGCCATTGATATTAGGCTGCGATAATAATCAGGAGCCAGTGCAAGTGCTTGCTGAAAATTATCACGAGCTCGGGGCATATCACGCTGATTGAGATATTGCACACCCAACGCAATACGGTTATCCGCAGCCTCTATTGGGCTATAACGCTGAGTGCCGACACTCTCCTCAACAGACACACACCCCATAACCAGGGTTAAAGCAACTAATACAGACGACAAACGCAACATGACTATTAAACATCCTTATTATCAGAGCCGTGTCAAAAAGTGGTTTAATGTCTACACACTAGACTGCTTTAACGGCAATTGGTTCCCCTTTTGCCAGCAACTCTCTTTCAGTGCGCTTCGTTCTATCAATAACATCACCGACTAATTGACCACATGCAGCATCGATATCATCACCTCGTGTCTTACGAACAGTAACGGTGAAGTTATACTCCATAAGCGTTTTCATGAAGCGATCGATGCGTGAATTACTTGGTTTCCCATATGGTGACCCAGGATAAGGGTTAAAAGGAATCAAATTAATCTTTGCAGGTGTATCTTTTAGCGTCTCTGCGAGCTGTCTAGCATGTTGCATGTCATCATTGACATGATCGAGAAGGATGTACTCAACCGTAACACGGCCTCGGTTAGCGTTAGATTGCTCAATATAATTATTTACAGAGGTTAAAAATGTATCAATGTTGTATTTGTCATTGATTGGCATGAAACTGCTACGCAAGTCATCGGTTGGTGCATGCAGTGAAATCGCCAATGCGACATCAATCTTTCCTGCCATCTGATCAAGGCCTGGAACAACACCCGATGTTGATACCGTTACACGGCGCTTAGAAAGTCCGTATCCTAGATCATCTAGCATTAGCTCGAGTGCTGGGATAAGGTTTTTCATGTTAAGAAGCGGCTCACCCATTCCCATCATCACTACGTTAGTGATTGGTCGACGGCCCGTCTCTTTTTCCAAACCGATCTCTTTCGCTGCACGCCATACTTGACCGATAATTTCAGACACCGTTAGGTTACGGTTGAAACCTTGACGGCCTGTTGAGCAGAACTTACAGTCCAACGCACAGCCAACCTGAGAAGAGACACAAAGAGTAGCTCGATCTTCTTCTGGGATATAAACCGTTTCAACATCTTGATCGCCCACACGCATGGCAAATTTAATCGTACCATCTGAAGAGTATTGAGCGTCTGCCACTTCAGGGGCACGAATTTCAGCGACACGCTTTAGTTTTTCGCGCAGCTTTTTATTGATGTTGTTCATCTCATCAATATTGTCGCAACCGAAGTGATAGATCCACTTCATTACCTGATCGGCACGAAATGCCTTTTCCCCCAATTCATCGACAAAAAACTGGCGAAGACCTTGGCGGTTGAAATCCATCAGATTCACTTTGACTGCTGACATTACGGTGTTGCCTCATTTAGGTTGAACAAGATTGCAATGAACTCGATGTCATGCACGTCATTCATGCAAAACATGTTTGTAACAGTGTAGAAGACATCAAAATTCAAGGCGCGAAATTGTACAGCCTTTGCGCATCACTTTCCACCGTGGTTTACAGTGTCATTCTTGTTTGCGTGTATTTGGGAAGGTTTTTACTGATATAGCGATAGTAGAGAAAAGCAGTCTCACCCTAAGTAGGGTTGAGGGGAGGAAAACAAGACTCAGTGTGAGAGAGCTAACACTGAGCCTTAATCTAAAAAGATCAATCAGCGGGGGCAGATTTCGCTATCTGTAAAGAAATAAGCAATTTCTCGAGAAGCTGATTCAGGGCTATCTGAACCATGAACCGAATTATGACGCATCGATTTAGCATAATCGTGTCGAAGGGTTCCCATCGCCGCTTCTTCTGGGTTTGTTTTTCCCATCAGTTCACGATAGTTGTGGATTGCATTTTCACCTTCAAGCACCTGAACCATGACAGGGCCAGATATCATGTAAGCAACAAGATCATGAAAGAATGGCTTTCCTTCATGCTCAGCATAAAAACCTTGTGCTTGCTTTTCCGTTAAATGGAGCATCTTTGCTGCGATAATTTGTAGACCCGATTGTTCGATTCGGTGATAGATTTCACCGACTAAATCACGCTCTACGGCGTCAGGCTTCACGATTGAAAACGTGCGCTCTTTTGTCATTATCATCTTCCCTTTTGATTTTTAGGCCCCCATCTGAGGGCCTAGGCTGCCAATATTACGCCATCAATAGTGCAGCGATATGGCCGATACCTAAACCGGTCGCACCTGCTGCCCAACGCGCACTATCACTGTCTCTAAAACAACCTGCAAGGTCAACATGTAGCCAACCTTTTCCATCTTCACTCACAAAACGCGATAGGAAACCAGCTGCATTAGAAGCACCACCCATACCACCACCTTTCGCTGGACGGCTATTGGCCGTATCTGCGTACGCTGATGGACATTGGCTTTGGTGCCACTTTTCTAATGGTAATGGCCATGCTGGCTCATTAACCAAGGTCGACATTTGCTGTGCACGAAGAACGAGTTCAGAATCCAAGCCAAACAAAGCGTTGTAATCTTCACCGACCGCCATCATTGCTGCGCCAGTCAATGTCGCCGCATCAATCACCAATGGCGCTTTTGTTTCGCTGGCAGCAATCAAGCCATCCGCAAGCACCAAACGCCCTTCTGCATCGGTATTAACGATCTCGACTGAGACGCCATTTTTATAGGTCAGCACATCACCTAATTTGTAGGCATTACCTGCAATCAAGTTCTCAGCGCAGCACAGAATCAATTTAACGCGCTTCTTCAAGCCCTGCGCTATCGCATAACCCAATGCAGCTGTTACTGTTGCAGCACCGCCCATATCGCATTTCATCGCCACCATACCAGCTGAAGACTTAATGCTATAGCCACCCGAATCGAAGGTGATCCCTTTACCGACAAGACATGCCGCAACTGGAGCGTTCTCGTCGCCACTAGGGTTGTAATCGATGGTTAGCATTACAGGCGGTCGAACACTTGCGCGTCCGACATTCCACACACCAACCCATCCTGCATCACGCAGCGCTTCGCCTTTGATTATCTCTGTAGAAATTGCCTCGCCCGCAATCTCGGTCAAAAACGAAATCGCATTATCTGCAAGTGATTCTGGATACATATCTTCAGGTGTTGCATTGATCATACGGCGCGACCAATCGTGAGCATGACGACGTGCATTTAACAATTCTAGCTCGTCTTCATCCGTACTGGCCCATTTCAGAACCACTTCACCTCGGGTTGGCGCAAAACCACAGTAAAACGCCCATTGACGCTCGTAGCTCCAGCCTTCACCTTCCAACGCTAACGCTGTTACTCCTTGGCGTTGTAATTGACGACCAGCCTGCTGTATGCGCCGCAGTGGAAAGTCACCCTCAACGTGAATAGCCGCACTCTCAGAGTGATAGCTAATTAGCGATTTATCACCCCAAAGGCTGTTAGCATCGCGTGGCTGTAGGAAAACACTTAACATCAATGATTACGCCTTAGAGTCCACTTTCAAAAGAAGATTTGCTAAAGAACGCACACCCATGCCGGTTGCACCTGCAGCCCACTTGTCATTTGGTGACTTACGGAACGTGCCACTTGCATCAACGTGTAACCAACCAGATTGGTAACCGTCAACAAAATGAGAAAGGAAAGCCGCCGCCGTCGTTGCACCAGGTGCGAAATCACCACTCGCAATATTCGATAAATCTGCGTACTGAGATGGCAACATATCACGGTGGAAGTCTTCTAATGGCAGTGGCCACATACCTTCACCTTCATCACGAGCAGAAGCCAGTGCCTGCTGTGCAAGCTCTTCGTCGAAGCTCATGATCGCATGATAGTCATTCCCAAGCGCCATCTTCGCTGCGCCTGTTAGTGTCGCAACATCAATAACCAGCGATGGATTTTGGCTGTTCGCATAAATAAGGCCATCAGCCATCACTAAACGACCTTCCGCATCTGTATTTTGGACTTCGACTGTTTTGCCATTTTTATACTTGATGATGTCACCAAGCTTATAAGCATTACTCGATACCATGTTCTCTGCACAGCAAAGCACAAGCTTGATACGCTTATTCAATCCGCGCGTAATGGCCAATGCTAGTGCACCAGTAGCGAGCGCTGCACCACCCATATCAGCTTTCATCGCCATCATGCCGGCAGAAGGTTTTAGGCTATAACCACCCGTATCAAAGGTAATACCTTTACCAACAAGAACAGTGTGTACAGGCGCGTCTTCATCACCGGTTGGGTTGTAATCAAGGCGAAGCATCGAAGGAGAACGCTTAGAGCCACGACCAACGGTATGAATACCATTCCAACCTTCATCTAGGAGGTCATGACCTTTAATGATTTTGTATTTAACATGCTCAGGAGCAAGTGATTTAATCAATTCTGCGGCGCGAGAAGAGAGCTGTGATGGTGAGATTTCGTCACCTGGTAAGTTGATCATCTCACGAACCCAATCGGTCGTGTCGATGCGTGACTGTAGCTCTTTGCTATCGGCTTCATTCAGCTCAGGAAGGATGTAGCTATTGTTCTTTTTAGCGTTGCGGTAGCCTTGAACAAATGCCCATACAGATTCTAGATCCCATTGTTCACCCGCCAAAGTCACCGACTTGATACCTTGCGTATCCAACTTTCGTGCTGCGCGTTGGATAGTGGTCAGCGAATTTGAACCCGCCAAATGAATCAGGGTGCCTTGCTCAGTAAAAGAAACTTGCGCGTTTGCGCCCCATTGCGGTGCCGCAACCTCATTGGTCAAAAATACTGACATCTCAGCTGACATGTTCTACTCCTTGAATAATTAGATTTTACATACCCAAGCTACATCAAGATGTACTATTCAGCGAATTTCATCGGACAGATATCTACACGCCTTAAAAGCAAATCGAAATAATCTGTCGCTTTCCATCTTCATGCCGACTTGGTGATGTTTAATTGTTTTTGGTAAAGCTTGTAATACAACAAAGCGGACATAGAGTTACGACCCTAGTCCGCCATATTCAAAACGATAACCATTTCGCTTCTTTATCTATAACCTACCGCAGCAATTAGTGTTTTGCACTATTTTTTGAAGAGGTGGCAACCGTTGATCAAGTGAGAGCGTTAAAATAGAGCATACTCTAATCAGTTCATGCCTAAGAATCAGGCTAATCCCACTCTTCCATCCACATCAAGATCACAGCTTCAAGTACCTTTTCACCACAGTGGGCAGGGTCATCACTAAAGTCATCCAGTGCAAGAATCCAATCCTTTAAATCGGTAAACCGCACCGTTTTAGGATCAACGTCTGGGTTTGCATCCATTAGCTCAATCGCGATCTCTCGTGAATCAGTCCACATTAACCCCATGTTCACCTCCTTTTGATTAAAGGCTAGTCCATAGATGCCCTATTGACACCCTGACTCACTGAGAGTCTCTTTGAACTAACCTATTCCCTTAGTGCCGCCGCTTAATGGTTTTCTGCTGCGTGATTCAATGTGTACTTAGGGATTTCAACCACGAGGTCTTCATCGGCAACGCGAATTTGACAACTTAGACGCGACTCTGGCTCAAGACCCCATGCTTTATCAAGCATGTCATCTTCTAATTCGTCACTCTCTTCAAGCGAATCAAAACCTTCACGTACAATACAGTGGCAGGTTGTACATGCACATGATTTCTCACAAGCATGTTCAATGCCAATTCCATTGCGAAGTGCGACGTTTAATACCGTCTCACCTTCATTCGCTTCCAACACTGCGCCTTCAGGGCAAAGTTCTTCGTGTGGGAGTACTACTATCTTTGGCATCTTAAACCTCGTCTATTGAGTGACCCGCCAATGCCTGACGAATCGATTTATCCATACGGCGTGACGCAAAATCTTGGCTAGCTTTGTCTGTCGTTTTAATGGCAGCCTCGATAGCTCGCGTGTCGGTTCCATTACGCAGCGTTAATAGGTTAAGCATCTCGGCTTCAAGTTCTTCGCGCTCTTGCGGAGACAGTAAAGTATCACCATCTTGCTGCAGAGCGACAATAAGACCTTCCAAAACTCGGTCGGCTTCAACTTGCTGCTCAGCTAACGCACGGGCATCTTTATCTTCAGATGCATGGGTCATCGAATCACGAATCATTGTCGCGATCTCTGTATCACTGAGCCCATAAGAAGGCTTAACTTCAATAGATGATTGTACTTTTGTACTCTTTTCCATTGCAGTGACAGACAGAAGACCATCGGCATCCACCTGATAAGTCACCCGAATATGCGCGCCACCCGCAGCCATTGGAGGGATATCCGTTAAGTTAAAGCGTGCTAAAGAACGACAGTCACTCACCATTTCACGCTCGCCTTGTACGACATGGACCATCATGGCAGTTTGACCATCTTTGAATGTCGTGAACTCTTGCGCTTTCGCTACAGGGATCGTGGTATTACGTGGAATGATTTTTTCAATCATCCCCCCCATCGTTTCAATGCCCAGTGACAAAGGAATAACGTCTAGCAGCAACATATCGCTATCAGGTTTGTTACCCACTAGGATGTCAGCTTGAATAGCAGCACCAATCGCAACCACTTTGTCAGGGTCAATCGATGTGAGAGGCTGTTGCCCAAAGAAACCTTCAACCATGCTGCGGACCAGTGGTACACGAGTAGAGCCACCCACCATCACTGTTTCTAGCACTTCATCTTTGCTCAGCTGCGCATCTTTTAAGGCTCGTCGGCATGCCATCAAGCTCTTTTTCACTAACGGTTCTATGAGCGTATTCATCTGCTCTCGAGTCAGGGTCAATTGAATGCCATCCAACTCGATATGGGTACTTTCTGCGTCCGTTAAGCTAATCTTGGCTGCTGTTGCTGCATCAAGAATCTGACGTTCAAACTCAACGCTGAGGTCTGATACGCCCGCTTCTGCTTTAATCCAATCAGCAATAAGGTGATCGAAATCGTCGCCACCTAATGCAGAGTCACCACCTGTGGCAAGGACTTCAAACACGCCTTTCGATAAACGTAAAATAGAGATGTCAAAGGTGCCGCCACCAAGGTCATAAACCGCGATGACTCCTTCTTGACCACTGTCTAGACCGTAGGCAATCGCTGCTGCAGTCGGCTCATTAAGCAAGCGCAGTACATTTAACCCTGCAAGAGCAGCTGCATCTTTCGTACCCGCTCGTTGTGCATCATCGAAATAAGCAGGTACGGTAATCACCACACCGTCCAGCTCATCGCCAAGGCTCTCTTGTGCACGTGTAGCCAGTGTTTTTAAAATCTCTGCTGACACTTGGATAGGGTTAACACTGCCTTGCGCTGTGCTCAATAGCGGTAAGCCTGAATCACTTGCCGAAAACTGGTAAGGCAAAGAAGGGTAACGTTGCTGAATATCAGACAACGCACGTCCTAGGAGACGTTTTGCCGAACTTACGGTATTCACAGGGTCCAATGAAGCATTGTCACGAGCATCATATCCGACAGTAATCGCTTGCTCACCGAAGTGTACAACCGATGGCAAGATAGATCGTCCATGTGCATCGTCGAGTGTTGTTGGCTGACCACTGCGTACAGCTGCAACTAACGAGTTAGTCGTGCCTAAATCAATACCAACTGCTAACTTGTGCTGATGAGGCGCGGCGCTCTGGCCGGGTTCAGCGATTTGTAACAAAGCCATAATTATTCCTTCAACGCTATTTAGCCAAACAGCGTATCTTCAATTCGTTCCACTTCTTGCTGGAGCTTAACAACAAACTTCAAACGACGCACTGTATCTGCTGCTTTCTGCCACTCTTGCTCGGTGTACTGAGTAACAAACAGTGCCACTTGTGCTTGATAGAGCGCTTGCACTTCATCGTCAAAATCAGCTAATGCCGTTTCTGGATCGCTGCAAGAAGGAAGTTCTTCAAGCTGCTCACGTAATTCCATTTGTGCCATCAAAAACTCTGGATCTTGCATCGTCTGCTGTTCGCTGCGTAGATCAATATCCTGCAGCGTCAGTAAATACTCTGCACGATTCAAGGGTACTTTTAGTGTTTGATAGGCGTCATTAATCTCCGCTGCTTTTTGAACAGCGAGTAAGCGATCTCGCTCAGATGCAGTCGCGAAGTTATCGGGATGGAATTGACGTTGAAGGTCGCGGAAACGGTTGGAAAGCAGATTGCCGTCGACAGTAAAGTCACACGGCAATCCGAATAGTTCAAAATGATTCATCTCACTCACTGGAGTAGTTTGTGAAAATAGTCGTGGAGTTTAAACGTGGAAGCTCTCTCCACAACCACATTCACTGCTGACATTAGGGTTGTTAAACTTGAATCCTTCGTTGAGACCTTCTTTGGCAAAGTCTAACTCAGTACCATCAAGATAAATCAGGCTTTTAGGATCAACAATGACTTTAACATCATAGAATTCAAAAACTTGATCGCCTTCATCTAGCTCATCAACAAATTCAAGTACGTAGGCCATCCCCGAACAGCCAGAAGTCCTGACACCTAATCGTAGTCCCAGACCTTTGCCGCGGTTTTCAAGGAAATTAGCAACACGCTGTGCGGCTGCCTCTGTCACTGTAATGGCCATTACTCCAACCCTCTGTATCTAATTATTGATGTTTCTTTTTATAATCGCTAACTGCTGCTTTGATAGCATCTTCCGCTAGGATTGAACAGTGTACCTTTACAGGTGGTAGTGCGAGTTCTTCTGCAATCTCTGCATTTTTAATCGCTGATGCCTCATCAAGAGACTTACCTTTAACCCACTCTGTAATGAGTGAGCTTGAGGCGATTGCACTACCACAACCGTAGGTTTTGAATTTTGCGTCCTCAATGATACCTTCATCGCTGACTTTAATCTGCAATTTCATTACATCGCCACATGCTGGCGCGCCAACCATGCCGCTACCTACATTCGGTGCGTCTTTATCAAATGCACCAACGTTGCGTGGGTTTTCGTAATGATCGATGACCTTTTCGCTATATGCCATGATGACTTCCTCACATTCCTTAACTTAGTGGTGTGCCCACTCAACGGTATTCAAATCGATACCTTCTTTATACATATCCCAAAGTGGCGACATGTCGCGCAGTTTGGTGACCGCTTCTCGAACTTGCTTCACTGCATAGTCGATATCTTCTTCCGTCGTGAATCGACCAAAAGAAAAACGAATAGAACTATGAGCTAGTTCGTCGTTTAGTCCTAATGCTCGTAGTACATAAGACGGCTCTAAGCTCGCTGACGTACACGCTGAACCAGAAGAAACAGCAAGGTCTTTCAATGCCATCAACAGTGATTCGCCCTCTACAAAGGCAAAGCTCACATTGAGGTTGTGTGGAACACGTTGGTCTAGGTCACCGTTAACTGTCACGGCTTCCATGTCACGTACACCATCTAAGAGACGGTCACGCAATGCCAATGCATGCTGATAATCTTGCTCTTGCTCTAATTTCGCTAAACGATACGCTTCACCCATGCCCACGATTTGGTGAGTTGGGAGCGTACCAGAACGCATACCACGTTCATGACCACCACCATGCATCTGTGCTTCTAGACGGATGCGAGGCTTACGACGAACGTACAGTGCGCCAATACCTTTCGGGCCATACGTTTTATGCGATGTCAGCGAAATCAAATCGATTTTCATTTCTTGAACATCAAGTGGCACTTTACCCGTTGATTGTGCGGCATCAACGTGAAAAACGACTTTACGCTCGCGGCAAAGTTCACCGATAGCGGCAATGTCTTGAATAACGCCAATTTCATTGTTCACGTGCATAATAGAAACAAGCACGGTGTCCTCGCGCATTGCATCACGCAACTTGCTAAGGTCAATTAAGCCATTTGACTCAGGGTCAAGGTAGGTAACTTCAAACCCTTCACGCTCAAGTTGACGGCATGGGTCTAAAACCGCTTTGTGTTCTGTTTTGCAGGTAATAACATGCTTGCCCTTCTTGCTATAGAAGTGAGCTGCACCTTTAATTGCCAGGTTGTCAGATTCGGTAGCGCCTGAAGTAAATACGATTTCTCGAGGATCCGCATTGAGTAGGTCAGCAATGTGCTCACGCGCGGTATCAACTGCTTCTTCCGCCTGCCAACCAAAACGGTGTGAGCGCGACGCAGGGTTACCGAATGTGCCATCCATGGTCATGTACTGCATCATTTTTTCAGCAACACGCGGGTCTACCGGGCAAGTTGCTGAGTAATCTAAATAAATTGGCAATTTCATAAGGTTCTCCGAAGCGTATCCCTTTTGTTTATGAGCGTGCATTGGCGGTTAACGGTTGGCTCACTGGGTTTTTAGTCTGTCCGAAGCTATTTCTCAGCAAGTTCGTATCAAGTGTATTGTCTTGACGATCCGCAACTTCCTGTACTTCGTTATTTTTCATTAGCTCACCAAGGGTAATGTTATCGAGGAAGCCACTAATACGGCCACTCAAATCACGCCAAAGCGCGTGTGTCAGACAGCGAGTCCCACCTTGGCAATCCGCTTTCCCTTGGCATTTTGTTGCATCAACAGATTCATCGACAGCAGCAATGACGGTACCTACGGCAATATTATCGGCTTCATCTCCCAAGCGATAACCGCCACCTGGGCCACGAACACTCGCGACCAAGCCAGCTTTCCTTAGGCGAGAAAATAATTGTTCCAAGTACGACAAAGAGATACCTTGGCGTTCGGAAATTTCAGCCAGCGGCACTGGCCCCTCTTGAGAGTGCAGCGCCACATCTAACATCGCGGTGACTGCGTATCTTCCTTTAGAAGTCAACCTCATAACATCACTACCTGTCTATTGAATTGTAGTGATATTCGCATACCCGACCAAAACGGTCAAGTATTTACCTGACTAAATTAGTTGGTTTTTAAACCTGACTGTTTTTAAGGTTAACGCTTCATACCTTGAAAGGTTTTTTCTATCGAGGAAAGCATGCCACGCAGGATATTTAACTCATGAGATTCAGGTCTCGCGCGATTGTATAAACGACGAAGTTTTGTCATCACCTGACCTTGATGCTGCTTATTGATAAATTGGGCATCATGAAGCACTTTTTCAAGGTGTTCATAAAATAATTCAAGATCTTCATTGAGCGGATAAACCTCTTCCGCATCTTCACCTTGATAAGCTTCGCTTTCTAGCCATGCCATACGAATCTCATAGCTAAGAGTCTGTACCGCCATAGCGAGATTCAGCGAGGTATATTCTGGGTTTGCTGGGATACAAACATGGAAGTGGCATTTTTGAAGTTCGTCATTGGTTAAGCCGGTACGCTCTCGACCAAAGACAATCGCAATCTGGCTATTCTTGCCTTCTTTAGCGACTTTCGCACCAAACTCACGCATTTCGAGTTGAGGCCACTGCAATGTACGAGAGCGAGCGCTTGATGCAATTACTAATGTGCAGTCTGAAACAGCGTCTTCTAAGGTCTCGACAATACGTGCATTGTTCGCGATATCACTCGCGCCAGCCGCTAATGCTTTTGTTTGGCCATCAACTTCACATTCAGGCGCAACTAATACGAGATTCGAAAAACCCATCACCTTCATAGCTCGGGCTGCCGAGCCAATATTTCCTGAATGTGAAGTGCCTACTAAGACGATGCGTATATTGTCTAACATGAACTTGATACCTAATATTCGTTAAGGTCGAGGAGTTTAACATATACCAATACAACCTCAAGAAGTACCCTCCCGCACGATGGCAAACAAAGAAAGGAGCGCTCAGCTGACACGCCAGCGCCAACAACTTTAAAAACAGACCATAAGCATTAACAAGCAACAACATTAAAATCATATTTCAGAGTAACTGACCTCGAAAACTGTCAGCGAGAGTTTCCAGCACCAAAAGCTCAAAAAATAAGCGCTTCCTTTTTCAATGAAAATTGATATACTGCGCGCCGCTTTTCGTTCTTTAACATCCATTGGGAAGATTTTATGCATCCGATGCTAAACATCGCCATTCGCGCTGCGCGAAAGGCTGGCAACCATATTGCTAAATCACTAGAAAAAACTGATTCAATTGAAGTATCTTCAAAAGGTCTTAACGATCTAGTGACTAACATCGATAAAGAAGCGGAAGCTATCATTGTCGACAGTATTAAATCGTCTTACCCAGAGCATTGCTTTGCGGGTGAAGAACTTGGCGTGATCGAAGGTCGCGACAAAGAATGCCAATGGATCATCGACCCACTGGATGGTACCTCGAACTTTGTTCGTGGACTACCTCACTACGCGGTTTCAATCGCGCTTAAAATGCGTGGCCGTATCGAAGTGGCTTGTGTTTATGACCCAATGCGCAATGAGCTATTCACTGCGACACGTGGCCAAGGTGCACAACTAAACAGCCAACGTATCCGTGCTTCTCAACCGCGTGACCTAACAGGTACCACGATTGCGACAGGCTTCCCATACAAAGCTCCACAACACACAGAAAGCTACATGAAAGTATTAGGCAGTGTATTCACTGACTGTGCTGACATTCGCCGTACTGGTTCTGCTGCGTTAGATTTATGTTACGTTGCTGCTGGTCGTGTTGACGGTTTCTTTGAGCTAGGTCTTAAGCCTTGGGACATCGCTGCTGGCGATCTAATTGCTCGTGAAGCAGGTGCTATCTGTACTGACTTTACTGGTAATACTAACTACCTTTCTTCAGGCAACATCGTATGTGGTAACGCACGTGTTGTTAAGCCATTATTGGCTAAGATTCGCGAACACGCGAACGAAGGTATGAAAAAGTAATAAAGAAAAAGGAGGCGTTAGCCTAATGCTTGTCAGTTAAGCTGACTTATCGCTTCCGAGAAGGCCTAACCGCATAGCGGTTAGGCCTTTTTTTCAC
>JBHOGO010000065.1:0-26906 GCA_043421945.1 bacterium sp. HQB-150 | reverse complement strand
GTTAGAGTCATTTTCATGGCTGATAGCATGATCTTCTCGTTGCAAAAAATCAAGCCCCTTCAATGATCACAGGTATACAAACACCTATTGGAAAGGAAATTGTGTTGTTAATACTTTACATATTTACAGATAAAAAGTGACGAGCAGAGTTTTATTCTGATTTTGCTGTCTTTATGTGGCGAGTTTATATGTTGGTTTATATTTTTATATTGGTGGATAGGTCTGCTTTTGATTGTCTTGCTGGTCTTATGAGCTGGGTTTGTCTGAATAATGCCATATATTGGGTCGTGATGGATATCACGGTTAGGTTTATGTTCTGCGAAATTATATGTTGGTGGTGGTAGTGCCCAAAGAATGAGGGGAAAACAGTGCCACATTCCAGAATTTTTAACATACTTTGTATATAACGCTCAAACAACGAAGTAGGAAGAATGAGATGATTATCGGTGTACCAAAAGAGATTAAAGTGCATGAGTATCGCGTTGGCATGGTTCCAGCCTCTGTGAAGGAGTTGGTTGCTCATGGTCATAGCGTCTACATCGAAACCCAAGCAGGAGCAGGGATTGGCTTTAGTGATGAAGATTATGTTGATGCTGGTGCTGAAATATTGCCGACAGCGACAGAGGTCTTTGCAAAAGCCGAAATGATCGTAAAAGTAAAAGAGCCTCAAGCCGTCGAGCGTGCAATGCTTCGCGAAGATCAGATTCTCTTTACCTACTTACACCTTGCCCCAGATCCAGAGCAGACGGATGATTTGGTGAAGAGTAAAGCGGTTTGTATTGCCTATGAAACAGTCACCGATGACAAAGGGCAACTACCGTTACTCGCCCCAATGTCAGAAGTTGCTGGTCGCATGTCGATTCAAGCTGGTGCATTTGCACTTGAAAAATCCCGCGGTGGTCGAGGCATGTTACTTGGGGGTGTGCCTGGTGTTGAGCCTGCAAAGGTCGTTATTATCGGTGGGGGCGTAGTGGGTGCCAATGCTGCACAAATGGCAGTCGGTCTACGCGCTAACGTTGTTATTCTAGACCGCAATATCGACGTTCTACGATCGCTAGATGCTCAATTTGGTGGCAAAGTTAAAACCGTGTATTCGACGAAAGGCGCCATTGAAAAGCACGTTTTAGAAGCTGATCTTGTGATTGGTGGTGTACTTGTTAAAGGTGCTGCCGCACCAAAACTGATTACTGCCGATTTGGTTAAGCGTATGAAGCCTGGTGCTGCAATTGTGGATGTTGCCATTGATCAAGGTGGTTGTGCAGAAACCTCTTATGCGACGACTCATAGTGATCCTACTTACATTGTGGATGATGTTGTGCATTACTGTGTTGCTAACATGCCGGGTGCTGTCGCTCGTACGTCTACGTTTGCACTTAACAACGCGACCTTGCCGTATATTGTTTCCTTAGCGAATAAGGGCTATAAGCAAGCGCTACGTGATGATAAGCATCTGTTAAATGGCTTGAATGTCTTCCATGGACACATTACCTGTGAAGAGGTTTCTGAAGCATTAAACCTACCATTTTTGAACCCTGAACAAGCTATTGTTGCCTAGTGAACGATGCTGTTTAGTTAATAAAAAAGCACTTCTATTATCGAAGTGCTTTTTTGATATTCAGCATCACCGCCGTCATACGGTTAATCTTTAAAACAGATTAATTGGCCAACTCAATTTTATTAAAGTCGATAGTATTCTCGATAGGTGATCGCTTAATGGAGAGAACCGACTTGTAATGACTTCTCAAAATATAGCCAAAGCAGCCCAGTATTAAGCCAATGGCTAATGCTCCAACCCACTGTATTTGGAGGAAATCGAGCATAAACAGCATCGTTAAACCACAGAGTAATGCAATATTACCGGCAATGTACTGAATCTTACCTAATTTCTTGACTGTAAAACCGAGGTTTTCAGTATAGAGACGAATCAGGGAGTCTAGAGAGTTAATGACAAAAGTCATCCCGACGAAAACCATCGCGGAGTTGTAAAACCCAGTGACAGGAATACCGTTTGAGCTGTAGTAGTAAAGAATGGTAAACCAGATGGCGATAGGGATTGATGGAATAATCATCATCGCAGCAAGTACTTGGTAAGTTTTCATACCACCCACAAAACGTGCTGTGAACTGACCAATCATGATACTCCAAGCAAACCACCAATATAGGTAGAACTCATGGTATTCATTAATGGGAAGGATAAAATTATGCAGATTCGCGAAGTAATCGCCCAGTAGGCTGAAAGTGACGAAAAATTCGCTTACAGACGAACTCTCTGATAAGAACGCATTAGACCACATTGCAGCGATTAAAAAGAAAAATAACCAGCTGCTCCCAATACTGAGGATTTTCACATAACGAATGTTTGTACTCGAATAGACAGCAACAGAAATAACGCCAAGCACAATGAGGTAAAAACCAGCATTGAGTGCCCCCTCATTGCTTAGTCCCGGTAGGTACCATGGTAGGTTGCTAAGGAAGAGGTAGGAAGTAAATGCACAAGTACCAACAATAACGAAATTATTGATGAATTTAATGATAGGGATTTCAAAAAACTTAACACGAGGCTCAATGACACAAAAATAAAAGCATGTTAGGAAGTAAAACCCCCAAATGAGAAAACCCCAGAAACCAAATTCTATCGCGAGAGGGTTACTAAAACTATATTCTGGGCTTGATGCTAAATCAGTATAACCAGCAAATTCCGTGAGAGGAAACATCAGTAGCCCGACATCTAATCCTGATGTGAAAAGAATCGCAATAAACGTGAGATTTCGAACTGGGGTAACACCAACAATGCGAATGTTTCCCCAACGGAAGATGATGAAAATTATCGCTATTACAGTGAAGATAATTCCAGTAGACAACCAGATGTCCATTATTTAATTTCCTTAAGTATATAGCTTGATAACAAAATTAGTCCTTACTTTATGCTTTGTGCTAAGTACATCGTCATTAACGACAGCAAGCTATTGTTGTCAGTTTTAATGACTAAATGATAAGTAACGCTACTTCGCGGTGAGACCATTAATATTCTTTTCATCGCCTAGTCAAAACCTCTGTATACATTTCGATTTTCAATATCTATGCAAGCATTCATTTTCAGGAAGGTTTAACGTAGTAAACATCTACGATGAACATTAGTTTCCCCTTCATTTATTACTTACTCATATTTCATTGCTTGGGTGAATGCATTTGTGTTAGTGATTATTCCCTAAGCACTCATCTGTTTCGCTGTCAGTGATTGAGTGAAGTCCTCACGCTTTTATTGCATATAACACTAATGGTTAGAGCCCTAAGGATCAAGCGTTAAATTTTTGACTGTAGTGCTGTTATTAGGTATTTGTGAAGGTTAATAGTCGTTTGAGGTCAAAATTTGAATATTTTTACACGATAGGTATGATTAGTAATGTAATCATTAGAATTGAAAAGATTCTGAAGTCGTGAATTCATATTAGGATGGCAAACAGTGGACAGTGTATTTCCTCATCAACAGTCTTTACCACAACTCCCGGTACCTACGTTAAGCGATACATGTGGAAAGCTTGTCAGCTGGGCTTCGCCTCTATTAACTGAGCAAGAGTGCAATGCGACTCAATCTGCCGTGGAGCAGTTTATACGCTCTGGTGGAGCAGGCGAAAAACTCCAGGAAGAGTTAAATAAATGGAGCCAAGACAGCTCACGTCAAAACTGGTCTTCTCAAATTTGGGAGGATGTTTATTTAGAGTCCAGAGGCTCTCTTGCCATCAATAATAATGTTTTTTACTACCTAAAAAGCCAATGGGATAATCTGTCATGGTCTCAAGCACAAATTGCAACAGGACTCATTATAAGTACTTATGGTTTTATCTCTCTCATTGATGAGGACAAGTTAACTACCGACATGCAAAAAGAAAAACCTTTATGCATGAACCAGTACAGTAATGTTTTTTCATCGACACGAATTCCACGTAAAAATGCCGATGAATTTAAAGTGTCATCAGTAAGGACGCATATTATTATTATGTGTTCGCAGCGAATGTTTAAACTCAATATTCTTGACGAAAAGGGGACAGTACGCTCTCCAGTAGCCATTGAATCTGATCTTAATCGTATTATTTCAGGTAAGAATCTAGGCAGTAATCTCGGTATATTAACGACAATGCCAAGAGATGATTGGGCGGAGAAAAGAGAGAATCTATTCGCTATTTCTGAACATAACAGTGAGGTGATGAAGAGTATAGAAGAAGCCGCTTTTGTTGTCTGTTTAGATAAAAATAAACCCGAAGAAATGACCGAAATATCACAGCAACTGTTACATGGTGATGGGACAGATCGTTTCTTTGATAAGTCACTGCAATTTGTTGTTTTTCAAAATGGTAAGGCCGGGATTAATTTTGAGCACACAGGCGTAGATGGCTCGGTGATGCTTAGAGTGATCAAGCACTTGCATGATAGCATTGGTCATGTTGTGTTTGATGCTCAGCGGGGTGTTGACGAGCCTTTTATATCCTCAGAAGAGCTTGTCTTTGAATTAAACGATGGGCTGAACAAAGCGATAGACGACGCAGTCATATTATATCGCCAGCATGCTGCGAATACACAAACGAGAGTATTGAGTTTTACAGCATTTGGTAAGACTAAAATCAAGGCCTACCGAGTAAGCCCTGATGCCTTTGTTCAACTGGCTCTTCAGCTGGCTGAGTATAAGTTATATGGCAAGTGCTATAGTGCGTATGAGGCCGTCATGACGCGAACATTTTTCGATGGTCGTATTGATGTGCTTTATACCGTATCTCCTGAGTCATTGGCATTTATTCAAAGTTTAAATGACCCATCGTGCACAACACAGGATAAGCAAGGCCTACTTGTCCAAGCGACAAAAAAGCACGTATCAAGAGCAAATGAGTGCCGTTCTGGACAAGGTGTATTCACGCACTTTCAGGCATTAAGATACTGTTATAAAAAAGTGGGTAGCACACTAGGTCTAGATACACTCCCTGAAATCTTTACTGATAAGGGGTATCGAGCGCTGACGGAGAGTGTCGTCTGTACCAGCACTACTTCGGAATACGGTGTAGAGCTTGCGGGGTATGGCCCTATTGTCGACCATGGCTACGGTATTCGGTATTTCACACGTAACGATGATATCCGTTTCAATATGACTAGCCGAACTGCAATATCAGACAACCTTGATAAAATGCACCGTTATGTAGAAGAGTCGCTGTTGGAAATGGCTGAGTTAATGAGCGGTTAGTGTTCGTTATCTCTTTTAAATCAGACATATAAGCTCAAAGTTTTTTGATAACGACAGTTCGATTCCGTTTAAAGCGTTGAGCTTCTTTAGGGTGGGGAAATACCACAAAACAAGGTGTTCAATATCTTGCTTGTTTTGTGGTAATGCATTGCCTAACCGCTTTTTATTTCGCCGTTATCGTCTCCACTGCTTTTTACCAGTGCCTTCTGGTTTTGCTTTCGGCTTGTTAGCAGCGAGCAGTTCTTCGCTGACTTGATCGTCGACTTCAAAGCCTTTCACTTCTTCACGCTCAAGACGAATCTTGTTCTTTTTCTCGATCACTTTAAAGTGGTGGTAGTCTTCATAGTCGATCAGCGACAAACCTAACCCCACTTCACCAGCACGACCACTTCGACCGATGCGGTGCATATAATCTGCTGGGCTTCGTGGTAAATCAAAGTTGATAACAACAGGCAACTTTTCAATATCTAGACCACGAGCAGCAATATCTGTCGCGATAAGAACATCGATCTCACCGTATTTAAATGCGTCTAGAACTCGGTTTCGAGCACCTTGACCTTGATCGCCATGAAAGACTTCGGCAATGATGCCACGTTTAGAGAGTTTCTCTGCAAGGTGGTTACAGTGTTTTTTAGCATTGACAAAAATAAGCGCCTGTTGCCATTGGTGTTCATGAATAAGGTGGGCGAGTACGGCCGTTTTCTCACCTTTATTAACGGTAAACACACGTTGCACTAAGGTACTGGCATCGGCACTTTGCAGCTGTATTTCAACAGGATCAATCAGTAGCTTTTGGGTAAGCTCTTGCACCTTTTCTGGGAAAGTGGCAGAAAATAGCAGTGTTTGCTTTTTTTGTGGCATCAATGCGAGTAATGCTGATAGTTCTTCAGTGAAGCCAAGGCTTAGCATACGGTCAGCTTCATCGAGCACTAGCGATTTTACTTTATCGAGCTTGATGGCATTGCTTGAAATCAAATCAAGTAGGCGACCTGGTGTAGCGACTAAAATATCGGTACCGCCACGCAACGCGAGCATCTGCGTATTAGCAGAAACACCACCAAATACAGCAACCGTTTTCATCGCACCATTAAAATGCGTAGCATAGGATTTAATGCTGTCTGCGACTTGCTTAGCGAGTTCACGTGTAGGAACGAGCACCAGCCCTGCCACATAGTTGCCTTTTTGGCTTCTGTTGTCTCGTACTGTTTCCGTATGGAGTTGCTGTAGCATCGGGAGTGCGAAAGATGCGGTCTTACCTGACCCTGTGTTTGCTCCTGCGATTAAGTCTCTTCCTGCTAATACACTCGGGATAGCTTGCGCCTGAATCGGCGTTGGTTGTTGATATTCCAATTCGCTTAGACGAGCAAGCAAAGGTGGAATCAAGCCAAGCTCAGCAAAGTTGGTAGGTACGGTATTAGTGGTCATGAATTTAAAACGCTCAAAGCAAAGATAGTAGCCCGTTATTTTAGTCTATTTGCGTCCATAGAAGTTAGTTAAATCGCGGAGATACCGCTTTCACACGATAGAATGAGGTGAAATGGGGAGTAAATGGACGAAAGAGAGGAACTGAGTGAGTAAAAAACGCACCGACCTCACTTATCTAAATAACAATCTAAATAGTAGGGTGATGCGTTCTATCGTTAAGCTAAGCGATTCGCGTGATTAACGAATGTTAAGGAAGGCGTAAGCGGTAGTGAATGCTTCTTCTTGGAAAGGTTTTAGACCAAGGTCTTTAGCTTTCACTTTTAGCGGATTACGTTTTAGGCTCTCTTTTGCTTCTTGAGCAGGAAGTACTTTAACGTTTAATTCATCGATAAGTTGAATCGCAGCTTCTAGTTTGAAGCTAAGACCTGAGGCAGCTAATTTTCCTTTCGAAATACGCTCACCAATAACAACAGTATCAACTTTGTAGTCTTCCATGAGTTTAGCGAACTCTTTTTGGAAGTCTTTCAGCATGTCGGTGTCATGCGCCACAGCGAGTGAAACGGCGGTGACTCGACAGTCGTGAATCTCCATCAATCCTTGTTCCATTGAGGAAAGAACAACGACTGCTTCATGGTTTTTAATTTCTACGGCGCAAATTTTCATTTTGTAATCCTGTGTGCTGTTTGGGCGGCATTATAGTTAACTGACGCCCAAATGCTAGTGTCACAGCGTAACAGTGAACTTTTCAGCCAATGACATCGCTAAATTGTTGTCATAATAGGCTGCTTCATTAATAAAGTGTGGATACGCTTCATAATTACCATTCCAACAGATTTCTTCGCCAGTGAATAGGGTAAAGATGGGGTCACCCTTTTTTAGCACGTTGAAATCGTTGTCTTCAACGTTCTTGTGTACCATCCCAATACGTTCACCTTGATGATCCATTGGTAACGTTAATGTCTCTTTGTAACGATACGCGTCGTAGTCTGAAAGAGCAGGAAGTGTACCGGCATTGACGTGCTCGACATAGTCTAAAATATGTTGTGTCATCGCTTCCATCTGGTCCAAAACGTCTTGTCTGACAACTGATTGCGGCTGTGGACCTATTTCAACAATGACACCTTGTGGGGTAATAGAGGCGACAAAGTAGTGACTTTCAACACTGCATTGGTCTTCGAACACGACGACAGATTCAGGCATTACTTGGCGAAGGTAAGCCCCCATCTGTTTATTAAAATCATCGTTTTGCAGCAAAATTAGCGTTGGTCCCATATTGCTAGTGGTATTGTGTAGATCGATGATGAAGTCCGTTTTAGCGTTACCCTTAGGACCAAGCTGCAAGTTGATGACTTTTGCACGGCTCTGTTCATAGTTTGCCAGTGTTGGGTTTTCTAAATCAGCTTGGATGAATTGTCGATTTAAATCGCAGTCTAAATAACGCTTATTTGCTTCAAAGGCTTTAGGATTAGCAAACAAGGTTTGTGTTCCAAAACTGTTACGTTTGATTTGGGTTGGAAATTGTTCCCACTTACGAAGTAGATAGATACCACTGAATTCATTACCATGCGTACCGCCAACGATGGCGACTGATTCAATCTTCTTCATTCTTTACTTTCCTTGTTTTCTTAGTCTTGATGAACAAAATGAGTTTACGTGATTTATGATTCGTTTGCAGTGAATTTTTATTCATTTATCAAAAGAAGATCTTCTTTGGACTCTAGCCATCTTGGAAAGACCTTCATCGATTTCGAATACAGTGGATTTTCATAGTGTGCTTTGAACCAGCGCTCTAAGTTTGGATAAGGAACGTTGAGGTACCATTGGCGTTCTACTCGAGAGAACTGCCGCAATAAAGGGAGTAGGGCATAATCGACTAAGCAGGGCGAATCACCCCACAAAAACATGTTATTTGTTAATCGTTCTTCTAGGTGGTTAATGAAGTACTGACAGGCTTCGCGATAATGTTGAAGCTGTTTATCATGATACCGTGCAGCAGCTTTGTATCTATCAAGTGCTAAGACAAACTCAACATCATATTGCTGAATAAACGCCACCATAGCTTCAGACTGGCTAAAATCTCCAGTTAGCAATAAATTATACGGGTCATATTGGCGAAGCGCCCATAGCATAATGTCTAAACTTTCATCGATGACTTCACCATTCTGCAGCACTAACACTGGGACTGTTGCCTTTTCTGAAACGGCAAGCATCTCTTCAGGTAATTGACGAGTAACGACATCACGTAGGAAGACAGGTTGTTCTGCAAGCAAAAGAGCTAACCTCGCCCGAATGCAGTACGGGCAGCGCCGTAAAGAATATAAAATCGGGTAAGACATGCAATACCTCCTTGTTATTGATGGTTAAAGTCAATAATTCATCTTATACAATAGCATCTTAAGTGTTCGATGATACTGCTGAGGTGGGGTACTAAAAGAGGATTCATTGTTCCTGCATCTTGGATAAACCCTCATTATCTACATCAACTATATTTGATTAGACCATCTATGGAATAGCCCAGTTTCTATTCTGGGTATTGCTCGTCATTATTGTTTTGACGCTACACGTCGATTGGAAGAGGGCGTATGTATGAACTGGACATCATTAACACTTAGCTTTGCGCTGGCGGCTGTATTATCGCCAATCATCTCAGTTGCAGCCCCAGCAACAGAGCAATTTGTACGTTTCGAACATCAAAATATAATTCATTATGGCAAGTTGTATGGCGACGAAATCTCGATCCTTTCAGGGGATATTTTCGGTGATTATATCGAAGAAAAAGAGAGAGTATTGAGAAAAGAGGTGGCTTTATTGTTACCGACTGATCCTGAAAAGGTCTTTGCCGTTGGTATGAATTTCGCCAGCCATTTAGCATCTGCTGGAGATCAACCTCCTCCTATGTTTCTAAAATTACCGTCTTCACTCATCGGCTCTGGCGAAGTTATTCATGCGCCAGATGGGGCAACTAATGTTCATTTTGAAGGAGAGCTGGTTATCGTCATTGGTAAAGAAGCGAAAAACCTCAGTTTAGAACAAGCTTCTGACGCCATTTTTGGTGTCACTGTTGGTAACGATCTTACGGAGCGCAATTGGCAAGGGCGCGATTTACAATGGATGCGCGGTAAAGCAGCAGATGGTTTTGGGCCTATCGCGTACACGATCACACGTGGTGTTGATTACGAAAACGTGCTCTTAACCACTCGCTTGAATGGGAAGATTGTTCAACAAGAAAACACCCGTAATATGATCCACAGCTCAAGCAAAGTAGTGAGCTATTTGAGCCAGTACTTTACGTTAAAACCGGGTGACCTCATTTTTATGGGTACGCCCGGTCGCACAAAAGCGTTGAATGATGGAGATGTTGTTTCAGTCGAGATTGACGGTGTCGGTCTGGTGGAAAACCGGATCCAGTTTTAGTCAGCCAAGGAATGTTTAGCTTTGGCTGAAAACAAGAAAAGACGATGCCAGTATCGTTCTCTGGCATCGATGCTTTTGTCGCTGCCAATGTCAATATCGGCAGCTGACTAGGATTACGCTGTAACTCTTACTTTGAGCGTTGGAGTTAATCGTGTCATTGCGGGTGGTGGGGAAGCGCCATCCCAAATTTGCTGTAAGCGAGCTATTGCAGTAGCGACAATGCATTGAACGGGCTGAGCGATGGTTGTTATTTGATAGCCCTGCCATGCTGCTTGTGGAACATTATCGCACCCGATGATACTGAGTTGATTGGGTACTGCGATATGACTGACTTGACGGCAGCTATCAAGCAAGCCCATTGCTAACGCATCAGATGCACAGAAGATACCTTCTAGTGTTCTTAGTTGCTCGATACACCTTATCCCCGTTTCAAAACCTACACCATAACCATAACCACTGCTCTCTAGCTTTATCGGAGGTGCTAAGCCTGCCTCATGAGCCGTTTGGCAGAAGCCCTGATATCTTTCATTAGACGCTGAGCCATCGGCTCGTCCGGCGAGGAACCCCAACTTAGTCTGTCGTTTATTAATCAGGTATTCTGCGGCGAGCTTACCTGCTTGAATGTTATCTGTCTGCACCGATGGTATCACGCCGTTTTCATCGGCTCGTGCCAGAGTGACTAGTGGCAAGTTAAGCTTTTGGCATTGCGCAAGACTCTTGGCGGGTAGGGAGCCCATCACGCCAATGACCCCATCCACTTGATAACCAGAAAGGCGTAAGATTGCAGCTTCTAAATCTTTTTCATGTTTCACGTTTAGCATCATTGGCTGCTTCCCCTGTAGCTGGAGTGCCGATGATAACTCTTCAAAGAGGTGTGATTGGTAGGGATTAGAAAAATCGCTGATTAAGATCGCAACAAGGTTTGAGCGAGCACGTTGAGAAGGTGTACTTAAGTTACGAGCAAAAAGGTTTGGTTGATAGCCAAGTTCTTTTGCGGCATCTAAAATTTGTGCGCGTTTCTCGACCGCAATACTGGCTCCTTCGGTGAAGGCTCTAGACACCGCTGATCGAGAAACGCCGATATGGGCAGCGACATCAGATGCTGTTACTTTCTTATTCATTATTTTATTAAGCACCTTGTTTTTCGTTTTCTTTTAATAGCATTGTTTTTAAAGGTGAAGCTATAGGCCACGCCCAAACGTCACCCGTATTCTCTTCAGCAAACCAAGGTGCCGTTTCAAGCCCACTTTGCTGGCAAATAATCTGTGCAGCTAGGACGTCCCAGATATTAACACTTCCGATGTAACACCCATCTAATTCTCCTGCAGCAACTTGTACTAGGTCCCACGCTGCAGCACCAGAAACTCGAATTTGATGTCCATGTTCTATCAGTTTACTTGTATGGCTTAGGTATCGCTGTGCTACACCGGGTTTATAATTAAGGTTAAGCCCAACGACGAGCTCCGATGTTTTTGTCTCTCGGGGCGACAATAATACAGGTTTTCCACACCTGAACTCAATGGCAGACTCTCCACGGACAGCAATGAAAAGCCTTTGTTGTACAGGGGCATAGATGATACCTATTGCTGGCCCTTGTTCATCAACGTAGGCCATACTCACGACGAAGTCGTTGTTACCCAATAAATAATTGGTGGTGCCATCAATGGGATCTACGACCCAACACGGTGGAGTTCGCTTCCCGCCTGTTTCCTCGCCTAGCAGATTGTGTTCAGGAAAACGTGCAGAAATAGCATGACGGATAAAGACTTCTACATCATTGTCAGCTTCCGATACCCAGTCTTGGTGCCCTTTGCGTTCGACAGTGAGTTTCTCACGGTTCTCTAACCAGTCAAGTGCGATACGACCCGCTTTTTGGGCTGTATCAATGCCAAACTCTGCAATAGACTTCAGTATTGGGCAGTACTTAGCAGTGTCGATACTGATTGTGTCTAACATCGATAGAGAAAGCCAAGCGTTTGCATTGCACTCTGGCTCTTTAGGGGTATCGACATGTTGGTGATTAGTGCATGCTGTCGTCAAAACCTCTTCCTCAATAGCTATTCGAAAGTCAGGTTCACACTCAATGCGCTCCGCTAACGTATCACGACAATTTGGGTCAATATGATAAAGCAGCCAGTCGGAGCCTTGTTTACGAGGGAGTTGACAAATCTCCTGCCAAGACCCGTGGCTGATATGGTGATTGAGTGTTTCACATTCTATGAATACCCAGTCGGACTCAGCGGCCAATTCGGTGCCCAGAGAGGTCAGTCGCCCATCACCAGAGTAGAATAAGCGATGCCCATTGTTAGTGGTGAGTTGAAGGCTGCGGTTAGCGACAGCGTGGTGGGTGTCGCTGGTTCTGCTTTGCCAAGGGCCGATCGTCATCACTTCATGTATGCTTTGAAAATGAACAGTGAAGTTCAATACCGCTTCCGGCCAGCTAGCGAAAGAGATAAGTGGCTCCAGCACGGATTGCTGTACCTCTTGAACGAAGATGGTGAGCGGTCGTAACCTCCCTCGAGAGTTCATCCAGTTGAGCAAGGTGGTGAGGCCAAGGCAGTGATCGGGATGAGTATGGCTAATATAGATTGCATCCAAAACATTGCTATTGAGGCCCATTGAGAACAATGCCTTAGGGACAGAAGGACCACAGTCAACGAGGAGAGTGAAGTCATGTTCATTAACCAATAAACAAGCGTTGGTGTGCTCCCCATCATAAGCATTGCCGGTGCCGACAACCGTTACTGACATATTATGCGGCATACTCAACCCCGCGAGACACGATGCGTTGATCATTAGCGTCAAAATAATGCATCAGTGATGCGGATAGTTTTAACGGCAAGGGTTCCCCGAGGTTAAATCGCTGTTCACTTTCAACAACAAATTGGTTCCCCCCAAGCTTACCGTAGTACAGACGAGCATGCCCTAAAGGTTCAACGACATCGATATGCATTGTTACATCAGGGCTATTCGAATCAACGTTGACTTGATTAGGGCGAATACCGATTGATTGCGTACCTTGCGGTAATGCATGCTTGGTCAATAACGTTTCCCATAATGCTTTATCAATAAAATTCATTACAGGTGAGCCAATAAAGGTCGCAACAAACTTATTTGCAGGTTCGTTATATAGGGTTTCAGGGGAGCCTATTTGTTCAATACCCCCTTTGTTAAGAACCACGATCTTATCGGCAAGGGTCATCGCTTCTACTTGATCATGAGTGACATAAATCATGGTCGCATTGAGTTGTTGATGGAGTTGTTTGAGATAAACTCGCATCTCACCGCGCAATTTGGCATCGAGATTAGAAAGTGGTTCATCAAACAAAAACAGCTCAGGGTTGCGAACGATAGCTCGACCAATGGCAACACGTTGACGCTGCCCACCAGAAAGCTCTCCGGGTAGGCGCTTTAATAAAGGTGTCAGTTGAAGTTTGTCTGCAGTATCCACGACAGACTGTTTGATATCAACGGTGTTCACCCCTGCCATTTTTAGTGGGAATGCGATATTTTTTTCGACGCTCATATGCGGGTAGAGGGCATATGACTGAAAGACCATAGCGAGCTCACGTTCAGATGGGTGAACCCCGTTTAATGAACGTCCGTTGAGTAGAATATTACCGGCAGTCACAGACTCTAAGCCAGCCACCATTCTTAGCAAAGTGGATTTTCCACAGCCAGATGGGCCGACAAAGACAATAAATTCACCATCATTGATGGTCAAATTGATCTTAGGGATAACAACATGTTCGCCATAGGCTTTGTGTAGATTTTCGATTATTAGCTTTTTCATTATTTTATTCCTATTTAATCGCTTTATTTCAAGCCCATAGAGAAGCCACGTAATAGGTAGCGCTGCATATATCCCGCGAGCGCTAACATTGGTAGCGATGAGACGATACCTATAGCCATTAATTCGCCCCAAGCGGTGCCGTCTTCAGTCATAAAGTTTGAGATGAACAAAGGTATCGTGAACTTGTCAGGGGTATGGACGAACAGTAGGGAGAATAAAAACTCATTCCAACTCAGGATCATGGAAAAAATAGCCGTTGCCACTAAGCCGGGGGCGCAGAGGGGAAACACAATATAGGCTAAGCGTTTAAGTAAATGTGCACCGTCCATTGTGCCAGCTTCTTCGATTTCTAAGGGAATGTCGCGAACAAACCCTAATAGCATCCAGATACAAAAGGGCAAGGTATAAACTTGATAAGCCAGTATTAACCCAAGTTTACTGTTGAGAAGCCCAAACTGGTTCATTAGTGAGTAAAGTGGAATCGCAATGACGATAGGCGGCATCATTTTGACGATCAGAACGAGCAATAAAAATAATAAATCAAGCTTGGCAGGAAAACGGTACCTGACCAGGGCATAAGCGGCAAAAAAAGCAACAATCATAGACACAGCCGTCGCTGAGAGTGAAACAATGACAGTATTCCCAACCAAGGTTTGAATATTACCTTGAAGTAAGGCTTTAAAGGCGTTGAGTGTTAGCTCTTTTGGCAGTAAAGACGCGCCAGAATGGAGGATATCACCGGGTAACTTAAAAGCTGTGCTTACCATCCAAAGGATTGGAAAGAGAAACAGTACAACAGCGAACCAAACAACAACGGTATGAAGGTAGCGACTCATGCTTTTCCTCCTTTAAGTACATTTCGTGCATAGAATAAGGTCATCATTAAGGAGATAGTCAACATTACAAGTGCAGCAGCGCTGGCCATTCCTAAATTGAAGAAGCGAAATCCGTATTTATAAACAAACATCGAAAGGGTTTCCGTTGCATTTCCCGGCCCACCGCCGGTCATCACATAGACCTTGTCGAATAGCTTGAAGGTATCAATGGAGCGCAATAGTAGCGCAAGCATCAATTGTTTTTTTATGAGTGGGAACGTGATGTAAACAAAGGTTTGTCCCCCTTTCGCACCATCAACCATAGCTGCCTCACCAATGTCTTTTGGGATCGATTGAAGACCAGCGAGGATGATTAAAAACGCCATGGGTGTCCATTGCCATGTATCAACCAAAGCAATGGCATAAAGGGCGAGGTCAGGATTGAATAGCCACTCTTGAGGAGGCAAACCTATTTTGACCAATAAACTGTTAAGAAAGCCTACATCGTAATGATACCAAGAGCGCCATATTGACGAAGATACTAAGGTCGACAGCATCATTGGGTATATGATAATTGGCAGGGCAAAGCGTCGACCAGGAAACTGGCGGTGGAACAACAGCGCTAACCATAAGCCCAAAGCGACCTGAGCAAGTGAAGCGACCATGGTGAAAACAAAAGTATTCTTTATCGCGGCAATAAAAAAGAAGTCGCTAAACAACTCTGAGAAATTAGCGAGTCCGACAAATTCGTATTCATTGCTGACGTAATCGACATCGCCGAATGCATTATAGATAACGGATATGATGGGATAAATGGTTAGTAACCCTAAAATAATAGCCGCAGGCATGAGAAGGAGGGTTAATTGTTTTCGGTTTTCAAATAACATAAAAAGATCCGAAGAAGGGCACTATTGTGAACGTCACAACAGTGCCAAAGGTAAGTTTTTCTTTAAAATATTACGAACGAACAATACGGTTGATGCGCTGTTGCGCTTGATCCAATGCTTGCTCTGCAGTCATTTGTCCCATCATTGCCATTTGTAGGAAGTCACCTAAAATGCTTTCTACTTCAGACCAATTGTGAATACGTGGGCGTGCCTTGCCTGTTTTTAAAGCTTCTGCTTGCTCTGGGTACCAGCGATATTTCCCTAAAACGTCAGCATCAAAGTAAACACTGTGGCGAGTTGGCGGCATACCATAGTCAAGTGCCAGTGATTTTTGGATTGCTGGGCTCGTTGCAAATTTCAAGAACGCTTCTGCTTGTGTTTTGTTTGCTGAGTCTGCTGGTATTGCTAATTGCCAAATACCTAGCATCGGGGCAGGGTCGCCCACTTCTGCTGGTGGAGCCATGATTTCCATATCACCGACAACCGATGATATTTCATGATCATCTAAGTTTGGTACCCATGCTGGCCATACTTCAATAGCCATCGCTGTGGTGCCCGTTTGTAATGAATCGCGTACCTCATCTGCGTTGTATACATCAACGCCGCGCGGTGCATACTCTTTCATGGCAAGGAACGTCTCTAGTGCTTGCTTAGCTTCTGGTGAATTTAATGTTGCCTTGCCGTCTTTATCAACGACATCGGCACCATAGCCCCAAAGAATCGGTAAGAAGCCAGTAACGATAGGATTGCCTTTCACGCCACGGAATACTAAACCACTCGTATCAGAGTTAGCATTAATTGTGGCTGCTGATTCTAGAACGTCAGTCCAGCTAAGCGGTTTAGGTAAGTCATGGGCATCAAAGATTGCACGGTTCCATGCAAACATTGCCACATTCCCAACGACTGGCATAGCATAAGCATCGCCTGAAGCATCCGGATAGCGACCAATATCAAAGGGTGCTTTGATAAAGTCGTTATCTTCTAGAGAGTTTGAAAGTGGGGATAGCCATTTATTGGTGAGAAATTCAGGTGCCCAGGTGTCATCCATAAATATAACATCGTAGTTCCCCGTTTTTTCACGCATAGAAAGCACTATGCTTTCATACAAGCCGTTGATCGGACGTTGAACAAGTGTCACGTTAACATCTGGATTGACATTTTTATATTCATCAACAATGTATTGCATTGCTTGACCATAACTGCTGTCTCTACCCGCTATAACCAGTTCGTTAGAAAACGCGGTAAATGAGGTACTTAATATTGCAGTTGCCATTAGTGTACGTTTTAACATGGTATCTCCGTATTTTAGTCAAACTATGGTGAGGACGGTGTTTTTATGCTCAGCATGATGCCGTTATTGCACTCGTGTTCATCTGGTGGGGGTACTCTATGGGTAGGAAGTGACATAAATATGAACGATAATAGAAGTTTTAGTGCTTTTGGTGTGGTTTTGTTTGTGATTATTGATTCTAGTGACCTCGTGTGCAAAGTTAAATCTATTTACATATAATCATTACCTACCTAAATAGGCGGGGTATACGTGACGGTATCAATCCATAATAGGATCGGCTTCATATGTAACATTCGAAGATGAATCAGTGAGTGTGAAGGCCGTAAAAAAGTATAACGTGATGGCTGTCATGTAAGGTGATGGGGTACATAAAATGTTCATATACCTCAGTTATCCTCACGATTTCTGGCGCTTCAAGGCATTTTGTGTGCATGGAAAACCTCTACAGCAGGTAATAAGCAACATGGAGCATGAAGCATGAAGAAAGAAGCGATAATGAAGTTGTACACATAGCACTTTTAGGCTTACAAGAGTAAACACAGACAATGAAAAATACAGATTTTATTGAAGTAAAAAGGTACATGGAAAGTCAGTATTCTGTGCCTGAGGCTTACATTGATAATTTGAAATCAGCACCACTAAAAGGATTTCCCAATCAATATGCCGTCCTTGTTGAAGCGTTTGATAAAGAATGGAGTTTTTTGATTGATACTAGTACGTCGAAAATTAACATTACTGAAGTTAACTAGTGTGCTTACGATGTAATGGCTAAACGCAGCTCTCCCACTTTCCTAACTTATATGCTTATTACTTAGGAAAAATCTTTTAAAAGATGACGTTTGTTATCTATTACCTCGATACTAGCTCACTGACTCTCATTACCGTCGCTTTAGCTGAAGACTTGTGACAATCTCAATCATGCGATAAAGCCTCTGGAGTAGCGTATTGAGTTGTACCGATGAGCTTGAAGTGCAGTTTAGTCGTGCGTCATGGCATTTTAGGTGCTTGAAAAATAGATGGAGGCAAACTAAAAGACGGCCTCCATCAGGTTTTTACTTAGTTAAGTTTGCCTTCATCTAAAGCAGAAGCAACCCAAACCAACGGCGCATTCCAGTTAATGGTTATTTCATTTAAAGACCAAGCGTTAATATTGTCACTGTAGCAAGTTTGCCCAGTACAATGGCCTTTCATCGTTGCGGCGATAGGATCACTAAAGCTCACTGAGTTAGGGCCACCAATCAACGCACCAGGTGCAGGGGCAGGATAGTTTTCATCGACTGCTTTTGCCCAAAAGCGATGGTGTGGGTTTTGGGCTGCATTAGTACCATAGCCAGTCACATAAGAAATGTTCATCGGGTTAGCACCAAGAATATAATCCATTGCACTTGCTGCGGTTTTCAGAAATTGAATATTGCCGTTGAAGTCGTGTGCGTAGACAAGAAAAATACTCCTGTTGACTAGGTTAGAGTTGGATCCCCATGGATACTCTTCGACAGTGTAAGGAATACGATAACCTTCATTTGCCATCTGTGATTGATAGTTTTCTGCGGTGTTTACGATAGCTTGCTGTGCTTTCGAAACCTCTTCATCGGGTAACTGATTCGGAACGACCGCTAAGCTCACAGTACCGAGCGGTGCAGTGTATTGCCAAAAAATATCACCATCAGCGTCCGTATTGCCGGTTGGCGTCTCTAAATAATGAGGCGACTGCATCACGAATGTTTTGTATTCTTGCTCCCCCGTTGTTATGAATAACTCCGCGGCAGCCCAATAAAACTCATCACTCAGCGATAAATCATCATATGGGCCAGAGCCTGTAAAGTTATCATAAGCAAATATTTCTGGGTGTTGGTTTGCAGCTTTCCAAGCACTTTGAGCAGCGTGAAGGCAACGTAGGGCAAATTCATCATCGATATTACGCCAAATACGGGCGCACTGTGCACCAATCGCACTCAGATTTAATGTTGCAGCGGTGCTTGGTTGCCCGACATAACGGTGGAATTTTGATTCATGTGGAGCGAGCGGCATTCCAGACCATGAGTCATCGGCAATCTTATGAAACGCAAGATGAGATGCATCAATTTCAGTCAATTGCAGTGCTTTATCGGCAGATTGATCACCAATAGGGGCATAGACTTTTTTACCTTCAGGAATTTGCATCGCTAGCATAAACTCAATATTCCATCGAGCTTCTGCCAGTAGCGCATTTAGACCACTTCCAGCTTCTGGTAGCTTAGCGGTGCCATCCGTAAAGGGAATGGTTGCATCGTTAATCCATTCTCCGCGCTCGTAGAGGTTGAGTAGGGTCCAGGTTGAAATACCGCTATTGACGGTATATTTGCCATGATCACCCGCATCGTACCAGCCACCTGTTGTGTCGATCGTAAAGTCACAACCAGGCCACTGGTTTCCCCAAGTGTCTTTACCGCTAAAACAGGTGACAATGTCACTTTTGTGGCCAGCTGGGCGAGCAAGATCAGGGCGCTGTACGAACTCTTCTTTAATATCGACACCGCTTCGGTTTTGGTAGAAGTAAGAGAGGGCATCATATTTTAGTGAACCGTAGATATTGGCACTGATTTCGAAAGGGAAACTACTTTCGTCATCGATATGAATCGTTAAGCCACTTAACTCAGATTTGTACTTAGAAAGATCGATGTGGTGGAGTTGTTCCCCTGAAGCTCGATTGAGACCATAAATTGTCGTTCGACCCATGTCGACATTGATTCCCTCTGCATTTTGCATTGTCCAACGGAGGGGAGTGGACGAATCAGACTCAATGTAGATAATCTTATCAGCATTAGGGAGGTAACCTAGCTGATTGGCACGTATAGGTGATTTGTCGACGATTTCAATATAGGGCTTTCCTTCTATGGATACATTGCTGACACAGATCGTTGACAGTTTTTGTGCGCCCATCTGGAATTGAAATTCACCTCTCGCATCGCTCTCTTTTTCTTGTGTAAATTCATAGCGATAAGATTGCTTTGTTGTTGTGATGGGGGTGTCGGCAACGATATAGTGAGTATAAGGAGGGCCTTCATGCTGAATGAGCGTTTTTACTTGGGTATCTACATCCGCGTAGGCATCAAATGTGATGACATAGTCTTCATTTTGCGCTAACCCGACACCACTATGGCCAAGAATCACATTCCATGAATTAGCGCCAGGGTTGGCGATTTCCATACAAGCTTCGTTATTCACAACGTTAATCGATCCGCCGGCACTCCACCAACCATCAATGTTACCGTCAAAAGAACCATTCCTAATTATTTCATCAGCCTGTGCCGTTGGGCTACTGATTGCGACGCTAGTAAAGACTAGCCATAAGATATTTTGTCTATTCATAATACTCACCTTTCGTTTTCATAAACGGTAAATGAGAGCGCTATCTCGACATACAGATAACAAAATAGTTTGTGACGATTACGGTTTCTAAATGGCGATTTCGTGACGTTGGTAACAGCAAATCCAACACCTATGAATCCGTTTCATGGCTTTATATGCTAGTTCAGTAACAAGTCTGATAGTGATTTGTTTACTTTAATTTCAATGTTTTATAACGTTCGTGCTAGGTTGTGAAATAGATAAAGATTGAGGTGCTTGTTCAATGACATCGAGACATTCATTAGCGAATAACAATAAGCTACCGACGGTGTATGACGTTGCAAAATTGGCCAATGTTTCTGCCAGCACAGTGTCACGTTTTCTTAATCGTTCCGCTTATGTTTCTGATGAAAAAACGTTGAGCATTGAAAAAGCGATGCAAGCACTTGGGTATAAACCCGAGTTGAGCAATATCCGTAAGAAAAATCGTCGCTCAATGATGGTTGGTGTTCTCGTTCAAAACCCTGATAGTCCACATACCAGCCGAATTCTGAATGATATGGAAAAGAAGTTATCTGACCATGGATATTCGCTTGTGATTGCATCAGGGCAGTGGCGTAGCCGTGTAGAGATGGATGCGTTGTCATATTTAGTCGACAGTCATGTTGATGGGATTATTATTGTCGCAGGCAATATTGAACCTGAGAAGATAATAGAATATTCAAGGAAGACACCGATTGTTGCTGCGGGTTATGAAGCAAAAGCAGAGAACCTTCGCACTATCTCGCTTGATAACGTGCTTGGGGGATATATGGCAACGTTGCACTTGCTTCAACAAGGGCATGTGAATATCGCCCATATTCGAGGTATAGAGCTTCAACCCGATGCTGACGATCGGTTTAAAGGATATAAAAAAGCATTGCAAGAGGCAGGACTCGCGGTTTTATCAGAGCTGATTCAGATGGGGGATTTTAGTAGCGAATCGGGCTATGAGAAGACCATTGAGCTTCTAGAATCGAATATTCCATTTTCAGCGATCTTTGCTGCGAATGATCTTACTGCTTATGGAGCGATAAAAGCGCTTCACGACAGAGGCTATCATGTACCTAATGATGTCGCCGTGATTGGTTTTGATGACTTGCCCACTTCTCGTTACTTTACTCCAGCACTGACGACGCTACGCCAACCTGTTGAAGAGATGGGGGCGTTGTGCGCGACATCTATTATTGATTTATTGAACGGTGGTGATAAAGACATCCCATTGCCTCCCATTGATCTTATTGTGAGGGAGTCTACCGTTCTACATACGGATTAAGTATCAATGAGCCAGCGGGATGGGTATTCGCTTGGTATGGGCTGTGAGAATAGTCACGCAATAGGATAAGCCTTCCACTATGCGCTTTGAGCTTATAAGACAATACTTTATGGTTTAGTCAGTGATCGTCATGCTGCTTGGGCCAGTCGTGTTGACCGGCGGCATTGGAATAAAGGAATAGGGAATATTCATGTCTGAAAAAACATTCAATTGGGGTGTTATTGCACCAGGTCGAATTGCTCATACCTTTGCGAAAGCACTTCAGGTTGTCCCCAATGCTTGCTTATACGCAGCTGCGAGTTCTAACCTTACGCGAGCAAAATCCTTCGTCCAAGAATACCGCGGTGAGCTTGCTTACGATGATTATCAAACGCTCATTGATGATCCTCAAGTCGACGCCATCTATATTGCTAATCCACATCGCTTTCACTTTGAATGCGCAAAAAAATGTTTGATAGCAGGTAAGCCGGTATTGTGTGAAAAACCGCTCACGGTGAATGAAGCGCAAGCTCGAGAATTAGTGGCGTTAGCGGAAAAGCATCATACGTTCTTAATGGAAGCGGTGTGGACGCGCTTTTTACCCGCTTGGCAACAAGTATTGACTTGGCTCGATGAAAACCGCATTGGTGATTTGAGTGTTATCCACTCCTCCTTTGCTTTTAATGTGCCGCGTAATGAAGATGACCGCCTCCTCAATAATGAACTCGCGGGTGGGGCGCTGCTTGATATGGGCATTTATAATCTCACTATGTCGCAATTTGTCATGCAGCGTGAGCCAACGTCGATTATTGCCAACGGCATGATAGGTGAAACCAATGTCGATGAGCGTACCAGTGTAATTCTGGATTATGATGGTGTGGCTAGTCAGCTGACTTGTGGGTTGAATGCGACATTAGAAAATAGCTTCACACTATATGGCAGTAAAGGGAGTATTCATGTCCCATCTATGTTCTGGGCGGCGGAAAAAGCGACCTTACGCGTTAGTGGTGAAGAGGAATTAACGGTTGAGTTACCCTTCAGGGCGACGGGCTTTGAGTATCAAATTGAAGAGGTGATGTGCTGTATTGCTGAAGGTAAGCAGCAGAGTGATGTCATGAGTTGGCAGGACAGTCTAAATACCATGAAAACGATGGATGAAATTCGTCGTCAGATTGGACTGGAATACGCCTTTTTGACTAGTGGTAATCGCTAATTAAAACCAACGTTGATTCTCTTGGTAGGCAGCCTGGATATATTCAGTTAATCGTCGCACTTTAAGCGGTAAGTGGCGACTATGGGGGTAAACAATATAAATTCCCAGCTCTTTTCCTACATGAGGTGTTAGGATTTCAATCAATGTGGAATCATTCAGAGCTTCCGACACAAGCACCCGTGGGACGTAAATAATACCCTGTCCTCGTACTGCTGCCTCTTTTAAAGATGCAGCAGTGTTGGTGATCAAATTTCCTTTCAATGAAAGGGTATAGTGCCTCTTATCCTTTTCTAGCGCCTCAATGGCATTTTCTTCGTGTGAGTTTTTTGTTCCTTTTGTGCTCTTTATTCCTTTTAAATTGTTTGTTTCTGTAGTTTTGAATAACCATTCGTGCGGGCCTTGTTGCTGCTGACTGTACCCTAAGCAGTTGTGCTCATAGAGATCTGTGGGTTGTTGCGGGGTTCCGTGGAGGTTTAGATAGTAAGGAGAGGCACAGATGACCCAATTTGCAGTAATAAGACGTTTTGCGATTAAGCTGGAATCTTCTAAATGACCGGTACGAATAGCGAGGTCGAAGTTTTCTGCGATGAGTGAGGAAAAGCTATTCGTTAGAGTGACATCCAGTACTATATCGGGGAAGTCGTGGCTAAACCTTGCAAACGCAGCAGGCAAAATCAGCTCTCCTGAGACGGTGGGTACCGATAACCGAATAGTTCCACTCATCGATTCTGACGATATCGCCATTGCTTCCGTTGCTTGGCTTAGTATCTGCTGACTTTGCTGTGCGTATTCAAATAGTGTCTGTCCTGCTTCAGTGAGTCGTAACTGGCGTGTCGTCCGATGTAAAAGCTGAACGCCTAATTGTGCCTCCAGTGCTGATAAGCGCTTGCTGATAACCGATTTTGTTAGCCCCACATGCTTAGCCGCTGCGCTGAATGATCCCGCTGATACAAGGTGATAGAACACGATAAGGTCGTTAGCTTGAGGCATCGCATTATTCCATTCATTAGTAAGCTATTTGCAACAGTGTTGTGAAATTGTTGCTATATATCAACGTTAAATACTCAAGTATGCTGGTGGGATAACAAATAAAATGGGGTTTAGGCATGGAAGCATCTCGTGTATCAACGACAACAAATACAATGTCTCACTTACCGGTTTCTTATCAATCTCTCTATGCCCGCCTTATTGAACGCGTAGAAAGTCATAGAGTGATTACCGATCCAATGCTTACCATGGCGTTTGGTACCGATGCGAGTTTTTACCGCTTAAACCCTTACATCGTCGTTAGAGTCGATTCTCTTTCTGAACTCTGTTTTGTAATGGCATCATGCGTCGAAAAAAGCCTGTCTTTTACTTTCCGAGCTGCGGGAACCAGCCTTTCAGGACAGGCGATTTCCGATTCGGTGTTGATTATGCTGACGGACAGTTGGCGCGGACATGAAATATTAGAAGATGGTGCAATGATTACCTTGCAACCTGGAGTGATCGGCGCTGATGCAAATCGCCTACTTATGCCTTATCAGCGAAAGATCGGCCCAGACCCTGCTTCTATCAATACCTGTAAAATTGGAGGTATCGCTGCGAATAATGCATCTGGGATGTGTTGTGGTACGACACATAACAGTTATCAAACCTTGGCAGGCATGACGCTGGTGTTGTGGGATGGAACGGTACTTGATACACGTGATAGTCAGAGTATTAAACAGTTTTATCAAACGCATTCACTCTTCATTGAGAATCTCATCGATTTGGCTAAACGGTGCAAAAATGACTCTGTTCTCAATGATAAAATCCGCCATAAATATCGGCTTAAAAATACCACAGGGTATAGCCTTAACGCGCTCATCGATTATCAAGATCCCGTTGATATTTTACAGCACCTAATGATTGGCTCGGAAGGAACGCTTGGGTTCATTGCTGACATCACATATCGTACAGTGCCTGATCACCCGAATAAAACCACGGGGCTTTATGTTTTCGAAGATATTGAAACCACATGCCGAGTGGTTAGTGAATTGGCGAAAACGGATATTGCTGCCGTAGAATTGATGGATAGCCGCTCTCTAGCGTCTGTTGTTGATGAGCCGGGAATGCCAGCATTTTTAGCTCGATTGACAGGAGAGCCAGCAGCCATATTAGTTGAAATACATGCCAGCAGCGCAGAACAGCTTCACGCCGATAGAGATCGTATCAATGCGATTATTGAGACATTCTCTCCCATAGAAAGCGTCGACTTTAGCGAAGATCGCGAAGTGGCAAGCTCATTATGGGCGGTACGAAAAGGACTATTCCCTGCGGTAGGCGCAGTCAGAGAGACGGGAACCACAGTCATTATTGAAGACGTTGCATTTCCTATCGAGCATTTAGCACCTGCAGTACGTGAGCTGCAACTCTGTTTCGAGCGTTTTGGTTATGATGAAGCGATTATCTTTGGACATGCGTTAGCTGGGAATCTTCATTTTGTCTTTACGCAAGGCTTTGAAAGTGAAGATGAAGTAAAACGTTATGGTGACTTCATGGATGCCGTTTCTAAACTCGTTGCCGTGGATTATCAAGGGTCGTTGAAAGCAGAGCATGGCACGGGCCGTAATATGGCACCTTACATTGAACTGGAGTGGGGGGCGGAAGGTGTCGCGTTAATGGAAGAGATAAAAGCGATCTTTGACCCGAATAGGTTGCTCAACCCAGGGGTCATTATTAACGATGATAAGCAAGCCCACCTGAAACACTTAAAAGCCATGCCTGCAGCTGATGACATTATTGATAAATGTATCGAGTGTGGTTTCTGTGAGCCTGTTTGTCCATCACGAAATCTCTCTTTAACACCAAGGCAGCGAAATACCATTTATCGTGAATTGAAGCGAATGGAGCGTGAAGGTGAAAGTAAAGAGCAATTGGAGGCATGGGAGAAGCAATATCAATATTTTGGTGTTGATACGTGCGCAGCCACTGGGCTATGTGCTGATAGATGCCCAGTGAATATCAATACAGGCGACTTAGTACGAAAATTGCGCGGTATACATTCGCCACTCGAATCAAAAATAGCCACATGGACGGCAGAGCAATTTAGTCATGTCAGTCAATTGTCAGGACAAGCATTTGGCATCGTCGATCTTACTCACAAAGTAATCGGGCGTAGGGCGTTAACGAACGTGGGTACTGTGTTACATAAAGCAGGTTTACCGATGTGGACACCTGCTATGCCAATGCACGCTGGAAAGTTGGTGATTGATCATCAGCAAAGTGAGGAAGCCTTAAAAATTAATCGAATCACGAAGCAAAAAGTGGTTTATTTTCCTAGCTGTGCCGCGAGAGAGATGGGCCCCATGCGAGGAGGGGCAGACACGCGGAGTATACCGGAGGTGACGATGTCACTTTTGGCTCGCGCTGGCTTTGAGGTTATCTTGCCAGACAGTGTGGCTTCACTATGCTGCGGTATGCCTTTTAAAAGTAAAGGCTTTAGCGAGCAAAGCACTGACAAAGCGGCAGAGCTTGAAGAAGCTTTGTGGAAGGTTTCTGATCAAGGGGTTATTCCAATACTCATGGATACTAGCCCTTGTGCATCGTTAAGCAAAGAGCGCTTTACGCAGGAACTGTCGGTCTATGAACCTTTTGAATTTATTGCAGAGCATGTGTTGCCTTTGTTAGAGATTATTCCTCAGACACAGCCAGTGATGTTACATATTACTTGTACCTCTAGGCGACGAGGGTTGGCAAGCTTGATGGAAAAAGTAGCGAAAGCGTGCGCAAATACAGTGATTGTGCCTGAGGGCATTGAGTGCTGTGGCTTTGCGGGGGATAAAGGGTTTAATGTCCCTGAATTAAATGCGTCGGCGTTGTCGACGCTAGCGAAACAAGTGCCGCCTGACTGCTGTGAGGGATACTCCAATAGCCGAACCTGTGAAATTGGCTTATCGCATCATAGCGGTATTGAGTATCGCTCCATCCTCTATTTAGTGGATAAAGTAAGCCAAAAATAAAACCAGATAACACGTTGTGAATCGCCGGTTATATGACTCGTTTTTAGATGCTAAGTGCAGGTGCTAGACAAGATCGAGGGTGAGCATACTAAAGCGTCTTGTTCTTTTCCTCAGTCGTAACGAACTTTGCTAGAGCGGCAAAAGGAACTCTTTATTATTTCCTGATTACCACTAAAACTCAGTATTGATGACTATACTTAGTAATAGGCGTTGAGTGAGGAAATCATCATGGCT
>JBHOGO010000064.1:0-26922 GCA_043421945.1 bacterium sp. HQB-150 | reverse complement strand
TTTACTTTTGGCGAAGCAAATTATAACTCTTTACCATGTTGTTCAAAAAACACTCACGAAAGATCAACACGCCCTAGAAGCTTTGTGTAAATAGTCTTTTCTACAATTGGCTATGCGAGTGTGAGTTTTTTGAATCTTAGATTTTTGCTTCTTCCAGTTTGATGAAAACTTAACTTTCTTGGACAGTTTCCTTTGCTCAATAGCTAAACGCTGTTCGTGCTTACGAAAAGCATTCAAAGGCTTTAAGTGCGAACCGTCCGAAAGGGCAACGAATTTAGCGATACCCATATCAACACCAACGGCAGAGGTTGAACTGTGCTTAGGATCTGAAACCTCTTGCTCTACCTGAAACGATACATACCAATGACCAGATTTAAAGCTGACGGTGCAGTTCTTGATCGTGCCTTGTACGTCTTGAGACTTACGAAAGTTAATCCAACCTAGCTTACTTGGTAACTTGACTCGCTTGCCGTCTAGCTGGCAATACTTATTGAAGTTAACAAAACGAACTGAATCTTGGTTTTTGCCTTTCTTCTTAAATCTAGGCTTATCAGCCGCCAATGATTTATCGAAACATCGCATCCAAGCTGTATGCAGATCTTTAAGCTTTTGCTGCAAGTTGTCGGTGTATGCCTCTTTAAGCCAAGATAAGTCTTCCTCTTTCTTCCATTTGGTCACTAACTTATTAAGTTCAAAGGCGCTTGGGATCTTTTCGCCAGCATCCAGTTTATCTAAGCTGTGACGCAAACCTTGATTCCACACAAATCGAGCATGACCACAAAGCACAGAAAGCCTAGCCACCTGTTCGGCAGTAGGCTCTAATCTGAATTTGTAAGCTTTGCGTATTAACATGACAATCGGTGTATTGGTGTTTATTCATTTAAAGTTAGTAACTTAAAAGAGGTTTATCAAATCAGTGTGGGGGGGAATTTAATAAAAGTAGACACAGTTGTTATTCGCTTCACTTGCATACTGTGTTCGTCACCAAGTATCGGAAGAAAGTTTTAGGTGAACTTCATCTGCAAAGTTTAGAGGCGACATTCAGAGAGTTGTGTCTTTCGTTTGATGCTGAGCTGAAAGAGTTCAACGGTGAATCTGATCACGTTCATCTATTAATATCAACGTCGCCAAAAACACCAAGTGTAGCCAAGCTAGTTAACTCTCTAAAAGCAACTAGCTCACGTAGGATACGCAGAGAGTTTAATGATGTGGCTGGCGCATTTGGCAAAAACGTACTTTGGAGTCGTTCTTATTTCGCTGGCACTTGTGGTGGCGCACCACTAACAGTAATAAAACAATACATCGAGCACCAGGATAGACCGCATTAAGATGCTTCGCATCTTTGGCTATTCCCCTCCCTGCTGCTTCGCAGGGAGTCCCCTAGCCATTTATGATGGGGTAGATTATCATAACGCAGTTCTGCCTCAAAATCGTTTAGATCAGGTGCTCTACACCAACAATCCACTGCTATTTTTCCGTACTTTTGCTAATGGCATCACGTCTGGTTGAGTGAACTACATGTACAGCGATCAATACTATTTCGATAATGTTACGAGATGCATGAAACTTTGGTAACGTGAGTACAGTAGTATAACGCTTAAGCATTTATATGCCCACAATGGAATAGAGTATGATATTACCAATTGATAAAATGCCTGAAGCAGAAGTAACATTAAGGTTCGCTATTACATTGCTAGAAAATCAGCTGGTTATAAGTGATGTTGTAACTGCTATTGATGGTGCTCAGGTAAAAACTGGAAAAAACATTCACTTTGCAATCGAAGAATTCTTGATTGTTTCGGGTTGGTCAAAACTCGCCGAAGATGAGCGCTGGCAAGGTACTTATAGCAAACGCGATGTAGAGTACAATCTAGTAATTCACTCCAGTTCTGGTGAAGGTGATCTGGTCGCTACACTTACTAACGGTAATAGACTTCGAGTAGAATCCAAAAAAGGTCCTTTAGTTAAAGTACCTGGTTCAAAAGAGTACCCGCTAATAAGGGAAGCGATTGGACAATTAATGACAACCGAAAAGGCGGGGAAAAGCGACATACTTGCTGTTGCCGTACCAAGTTCACCAAAATTCAATGATCTTGCTTTTCAGTGGAGAGAGCGCCCATTAATGAAACTTTCAGGTATTCATATTGTTACTGTTGGTCGTGATGGGGTTCTTCGAGGGCTAGAATCACAGGGCATATAACAAATAAGGATTAAGTGTCGCACAGCCGACATTAAACCCTTATTTATTATGCGGATTCAGATTCTTAAATTATATTCTCCAAACAATTAAAAAGTCTAATTTTAATTCTATACTTGCATGGATAAATGGACATCTTTATAAGTATCAATGGAGGATAAATGAGAATAATCACATACGCTGCACTCTTTTTTAGCCTGTTTACCGCTCTACAAGTATCGGCAAACAGCATGGATAGTCATCACGAACATGATGCTGAACACATGGCGGTTATGAGCCTAGTTCAAGAACAGTTTGTAACCCATCAAAGCCAACAAGACGGTGACTGGTCTAATCCAGAAACATGGGGAGGGATGTTGCCCACCGAGGGGGCGCGAGTTCAAATATCGACGAATCACAGCGTGGTGGTCGACGAACCAATTGAAGAGACTATTCGCACGCTCAGAATTGATGGCACCTTACGTTTTAAAGAGCAGGCAGAGACGAAGCTCATTGCTGAAACCATTGTTGTGACAACGAACGGTTCCCTTGAGATAGGCTCACAACATCAACCAATAACACAGTCAGCAGAAATCATCTTTGTTGATGTTGATAATAACGGTTTTGAAACTCAAGACGTATCATCTCCAGACTTTGACCCCTATAAACTGGGTATAGGTCTTATCGTCATGGGTAATTTTGACGTTCATGGTAAAGCAAAAAGCGGCTATACAACATTCGATGAAGCACACGTGGGCGACAGTATTCTTCATGTGGACTCTGTTCCTGAAGGTTGGGTCGTTGGCGATAAAATTGGCATCGCAGGAACTTCCCGTGGTAATGAAGAAAGTGACGCAGAACAGCATGAACTGCGGACGATTGTTAACTTGACTGAACAAAGTATCGAACTAGATAGTCCACTGCTTTATGACCGATTTTTACCTCGCCACCATAAAGATGGATTAACACTCAAATTACACGTTATCAATCTCAGTCGAAATGTGACTTTCTCGACGCATTCTGACGGACGAGACACATACCTAACCCATAGCGATAGTCGTAAGAAAGAATATACGCAACGTGGTCATTTGATGTTCATGCACTCTGCAGCCGTTGATTTTCGTTATGCTGCTTTGCATTATTTAGGTCGAACCAATAAACGTTGGACGGCAGGCACAACGACCCATAATGAAGATGGCAGTTATAATATTTCAACGAACCCGCTTGCACGCTACCCGCTTCACTTTCACATGGCTTATGCTGAAAAGCTCGGTGTTATCGTTGGGAATGCCGTTCTCAACAGCCCAGGGTTTGGTTTCGTCAATCACTCAAGCTACGTGAGGTTTAGAGACAATGTGACATACGATGTATTTGGATCTGCATACGTCGCTGAACTCGGTGATGAACTTGGCAGCTTCGTTGGCAATGTTGCAATGAGAACTTATGGCACTAAAACAAGCGGCTTAAATAGGCTTGGAGGCCAAACAATATTTGATAGAGGGCACCGTGGGGAGTCATTCTGGACTCAATCCCGCTTGATTCATTTTGAGGATAATATCGCCATCGGGTTTGCGTGGGCAGGGTATGCCGGTTGGCTAGAGTTCCATTTTGACGATAGTTTTTATGAACGTCAAATAAATGCACGGCTTGTAAACAACACGCGTGGGGAGTATGACAACTTAGACACAATTAACGTTGGTACTGCAGTCAATAGTAATACGACACCGCTTTATAGGAATAACCTCGCCTACTCTGGTCGTCTAGGATGGGAGGATGCACGCATAAGAGCCAAAACAAATGGTTTTGTCGCCCACACTATCCAAGTTGGTCAAACACGATGGTATGCAGGAACATCAGATCACTGGGATACAACCGTACTTGGTGACCTCGAAAACCCAGTCGCTTCTGAAGGGGTCCAAGCACATGGAAACAGCCCTAGTACCACCTATACCAATTTACATGTTGAAGGGTTTGAGAAAGGTATTGAGATTTGTAGTAAAGGTTTCTGTGGTGTTGTGAATGCCTACATGAATAACGTGACAGATTTTAGCTTCAACAAACAATGGAATTATGGTTCACCTGCTTATGTTGTCGGTGATGTTCGCTTTGGTGAATTAAGTGATAGTGCTCTTGCTGGGCGAGAAAGAAATCACTTTGAAGTAGAGTTTGGCTACGGTAGTTCTGGAAAATCACCGTTTTCTCCAATGGTCATTGATATTAATGACTGGAATCAAGCGTACCAAATTCATATGAAGCTAGAGCAATCGCCAGGCTTTATTCCATATCCGAGTAACGGCGACCGCACCCCTCCAGTGGCTGAGTGGGCTGACAAAGATAACCTTTGGTTTGAACAACTATGGGGGGCACCGATTGGTGGAGCATGGATACCAAATTCAGCAATTGAAGTTGCCAACACCCACAACATGTTATTAGAACCAATAACCAACTTACCGGTCACCCCTGTTGCATATTTTCCTACCTATGAGCCTCTGAACATTGTGAATGTATCTGCGAACACCGAGAATCAAGGACGTGCGGCTGAGCTTGCAATAGATGGAGATTTAGACACTAAGTGGGTTGCCAGCTTAACCGATGTCAATGATGAAGACATTTACTTCTATATAGAACTAGACCGTCAATACTACATTGATACCCTCGAGCTATCGCAGAATAACAGTACAGTGCGTAACTACTTCATTGACATCGATGTTAGCTCGGATGGTATTAACTATACATCGATAGATCGCTATTTAAGCTCAACTGAAGAGGTACCTTTTAATGCATATTATGTAGGCGCTTCCGGAGTGAAACATCTTCGTCTTCGTATGCAAGGTAACAATGAAAACCAAGTATGGACAAATATTCAAGAAGTTCGGGTCTTGGGGAGAGAGTACCAATACTAACAATAATGATCTGTAGCGGCATTGAGTGAGCGACTCAGCGATAGCATAGCTGATCACTGAGTCGTTCGCGCCTAATGTCCCCACCTAAGATGGAGCAAGGATGACGGCGAACAAGCTAAGGCTTGCCTGGAAAACCCCAAAGGCCCCTGACCGCCGTTCAGAATGAATCATTATTAATGAAACGCCCAAAAAAAGGCACAATTAATAAACAATTAAAAACAGCAACTTAGGCGACATTTGGCGACTTTATTCACGTGAATTGCCCACATTATTCAAACAAGGCACGTATCGTTTCATCCAACTGAAGAAGCTTTTCTTCAGGTAAACGCGAAAACTCATAGATCACCTGGCGTCCATCTTGTGAGGTCTTTTTACGGGCATAAGTTCGATGGTCGCCGTAATCGGCCAGTTTTTCTTTCACAAACTTGTCCACTTTAGGCTTGGGTTTTGTCTCTACCGCGGATAACGCTAAAAAGACCGCACCGTTACTCTCAAACTGCGCGCGCTGCATCCCTTCAATCGCCTCAGGTAACGGGAGCATTTCCTGTACCTTAAGCAGCTTCGTGTAATCAGAAAGCACCAGATCATTCACGTTAGGAAAAAGGTGAATGATACGTGCATCCACACCCACAGTTTTTAAAGCACGGCTCACTTTTGATTGGCTGATCCCCAGCTCAAGCGCAATGTCTTTTTGAGTAATTTTGGTCTCACTGTTTTGCTGTATCAACTGCGCTCGTTGCCCTAATTCATACAAGTTATGCTCAACAGCAGATTGAATTTCATTGGTCAGCGCTTTCGCATCGCCACGCGAAATCTGACTTTTGGTTGTCAAAATACGATAGCGATCAATAGCACCTTCGCGACTCAATATATAGGCGCGTCGACTGGAGCCATCCAGCACCTCAATCCGACCATCAGGGTGTTCAATCCCCACCGCTGGCAGATATTGTTGTTTTTCCAAAGAGCGCAAACGCGCCAACACTGTGTCAGAGAGCAGATCTTGGTTACGGCCATTAGTTTCAAAATCGACAAACGTCTTATCGACCGTCTCTTGGTAAGTCAGTGTTCGATCTTCGAACGTCGCGGTATCACCGGATTGCAATGTCCACTGCTGGGTCGCTGACTTCGGTGGTAATTTCTGATGTTGGCCAGGGTTAAACCCCGAAGACAAGCGGTCAATCCCGACTTTTCGTGCCGCATTCAATGATCCCGTTTTCATTATTCATCTCCCCCAATGCTCATGTTGAGTAGCAACCCGCGAAACTCACGATAGAGCGCGCCAGCGGAATCAATCGCGCGATCGTACGCTTTAGGGCCAGCATATTTAAAATCACGCGCCTCAGATTTTTGAATATCAAAAATAGTCCGATGCAGTCCATCCGCAGCAATAAAAAGCTCGGAAGACTCTAAGCTGTTCGCCATCACGGCATCAACAAAGGCACGACGGATACGGCTCAGCATTCTGTTTTGTTGACGACTAGTCACATCCACATTCACTGACACCACTTTCCACAGCTTAAGGTTTTCCCCTTGGCTTGGGAGTTGCTTAATACGCTCACGAGTAAAGCGAACAAAGTTTTTCGTAGAAAGGTAGTCCAACTCTTTGGGTGCGATCGGCGTGAGCAAAAAATCAGCGGCTTCGAGAACAGACCAACACACTGGGGAGTCTTGAGGAGGCGTATCAATGAAAATAATGTCGTACTCTGTTTTCAGGATCGGCAGTACAAAGTCTCTTAGTTGATGAAGCAGAGCCACCTGCCCGTCATTATCTAGGCTGTGATAGTAATCCGAAAAGCGTTCGTCTTCTGGGAACGCGGTAAAAATATCCAAGTTAGGTAGGTGGGTGTTGACGGCGGCATGCAAAACCACTTCTTCCTGACTCAGATCAAAATACGATAAATACTCGTAAAAACGAGAATTTGGCTCAACATCACGCAGCGCAATATCAGCAACGGTCAAAAAGATCCCATTCTCATCTTTTGGCTGACCTTGTAGACCACAAGAGCCTTGGGGGTCGAGATCGACGACGGCAATGCGAGCATTCAAATCCAAGTCCAACGCCGCCGCGGTCGCCAGTGTCCGAGTGGTCGTGCTTTTACCGACGCCACCTTTGTGGTTTTGTATCGACACCACACAAGACTGATAATTGTCACGGTAAGCCGGTAAGTGGAAGGACTCGATGATCCGTTGCACATCAAATCGGTTATACAGGTGAGATTTCCCCTGTACGAACGGCTCCGCAATCAATTCCGCTTCCGACAACTCTTTGATGCGTTTATTAAACGTCGGACTACTGACATTACAAAAAGTGGTTAAATTGGTTTTGTTAATCGCATGGTTATACAGTAATCGATCAACACCATTTTCAAGCTGGGTATCAGTGACCGCTTTAACACTGTTCTGGTTAATAAAATCACTGAGTCGGATCTCTTCCGACTGCATCCGCTCAATACTGGCGTCCATTTGATTGATTACACTCATGACCATCCTCTAATTAAAAATCAACCTTAAGCTATAACTTTATAATAACAACTAAAAAAACGCCCTTCAACATAAAAATGCAATTTTTATCCTAAATACCTCACTAACAACAACAAAAAAAGCGCCCAAAGAAAGCCCAAAAATAAAACCATTAAATATCAATAACTTAAATCATAAAGAAATGAATTATTCACGTGAATTGCCCACACTATTCAGGGTGACGCCTTGAATAGAGACAATCTTTAGCAAAATCGGCGTAAACCATCGCCCGATGAGGGCGGTGATACAAGGCGAAATTTCTGTAACGAAAACCAAGTGCAGAAAGAAAAAACAAAATTTTGACTGACTGACCAAGAAGACCCTACATAGCCCAGTTACAGATCGTGGCAAGGGAACTGTTATGGCGCAGCAGTTTAAAGTTACCAACGCGGCTGGACGGTCGTGTCTGCTTGTGGAGGCTTACGTAAGACTCGATATTTCGAGCTGTAGCCTACGAAACAAGAAGCATCGCCCAACGGGAGGTGAGTAGTCACGGCTAAGGCAGTATCTGTGCGCAAGACCCAACGAGCACTCTCCAGATTGGCTCAATACATATGCGGTGGCACTCATCAAACCGCTGACCAAGCACACCGAAGAAAATGGCACCGGATGGTAAATAGGTCCATGCTCACCGCGCCAGCGCAATACTCCGCCGCCCATTGAGAAACCAAACAGACCAATGAGTAACGGAGCTTGAACAAAGTCTCCCTCATCGACATCGAAAACCCCGCACACGACCGCGGTTATCTTTTCCTGCTCACGCGCTGCTATCTCAGCTTCAAACATGAAACGAGCATCACACTCAAAGGTCCATCATGCCTTCGGGGGAACGAGAGGAAAAACGCTGGAGCGGACACCAGTCTGTGACGAGTCGGCAATCACAGCTATTGAGGCTCATCAAAAACGCAACCGGGACGCGAAGCCACCAAGTAATACGCCGATAGATAGACAGGCATACAACCACAATGAAAAAATTGGACATTTCCCTCCTTGGCATAGAAGCACTAACGCGCCGGATGAACACCCTGTCGAAAGAAAGTATACGTAGGTCTGGAGTGTTGAGTTGTTCATAAGGTCGCGGGTAAACAAGCAGCAAAGATGGCACAGTCCGCTTGCTCGACCCGAGAGAAATCTTAAGGGTGAGCTCGCATAGCGAGCAATGAACAAGAGAGCGGTAACCGACATCCGCCTCCGTTAGACGGCACGCGCATTGTTCGAACGCAGGGCATACTGTTGTGAGTGCGATGGTCACGCAATCGGGACGGCAGGAAGCGACCATCAATACCGCGCCATTCAATCATTCTTTCAACAGAAACAGCGTGAAGATCATCACCCCAAAGGAGGTAACCGCAAAGCGTAGAGGACGTTGAACAAGACACGCGCCATGCTGGGCATCACGCGTGGGGGGAAGACTAATGGGCTATAACAGAACAACGCACGGTCAGAGCGAAGAGAAAGTCTCTACGGTGGTCCTCCCCAACCGACAACACAAACGGAGACGGTCAGTGAGGAGTTATTGCTGTTGATTACGGATTTTCTGAATTTTGGCACGCATCGCCGCCAATTTATCCAGCGGCTCATCCGGCACATCAAGAGGCGGGTGATCAAGCAAAATGAGTTCATCCTTGATCGGTTGAGCCTCTTCTTGCATCCCGAGCAACTCTAAGTAATAAATCAGCTCTTTCAGCTCTTCACGATGAAGCTTCCGACTGAGCCGAGCTATCTCATATTTTTCGATGGCTTCAAACGCCAGCTGTTCATCCATGTCGACAGTAGACGCCGTGGTATTTTTCCAGCGATAACAAAAACGGATTTTCGTCACTTTACCGCCCTCATAAATCCGCTCAAACCCCAAATCGCGTTTGGCATGCTCAGCATCAGGATTTGAATAAAGGAATTCCAACTCCTCCATCACTTCATCATTTGCACATAAGTTTTTAATTGCACGAACGATCACATCATGGATAAATTTCGTATTGTCTTTATACGCGGGTTTTTTAAATTTACCATCTTCGTTATAGGCACCAAACTGCCCCTTCAACTCAACTAAGCTGATCGGGAACAAACGGCGATGCTCCGCATTGGAAATGCTGTCAGGCGCCCCGTTGTATTTAAAGCGTGACAACATTTCATAAAGCCGCTTAGCATTGGTCGAACGGATGGTGCGATAGACATTGTTATTGATCACCGCATGGCCCTTGGTCTTTTCAGAATCTCTGGCTTTGAGCAAATAGATCTCTCTGAGTTGATCGTTAGGGATGATCTCAAGCACACCATTTTTGTAGCTGCAGCGCTTAAACAGAGTGATGTAGTCAAACTCACCATTGATATCGAGGCCAATTGCACGCGTCAACATATGCCTCGCTGGCGTTCGCAACGTACTGTAAACCCGAGCGGGCTGGATCCCTAGCCAAGCAGCAACATCTTTACCGGAAAAACGGTAGGTGGGATCCGCATTAACCACCTTTCCATCCATCTCAGTAAAGAAATCATTTTCCGTCATATTGCTAAACAACAGCGCCATCAAGTCCATCTCTCGAGCCGTTTGCTCAATAAAACCAAAGATAAACTCATGCGGTTTCAAATGATGGGCAACCTCCATCAAGTCAGAGCCCTGGTAGGTTTGGGCTATGACTTGAGGCAGTGAGAGCTTTTTGGTGTGCGTTTCATGCTTTTCTGTTAATACGTCCATCGCAACTTTTTGTGATCTGTTGTGCATAAAATAGGTATACACCGAGGGATCAGAGAACACAAGCAAATGCTGCGATGAAAAAGCAAAAGCTGCGATATGACAACATGACTCACACAAAAGAAGACAAATGCACGGATCCATGGCAGTCACAATTTGACACGCTTGTGTAACCTCAAGCACGAATAACAGAAAATAAGTTACATATTCATCAACAGAAAAATCAACACAAGAGCATTAACCGCGAATGATCACACTGTCGTGTAGCACCAAGCAAAACTTGCGAAGATGACAAAAAAGTTCTCTGTATCAAGCAAAACCTGCGAAGATGACAAAAAAGTTCTCTGCATCAAGCAAAACCTGCGAAGATGACAAAAAAGTTCTCTGCATCAAGCAAAATCTGCGAAGATGACAAAAAAATTCTCTGCATCAAGCAAAACTTGCGAAGATGACAAAAAAGTTCTCTGCATCAAGCAAAATCTGCGAAGATGGCAAAAAAGTTCTCTGCATCAAGCAAAATCTGCGAAGATGGCAAAAAAGTTCTCTGCATCGAGCAAAACCTGCGAAGATGACAAAAAAGTTCTCTGCATTGAGCAAAATCTGCGAAAGTGACAAAAAAGTTCTCTGGGTTAGCGCAAAAAGTTCTCTGGGTTAGCGCAAAAAGTTCTCTGGGTTAGCGCAAAAAGTTCTCTGGGTTAGCACAAAAAGTTCTCTGGGTTAGCACAAAAAGTTCTCTGGGTTAGCGCAAAAAGTTCTCTGAGTGGTACCTAAAAATAAACTTAAAAAACAACACCTTAAATGCACTTTTCGCTCCCCTATAAGATCTATAAGATCTATAGGTTTAAATAAGATTAAGAAGTAAAAATAAGTTCTTATAGCTGTGCATAAGTTTTTCAAACTTAATACACATTCAAAATACTTCTTTTTTTATGAACAATGCGGGTATTAATGAATACTATATCAATGCTTCAACCCAACAATTGATGACAGGGGGTTAAATCGAAATGATCAGTAATAAGTCTCAAAGTAGGTGGGTAGTGAGTGCAAATGACGCTTATGCCCCTTGTGGACATTAATTCAGCTTCTCATATTGAGGGGGTTGATGTGCAATCGATCCGTGCTCATAGACCTCTGATAGTGTCGCTTTAAAGCTCCCTTAAGTTTGATGATATGTTTTTCAAGCAGGGCAAGTTTGTTCAATCGCGTCATTGGAAAATTGATGGGAAGTGTGATCAGCCTTTCGTTACACCAAGCAAAGCGAAAGTTACGACGCATAGCTATACGTTAAAACCTGCCCCTTTACTGTATGACATCATAGACTGATGATTCGAATAATAGTTATAATCGAATCACTTCATGATTTGATTGTGGGTGGTATTCAGATCATAATGTGATTCGAATTGTATTTATTTTCAAATCAAGGAGCCTCGATGTGGATTTGGCAACAGACGGACTGGCCTAGCTTTAACTGGGATAAAAACATTGTAGAGCCACTGGTGAGGAGAACTCGCTTAAATCAGGGGATCTTATTAGGCAAAATGTTCAGTCATGCTCAAGATGAAACCGAGAGCATGCTCGATACTTTATTAGCGAACATCGTTCACTCAAGTGCGATTGAAGGTGAGAAGTTAAACGCTTTCTCGGTACGCTCGTCGCTTGCAAATAAACTGGGTCTATCTGATAAGCAGCCTTTCCCGACAACCGAGCAAACGGATGGCCTTGCTGAAATTATGGTGGATGCCGTTGAAAACCTCGATACCCCTCTCACACTTCAAAGAATATTGCGTTGGCACGATCGGTTATTTCCTGAAGGTTACACGATGTTCAATCCCGTTATTGGGGGGCAATTGCGCGGTGATGCGCCGATGCAGGTGGTGTCTGGGCGTATAGATAGGCCGATAGTTCACTTTGAAGCCCCAGGTCGTGAAATACTGGATAGTGAGTTAAGTGAATTCATCCAATGGTTTAACACTTCCAAAGAGGACAACTCACTCGATCCATTGATTCGAGCTGCTATTACTCACTTGTGGTTTGTGACTTTACATCCCCTGGATGATGGTAATGGCCGTATTACTCGCTTATTAACCGATTTGGCGTTGGCTCAAGCTGAGCAGCAATCAGTGCGCTTTTACGCCATGTCAGTGGGGATCTTGGAAAATAGAAAAAAATATTATGAGATCCTTGAACGAACGCAAAAAGGCCATCTGGACATTACTGATTGGTTAGTTTGGTTTTTTGAAACGTTAAACGAGACGTTTGACGGTGCATTACAAGAGATTGAACAGACGGTGTTCAAAACCAATTTTTGGCGAAAGGTTGACCAAACCGCTTTGGCGAAAGAGCAGGTGAAAGTGCTTAATCGGATGCTTGATGGGGAGTTTAGCGACGGGATTAATACATCGCAATACCATAAGGTTACCAAAGTCAGCAAACCGACCGCGACTCGCCATTTGACCGTGTTGGTCCAAGAGGGCTATTTAGTGAAATCTGGGGCAGGGCGTAGCACGCGATATTTACTTCCTCGGTAGGTGAGTCATATCGATAGATGTGAGTAGGCTGAACAAGATCCTTTAATAGATTTGCTTCTCAAAAAGCAGAGCCACCTTAAGGTTAAGGTGGCTCTGCTAATAGTTAAATGTTAAAAGTTGAAATCTGCGTTTTGCTCACTACATATTTTAACAGCGTTGCAAGTTGAAGCCCTCACAGGTAATTACCTGTGAGGGCAATCAATGCTTCTCACTTATTGCTCATACTCAGTTTGGTTCAATTAAGCATAAAGTCGGTGATTTTGTTTGTTGTGGTGAGATTGTTGCTAGGCTCGGTCAATCAGGGAGTTCCACCGCACCGCATTTACATTTCTAATTGATGGTTCAAGTTGATATCAGGTCTGCCGTTGGGATTCCTTGTGCATTCGATAACTACTCAATCTACAAAAACGAAACATGGTAGCCAATAGATAAAGGGATCCCAAACAGCTCTTACCCGATAAGATTCCCGAACTCATCTGTTAACGTGTAGCACCTATGCTAATTCGAGGAGAAAAATCAGGGTTGATGGCGATGGCTTAAACCGAACTGAGGTTAGAATACATGAGAAGCAAATTCTATTTAGGGGGTATCTTCAATCGTTGGCAGCCCAAAATAATTCTGACTGGCATTCCACTCTTCCAGCAATCCGTACTGCATTACAAACTCTTTATAGGGATAAAAGCCATCATACTGGTTCACCAGCGACACTAGTTCTTGGTGAAGACTATTTTTTATTCCTTGATAATCTTTATCGTCAACCAGATTCCTGAGCTGCAATGGGTCTAACTCATTGTCATATAGAATAAAATCATCTCCTGTCGCCATACAGGCATAGGTATAGCGTTTATTTCTTATGCCTCGCCACTCTGAGCCCCCACGCCAATAGGCTTGGTGACAGGCAATATGATCGGCTATGTAACATGCTGATTGGCCCTGTGCATCGGGATCAAAAAACAAGCCTGCTAGCTTCTTGCCATCAACTGACTTACTATCCTTAGCAAGATCAAATTCGAGCCCCATCATTTGCATGAGAGAGCTTGGCAGATCAATAAGCCCTATTAATTCATCCGACCACAGCTGCTTAGTGTGTCCCTGCCAATAAACCATCAAGGGGACTCGAATTGATTCATCATATGGCCACTGTTTGTTGGTTGTCCCTTGGCTACCAAGCATATCGCCATGATCACTGGTATATACGACAATGGTATTGTCGAGTTGATTCGTCTCTTCTAAGGTTCTCAGCAAACGCCCAAACTGTTCATCCAGTGCAGTAATATGCGCATAGTATCCCCTTAGTGATTGCTTGAGCCCTTGCTCATCCAACTCTCGGTCAGGCCTGTAATAGGCAGGGGTTGTCACATTTCCCCTGAGTTCGGGATCTAAATCTTGATAAAGTACTTTATACCTATCAGGGACCTGATCATAAGGATCATGTGGTGGTCCCCATGAGAGCACTAGCCCCCATGGCTCAACCAAGCTCTGGTCTTGAATGAATTGAATAGCCAGGTCGGTTTGATTTTCTGGCTCATAGCCATCAATTTTATGGTAACGGTTCTGCTCATCATGATAATAGCTGTCCATATAATCATGAGTACAGTTAGCCACCTTCCACTCGCAAAAACCTAGTCGATGATCCTCAGCAATCGCTGCATCTCTAGGAATGCCTGCCAAATGCCACTTGCCAACATAGCCGGTATGATAGCCCGCATCATTCATCAGGTGGGCAATACTTTGTACCTGATGGTCAATCGCCAAGTCATTGGATATCGCCTTATGCCTGACAGGGGTCAACGCCGTTAAAAGTGAGCCCCGTGCTGGTACACACACCGGGGTGTTTGAGATGCAATGACTCATCACTGCCGCCTTGTCAGCAAAGGCATCAAAATTCGATGTAAGCACCTCTTTATTACCCATATAACCTAGGTCACACCACCGATGCTGGTCAGAAAATACCAACAGTAGATTAGGTTTTGTATCACTAAAGTTCATTACACCCCTCGTCCCATAACGCAGCATGGGTTCAATCCAATGCAATATCAAAAATATAGCTACCCGCAGCAAAACGCTGTGCGGGCTGAGAAGGCAAGATAACCTGCGCATGGGTGTTTTGCGGTATGGTCACCTCCCAGACGATCTTTCGCTCCTGCCGAGTCCAACGACTCACTATCTCACCGTGTGGACATTCTAGGCTAACGTCCACATACTCCAGCGATTGTGGGAAGATAGGTCTTAGTATAAATTCTTGAAAAGATACACTATTATCTGATAATCGTATCCCGCCCAGCCCTTGATAGAACCAAGCATCATAGCCTGAATGAAACGGGTGATTCAGCGACCGTATTGGTCCACGCACTCCATTTGGGTCATAGTCGCATTTGCGTTCCCACAGCGTGGTACCGTTAAGTTCATCAAACAGATAGGAGAAACCAGGAAACCCATTCGCCTTAAAGATATTCAACGCCACATCTTGGTACCCGTAGTCACTCAATGCTAGGTATAACCATGATTGACCAAGCGCTCCGACTGACGAATGCCCCTGCCAATTATCGGTAATATCTCGGCTCAAAGCTTCTGCTACGGCTTGGCGCAAACCAATGGGGGTGATATCGAAGGCTAGAGCCATCGCTGTTGCCGTTTGACTGCCATAATTTTGCAGCTCTGCGGAATAGTATTTGTGATGAAAACTCGAGCTAGTCCGGGTAAATAACTGACGATATAATACCGACTCAGCATGCTTGTCTAATACCTTCGCAATCTGGCTCATACTGCTGGCAGCTTTCACCAATAAAGCGGTACTGGTGATCTCAACCGCTGTCCACTGAGAAACACCTCGCCCACCAGACCTTGACTCTCCTGGATAGCTAACGGGATCACACCAATCACCAAAGCCTTGATTGACAATATCATCTTGAAGTTGGGAGTGGGCATAACTCATGAATTCATCAAGGTTTTGATATTGGTTTTCCAGTACCTGTATATCTCCATAATGACGATAGTGCTCCCATGCGATGAATACCTCTGCCACCGCCCAGTCAATTTTCTCCCCTCCGGTTCTTTTTCCTGGCACCACAATGGGGGCAAGGTATTCTGTGGTTTGAAAGTCTATCAGATACTTGCGCCAAAATGTCTCCATATCAAAGTTGAAGTTGGCGGTGTGTAGTGAGGCATGTGCATCTCCGGTCCATCCTGCCTTTTCACGATTAGGGCAATCTAGAGGCACGCTGATAAGGTTACTCTCATAGGTCCACAGCGCAGTATCATGAATGCGATTAAGCGTTTTATCAGAACAATCAAAGTGGCCAATTCGTCTAACGCTGCTGCGGATCAGCTGTGCTGATAGCGCCTCAAGGGCTGGTCGCTTAGTCAGCCCTGTCACCTCAATATATCGAAAACCATGCCAGGAAAATGAGGGGGACCAATCCCTGATGGAAGACCCACCGGCTCGATAGCCATCGACAGCGTTCAGGTGCGTCGCCCATCCTCCCATACTTAGCTGGCAAATATTGCCTTCAGCGTCAGCCCATTCAGCGTATCTGAGGTACAGGGTTTGCTTTGGAACTAAGTCTAATAAAGCAAGGTTTAAGGTGGGGATACCGGTAAAGTTTTGTCCAAAATCGAACACCCAGACATCTGCTTTCGGTTGAAATAAGGCTATTGGTCTGATCTCTCGAACAGCCTGTACAGGTGGCTGCAGCTGTGGCTCTAATGCACTTGTTGGCCACTGAACCAAGCAGATTACCTGACTCCAGCCATGCTGATCTATCGGGGTGGACTCATTCCAGGACGGGAGGCTAGCACTTGCATCAAAAAACTCACCACTAAATATTCCCTCTTTGAGCACCGCAGATGGCCGGCACAACCACTGTCCATCGCTGACAATGGTTTCGCTGGTACCATCTTGATACTCCAGCTTTAGCTGTACAATGAGGCTAGGCTGGCCATAGGAGTATCCATGACTCTGCTGATTGGACTGTAAATCATCCGGATTCTGCCAATGGCTAAATGCAATCCCCTCGTCATACCAACCGCTGCCAAGATGAATGGCAATTGCATTGTCTCCAGACTGAAGCCATTCAGAAATATCATCAGAGTTATAGAGAATACGCTTATCAAAATCAGTTTGACCGGGATCCATTATTCGCTTAGATACCTTGTCACCATTAACGAAGATCTCATAATAGCCAGCTGCGGTACTATATAACTTGGCTCGTAGTACTTTTTTGCAGAGCCGGAATTCACGTCGAAACAAGGTTGCTGAACGCTTATTTTTTAAAGCTTGTTTGGCTGGAGCCTCATGCTGACCATCTTCGGTCTCAATATGCGATACTAAGTCCATCCATGACGATAAGGCGGACTGATTTGGTGCAACATATGGCTCTGCTGTAATCCACCTTGCCTGCCAATCACTGCGATTCGATAAGCCATATTCAAAAAATGCAACACAACTCCACTGTGAAGCTACCGTTTTATTTGCATCCCAGACCCTCACTCGCCAAAATAGCCGTTTGCCAGTAGGAAGATGTTGCCCTTGATAACAGACATTTCGCGACTGATTGCTGGCTACCTTGCCACTGTCCCAAATAAGGCTTGAATCGCTCTCAAAATCTTGCGGATCCAGCCCAATCTGGAGCTGAAAATGTGATTGAATCGCTACATTTGCTCGCCAAGAGAATCGTGGGGTTGGGTTATGAATATTGAGTGGCAAAACCACCCCTTCAACCAGCAACAAACTAGGCGCAGGCTTATTGCATGACTCGGTACATAAACTTGTCACAGAGCAATTACTAAGCTCGGTATATGAACTCAGCGGCTGCGGTAAAAACTCACTTTGCATACTATTACCGTAATGTTGATGTAGAGCATGAGCGCTTCTACCCAAGTGTATTGAACAGATATTTGGTAAACCCACGCTCTATTAAAACCTGATACTTTACCTAGACCATATTTTTAGCAGGCGCTGCTTCTTAGACTTCTGCAATGTTCAATTTGACTGACTTAACCAACAGCAAGCCCACCATCCACCACAGCATCTTACCGCCGCCGCGAAAATAATCTCTAGTATTGCTGGTAGAGGTTCGAAAGATCCATCCAATTGCTATCAAAAATAGGAAGTAGATTCCAACAACTATTGTATTTATATCCATGTTGACCTTCTCGCTCAACGCCATAATCTGTAAAAAATTATCTGTATTGATTATCGGGGTTATCTCACTGTTTTTGCAGATATATACCCCTATTACAATATCAAAATCTTACTAAGTTTTTAGTGGTTTTCACTATTAGATATCGGAAGGGTTTGGCATGAATTTTAGTCGTTTTGCAAAAGCGAGCAGGACGGGTATCTCATTCAGCGATAAAACATTGAGCTGACCAATCAAGCCTACGGATACGCAGGCTTTTTTGGTACTGATCTTACATCGCTCGGGGTTTCCTTAAAGATCTGCTTAAACTTGGTGGCAAAGTAGCTACTATCCTGATAGCCAACATCCAGTGCTATATCAGTAATTGAACGCTCGCTATATAGGATCTCAGCGTAAGCTTTGCTCATACGGGTGTGGTGTAAGTACTGATTAAAGTTCATTCCCGTCAGCTTTTTTACCCCGCCTGACAGTTTACGTGATGTGAGTGCAAGGCTCTCTGCAACATCATCGATCTCGTTGATTACTGCGTAATGCTCCTGAATATAGGCTAGCCCATAGGTGAGCTTGTCTTCATAGCTGAGTCGGTGGGTACTCGTGATCTTGCCACGCCAAAGCTCAATAACGATTTGCTGAAAGAGTGCCTGCGTCAGGATCCTTGACTCATCACTGTCACGATGAGCTTCAACGTGCAAGCGCTCAATCAAGCATGCCACATAGCTAGCCGTTTTCTCATCAATAAACCAGCCCGGATCTGGACTATTGGGGTTGGGCATAAAGCGCTTTAACTCAGTGCTCATCGGCAACTCGTCGCGTTTAAATAGAATGTTATTTATGCATAAGCCATTCACACCTTCAAATAGGTGCCTGTCGTGTTTTTTTATGTACCATACGTAATTACGGCTAAGGTGCATTGGCACATCATTGACAACATGAGTACCCGCACCCTGAGAGATAATAATAATTTCTTCAAATGCGTGGGCATGCTCTGGGCATGGCTTTTGCGGGGAGCGAAGATAGGTGGTGATATTGCTTCTAGAGTTTAAGAAAAAATCCCTTGATTTTAGATAGATCATTGCACCCCCAAGCCTTTGAAATTAATATCAAACTAACAGCCTTGATACTTTTAATATTCGATACGAAATAGTATTTCCTTTAGTGCAAAAAAAACGTGTCTAAAGCGTCATTTCGACAAATTTCTCGCTAGGATTTGCAATCACACATTGACATCCTCCCCCACCTACGGCCTTCGGTACTTCGGAGGGGAGGGCCTGTTTCATCGCGTATAGCTTAGAGGTCGAGTGACCAACTAAGTCTTACTTACGCTCCACCCGACCGCTTTGATATTAAGTGCCGCGTTGATGTCTCGGTCACTATCTTTACATGAGTTAAGCACTCTGGACACTTCCACGAACGCACATGTAACGGTAAGGAATCGACAACGTGACCACAGCAACTACAGCGCTTAGAGCTTGGATACCACTTATCAATCTGAACGACGGTTCGACAGTACCACTCAGCTTTGTAGATAAGTTGGCACGCGAACTCGCCCCAGTTGACATCGCTAATTGCTTTAGCGAGTTTTCGATTCTTGGCCATGTTTTTTACGCTCAGACTTTCACAGCTAATCACTTGATTATCGTTTATCAATTGGGAAGTCAGTTTGTGGGTGAAGTCGCGACGACAATCAGCAATTTTTGCTTGGTGTCAGCGGACATTAAGTTTGCTCAGTTCCAATAAAGATTGATCTGTTTTGAGGAATGTCACTCAGTAGAGGCAGACTAGCTAACACGTTTCTGCCCCATTCGGTGTTAAAGCAATTACTCAGTGGTAGGTCGTGCTATTGAAATCACGGTACTTTTCCTAATATTAAGTAGCAGAAAGGCCATGACAGATAACTTCCAATACCTACCCACTACAGATCCCTCGGCACGTCAGTTGGTGGTTGAGGAGAAAAAGGGTGGGAGCTGTGCATGCAAAGTTCGAAACCCATCAGGGAAGTTCTACTTGGCAGACTTCCCCAGAGTTCATAACACGTAGGCTTTCGTTGTGTTAGTAAAAGGAATCGGACGACCTCAAGAATACGTCGCACATTTTACTTGTTTTCGAAAAGCTAAATAATCGAATAAGCGATTTTTGTTATGTAGGATATGAATATTATTAATAACACGCCCCCTCCTAGAGGGTGTATGCTGTAAGCCGATTGCTCCTTATTCGATAATTGCGACTTAAGTAAGGGAGCAGCAAACATGCCACCTAACACTGCTGTTAAAAGAATCATGTAAGGAATATCTCGGTTAAAAACTAGCTCTGGAATGATTAGCTCTTTACTTACTATCGAGGGTATAGCGATTACACCCAATAAATTGAAAATATTCGAGCCTATTACAGTAGCAAATACAATGTCATACATTCCTTTGCGTGCACCTGCAATCGCCGCTGCTAACTCTGGCAAGCTAGTTCCAAATGCTATGATAGTTAACCCAATCGTGAGTTCGCTTAAACCCGCAAGTTGCGCTAAATGAACGGCTCCCCATACCATCATTCTCGATGAGGTTAACAACAGTATTAGCATTACTAGGCTTTCCCAAGCTGCTCGACTTTTAGTTAATGGCAAAAGGTCTAGCTCATCTTGAGATATTTCGCCTTGCCTTATGGATTTTGCCAAGTAGAAGCAGTATATGGTCAGCAGAGTCACCAATAAAATACCGTCTAACATACTTAACTTACCTGTAGACATCAGTGCGATGCAGATTAGCATTGAGCCAGCTAGTATTGGATACTCTTTTTTTATAAAGCGTTTATTAGCGTGGATGGGAGCTATTAACACAGCTGCGGAAAGAACAAGGCCAACATTAATAATATTTGAACCAATACCATTACCGATGGCCAATTCCCCAGCATTATTGAAAGCCGCAACGGCAGATACGAGTAATTCAGGGGCTGAAGTGCCAAAAGCAACAACAGTCATACCTATAAAAATCAGAGATATATTACAGTGTTTGGCAAAGGTTGCCGATGCTGAGATAAGCCTATCTGCGCTGAATGACAGAATGACGAAGCCAAATAATAATGCTAAAGATGGTAGTAAAAAAGTGGTCATAAACTTGTTTATAGGAGGGCTTATAAAACACGAACAACCCCACACTTAGCCCTCGCATTAAAGTGTGTAAGTTGCTCGAGTCTCGCTGGGTAGATACAAAAGTATCACTGGTTACACCATGACGTGTGGTCAAATGTGTTGATGCAACCTTTTGCAATGCAGGCAAAGCAAAATAGCTACTCCCTCAAACTGGCGCTGAATATAACATATAGGGTTGAAAAAGCAATTTTGGATATGAGGGTGATCTGTACCATCCATACTAGCCACTACACCAACCAACTTTTCGATACTTGTAGTTATTCATGAAATGCTAATTTAGCGTAAACTGTAAAGCGTTTTTGTCCAAAAGTTTCTTAGGAATCGAACAATCTTTATTGTCCGATGACACTTGGATGCGAGCGACTTTCTTTCTGGCTTTGCGATAGCAATTTAAAAGCTGTATTATTGAATTTTTGTAACGAAAACCAAGTGCAGAAAGAAAAGACAAATTTTTGACTGACTGACTGACCAAGAAGACCCCACATAGCCTAGTTGCATATCGTGGCAAGGGAACCGTTATGGCGCAGCAGTTTAAAGTTACCAACGCGGCTGGATGGTCGTGTCTGCTTGTGTAGGCTTACGTAATACTCGATATTTCGAGCTATAGCCTGCGAAATAAGAAGCATCGCCCAACGGGCGGTGAGTAGTCACCTTGACTATTTACTTCCATGGAACTTCTTGATACTCGCCCCGTGGGATCATGGGGCGGATACGAAAGGCTGTCCTTATTGTCGCTAATTTTCTGATGTAGCGACAACGTTCTGTGGCTTGTGCCAAAGCTTGGCAATTATATAGTCGATAGCGAATACACAAGCGATTGAGACCGCAACTATACGCAGTATGTTGATAGGAATATCTTCAACAGGTGCGGCTAGCCCGATTGGAGACGCTAAAGCATAAGTAGCAACAACGAGCGTTAAGGTACTGATACACCCTATACGAAGGTACTTCCAATTTTCCAGTGGTACTGGTGGCTCTTTATCACTGGTATTTGCAGCTTCGGCTATGCTTTCATCACCCGGGTATAGGTAAGTGAGTACGGCAATTAATATGGCGCCTAGTACAAAGCACAGAGCATTGGTGTGTAAGAAGTGAATATCCCAACCTGTGATTACAAACTTGAAGATCAGATATAGGCAGATGTATAAAACTGCGCCAGGGATAGCCGTTTTTGCTGTTGCCTTTTTCAGTGCCAATCCTGCTAGGATCAGGAGCAACATTGGAATGGCAAATAGCGCAGCAAACTCCTGCATAAACATGAAGAGTCCATCGGGAGCATGTTGAACCAGTGGCGCAACGACAGCAACAAATAGGATCAGTAGCGAGCCAAACACCTTGCCAGCAAATACCGTTCGGTCTTGACCAATTTTCTTAGACTTGATCAGAGGCTGATAGATATTAATTGAGAATATGGTTGAGCAGGAGTTGACGGTTGAGTTAAAGGTCGAGATGACCGCGCCAAATACAATTGCGCCAAAAAAGCCTAACAAATAATCTGGCAGTAAGCGATTTACTAGCAGAGGGTAGGCCTCATCGGCTTTAATGCCTTCATTGCCATATAGGTGATACGCAGCAATACCCGGCACCACCAAAAACAGAATACTGACAACCTTCATTACTGCAGCAAATAGAATGCCTTTTTGGCCTTCTGCTAGCGACCTAGCGCCAATTGCTCGTTGAATGTATACTTGGTTTGCACAGCAAAAATAGACATTTAAGAGAATCATACCTGTGAAAATGACCGACAGTGGCATATTGGTTGTCTCTGGAGAGACGGCATTGAACTTGTCGGGATCTCTGGTGATTAGCTCTACCGTACCTGCAATTACGCTATTATCGCCAAGGGCTTTAAGCGCTAAAAATAAGATAAGAATACTGCCGATGAAAAAGCCAATACCGTTGATAAAGTCGGATACGACTACTGCCTTTAATCCCCCTAAGATGGCATAAACCCCACCAATAATGGTAATTAAGATGATGGATAAAATGAGGGAGGAGTCATCACTGATGTTAAGCAAGGTAGAAACATCAAACATCTTACTTAGACCTAATGCACCTGCATAAACGACCGTGGGTAAAACGACGACTGCCATGTTGATCAATATACAAAAAGAGAAGACGTTACGCGCCACAGGGCCGAAGCGCTTCTCTAGATATTGAGGTATGGTGGTAATACGTGTTTTGATGAAAAATGGCAAGAAGAAGCAAACCATAATTACAGCGCCAATCGCTAAGGTTACTGACCATGTCATATTAGACAGGCCATAATTAAACCCTTGTGCATTTAGCCCTATTAATTGAGCTGCTGACCAGTTGGTGAGCAGTACAGAAAAACCAATTGACATACCAGACAAGCTTCGCCCGCCCAAGAAAAAACCTTCATTGGTACTGAGGTCTTCTTTTCTTGTTATGAGCCATGAAACAATCGCCACCATCGCAGTGAAGATGGTGAACGAGATAATCGTCCAAGTATTCATTTTACTGTCCTTTTAAGTTTTACGAGCGGTAACATTTAGCTTTTTCTTATGGAAACCTGATTCTTTCAGACCCTGAAGATAGCTTCTGATGAGCACAATCCTTAAGTCCTTCTACCCTAAGGTATACAGCTCATAGTTTGTGCACCTTTAAATATCAGCCGTAATCGTGAGTTTCTCGGCTAATCCTTTAAAGTGCCGGATATCGACCTCACAAATTGAAAGTAATTTGAACTCATGAGTAAGCCAGTTATGCTTCCGATGAGTAACTCAAAGTGGCTTAGCCCTGCTAACGAATGACCTTAAGAGAGCGGTGGCTTTTTTAGAATCGACTTTTCACGCTCTAAACGATTAATACGAGCCTCTAACTCTTGGTTTTTTTGCTGCTCTGATGTCAAAGCTTTAGCTGTAGGAGTAATGCCGTTCGGCTCAACGTTCAATTGTTCGACCCAACGGCGCAAAACCGTTTGTCCAACGTCAACAGCACGACTTGCTTCTAATACCGTATAGTTTTGCAGCTTCTCGCTTGAACTTAGGGCTAAATGTACGACGAAATCAGGTCATGAAACACCTATCTATGAGTGGTAACTGTACCACTCATAGATAGGTGTCCGGTTTCATTAGACCACTCCAATTATTTACTTTAAACTAGATCATGCGACGTTATTGTTTGAAATTCATTTATATTATTTGTTGGTTTTATATTTAACGCAGGGTTAGTGATGAGAAATATATTGGGTAAAGGAGTTTGTGATCCACATATAAGAATTTTTGATGGACGTGCTTATATGTACGCTTCTCATGATTTTTCAGAAAATAATGACGACTTTGTCATGAAAGATTGGTGGGTTTTGTCCTCAACTAACTTAGTTGACTGGCAGTTAGAGAGTGTCATATCACCGGAAGATACCTATTTACGTGAACCAAGTAATGGATGCTGGGCAACAGACGCTGTTAGAAAAAATAATTTATACTATTGGTATTTTTCTGACGTCAGAGAAGGTACAAAGCAAATAGGTGTATTGGTTTCTGAAAATCCTACAAAAGATTGGAGGGATCCGTTAAAAAGGCCATTAATTTCAAGTGATGATTTTGATGAAGGATATGACCCTGCTATTTTTCAAGAAGAGGACGGGACATCATATTTGGTATTTGGTGCTTTTGATTACTACATATCGAAACTGTCAAATGATATGATTTCTTTAGCAGAAGAACCTCGGAAGATAGAAATAATCAATCCTAGAGGGCCATATGGTGAATCTACGGATGATAAAGCTTTTCTACATAAACGCGGAAAATTTTATTATTTATCGTGGGGGTGTTTTTATGCAATGGCGGAGAATATTTATGGTCCTTATGAATATAAAGGTGTTATAGTTAGAGAGGACTTGGTTGAAGACGAATTTAAAAAGTATACTTGGCCCAATGGGTTAACTCAGGGTCGGCACGGATCGTTCTTTGAATGGAATAATCAGGAGTACTTTACTTATTGTGATATGAGTCAAGGTTTAGGTAATCGATACTATAGAGATAGTTGGATTAGTTATGTTAATTACAGAGATAATGGGGAAATTGAACCAATAGTAATTAATAGCGTTGGTGTTGGTAGGTATGAACCTGATAGAGGAAAAATACTAGCTTGCAATTATTTTAAATCTACAAACACAAAGAAAGTGGAATGCCATAAAGGATTTGCAGTTCAACTGAACGATGGTGAATCATGTCTAGAATTTCCGAATATAACTAGCAATCAGTGTTTTAAAGGTTTGAAAATTGATGTTACTGTTGAGTGTAAAATTGATTGCAATGTTATGATTAATGTTCACTCTGATAATGTTTCTGAAAATATAATTAAAAACATATGTATTGAAGACTGCTTCGAAGGAGATATAGATATTACTTTTGATAATCCTCTTAATATAGCTAGTGTAGAACTGCACTTTTCTGGTGAAAATATGTTTGGCATGAAGGTATTTTCTCTATCATTTATCTGAATTATTATACCTAATTAACTTGAAGAGGAGTGTTTGAGCATCTTCAAGTTATCACTTATTCGAGACGCCAGTGAGCCAGAGGTTCTTGGCAAAGTGTCCTCAAACCGAGATTCCGCAGCCCATTTAGGAATAAACCGATTCATATAGAGCCCCAAGCAGTTTGAGAAGCCGGGTTTGGTGCTCCTGGACTCCCGTTATGAAGCTTTGACTACTAAATTCTAGGGTGTCGATACATTCGAACTTTAGGAACACCCATCGAGCCGACGGTTGAGTTGTTGTCTTGTTCTTTACCATGCTCGGTAAGAATTCTTCTGTCTTGGTGAGTTGCTCTCGGATTTTGTGCTCTAAACTCGCGTATACGAGAAGGCTTAACGTCATAATCATCAGCAGCGCTTCTATACGCTGAGGCTTCTTCAGGAAAATTGAAGATGTCAGGAACTCAGGGCTTTTTAGAAAACGAAATCCGCGCTCAACCTTTTGTTGAGATTTGTAGTGCTCTAGCAGCGATGCCATCGTCAGATTTTCCCTGTCAATATCGTTGGTCGCAAGAATAAACATCCCTACTTTAAGCTTCGCTAATTTGACTTTTTTTAGGTCAGTATAAGGTGTCGTATCAATAGAATAGTGATTTCCTGCTGGCGCGGCACCTTTTTTAGGGCGGCCAGGTTCAACATAGATCGGCTCTTTGACTATGATGGTTTGCGAAAAACCGAGTAAATGGCACTGGCTAGCAAAGTCGGTCATGGCTTGCTCTGCATCCACTGCGCAAGCAAACTGTTTTTTTCATCAGCTGCCCCAGCGCTTTCAGCTCTTTGGTTATATTTTTATCTAAGTTCTTGTAGAACGTTGCTTCCTCTCGCTTGGTTGCTTGCTCACTATGAACTAGCAGCCATTTTTGAGTAACTGAGCCATAGTTAGCGTCAACCCAGCAGCCCGAGTAACCATTGCCGATACGGCTCAACTGCTCTGGTTCAAGGGCCAGTAAAGCTTGTTTGGCTAACTTAATAGTCATTGGAACACGAGTAATAACTTTTGTTGTTGTTCATCCAGTGAGCGAATACTTTCTTCTGTATATAGAGCTGCATCTGCGATAAAGTAGCAGCTATTTTGAGCTTCCTTTAGACAATGAACATGCCGCTTAGCGACTTCAGAAAATGCCTTAGCATCATTGGTATTGCCACTGAGAGCTTACATATAAACGGGTAGGCCTGCTTGGTTCTCACAAATCAGCTCAAGGACCACCTGATTGAGCTCTGGACGGTGGTCGCGGCTGTACCAATTTAATAGCATTGAGATCTTCGTCTTGGAGGTATTCCCCATCAACATGAAAGCTAGTGATATCAAGGTGAACAGAATCC
>JBHOGO010000063.1:0-27732 GCA_043421945.1 bacterium sp. HQB-150 | reverse complement strand
TCTGTGATTTCAACGAACTCGCCGTTTTTGAATGCTGTAGCGCTAAATGGTTTGATTTGAGTGTTGATCATAATTTTTCTCTCTCAGTTGTATGGTTAACGCTGTCCTGCGTCGATGGAGTTATATTGCAATAACATCGCTGAAAGAGAAAATTGTCCTTATCTATTGATTTGATAGGCATTACCTATCTTGGTACTAAAATGCAGCAGACATGCCTCAAATCATCAATCCCTCCCGACTTCACCGGATGAAAATACAGCTTTTTTTTGGATAAATAATTCGGTTTTGCATTAACCATATGAGGAACTGGCGCATATTGCTGGGAATGAAACTCACCACTCAACATTTGAATGACGGACTGAGTTAGCAAGAGGCATAAAAAAACAGCAGGGTGATAAAGCCCTGCTGTTGATTAGCTAATACCGCGAAAAATTACTTCTTTTCGCTAAACGTCACTTGGTATTCGCCAATACCGTCATATTTGATGGTAGTTAGTTGATTGAATTCGACTTCAACAATACCACAGTATGAACCAGTGATGATGGCTTCGCCTGCTTGGAAATCAACACCTCGACGTGTCATGTAATTGATTAACCAGTAAATTGGGCTTTGTGGCATCGTATTTGGGTGTTTACCTTCAAACGACTGAGCCTCTTCACCTTGAGTAAGGGTGATGTCGATAGTACTAGCTGCAAATGCTTTTTCGCGGGCAATCTCAGGACCGATAAACATACCTTGGTTAACAAGGCAATCTGCTAGCTTTTCATAGAACTCTGCGCCACTGTCAGTCGCAAAACGTGCTTGCATCAACTCAAGTGCCATGTGGCATGAGCCAATCGCGTCATTGATCTGCTCTTCGCTGTATCCCTCAGGGTTAGCTGGTAAGCCTTTAGACAATACAAACGCGATTTCTGGTTCAAGGCGAGCTGCATTGTTGTCAGAGAATAGTTCACAGTTGTCGCCACTTTGAATGCTATCGGCGAAGATAGGCGCAACAACAAACTTGTCGTCTGCAAGTGGTAGTAAACACTTCCAGCCGCCAACTTTATCACTGTGAAGATCAATCATAGAAGAGTGAATTTGTAGCGCATCTTCCATATTAGCTGGACGATGTTGTTCTTCTAAACGTGGCGCCTTCGTACCCGCTACACGGCGGCTTAGTAGCTCAGAGGCTGCTTCTTTATAGATATTGGTCATATTGTATTACCTTATATTGGACCTAAGAATAATATAGGAAATAACTGAACATGAACAGGATCGCGGTAACAACCTTGGTTTTTTTCACGAACAAATAACCTGATAGCAAGCCAGCAATTTTGCTAAAACAGCAGTAAGTACAACATCGTTTCTGATCGATATTACACTGAACATCAACAGGGTAAGTCATCACTAGATGATATTCTCGGCTACACTAACACGGTCACCCCATAACAGAGATAGGCCAATGAAAACCACTATAAATCAAGCCATCACCTTTTCATCTCTCATGTTAATCGCGACAGGGTGTACACCAGCTCCTAATCAGCCGTCGAGTAATGCCAGCGAATACCAAGGGTCTGCTAGCATTACGCAAGGTGTTGCTACAACGGTGGTCGAGAATATTTTTGAGTGCCAAAACGGGCGTAGCCGAGTGGCGGGCATTGGCGAAGTGGCAGATTCAGAAGGTAAAATGTGGGCAGTACCAGCAAACAACAACTTTATCGCTGGCCCCAAAGCACTTGATCTCTATGAAGAGTGCGCCAATATCACGCCAAAAGATCTTTCCAGTGTCGATACCGATTCAGTGCCTATTTCTGTTATTGATCCGACAGGTGAAGAGATCACGGGATATATTTTTGCCGACAATTACTTTGAGCTATACATCAACGGCCATCTCATAGCAGTAGACACCGTACCATTCACCCCTTTTAATTCTAATATCGTCAAGTTCAAAGTTGAGAGGCCTTATACAATTGCAGTCAAAGTCATTGATTGGGAGGAACACCTTGGCTTAGGTACAGAAAACAATCAAGGCAAAGCATATCACCCTGGCGATGGCGGATTTATTGCTAGCTTTAGCGATGGCACTGTTACAGGCACAGACTGGCAAGCGCAAACTTTTTACACCTCCCCTATTTATGATCTTACTTGCCTCAGTGAGGCTGATGGTCAACGACTCTCTGAGACGTGCACGACAAAAGGAACAGATCATGGCGAAGATGCTTATGCCGCTCACTGGGAGACACCCGATAACTGGATGTCACCCGATTTTGATTCAACGTCTTGGCCTCAAGCAACGTTATACACAGAAGATGAAATAGGGGTAAATAACAAACAGGCATACATGAATTTCATTGAAAAATTTAGTGGTACAGGAGCTACTTTTATCTGGTCCACAAATGTCGTGTTGGATAATGAAGTCATACTAAGGGCTGAGGTTAAGTAAAATTACACTTAATCCAGATTAAACAACTGATACGCAACACTCCAAAAGAGCAACTCTAATAGAGCACAGGTCCCATTCATTAGTAGTGGGACCTTCAAAGACAATATACAAACGTACTTTTCTGTACGAATAGTATTACCCGTATACATGCCACCAGCGTGTGAGTCGCTCATTCAACTCGCTCTCGCAACCCCTTTCAGTTTTCTCATGATAGTGCCTTGCTTCCACATACCAATGCCGCTGATAGTTAATAAAGGGATTACCACCCACATTATTAAATCAGAAAAAATTGGGTTTTCACTCCATGGCGAGTAAATATAAGCACCGATTAAAGCTGCCATTATAAAGTGTACCCATCTTGCTGTTTTACGAAATGTTGAGCCATTCATTTTTATCATCCTTATGAAAATGTTGACGACGTCCACATGGTAAACATTACACCAGCATGTAGACGACGTCAACATTATGAGGTAGTGTGTTTAATCATTGCTATAAAGAGATATAAAGAAATGGTTAGTAGCTCCAAGTATCACCATGGTGATCTAAGAATTGAGTTAATACGAATTGCCACTCACAAATTAAGAACAGAGGGAATTGACTCGATAACAATGAGAGGACTGGCTTCTGAGCTTAACGTTTCAAGAACTGCGCCTTATCGGCACTTTAAAGATAAAGACGAGCTGCTTTGCGCTATCGCCAAAGAAGGGTTTAATCAATTTGGTCATGCAATGACCAACACTTGGGAGCAAAACTCAACGTTACCTATGACTGAGCGTTTTTCTGCTGTTGGTGCATGCTATATTGATTTTTCTCGACAGTATCCTGAATATTATCAGCTGATGTTTAGTAACTTTGGGTTACTAAAAAACCCTAACTTAGCGCTTAGAAAAGAAGCTGACTCAACGTTCGACTTCCTCAAAACGATGCTCGCTCTTTGCCAAGAGGAAGGCGTGTTTTTGGTTGAGGATACCCAGCAACAGGCTCGATTTGTTTGGTGTGCACTGCATGGCTATTGCAGTATTTTGACTGCGAATACCGATGAAAAAGAAGTCAGCATGTTGGATGATAGTCGCTATTTTCTTAAGAAAATTGTTGATGGTCTTTCAAAGAAGCTTTGACGAGTTAAAGGTTTAGATGAACAACGACATAAATCCTTTCCCGAATAATAGTGAAAGTTTCTTATTTGACTTCTAAACCGCCATAGCGCTCTTCATTAAAGCGAGTTATCCCCTCTCCCATAAAGTCTAAAAAGACTTTCACTCTTGCAGGCATAAGACGTGAATAGGGTCTAACGGCCCAAATTTTACTCTTTGGCCACACGGTATAATCAGGTAGTACTTGGCACAAATCTCCCTTCTTAAGCTTTGGACCAACATACCACAGTGCGGCTAAACCAATCCCCATACCAGCATCAACAAAATCGTTCATTGCGTCTCCCCAATTGACCTGAATCGCTCCGCTAACGGGTACGTTATAGACACGGCCACCGAAAGCGGGCGTACCGTCGGTAAAGTTGTGGTTACCGTGTAACACAATTACGCAGGTGGAAAGCAGATAATAGCCCCTGTTAAAGGCTTACAAGGGGCTATGTATTTACTTCTGAGCAAACTCTATCTGAATAATACGGTTTAGCGGCATTAACCCTGCTCGTTTAATCGCTTTTTGTGCGCCAAGATTGCCGCTCTCAGTGGAGCATATTGGGGTTAGTCCGCGATCATTGGCAAAGCTCACGAGCCACTTCAGCACTTGCGTTGCTATGCCTTGACCACGTTGAGACTGTGCGACAATCATACCTAGGTCAGCGTACTCTGTCTGATATTCATCAAACAAACGGCACTCGCCTGTTGCGAGTAACTCACCATCCTTCCAATAACCGAACAACTCTTTACAATGAATTAAATTTCCAAAGTACCCCATTAGCCATTCTTTCGGCGCACCAATATTGGTTGCTGCAAAATCAACAAATTGACTTAGTTGCTCTGGTTGAGCAAGCTGCAGGTCTAGTTCACTTTTATTCGCATCACAGCAGCTCTTCACTTGCTTATACATCAGTGCATTGACTTTAACTGCTGTTGAGTAATCTAAACAAAGTGACAAATACTGTGGTTCTGCTGTACTGACAAATGCACCGTTAACCCGACCCACAGAGCTGTTTTGCTCAGTCATCAAGGAGAGCAACTCTTTTTCGTCTGTTTTCGCGTCAGTAGAGAGATAAAATTGCAACATGTAGCCTTCAGCATTAATGCAACAGTAGCCCACGAGTGTTTCTTGCTCATAGAATCCAAAATGTGCGGACATGGGAACAAAACCAAAGTGCCACATACCATCAAGGGGTGCAGAAGACTGGGTAAAATAAACTTGCTTTAGTTCGCTGATGTCTTCTAAATTTTCGATTGGTTTAATTTCTAACATTGCTTTACCTATTGACCTAAATGCTATTGGTTTTTGTGAAAGCTTCCCCCTTTGCAGGAAAGGAATAAAGGAGTGTTCTGCTTTCGAATGCCGTAAATATTACTCGTTGCTCCGGATTGAAGATTGAATAAAAACGACAGCAGGCGATTAATCAGCACTTCCACATAAAAAAACCGCGCTAAAAAGCGCGGTACCTTAGGTGAGGTAAAATAGGGATATAACTTTTTTGGTATTGATTATTAGCTAATTTTACAACTTGTACTCATTCCCTTTATGCCTGTGATTTCAACTTCAATCGCATTGCATGTAGCACTGGCTCAGTATAGCCACTTGGCTGCGCACAACCTTCAAATACAAGCTGACAAGCGGCTGAAAACGCTATGCTATTTTCAAAATCAGGTGCCATATTATGGTAGCTAGTATCACCGGCATTCTGCTGATCAACAACGGCTGCCATACGCTTCATCGTTTTCATCACCTGAGCTTCATCGCAAATATCATGGCGTAGCCAGTTAGCAATATGTTGGCTCGAAATACGCAGCGTGGCACGGTCTTCCATTAACCCTACATCGTTAATATCTGGCACTTTAGAGCACCCTACTCCTTGGTCAATCCAGCGCACTACGTAACCAAGAATCCCTTGGGTATTGTTATCAAGTTCATTCTGGATATCTTGCGCGGTCAGTTTTTGACTACCAAGGAGTGGAATCGTAAGAATATCGTCGACATTCGCTCTGACACGCTCACGAAGCTCTTTCTGACGGCTTGGTACACTCACCTTGTGATAATGCAGCGCATGCAAAGTCGCCGCCGTTGGAGACGGCACCCAAGCCGTATTCGCACCTGCTTGTGGATGACCGATTTTGGCGTCCATCATCTTCGCCATATTGTCTGGCTCAGGCCACATGCCTTTACCAATCTGTGCTTTACCTTGTAGGCCACATGCCAAACCAAGGTCGACGTTTTGATCTTCGTAAGCACCAATCCAAGTCATGGTTTTCAGCTGTGTTTTAGGTGCAAATGGCCCTGCTTCCATACTGGTATGAATTTCATCACCCGTTCGGTCTAAGAAACCAGTATTAATAAACACCACACGATCTTTAGCAGCACGGATACACTCTTTAAGGTTGACCGACGTACGGCGCTCTTCATCCATGATGCCAACTTTAATGGTATAACGCTCTAAGCCTAATGCATCTTCAATTCGACCAAACAGCTCATTAGTAAAGGCAACTTCTTCAGGACCATGCATTTTAGGTTTTACTATGTTGATGCTATTGGCTGTTGAATTTTGATAAGCGCTATTGCCTTTTAAGTCATGCATGGCAATCAACGAAGTGATCATGCCATCCATAATACCTTCAGGTACTTCATTACCTTCTGCATCGATAATGGCAGGGTTGGTCATTAAATGGCCCACATTGCGTATAAATAGCATGCTGCGACCTTTCAGTGAGATTTCTCCCCCTGTCACGCTGGTGTAGTGGCGATCAGGATTTAAACGACGGACAATATTTTTACCGTTTTTCTCGAGTGATTCTTGTAAGTCACCTTTCATTAAGCCTAACCAGTTACGGTAAGCCAATGCTTTATCTTCACCATCAACCGCTGCAACAGAATCTTCGCAGTCCATAATCGTCGTTAATGCTGCTTCCACCAACACATCTTTAATACCTGCAGCATCAACGCTCCCAATGGGGGCGCTTGGGTCAATTTGAATTTCAATATGTAGATTATTATGCTTAAGCAAAATACACGATGGTGCACTTGCATGTCCTTGAAAACCAATGAACTGATTAGGATCAATCAGGGTAACTTCTTCACCGTTTTCTAGTGTCGCGGTAAGTGTATTGCCAATACTTACATTGCTGATGCTGTATTGAGTCACATCTTTATGGGAAACACCGTTAAGCGGCGCGGCATCATCGAGGAATTCACGAGCATAAGCGACCACTTTCGCTCCCCGTACAGGGTTAAAGCTGCCACCTTTCTCTGCTCCGTCACTTTCACTAATCACATCCGTTCCATAAAGAGCATCGTATAGGCTGCCCCAACGCGCGTTAGCTGCATTAAGCGCAAAACGAGCATTCATAATTGGAACCACAAGCTGAGGACCTGCTTGTGTTGCAATTTCTGGCTCTACACTTGCCGTTGTCACCTCAAAGTCATCGCCTTCAGGCACCAAATACCCAATTTCTTGTAGAAACTGTTTGTATTCTGATGCGTCCAACGTTTGGCCTACACGTGTTTGGTGCCAAACGTCAATTTGATGTTGAAGATCTTCACGCTTAATCAGTAAGGCACGATTTTTAGGGCCGAGATCTTTAAGGATGGCAGCAAAAGATTGCCAAAACTCTTCTGCGATAATACCCGTACCAGGCATTACCTGTTCATTGACTAATTGGTAGAGGGTGCTATCAATGCTCAAGCTTCCCTGTTGAATGCGACTCTTCATAAAATCTCTCTCAAATTAACCGCTGGCGACTAAATAAACATATGCAGCTGACTACAATTTAGCTAATTTATGCCAGTTATAGTGAGTATTCACGAAAAAAATACCCACTAAAAGGGTCATTCCGTCACACCACTTTCAATCTCATTAGCCACACTTTTTATCAAACGGCGCATCCACTGATGGTCAGGGTTTGTTTGTAGCAAGGGGCTCCATGCCATTTTTACTTCAAAGGGTTCAATAGCAAAAGGCGCTGGCTTGATTAACAACTTAGGGTTATCACGTTGTTGCTGCGCAGCTTTAGTGGGGATAGTCAGAATGAGGTTGTTTTGCTGGGCGAAGAGAATGGCAGACAAATAGTGTCGCGTAAATACCGTAATATTGCGCGTTTTGCCGATACGCATCAAAGCTTGATCAATCCAACCTAACTTTAAGGCTTCGCTGGGGTTAACGCCGACACCGGTACCCATACCGGTTTTACTCACCCAAATATGTTTCGCCTTTAAATAAGAGAAAAGATCAAAATTATCAGCAATAGGATTATCACAGCTAAAAAGACAAGAGAACCCGTCATGCCAAAGGCTCATCTGGTGAAATGACTGTGGTATATCATCAAATCTGTTGATAATAACATCCACAGTACCTTGCTCTACATCTTGATAACTCACATCACTGGGCGTCATGATATCCAGCCGTATCTTCGGCGCTATCTCACTCAACTTTTTCAACAGTGGCTGAATGATCGTTGACTCAGCATAGTCACTCGCCATGATACGAAACACGCGCTCACTGTCTTCAGCATGAAATTCTGTCGTCGGCTGTAAGGTCTTTTCGACATTCGCCAAGATGTTACGGATCAATGGCTGTAATTTTTGTGCTCGCTCGGTGGGAACCATTCCTTCACTTGTTCTCACCAACAACGGGTCCTCAAATAGGTCGCGTAACCGACGCAGACCATTACTCATCGCGGGTTGAGTGATGCCTAATTGATTTGCCGCCCGTGTGACATTTCGTTCACGCAGCAACATATCTAAATACACAAGTAAATTAAGGTCTATACGAGCAATATTCATATAAAAAATACCGACTATAAGAACTATAAATTAACAAAATTATCACACGCGTGACTATTCTTTGTCCATGGTTAGATTTAATCCAAATCAATACGACCTTGCCAATTAGGCCAACATGCTCATGTGAAGCTAAGGAATAGTTATGTCGCAAATTACACAAGATATCGAAATGATTGAAGTTGCAAAAAATGCCGCAGGTGCTCCATGGGATGCCATCGATGCAGAATCTGCTGCACGCATGCGAGCTCAAAACAAATTCAAAACGGGTCTGGATATCGCCCAGTACACGGCAGATATCATGCGTGCTGACATGGAGGCTTACGACAAAGATAGCTCTCAATACACACAGTCTTTAGGTTGTTGGCATGGCTTTATTGGTCAACAAAAGCTGATTTCTATTAAAAAGCATTTTGGTGGCAAGACAGATCGTCGTTACCTATACCTTTCTGGTTGGATGGTAGCAGCACTTCGTTCAGACTTTGGTCCACTGCCAGACCAATCAATGCATGAAAAAACGTCGGTTGCAGGTCTAGTCGAAGAGCTATATACCTTCTTACGTCAGGCCGATGCACGTGAGCTAGGCGGCTTATTCCGTGAGCTAGATGCAGCGCGTGAAGCCGGTGACATTAACCTACAAGACACCATTCAAGACAAAATAGACAATCACGTCACACACGTTGTTCCAATCATTGCCGATATCGATGCTGGTTTTGGTAATGCAGAAGCCACATACCTCATGGCTAAACAGATGATTGAAGCGGGTGCATGTTGCCTACAAATTGAAAACCAAGTAGCCGATGAAAAGCAATGTGGTCACCAAGACGGCAAGGTAACCGTACCTCATGCTGACTTCCACGCAAAACTTCGCGCACTTCGTTACGCTTTCCTTGAACTAGGCATCGACAACGGCGTTATTGTTGCTCGTACCGATTCTCAAGGTGCTGGTCTAACGAAAGAGATTGCGGTAGTGAAAGAGCCGGGCGACCAAGGTGATATCTACAACTCATACCTAGATGTTGAAGAAATTGATGTAGCCGATATGGCTGAAGGTGATGTTTGCTTTAACCGTGACGGCAAACTTGTTCGACCTAAGCGTTTACCTTCTGGCTTGTATCAATTCCGCCAAGGCACTGGTGAAGACCGTTGTGTCTTTGACTGTATCGAAGCCATCAATGCAGGTGCTGACCTACTTTGGATTGAGACTGAGAAGCCGCATATCGGTCAAATTAAAGAGATGATGGACGGTGTTCGTGAAGTACACCCTAATGCAAAACTGGTATACAACAACTCTCCATCGTTCAACTGGACACTAAACTTCCGCCAACAAGCATATGATGCGATGGTTGAAGCGGGTGAAGACGTTTCGGCATATGAACGCGCTAACCTAATGAGTGCAGAGTATGATGAAACCGAACTGTCTAAGCGTGCTGACGACAAGATCCGTACGTTCCAAGCTGACGCGTCTCGTGAAGCGGGTATCTTCCACCACTTGATTACTCTACCTACGTATCACACTGCAGCGCTGTCTACTGACAACCTTGCCAAAGAGTACTTCGGTGACCAAGGTATGCTGGGTTATGTTGCAAATGTACAACGTAAAGAGATCCGCCAAGGTATCGCCTGTGTTAAACACCAAAACATGTCTGGTTCCGACATCGGTGATGATCACAAAGAGTACTTTGCTGGTGAGAACGCACTAAAAGCAGCAGGTGAAGCGAATACGTCTAACCAGTTTGACTAATAGTGATCAGTGGCTGCTAGCGAATAATCGTTAACAGGTACTCATTGTATCGCTTTCCCTTCCCTCCCTTTACTGTTTACGTGTAAAGGTGAGGGAAATCTTTGTGCTTTACCCCACGGTTTCCCTAACGACTTCTGTTTACACTAACCTCATTCATGTTTGTCGAGAGTGCCCATGACTTCAGTGCCGATATCTTCAGTGTCTATATCCTCAGAGACAATGACGTCAGAAACAATGACCTCTACACCTAAACACCTTCAAGATGCCAAAACACTGCTATCAGAAAATGGGTTCGCAACGGGTGATACTTGGTATCACGGTACCTCTTCAGCCTTACTCGCATCAATTCAAAGTCAAGGGTTAAAGCGCTCTGGGGATAAAGCTCTCAATGAAGCCGCTCAGAAAACCATGGCTACGATTGGTAATAACTATACCGAGTCGGTTGAACCCGTCTTTTTAACTCAAAGTAAAGAGCTTGCATATTACTGGGCTCAACAAACCGTCCGAGAGCGCAGCGTGCGTTTCGAAGGAGACGAACGCCCAACAGTACTCGCCGTTAATCTACCTGAAAAACAACGTGAGAAAATAAAACCCGACGTTGGCGCAATGAGCCTATTAATGATGAGTATTGGGGAGCAATTCATGGCCCACATGGCTAAGATCTATCAAGAGAACAATATAGTAGGCCCTGACATTGAACTTCGTACTGCTGACCGTATGGACTACCTCAATAAACTTGGCATGGCATACATTGATGAAGATATTAGCAGTACATGTATACAAGAACTCTCTGGACCAGATTGATAATCGGGGTCAGATAAAAGCAAAAAGGTGACGGACGAACAACGAAGAGTGATACAAAAGCGAAGACTTTCTATTGATTCACTTTTCTTTCATAAAGATGAAATAGACTTGCGCCCCAAAGTCTTAACTCATGCACATTTGTTGCTCTAACACATATGACACAATTAAATCCTGAATGGAACGCTGTAAAATGGGTGCTTACCGATGTTGATGACACATTAACCTGCCACGGCCATCTTCCCCCTGAAACATTACTCGCATTACAAATGCTAAGAGGTAGCGGAAAAAAAATTGTTGCCGTTACTGGTGCCTGTGCTGGCTGGGGCGACCATATCGCACAACTTTGGCCTGTTGATGCCGTACTCGCAGAAAATGGAGCCGTTATACTCGAGAAACAGAATGGATACTTAGTTCGACATGGGATGCGCCCAATGAGCGAACTGGCTGAGGTTCAATCGACGTTAAAAAAACAAATCTCAGAGATTCTCCTTTCTTTTCCAGATCTAAACTTTACGCTCGATCAAGCCTATCGAATTTGTGAAGTCGCCATCGATATTGGTCAAAATTGCCCTCAAGTCGATAGCCGCACGGTTGAAGAAGTGATTGCCGCTATTCGTCAGCTAGGTGCAAACGCGACGGCTAGCTCTATTCATATCAATGCTTGGTATGGCGAACACTCAAAGCGCGTGACGACAGAGTATTTCCTAAAACAAAAAGGATTAACGAACGAACAGATACAGACTCAATGCTGTTATGTGGGTGATTCTCTTAATGATGAAGCAATGTTTGAGTGGCTACCATTAACGGCTGGTGTGGCGAACATCGACCAATATTTAGAACGCCTGACACATAAACCTTCAGTCATTATGAGTAAGCCTGGCGGCTACGGGTTTGCAGAGCTGGCAGAGCAATTGCTCGCTGAACAAATTAATGTGCAACAAGCCTAACCTGACCTCTCAGCGGATCATTTTCTGTAATCGCGCATCATAATAAAAATCCCGAGTATCAACGATTTTTAACGTATTAAAATCAGCATGACGTGGATTAATAATATAGTTGAATTCATCAGCAACAATGGCTGAAGGTACTTGTAATAAAAGAGCGCGATTTTCTTCATAGAAGCACTGTGAAAAATCGCGCGCAATCCCCGAATCGGGTAATGCATCCCAACCACTTGGGAGTTGCTTGTCGGTATACCGTTCTATCGATGTATCATCAGGCGCCCAAATAGTCAGCATTTTCAGCTTAGGCATATCTTCAATCGATTCATGAACGAGCCTTTCTAGCCCGGCTAAGGATCGAGAAGATGCGGTATAACACGCTAGCGTCCCTTTGTGGTGCCAACGCCCCGCACCATACAAACCGCCTGCTCCTGATAAATCTGCGAAGGAAGCATGCGATATTCGAAATAATTCCATCAGGCAGTAAACCCATGTTTCAGCCGGTTAATCTCTTCAATAACAAGGCTAATCCCCGTTACGGTATCGCAAATAGACAAGGGGGATGCACTCCCAAGCGCAACAGAAGAACGATTTAACCAACGTAATGTCGCCTCTCTTTCTGAGAAGTATTCGTCGGCCTGCCGCACCATTTCAGCAAGCATTAGCGCATGTTCGCTAGAGGCAGGGCTCAATTTACCGTCGGTTTGATGTTTACGCTGAACGCTACGTAAGTTAACCCCGATTAAGTGAGCATAAACGGTCTTCGTCACCCCTAATAGTTCTGTGCCATTTTCTAGTGTCGACACAGGAAGCCCTTGACGAATAAGAGCAAGGCTTGAAGCAACCGTCGCCATCTCAGCCTTATTGCCCCCAAGCATTTGATAAGCATGTTCATACATAGCATTCCCCTACTCATGATCTAAAGCGTCTAACCGATCATTACCCGCAAAAGATGACGTATCAGCAATGACGAGCGAATAATTGAAAGTTCACTGACAATATAGGCGACAATTTACCTCTCATCAAGCGACAATTGTCGCTGATGTTATTTTTAATCTCTACGACCTAACCTCAAAGCGCCCCACAAGCTGATCGAGGCGTGTCAATGCGTTTTGCATTAACGTCGTCCTTCTCGCGAGCTGCTGTGAAGAAAGAATCAATAACTCTGACGAAGACTGTGCGGTATCGACTGTTTTACCATAAGTATCACTGCTCTCAGCGATATCGTTAATAATGTTAAACAGTTCATTCACAGAGCTATGCATTTCATCATTTCTCTGGTTGGAGTTGACCATAATGGCATTATCTTCGACATTTTTTATTCCCTGCTCCATGTAGCCTACCGCCGTTTGAGACTGCCCATGTAGCTTATTCATCATCTGACCAATGCTATTGGCAGCTGAGGAGGTTTTATCCGCTAACATCCTTACTTCATCAGCAACGACAGAGAACCCTCGTCCATGCTCACCTGCTCTTGCTGCTTCTATTGCAGCATTCAGCGCAAGTAAGTTAGTCTGAGCGGTGATCTCGGTAATAATGTCGACGATATCAGCAATCTTCGCCATCTCTACGTTAACTTCATTGACGCTTGATGCCGACGCTTCAACAATCATTTTAATTTGATTTGCGCTATCCGCCACACGGGTAAATTCACTCTCAGCACTATGAATAGCTGTCTTCATAACATGATCAACACGGGTTGCAGAGTCATTGGCATGGCGAATATCTTGCTGTTGGTTGACGGCCAGCGCCACCATATCTTCGATCGAGGAATAGGTAATCGTACTCGCTTCAGAGAGTTTCTCTGTTCGACGTATCATTGATTCGGATACGCGATTCACTTCTTGGCTCGCGAACACGAGCTCAGACACAACCCCCTCAAGGTTATCAATAAAGCTGTTTGTCCACCGTCCAAGCCCACCAATTTCGTTTGCTCGTAGCAACTTGGTATCCAAGCGTTGCGTCAGGTTGCCATCACCTTCTGCTAGCATCTGCATGACTTGAGTCATCTCTTTAACACCATTCGCCAGCGGTTTAGCTGTATAGTATTTGAAGCTCATAATGGTGATAAATAACAATGCCAGTGTAAAAAATATCTGCACAATATAACCAACATGGAGTACGCTAGCGAGTGCAATAGGCAGCATCGTTGTCAATAGCATCGCTGCACCAAATTGATTCGTTAGCGAATACGCTAAGCTGCGATGACGGTAGACCTCTTCTAAATCTGATTCACACATCATTCCCCATAAATCAGGCGATCCTTCTAACTGAAATGTCACCCCTTTGCCGATAACAGGGATATGACGATAGTCCGAATAACCGGGGTATTCGATAAAAAGGTTGCTTCCCTTTTTGATCGTTTCTCGTACCCCTGGATGCAACTGATTAGTGGCGGGATCAGTGAAGATTATTTCAAATTCAGTATGTTGCTTAACCTTAACGGTTCCCCATTCAGTATGGATACCTTGTTTAAGATTTTCGCCATGACTAAAGGTATTATCTTCAAATCGAGAGCGAGATAGCGCAGTCCCAGCTGCAATGGTGTGATCATGCTCTGGCTTAACCATAAATAAATAGTTATCACCTGACTCACTGTAAATATGGCCTGCTTCCCTTTGAATGATGTCACCGAGCACATCATTTGGAACGCGCCCACACAGGCAACCCTTCACGCCATCTTCGTCTACAAATGGCTGATAGAACATTAGCGTGACAGCATCATGAAATTTTGAACTGGAGGCTCCTAAGTCAAGTGTACGTGGGTCTTCATAAGGGCCATGTAAGTACGGCGAAACAACCCCGGCTTTGAGCGCTTTGGGCGAAATGGTGATTTGACGAACATCATGGTGCGAAGTGAAAAGTGTTTTTCCTTGTTCATCAACAAGGAATATTTCAGAAAAGTCATGCCCACGTTCAAGTAATAGTTGAAGTGTACTACTACGTTCATTTTGATTTTTACTTGCTATATATAACGCGGCGTTTTCTAAAAAAGACCATTGGTTTTTGGCCCACGTTTGTAATAACTCAACACGTGAGTTAGCAATATTCTCAAAACTTTGCTCTAACTCTCTTTTCCTGTCCCTATTTAAATAGCATGCTCTACGCATTGCTATTTTACCCGTCTTCCCTAACCATGGAAGCCAATGACGCTCATTGTGAGTAAGGTCCATACTAATCCCTAAGTTGTTAATTTCCCTAAGTTAACAACATGCAAATTACGAGCCACCGTATAAGCTTCATAATCAGTCCAATACCATTGGAGCTGCTCTAATATTGTGCACATGAAAATATCATCGCACCAAGAGTGACCAAGGTGAAAAATGTGACACTCAGAATACATTCGCAGCTGATATATATTTGAAAGATTAACACTATACAATTTGTATAAAAAAAGCGCCAAACGGCGCTTTTCACAATTTACATCTCGCGCTATATAACAAGATATGGAGGTAGTATCAACAATAAACTACTTTTTAAGTTCTCTTGTTGCTGTCATCGTGGCGATATTAATAATAACGTCCACGGCTTTGACCATGCCCTCAATCGTCACGAATTCATGGATACCATGGAAATTATAACCCCCCGTAAATATGTTAGGACACGGCAGCCCCATAAATGAGAGGCGCGCCCCATCAGTTCCACCACGGATAGGCTTAATGATCGGTTCTACGTTAGCCGCTTCCATTGCACTTTTAGCAATATCAACAATATGTGGGTACTGCTCTACTTCGCTTTTCATGTTCGAGTAGTTATCAACAATCTCAACGCTTACTTCACCATGTCGGTATTGAGTATTAATTGTCTGTGCACACTCTTCAATAAAAGCCTTTCTTGCTGCGATTCCTTCAAGCTCAAAGTCGCGCAGAATATATTGAAGTTCAGCATGTGTAACGGTACCAGATTGATGTGCGAGGTGATAAAAACCTTCATAACCTTCTGTGGTTTCAGGCATTTGGTCGCGTGGTATGAGCTGGTGGAAGTCATTTGCCATATTCTGCGCATTGACAAGTTTATTCTTCGCCGTACCAGGGTGCACGCTCACCCCTTTAAAACTAATTTTTGCAGCCGCTGCGTTAAAGTTTTCATACTGCAGTTCACCAACAGGGCCACCATCAACCGTGTAAGCCCACTGCGCTTGAAAACGTTCGACATCAAATTTATCTGCACCTCGACCGATCTCTTCATCAGGTGTAAAGCCGATCCAAATGTCACCGTGTAACAACTCAGGCTTTGATTGAAGCAACGCAATGGCTGAAATAATCTCAGCAATACCCGCTTTATCATCGGCGCCAAGCAGTGTTGTACCATCAGTAGTAATGAGATTTTGACCGAGTAATTGATGCAGTTCTGGATAACGCGTTGGTGACAAGACTTCGTCTCCTACGCCTAATGCGATATCACCACCTTGATAATTTTCGACAAGCTGAGGGGTAATATTACTGCCACTGGCATCTGGTGCTGTATCCATATGAGCAATAAAGCCAATCGCTGGCACACTTGCACTATTTTCCGGTAGGTTACTTGGTAGCTTAGCAGTGATATAACCATGCTCATCGAGAACGATGTCATCGAGCCCCATTTGGTTTAGCTCTTCAACAATAAGCGCTGCCAATTTAAGTTGACCTGACGTCGACGGGCAATTTATTTCGCTGGCATCTGATTGGGTGTCAATCTGAACATAACGAATAAAACGGGAAAGCAACTTGTCCATAACAGCACTCTATCTAAATCAATAAGAGCGCATATTATGGAAAGAAGGCAGATATATTGTATTGCGTTTAATCATTAAAATACGAGTAATTCACACGCATTGCCAATTTTTAACGTTTTATACTTCTACCTGAATACAGACTGACACCAATTATTGCTCTTCAAGACATACTAGCTATTCAGAACATAAAGGCTATTGAGAAAATTTAGCGGTGACTTTAATGGCATTATTCACCTGACCAACCGCTGGTGGTTGTAAAAAAGACCGACTTTCACCACTATTAAAATGGTAAGTAAGCCCCTCAACTTCAGGCATAAAGAATCGACCAAACATTCCACTCAATTGCCCAAAAAGCGTATCAAACTGACGAACAAGAGAATCGAAATCCGTGTCTGGATTGAACGATAAGACTTCAATCGACATATCACAGATTTGATCAGAGGTTTTTACAAATGTCACATCAGGGTTAGCCTGACGTAAATGGCCGTCAATGGGCACGTTTAATGCGAAATCACGTGGCACAGTGAGGGCTTCAAAGTGTTTATCTTTGACCATCCACCCTTCTTTCCATTGGCAAACTTGCCCAGAGTCTGGTTCGACCAAATACAGCCTAACTTCCACATCAGGTAGGTCTTCCTGAACGTTATATTTCATCTTGCTGTAGAGCTCACTGTAGCGGAACTCTATCTTTTCTTCCGCGGCACTAGCAAAACTGCCGAGTGCAAACAGTAGTGCAAACATCCTTTTCATACTGCTCCTTAAATTACCTACACACTAAATGCTTTCTCTTATTGGTCACGAAGAACACGGAGCATTGGCATATAATCTATGCAACAACTCAAAGAAGATCTATGCAACTACTCAAAGAAGGTCTTGTTTTGACGTATCATCGCCTGTATTTCTTCAACATAGGCGCGACCACGCTCAGAGTATCTCAGTAAACCTTCTGCGAGTTGCGTGCCTCGTTCGGTATCACTAAGCTCATCTGAAAGCTCAGCACGGATTTCTCTTAGCTCTTTATAGGCATTATTTCGATTAATATTCATAAAATAAGCACTAACAGCTTCTGAAGGTGATGCAAACACTGCCACCTCATGAGTCGCGCCGCTTGCTCGAGCATTTGGAATCAAACCACAGCCTTGCTGATAGCACCACTGACCAAAGAAGTTATTACCTTCTAAAGAGAAGCGGGAAGTTCCCCAGCCTGACTCCTTCGCTCCCTGAATAAGAACTAAAGAGAGAGGAACGCTATCTACCCTTAATACCATTTCATCGAACCACGATGATTCAAGGGGATCCGTTAAGGGATAGCTATAAAGCCGCCCCAATCGTTGTAAGTATGATTTCTCATCTGAACTTAACGCTGACTCTTTTGAGTACTTTTCAGCACTCATTAATAGACGTTTACGCTCTGCAGCTACTCGAGCATTTTCCGCATCGACATAAGGCGACAGATAATCAAAGAAGGCTTGCTTCTTCTCTGTCACATCGTTAAATGCGGCGAAATCAGGGCGAAGACCATCGACAACGGGGTCAGGAATAGAGTCTTCGAATACTTCATCAATCGCCTCTTCAATACCATCAATGACGTCTTTTATATCGTTAACCACGTCGTCGACAACCTCTTCAATCTCTTCGACGACGGTGACTAACGTTTCGTTCATTGTCTCATCGGAGGTAACGTTGATAAAAACGACCGCTCCGACAACTGCTGCAATACTGACTACTACTCGTTTTTTCATTAGGCTTCAAACTGATCGGATTGCGAAGCACCACCCTCCGTGGAAACTACCTGCAATGTCACACCGAAAAACTCTCGGTAAAGAATACCTTTTACATTGAAGTAAAAAGGTAACACTACCATCAAGCCTAGCCCTAAAGTGACGAGGGCGAACAAGAATAAAATGAAAATCACCATAAAGATTGCCATCATCGGTAAGATCTTCTTGTTGATAGCACGTAAGGAAATCAAAATTGCATGATGCGGTGGTAGCTTTTTCTCACAGACAAGTAGCATCGATAGACTGAAAGCCATCGTAAAATACCCACCTAATAACGGGCTAAACGAGCTTGCAAGCCCATTAACCGAGGACATGATCAACATTAATAGCGTCGCTGGAATAGCGATAGAAAACCCTTTGAATATGTGTCGAGGCTGCGTGGGTAAACCAATGGCATGACTCAACGCCATTAAACTCACACCGGCAACAAAAGGTCCACTTAATGTCTCTTTCCAAAAATCAGCAAGATGAAACGCTGACACAGCCTGAGCGGCTGCTCCTTCTTCTGACATCAATGCCATAAACAAGGCTTGTACTTCACCACCAGATTGAATCTGTAGAGAAATAAGGAAAATCGCGATTTGAGCAGCGAACATTAGAAAGATCGCTGGTAAGAAGCGTACGTAGTTACGTAAGGTTATCTTCCAGGCTTCTTGTAAGACATCAACAGGCTTTATATCAATCTCACCTTTGAGGGCTTGCTCAATGGAACCACCTACATGGAAACCGTTTTTAAATTGATTTGAACTCATATTCTCATTAACACTTTAAATTGAGACCGACAGTATAACCTCAAATAACCAGAAATAGCCTGTTCATCTGCTTTCACGGCAGAAAAAAGCTCGCCATATGCGACGAGCTTTCAATCAGTGCGGGCTTATAAAGCTTGGGAACGTTACGCGATAAGTGTGCGGATAAACTCTGGAACAATAGTGGATGCTTTACCATACCGTTTTTCTGCAAACTCACTTTCCACGTCGCTAGGTTCTAAGTTTAACTCAACAGTGTGTGCACCATGCAATGCCGCTTCGTGGACGAACCCTGCGGCTGGGTAAACCGCACCACTTGTACCAATTGAAATAAAGAGGTCACATTCCGTTAATGCCTGATGAATTCGATCCATTCCGATTGGCATTTCGCCAAACCAAACCACATTAGGCCGTAATGGTGCTGGTAATTGACAACAATGGCAGTGGTCGTCAGGACCAATATCACCAGTCCAAGCAATAGCCTGACCTGACATACTGCACTGTGCCCTTAGTAACTCGCCGTGCATATGGATAATATCAGTACTTCCTGCTTGCTCATGTAAGTTATCAATGTTCTGCGTCACCAAGGTCACATTAACTCCTGGTGTTTCCGCAAGTTCGACTAACGCTAAGTGAGCTGCATTAGGTTTAACATCACCTGAATGCAGTAATTGACGACGTGCGTTGTAAAAAGATTGTACTAGCGCTGGATCACGACTAAACCCCTCAGGCGTGGCAACATCTTCAATGCGATGATTTTCCCACAAGCCATCTTGATCTCTAAATGTTTTGATCCCCGATTCTGCGCTAATACCCGCGCCGGTCAGTATCACTATGTTCTTATAACGTTTGGTCATGCCCGCATCCTTGACATCAATAACTATTCCCCTGATTTTATACGGGATTGTCAAAATTACTCTGCGACATTGGTCGAATATGTGAAGCTCAACACTAAGGCGAAATGACTATTGGGGTATCCAGCGCAATATACTCATACAAAAACTGAATATCTTCATCACTCATCGCGATACATCCTTCCGTCCAATGCTCAGATAAATAATGCACTTCAGAATAACGACGATAGTTAGGTAAACCGTGTAAAAAGATATCCCCACCAGAATCGAGTTCGTAATGGGCGGCAAAGGTACGATCTTTTTGGTTTGGATAATCAATTTGTAAGCTGAGATAAAACTGACTCGCTGCATTTTTACCTGTTATTCGATAGATACCTTCTGGCGTTCTTCCATCCCCTCTCCATCGCTTAGGTCCTTCTGGGTCAAAGCCAAACCGCACAGGGATCTCTTTAATAACAAGACCTTGATCTATCACATGTAACACACCACGAGATTTGCTGACCCACAAGGATTCTATTGTTACCTTGGTATGAACAAGATCCATACGATCTGCAGCCTGAGTTGGAATAGCCAGGCTGAAAGCGAACAAAAAATACGCAAAAATGACGAGCATCACACCCCTAAACACATGTTTATGACATTAATATTAAATTCCAAAAAGGAATAGACAAAAATGTCTGTTTTGTATATACTCATTATATACAAAACAGCTGTTCTGTTTTGTTCTTAATATGCACCGGAGGTTATATATGTCACAGTCTGAAATGATCAAACCAAACCAAATCGGTTTAATTGGCCGTGTATGTAGTGTTGCTGTTTGTGTTCTCTTTATTGGCCTTGTGGCTATGTAATACGAGTAAAAAAGCAGTAAACCATACGCAAACAATGGGGTGAAAGCCCCGCTGTTTCTGCATCTGAAAGTGCCTAATCATTAGGTTAATCAATACAGCAAAACCTACCTCACTTCCGCATTTATAACGCAAGCAATCACACCCCAACAAGTGTAGCTCAAAAACTGTTAAACCCTCTTCATATCACACGCTTACATACCTGTTTTAACAAAATACTTCTTCACCCTTATTAGATGTAATATTCTAATCAATCTCATAGAAGGAGGTATCAATGGATATTGCATGGGTTGTCTTAGCTGGTGGACAAGGAAGCAGAATGGGCGGTTCAGACAAAGGGCTGATTGAAATTGAAGAAAATCATCCAATGATCCGCAATATTACCGAGAAGCTCTTCCTTCATAGTACTGAAGTCTATATCAATACCAATTCAGCATTCACAGAGTATGAACAATACGCGCCTACTTTTGATGACATACTTAAAGATAGACCTGGCCCATTAGCGGGAATGCATGCCGCTTTTCATACCCTCCCCCACCAATGGATAGGATTCGTACCTTGTGATGTACCAGGCTTTCCCATTGAAGTCTTGGATAAGTTAGAATTAAAGGCTGAAGAGAATATGGTGGTTTCCGTATCTGTACTGGGAAGGATCCAACCCGTATTTTGTGTTATGCACCGCCAAATAGGGGAAAAAATACACCGCTACTTACAACTTGGAGAGCGTCGTGTCTTTAAATTTCTGAAGCAGCATACATTAACACTCGTCGACTTACCCGCTGACGGATTCGAGAATATAAACACACCACTAGACTTGAACCAATATCGTGCAGTTCAAGGCATAGCCAGCATTAGCAAAAATTAAAGACAAAAATGGCGCCATATCTCATGCGCCTTCGTATATCTAAATAACGTGTTCGTTACATTGCCGTTTTGACCGTCAATGCAAATAGCAGACTGATATTTGCAGTTATTTTTTACGACTGCTTGTATTGTTGTTTTGCATCTGAATATAACTACCAAGATGCATCGATGCAGGCTTACCTTTTAAGAAGTAAGGAAGCTCTGAAACAGGCGTTGCTTTTGTTGGACTCTGCATGCGTACATAAAGAGTACGAAACATATTGCAAGCAACCAATTTGCATAAAGAATCTAAAAGGCCAAAGAACTTCTTCATGAAGCCTAGCTTAATCCATAGGCCTATTTGACTTAAAACGATAAACGCGCCGACTGACCAATGAACTTCTATCATCAATATTACCTCATCACTACTAAACAAGTACGCTAACAAGCGTTATTCCGCTTGAGTCATAGCGCTATTATCTATGGATTATCCCGATGATTCAGCTCAAAACATGTAACTAATTCTGCAGATTCTGGAATTGCAACAGCAATTAAATACTCATTTTTGCAATCTTAGATTTAAGCCGGGAAGCATAAAACATAACAATAACAAACGTGTAACGCTCGAGCCTGTTGTACACTATTCGTACAAAGAGAGTGTCGGTATCAATGAAAGGTTTTTTCATTAAATATTGAATTATAAGGCTTTTTAATTAAAACCAACTTATCCTGATAAAAACAAAACCCACACAACATTAACAAGATAAAAACAAAAGGGTTAATAAACAACCAGAAAGCATTCAAGTAATCTATAGTTATTAAGTGCTCATATAGACATAACAAAGTATTTCCACCAAGAAACAGGATTTACATTTGGTAACACTGCTGGCGAAAATCAATTCATTATACCCTGCTACCTTCAGCACACTTTTACCTTTGATCTGGATAGACCATTTACATAGCCTGCTTCGGTTACACTGTCCGCAATGTAATAGCTAGGTTAGATTTCAATGTTTTTAGCGCCATATTTCACACGTACAGAAAAAAGCTGGCAGTTCTCTCGCGAGCAAGCAAGCCATTTCGCCAAAAAGGTTGCTGGTGACTTCAACCCCATTCATGACGAAGACGCCAAGCGTTTCTGTGTCCCTGGGGACTTAATGTTCGCAATGGTTCTAGCCAATCATGGGCTACACAAAAAAATGCAATTTACCTTCTCAGGTATGGTGACAGAAAAGCATCAAATTCATATGGCTGAGAAAGCAACAGGACAACTTGACCTGATCGATACTGCGGGAAAAGAGTATTTGCACGTGAATTTTGAAGGGGAAGCAACTCTAAACCCTGATCAAATAGAACAAATCACACGTAAATATGTCCGTTTTTCAGGAATGAACTTCCCCCACATTATGGTTCCGTTAATGGAGTCAGCACAATCAATGATCAACCCAGATCGCCCACTCGTTATCTATGAGAGCATGGAGATTGAGTTCGACACCTTCGATTTTAGCCAACCTGATGTCACACTTACCCAGTCAGATATCAATGTAGATGGTAAACGTGGCACTGTCATACTTGGTTTTAGCTTCAGCGAAAACGGTGTTGAGATCGGACATGGTCGAAAAACGCTCAGAATGAGCGGATTAAAACCATACTGTGCCGAAACGATTGATGAGCTCGTTAACGTCTTTAATACCCGAAAAGCACAGTACTTGGCTTCTGTTGCTTAACGCGAGTTACCGACCCCCAGATTATATAGAAGAGTGCCAATCAGCTTAGCCATTCCGAATTAATGTGGTGGATAATACTCCACCACAATTTCGTTACCTTGAGCATATATGTGCTGAATATCCCCTTCAATGATCACTCTGTTTTTTAGCAAAGGCCTTTCTAGACCACTAGGTTGCTGCAAAGTGGGAATAACGGTCAGTGGATTGATACACATTTGATCACAAAACTTGTTGATGAAAGCCCGAGTAAGTGGCTCTCTCCCCGTTAATAAAGAAGAGAAGACGGCTTGTGGTAACCCCAGTCGCTTTGCCATCTCCATTTGTGTCATTCGCATTTTTGCTTTTTGCGACATCCAAATATCATAGAGTGCGGTGCGGTCTTGTTCTGTGAATACCATTCGTTTTTCCTCGATTTTCTATCTATGCCTTTACATCACGGGTTTTGATGCATTTATCGTGTTCTCGCACTTAACACCAACGGTTAGACAGCAAAAGATGACTCCAGCAACGGAGATCCAGTATTAAGAACGAGTTAAGTAAGGATAATTTGTGTCGTTATAGCCTTTGTCAGCACGCGGTGAAAGTTTTCAGGCAAGATTTAGCTCGCACGACCAAGGTAGAATTTGGTAAAATACCCGCCCAGTTTCGTGAGTTAGAGAAAAAACATGCCTGAGCAACGACGTAAAGCACTGAAGAAAATAGCCAAATGCCTTGAGCTAGGTAATTCAGCGAATGTCAATGAAGCTGCGCAAGCCATCAAAATGGCGCATAGACTCATGCTCAAGTATGGCTTGGACAAAGAAGATATTGATCTGATCCAAATGGGAAAAACAATATCTCAAACACTATTACCCACCGATGTCAGCCAACAGATATTGAAAATTATCCGAGGCATTAATCGTAAGTTCGGTGTTGAATGTGTACTAACCAATCATAAAGGCTTAAAAAAAGCTGAATTTATTGGTGTTGCAGAGCGTGCCATCTTTGCTGCATTTGCTTTCGATGTCGTTTATCGCGAGATGAACCAACAGACGGGTCAATTTAGAAATAGTTTTGCTGGTTCAGGAACCGATAATCTAACCGTTAATCGTCGTGTCGCATCCTTTGTTTCAGGATGGTTAGAGGGCGCGTTAGAAAAACTGCCAGAGCTTAACAGTGCCGATGACTACGACAATAAAATTAAAAGTTACATCGATAAAGAGTTCGAAAACATTGATCGTGAAACCTTTAAGCAGCAGCTGAAAGAAGCAATGGCTGCAATGACTGACGATTACGAAAAAGGCATGAAAAAAGGGCGTACTATCCGTATCAACCAGCCTGTTGGTGGTGCAACACCAGCTGACATTAAGCGCATTAACGGATAAGTCAGCATGTAATTGACTGACAAGCTAGCTTATTAGCTAACCAGCCCCTCCTCCCCCTAAATAGCGGTACGAAAAAGTACCGCTTCAGCAACCATTCTTGGCCACCACTCCTTTCACGACAATCAATGCTACTATTATGATATGCCCTGCTTAACAAAGGACTTCACTATTGGACATTGAGTTATGGCTTATCCTTTCTCCTTTAGCGATTTCGCTTTTGCACCTTGCATTTAAGCCAATTCGACGTCAGCTGCGATCATTGAAATACTACTGGTTTATGGCAAATCTCTATTATTTTTCCAAAAAACATCAGGGTATCATCATTAGAAACGCTGCGTTTCCTGTTACCGACGACACAACGATCGACGTTGACTATGTGCTACTGTGCAATAAAGGGTTATTCCTCATTAACTGCCACGCTTGGAAAGGCCGTGTTTTTGGCCAACCGTTATCGCCAACCTTAACCATCAAAATGGCGAAAACCTTCTACAAATTTGATAACCCTTATTACACATGGCATTCCGTCGATAAGTATTTTGATAACCTGTTTCCTGATCGTCCTATCCCTCGTTATTTCACCTCTCTTTTTCTTAATGCCGACATGGGTAATGAGCAGCCTGGTTTTTTCTTTAATGTAAATAAGTTAATGACTTACATACAATCACGACCTTCTACGCTAAATGGTGATGATGTGAAATACAACCTACGCTTTATTAAGGAACATTGTTGATTTTGATTTTTATGCTTTAATTGTAGGGCGTTATAGAAAAGGGACTCCTCATGACAAAAGAAGCAATGATTGCCGTTTATCTCGACGGATTTGTTGAATGTGCGTGTCTATGCGACGATGGACATGCGGAGCAATGGCGTCGAGAAATGATTGAATCTGGCTATAAAGTGCTTATTGTCAGTAAAGAGAAAATGAATGAGCTCGTTTTTACGGTTTTGCCTGAGGGAAGTTATTAATACATTAATTATATTTTTGCAAAGCCATATAGTTATAGTGCACTAGGGTGTCTGTTAGTTATTGGTAGCTCCTCACAAAGGAACAATGCTAAGATCTCTGCACAAGAAGCATAAATATAATGAGCTATCGAATGAAAGGAACTATCAGCAAACTACGTTCTTCGTTGAGTGACGTCGTTGAGTATCACCTTCCTATTGGTGATGAGAGTATCAGCCTCAACCCATTAATTGGTCAACACATCAAATTTACCCATACGGGTAATATATTTTGTGATGCATGCGGCACGAAAACCAAAAAGAGTTACTCTCAAGGTCATTGCTTTAAGTGCATGAAAAGCCTCGCGAGATGCGATATGTGTATCATGAAGCCTGAAACCTGCCACTATGAACAAGGAACATGCAGAGAGCCTGAGTGGGCCGACAAGTTTTGTATGACCTCCCACTATGTCTATCTCTCAAATACCTCTGCCGTTAAAGTGGGTATCACTCGGGGTAATCAACTCCCTACTCGCTGGATAGATCAAGGGGCAACAGAGGCCTTGCCGATCATGAAAGTAAAAACACGCTTTATTTCTGGATTAATCGAAGTAGAAATTGCGAAGTTTATCGCTGATAAAACAAATTGGCGTAAGATGCTTAAAGGTGAAACCATCGATGTCGATTTAAAAGCCATTGCGAAAACATTACTAGACAGCACCTCTGAAGCTCAGGCTGAGATCCTAGAAAGATTTGGGGAAGATGCTATTGAAATACTCGATGAAGAAGCAACAGCTATCCATTACCCCGTCGATATGTACCCTACAAAAATCTCATCACACAATATGGACAAAAATCCAGAAGTAGAAGGCATTTTACAGGGTATCAAAGGGCAATATCTGTTACTCGACACTGGTGTTATCAACATGCGTAAATATACCAGCTATGAAATTGAGTGGTTAGGTAGCGAATAATTTCCCACACTCCATATGAGCCACCGACTGCTGTGGTGGCTCCAGTTCTCCACTATAAGAAAATCGACAGCCGGTAATAAATCATGCTCTGCATGTTCTAACATTAAAGCACTTCAATACTTGCTAGATGTGCGATTTCTTTTAGTTGCGCTTCATTATCCAGCTTCATCGACCACTCAACCCCACTACTTTGAACTGCAATAACGCAAGAAGCCTGATAGAGCGTAATCGTGTCTAATGCCGCTTTTAGCGTTAAACGATTATCGTCATTGAATTTTATCACGAGGTCATGAGGTGTGACGAAAATTGAACCGCGGCTAAATGTCAGCTTCATTGAGTTCCCTTCTTAGCACGCACCATCATGGTCAAACGGCTGATACAAACAGGCTCCCCACTCTCATTGGTCATTTCAATAGACCACACTTGGGTTTGACCACCTAAATGAATAGGTTTTGCCGTTGCGTAAACATGACCACTTCGCATCGCTTTCAAATGATTAGCGTTAATTTCAAGCCCTAAGCAAAAATGGTTTTCATCAACAGCAAGGTTCGCAGCCATCGAGCCAACAGACTCAGCTAAAGCAACAGACGCTCCTCCATGCAATAGCCCCAACGGCTGGTGAACCGTCGAATTAACAGGCATTTTCGCTGTCAGTGAGTTGTCATCGAACGTGACGAATTCAATGCTAAGCGCTTCCATCAGCGTATCACGATTAAACGAGTTGATATGCTTTAGTGATAATGAATGTTGCCAAATCGACATACTGTTCCCTAATAATATAATGAACTTTTCAGCAGTATTTTACCGCAATCACCACATAAGATCAGAGAATGGTGTAACACAGCTAAACATTGATGATTATGCCTTCCTCTTCCCGTAAAAATTCGTTTATTACCCTAACGTTACCGCTCTACAGAGTGTCGCATTACACCAATAGCAGGTTATAATTGTTAAAATGTTTCTTGGTTGTTGTACTTGAAATGTATTATTCAACCATTAAGTAAATGTCTCTATACCCAATTAACTTGAAGATGCGTGTTTGAGCACCTGAAAATTATCATTTATTCGAGACGCCAGTGAACCAGCGA
>JBHOGO010000062.1:0-27916 GCA_043421945.1 bacterium sp. HQB-150 | reverse complement strand
GGGATATCCATATTTCGATACCCCTATTAGATCAAAGGTCTAGCCCGATGGCTAGACCTTTGTCAGCAGTCTGAGCCGCATAATGCGGCTTTTTTTATTCTATATCAGCACGTTATAAATGACGCTATATCGTGTCAACTTTAATAAACTCGCTGAAATAGCAGAAGCAACCGAGCAACAAAAAAGTTACTCAGTATCCATTTCTGCAATTTTCACTTTCCACGTATCTGGGCCAATCTGATGGGCATTTGCCCCCGTCGAATCAACCGCAACGGTAACCGGCATATCTTTCACGTCGAACTCGTAAATCGCTTCCATACCGAGATCTTCAAATGCAACAACGCGCGCTTGTTTGATGGCTTTTGCCACGAGGTACGCAGCACCACCAACGGCCATTAAGTAAACCGCCTTATTCTTTTGAATGGATTCAATAGCTGCAGGACCACGCTCTGCTTTACCTATCATGCCTGTTAGACCCGTTTCTTCTAGCATCATGTCAGTAAATTTATCCATACGGGTCGACGTTGTAGGACCAGCAGGACCAACAACCTCGTCACCGACTGCATCTACAGGACCAACGTAGTAAATAAAGCGACCGTTGAAATCCACACCTTCTGGCAGGCCTTCGCCATTGGCTAACATCTCTTGAATACGTTTATGTGCCGCATCTCGACCAGTAAGGATTTTTCCAGACAGAAGAACCGTTTCACCGGTTTTCCAGCTCTGCACGTCTTCTTTAGTCACTTCATCGACATTAACGCGACGAACATTTTCACCCACTTCCCACGTGACTTCTGGCCACTCTTCCAGTTTTGGTGGCGTTAGCTCTGCAGCACCACTACCGTCTAACGTGAAGTGAACATGACGGGTTGCTGCACAGTTAGGAATTAAGCAAACTGGCTTTGAAGCAGCATGTGTAGGGGCTGATTTGATTTTCACGTCGACAACGGTCGTCAAGCCACCCAAACCTTGTGCACCAATACCCAGCTTATTGACACGCTCGAAAATATCTAAACGCAGTTTTTCTTCTGTTGTTTCAGCACCGCGCTCAATCAACTCATGAATATCAATGTGCTCCATAAGTGACTCTTTCGCCAATACTGCCGCTTTTTCAGCCGTACCACCGATACCGATACCGATCATGCCCGGAGGACACCAACCAGCACCCATTGTTGGTAATGTTTTTTCTACCCATGCTGCAACGTCATCAGAAGGGTTCAGCATCACCATCTTTGTCTTGTTCTCAGAACCGCCGCCTTTTGCAGCAATTTGAATTTCAACCTTATTGCCTGGCACCATATCGATATGAACAACAGCCGGCGCATTATCGCGGGTATTCTGACGAGAACCCGCTGGATCGGCTACCACTGAGGCACGTAGCGGGTTATCCGGATTGGTATAAGCTTGACGCACGCCTTCATCAATCATCTCTTGAACAGTGAGGTCGCTTTCCCATTGCACATTCATGCCAATCTTAACAAAGCACGTCACGATACCGGTATCTTGACAGATAGGACGACGGCCTTCTGCTGACATGCGTGAATTGATAAGAATCTGAGCAATAGCATCTTTCGCTGCTTGGCTCTGCTCCTTGTGATACGCCTTTTCTAATGCTTGTACAAAATCCAACGGGTGGTAGTAGGAAATATACTGCAGTGCGTCTGCAACACTGGCGATAACATCTTCTTTCCGTATGACAGTCATTTCATTGCCTCACTTAGTTCATCCATGGCGCCAGGGAAACTTATCGCTTTAAATTATGGTTAACCGCTGACGTCGATAATTGCTGGGATTATGATACCCTTACGCGCATCCACCTGCTATCTCGCAGCATCGCATTTTTTAATAAAATTTCACTATGAACTTCAACAAAAACAATTCAGTTACAATTCAAGAACTTGAATACGATTTTAATGCAACAATTGCACTGTTTAATTCTGTTTCAGTTCAACCTTGGGCAATGCTGCTGCGCTCGGCTTCTGACTCCCATGTGAATAGCCGCTACGATATTTTGGTTGCGGATCCCATTGTGACACTCGAAACCTATGGTGAACAAACAACCATCACGACACCAAATGGTACCGATATATCTCTTGAAGACCCATTTGAATTATTAAAACAGACCCAAGAACAGTGGTTACCTAAACTGGAGCCTATCGCAAACTTACCTTTTATTGGGGGAGCGCTGGGTTACTTTGGCTACGACCTTGGTCGACGCGTCGAGTCGATACCGACACATGCAAAGCATGATATTGTCGCCCCTGAAATGGCGGTAGGTCTTTATGACTGGGCGATCATTGCCGACCATCAACTTAAAACAATTCAACTGGTTAATGCTAGACCAGATCTAGACCGACTCGTTTGGTTACAACAGCAAGCCTCTAAGGCAGAATCAGGCGAATCGAAAACCTTCCAGCTCACTTCTGAATGGCAAAGCAACATGAGCCGTGAAAGCTATGGGAAACGATTTGATAAGGTTAAAGACTATATTCGTGCTGGTGATTGCTATCAAATAAACCTGACGCAACGCTTTCATGCCAATTTTGAAGGTGACGAATGGCTCGCTTATCAAATCTTAGATAAGGCAAACCAAGCGCCCTTTTCTGGTTTTATCCGCCTTGAACATCACGCTATTGTCTCGATTTCCCCGGAGCGACTATTAGAGTTAGACCAAGGTAGGATTGAGACAAAACCCATCAAAGGGACACGTCCTCGTCGTGAAGACCCAACCGAAGACGAAAAGGAAAAAGCACTCCTTGGCACAACGGATAAAGACAAAGCCGAAAACTTAATGATTGTCGATTTGCTTCGTAATGATATTGGTCGCGTCGCAAAGCCTGGAAGCGTCAAGGTGCCTAAGTTATTTGATGTCGAGAGCTTTCCTGCTGTCCATCACCTTGTTAGCACTGTCACCGCTGAACTTGATGAGCAATACGGTGCCGTTGATTTGCTTCGTGCTGGATTTCCAGGGGGGTCAATCACAGGGGCACCCAAAATACGTGCAATGGAAATCATTGAAGAGTTAGAACCTCACCGCCGCAGTGTGTACTGTGGGAGCATTGGCTATATTAGTCGCTGTGGCCGAATGGACACGAGTATCACCATTCGTACCCTCATCAGCCAAGAAAACACCTTGTATGCATGGGCCGGTGGTGGCTTAGTTTACGACAGTGAAGTCAATAGCGAGTATCAAGAAATCATCGACAAACTGAGTCGAATACTGCCCCAGCTTTCGTGATCATGGAGGTTTATGGTTAGCGCCCATACGCTCGGTAGGGTTAGAAAGGTACTCGGCTGATACTGAATCGAATTACGAGACGATACATCCTGAGCGAACTGAATCAGCACGTTGATTAATATCGTGCTCACGCTGTTCAAGGCGCTGACGTAGGTTTGACATATTGTATTCCCGTAATTTCAAAAAAATTGACGGGAGGGAGAGAGTAAAAATTTTGAGAGAGAATTGAATAGTATCTAAGTAACAGCTTTCTAGCAACATCGAGCGAAAGTAGTTATCCGAGCGCGGTCGAGGTTCACTTTTTGCGAACTTTATTGCGTTCGCGTATTGCGAATATTGAAGACTGGGGCATGATGTTCGCATATTGAGAACTTTACCACTAAAATCAAAAAGGAAAATTTCTTGCACGTACTCTCGAAACCTTAGTTTGATGCAGCAAAAAAGCAGTATCCAAAGTACGCCCGTGATATTGACGCGACCTACAAGGGTCTACTGAAAGCCAAGGTGAAACACGCTGATAAGCATTACGTCATATATATGGCGGGGGAGCTTAGAGTGCTGGCGTACATTCAGTTTGTCAGCGACAAAGTTTACATGAAGTACGTAGGCGACCATGACGGCTACATGAAGTACATCGACACACTCAGGTAGCCAAACGATTTATTTAACAAGGAGAGGCAAGCCCCTCTTTATCCAGACCGGCTTAGGCATAGAACACTAGCCAGACAAAGGTGACGTTATGACAAACATGAATCAACTAAAAGACGCAGCGAGCCTAATCAAGTCGATTATACCGTGGGTAGGCGGCATTGAAACAAAAGAGCAGTACAACGAAGCCATTAAACTAATGGATGAGCTAACCAATAACCCAACAGAAGAAAATGAAGTTTTAATTGTTCTCTTATTCCCAGTTATAGAACGCTATGAAGAAAATGCACCAGAACTAAAAGAATTTAATGAAGCACTAGAGCAATTAGATAGCGGTGAAGCCATACTTAGAGTCCTTATCGATCAATACAAATTAACCCTTAGTGACTTCAAGGACGAAATAGGCGGGAAATCGGTGGTGTCAGAAATATTGAGCGGAAAGCGCAAGCTCAACCTTAGACATATAAAAGGTTTGTCGGAAAGGTTTAACCTGTCGCCAGCACTCTTTTTCTAATCGTGAATAGGGACGTTAGAGAGGCAAAGCGTAATGCTTTGCTTTTTTAAGCCTTCGTGATGAAGAGCGTCGCTGGCTCGTTGTTGAGTTCTGCCATCAACGATTCAAAGGCACTGCCAGAGCGAACAACCAACCATTGATCATGTACATAACCAAACGCCTCACCTACCGCTAAGCAGTCCTGCACCTCTGACGGTGAATTAGCAACATGGATAAGGATATGCGTTCTAAGCCCCTCATAGATGCCCACACCAAGCGTTTCGGCTTGAAGAGCGTAACACTCCCCGAATCGCGGTGACGTGTAGGGATTAGCTGGTACTCGCCCTCAGGAATACAACTCACATTCGGTTGGTTGTTAAGGTTGGGACGTTAAGAAGCACTCTTAATCAATACACCTCTATCATTAATGTCTAAAGATAACTATGGCGCGCAATAAAATGCGATGAGATCAAAACGCTTGCGCGCCTGTTTTGTTTTTCTCGTCTATTATCCGTTTATCTTCTTGCCCAATCCCTTCATCGATCAGTCCTACGAGAGCAGCACGAGCAAAATAAACCCAAGAAATTAGTTCTAGGAAAATAGCTCCTAGCGCTATGCATTCGCCAGCAATGCTTCAATATCCTCACTCAAAAATTCAGCCTGCTGTAACGTCGTCAACCAAGAAATAGGAATACCTTTCTCCCCACCGATACCAAAGCAAGCCCCCGCAATCGCACCGACAATCATCGACCGACCGCAGCTGTCACCTGATGCCAAAATATTATTCATCACCGCTTGTCGATAAGAAGTCGCATTCGAAAGCACCCACGCAGATAAGGGTAAGCTATCCGTCACATGGCATGCTTGATTCACAACAGTAAGAGCATGCTGCAGATGATTTTCCCCTTCTGTTAGGCTGCGTAACTCAATAATTCGCTCTTGGATATTATCGGGAGACTTCAACTGCAGTACATTAAGAGCATTTTCAATACGCTGGCTATTTATTGCTTCTTTCAGCGCACCTGAAAATGCGTTTGCACAAGATAACGCAGCCTCATTTTGATGAGTAATACCAATAACCTGCTCAATTCGTTTAGCAAGCGCGTTAGAGTCATCAATCGAACAAACAAGCGCAGGGATGGCACATAACACGGTATTTTGATCATCATCACTACCAGAGTCGTCTACCCATTCGTCACGATCAGAGAGAATTAGGCGCCTTAACATTGCACGCGTCGGACTATCAACATAACCAATAAACTCCCCGCCGGGACCAAAGAAATCCACTGCTGCTTGTTGGATATCACTAATTGGCGTCTGTCGGTCGGTGAGTAATCGAATGTAAAGAGATAGCCACTCGCCATAAATACTCAACTCTCCTGCCGTTTTGCTACCATGAGCGAAATAACCGTCGACGCCTTCGTAGTGAGATTCATCTGGAGAAATAAACGGGAAACCTGGCTCATCGATTAACGAGGTGATACGAGTTGGCGAGTAAATCCAGTGAGTACCCAGTGACGCGGCATCTGCCACTAATGCCCCCAGTAACGCAGCCGTTCTTACAGACATAGTTTCCTCCTTGAGTCACATTTTATTCAACACGGTCACATTTCAATTATCTTGCGATAAAGTCGAGATAACGTCTTCCCAAACAAGCATAGCTGACGCTGAAAAGGCTGCTGCCTCTTCGGGTTCTAAAAGTTGGCACTAGTAAAACAAAACCCAAAAGTAGCCCCCCAAAAAAGTGGCACAACAAAGAAAAGTGTTCATGTCGTTCGGCAGGCATCCCAAAAACGCCATCCTTACCGATATTGCGTATACTTAAGAAAACAATCAATAAAGCAGAGGCATATATGGCTAGTCTAACTTTACCCGAACGTTTTCTTTTATCTCCGCCTCGCAGCTACGACGAGAGCCATATTAGAAGGGTCAACACAAAGCTTGCTAACCCTGATTCATTGAAAGCTGCCGCTGTGTTGATAGGGCTGGTAAAACGCCCTCAAGGTTATCATATTGTCTTTACCCAAAGAGCAGCTCACCTACGCCACCACCCGGGGCAGGTCGCTTTTCCTGGTGGGCGATACGAATCAGCACTAGACGAGGATCTCATTGCGACAGCGATCCGAGAAACAGAGGAAGAAACGGGCATTCGTTGTTCGCGTAAGAATATATTGGGAAAGCTGCCCACCTTACCTACGATATCGGGCTATATCGTCCAACCCTATTTATCCATCGTTGACGCCGATTATGAGCCGGCGATCGATAGTAACGAAGTCGCGACGCTATTCGAAGCGCCTGCTGACTATGTCCTCAACCCACGCAATATTAAAGCGCAGAAATTCTTATTGGGTGGACATTTCCACACAATCTATTCTGTATCATTCCAAGGTTATTCCATCTGGGGAGCAACAGCACAAATGCTAAAAGTGCTCTCCAATCAGATCTGGCATTAGAAAAACTAATGACCAATTGCAAACTCTCTAATATTGACCGAGCAAATAAAGTGATCGCAATCACTTAATTAGAACTAATGTTTCAATCATTTTCATTTTACGATCTAGATCAAAGTTACGTGCTACAAAGATGTGGACAATGCGTTCGTTCCTTATTTTCCGTTCTGAATTAACCTGGATTTTAAAACAATGCAAACCACTTCAAGTGCTGTAAAAAACACTGAAAAAAAAGCTGGATGGACATACCAAGATATTACTTGGGCACTGTCTTTATTCGGTACCGCTGTTGGTGCTGGTGTACTCTTCCTCCCTATTAAAGCAGGTGCTGGCGGCTTTTGGCCACTTGTAATGCTAGCTCTTATTGCTGCACCAATGACATGGCTAGCACACAAAGGCCTAGCTCGTTTCGTATTAACCGCAAAAAACCCTGAAGCAGATATCACTGATACTGTTGAAGAGCATTTTGGTAAATCTGGCGCAAACCTTATTACGTTCGCATACTTCTTCGCCATTTACCCAATTGTATTAATCTATGGTGTAGGCATTACAAACACTGCTGACTCATTCATGGTCAATCAACTTGGAATGGCATCCATTCCTCGCTGGTTACTGTCTGGTGGCCTAATTACACTAATGACTCTCGGTGTTGTTTTTGGTAAAGAATTGATGCTGAAAGCAACCTCTGCGATGGTTTATCCATTGGTATTTGTTCTGCTGGCACTTTCTGTTTACTTGGTCCCTGATTGGAACATGTCTATGGCATCTGTCTCTCCAGAGTGGAGCTCAATGCCAGCAACAGTATGGTTAGCGATTCCTATTATCGTTTTCTCATTCAACCACAGCCCTATTGTTAGCCAGTTTGCTAAAGAGCAACGTCGTTTACATGGTGACAATGCATCTAAGAAAACGGACATGATCACTGGCGGTGCTGCTGGTATGTTGATGGTCTTCGTGATGTTCTTTGTATTCTCTGTTGTTCTGTCTCTATCTCCAGAACAACTAGCGGAAGCAGAAGCACAAAACATTTCTGTTCTGTCTTACCTTGCTAACGTTCATGAATCGCCACTGATTTCAATCCTTGGTCCAATGATTGCGTTTGCAGCGATTACATCAAGCTACTTCGGTCACTTCTTGGGTGCGCATGAAGGTATGGTTGGTCTCGCGAAGTCTCGCACTGAGATGCCAGTGAAGAAAATCGAAAAGGTCTCTCTTGGCTTTATCGTTCTGACGACGTGGATTGTTGCCATTATCAACCCAAGCATCCTTGGTATGATTGAAGATATCGGCGCACCAATGATTGCCGCTATCCTGTTCATCATGCCTGTATTTGCAATGCACAAAGTACCAGCAATGGCGAAGTACCGTACCTCGTTACCGGCTCAAGTATTTACTGCAGCTTGTGGTGTCGCAGCTATTTCATCTGTTATTTACGGCATGGTGCTATAGAAATCACTGCTTTTAAGCACCTTTACAGTGGCTGATGTATAAAAGATACAATTTGATTGTTTTAATATCATAAAAGTCACGTAAAATAACATTAAAGATAAAGAGCAGGGATAGACTCAAATAGTCACCTGCTCTTTGTAATTTCTGAGTTCTCTCCATGGATAGGGGATGAGTAATAAAGATAACGACAGTTCGGGCTCGAGTTCCGACTGCTCCCTCTACCTGAGGTTCTACGCATGATCAGTGTTTTTGACATTTACAAAGTTGGTGTTGGTCCTTCCAGTTCTCACACCGTTGGTCCAATGAAAGCTGGTAAAGAGTTTCTTGATGACTTACGCGCTTCTAACCAACTACTGTCTGTAACGAAGTTAACCGTTGACGTATACGGCTCACTCTCACTGACTGGTAAAGGTCACCATACCGATATCGCAATCATTATGGGTCTAGCAGATAACCTGCCTGATACCGTTAATATCGATAGCATTCCTGGCTTTATCAAAAACGTTGAAGAAACTGAAACTCTCGTGATCGGCGACAACGAACATACTGTTGCTTTCCCTCTTGATGGTGGCATGAATTTTCATAGCCATAACCTAGAGTTACACGAAAATGGTATGCAAATCCACGCGTGGGTTGACGACAAAAAAGTATTCTCAAAAACATATTATTCTATCGGTGGTGGTTTTATCGTCGATGAAGAGCACTTTGGTGTTGAAGAAGAAGTTACCACACAAGTGCCATATGATTTTACATCTGCGCAAGAGCTAATTTCGCAATGTAAAGACAACGCTATCTCAATTAGTGCGTTAGTCATGGCTAACGAGCGTATGTTCCAAACTCCAGATGAAATCAAAACGCAGTACGCGAAGATCTGGAACACCATGCAAGAGTGTATGGAGCGCGGTATGAACACTGAAGGCCTACTACCTGGTCCACTTCGTGTTCCACGCCGTGCAGCAAGTTTACGCCAGCAACTTGAAACGAATGAGCGCTTGAGCTCAGATCCAATGACAGTGGTTGACTGGGTAAATATGTACGCGTTTGCTGTTAACGAAGAAAATGCTGCTGGCGGTCGTGTAGTGACCGCACCCACAAACGGTGCGTGTGGCATTATCCCAGCTGTGCTTGCTTACTATGACAAATTCATTCAGCCAGTTAACGAAGAACAATATATTCGTTATTTCGCTGCATCTGGTGCTGTTGGTGGTCTTTATAAGCGTAACGCTTCTATTTCTGGAGCTGAAGTTGGTTGCCAAGGTGAAGTTGGTGTTGCTTGTTCAATGGCTGCGGCGGGTCTTGCTGAGCTCATGGGTGGTAGTCCTGAGCAAGTATGTATGGCTGCTGAAATTGCGATGGAGCACAACTTAGGGCTAACTTGTGATCCGGTTGCTGGGCAAGTTCAAGTACCTTGTATTGAGCGCAACGGTATTGCTGCCGTTAAAGCGATTAATGCTACTCGTATGGCATTACGCCGTTCATCTGACCCTCGTGTGTCACTTGATAAAGTGATCGAAACGATGCTAGAAACGGGCAAAGATATGAACGCGAAATACCGTGAAACCTCCCAAGGTGGATTAGCGATTAAAGTTATCTGTTAATCAAGTAGAAACCTGTAACGCTTCCCCTTAGACAAAAAAGCCTCGATTCCTTATATATAGTAACTTAAAGGGTGTATATTGTGTATTAAGGCAGAGAAATCTGCCTTTTTATTGCACAATTCACGACGTAGGTATATAGTCAATAATGTGTACGATATGTATAAGGAAAGCATAATTTGTCATCAGTAAAAGTCAGAGCGACGATTGTAGAGGACAATACGGGCATCAAAAGCCAACTGCCTATCTTGCTAACTGAGCAAGGAGAGTTAGGTACGGTCACGGACTACCTACTCAAGCTAGAGGCGGACGGGGTGAGTAACTCCGTCATGAATGGATTTCTTCAAGCGGTGTCCTTGTTGCTGGATTATATGGAAGCAAATAGAGGATTGTTTGACGATCCGAAGTTACTCTTTCAGACCTTTTCTAAGCGGTTGTATACAGGAACGATTGGTGAGGATGGACTTGACCCATCAGGTTTGTATTGGGTGCCAAGTTCAACCAGTAACGTGAATAAGCATATTCATCGATTGACGGCATTCACAGATTGGTTGGCAAACAAGCACGGCACTGCGTCCATGAATCCCTTGCGTGATGCTACCCCGCATGAGCAGCGATTAAATTACGCTGCATGGTATCGCAAAAACCAAAACGATTTCCTTGGTCATATCGAAGATAAGACCGTCAATAAAACCATCCGTAAAGCGCGAACTATTAAGGGGCGCACACCACTCACCAAAACCGAGGATGATGCTATCGCCTTTCCTGAAAAGCATTGGGAAGATTTTTATATGAACGGTATTGGTGGCGCAACTGATCCACGAGTGGCACTCAGGGACAAATTAATACTCCTACTCATGCACGGTGGCGGACTACGCGAAAGCGAGGCTTTAACCCTTTGGGTGACAGATGTGTTTGAAGATCCCTATAACCCAGATAGTGCAATCGTTAGAATTTACAATGAAGTCGATGGCAAAGCGCCAAGTGACTCTGAAGTTCGTTCTAAAAATCAAAATAGAGAGACGTACTTAAAAGAAAAGTATGCTCGTATCCCTCGCCAGCGCATGAAAGGCACCGCGCATCTCGGTTGGAAATGTCGTGTGGTTGACCATAAAGACAACTACATACAGGTTCAGTGGTTTCCAACCGACTATGGCAAAGTGTTTATGTCACTTTGGAAAAACTATCAAAAGTACCGTGCCAGCATCGACTGTCACCATCCTTATGCGTTTATTTCGTTTCATCACAGCGCATTAGGCAATCCTTACACCATCAACGCTTTTCATGATAACTACGCTAACGGCTTGAAGCGCATAGGTTTAGAACCAAACAAGGCAGAAGGCAAAGACCCTCACGGGCACCGACATAATTACGGCAGACGACTAGAGTGTTCAGGTCTGAACCCTTTGGTGATTCGACGCTGTATGCACCATAAGTCCCTAGACTCACAAATCCCCTACACAGGCAAAGGTCAGAAAGAAATCTCTGACGAACTGACCCAAGCGACACTGCAACTGGCAAACCCTGAATCCAAAGTCAAAGCACTCGACTGGAAAGCACTGGTTGAAAATGGCTTTGATGACATCGACCCACAGGGGTACTTCACTGGCAAGCATCCAAAACTGAGAGATAAGTAATGGCGAATAAAGGCAAAAAACATGACGGACGCTCATCGGATTTAACCTTCTCATGGATGCTCACCTCGCTTGGCCCTGAGTGGCAGCAATGGCAGGAACTGGCAGCGGAGTGGGTGTCTACACAGACATCTGGTTTGACAGAAAAGATTAGCGCCTTGAGTCGCTTCTTTGAATCTTACCTCATTGAATGTGTGCCTTATGCAGTCAATAATGTAGAATCCTTTTTTAGAGGTTATAACGGGCATATATCTTCAAGTGAAGAGCTAGAAGCCATAGTTAAAAAAACAGTCCAACACCCTACAACCATAACCAAATATGTTAATCAACCTTGCCACTTCATCGACTTTGTTATCGAAAAGGTGTTCTCCGAGGAAGATGACCATGGAAAGCTAATCCCACTAGTTCAAAACCCTCTCAGCAAAATCAAAGTGCAAGGTTCTGGTACAGAAACTGTGCGCAACCCTCTGCCGTATCGTTGCATTCAGGACTTGCGCCAAATCCTCTGTCCGTTGCCTGATAAAACCGAACTGACCGTCATTGAGCAAAACCTCAAGAACGATGAATCCTTGCTTCCAGCTTATCACTACCGCCATTTCAAACACTGGGCATGGGCGCAGCAGGCAGGAGGTAATTGGTTTGATGTCGAGCCAGAGCTGATTGATAAAACCGACCCTGATTGTGTGTGGCGCAGAAAAGAAGTGACTCGCAAAAATCAAAGAATCACTGTCCATCAAATCTGGTCACCTGTTAAAGCGATGGTTATTTTCATGAAACTACACCTACCGCTTCGTACCTATCAGGTGCGTATGTTGGACAGTGGTGAAGCCGATACATGGCGCTATGAGCAAGGTCAATGGGTTGTGAATACCCAACATGGTTTTGCACTTGGTAGTGAAAAACGCCCGTTCGGAAAAGGCGTCTTCCGCCGAATCCACGACACCATGACAGGACTGTATTCAACAGGTCTATACATCAACACCAACAAAACTGCCGACCAAAACAAAGAAGAATTGGAGCGGGGTTACATCATCCCTTGGCAGAACGAAGAAGTGCTGTACTGGCTGAAAAAACTGCGCAACTGGCAAGAAAAATACAACCCGATTACAAAACCTACCGATTGCAGCACGCTGCTCAAAAAGCATGTTGGCAAGAAAAAATCGAAAACACAGCTAGAAAGTATGGGCGAGACTGCTTTTTTGTTTCGTGATGCTTCTGCAAGTGGAGAGGATAAACATAAACCAATTGCAGGTGACGCAAATATAGCGCCTTTCTGGTATCAACTCCTATTGGCGTTAGAAAACCAACTCGCTGAACAAAACAATACCCTAGATAATGGCGAGCGCTTAAAACTGGTCGTGGATTACCCAGAGGGAACCACAGAAAATGCTAAGGTTGCCACAATCTTTCCTCTGCACAGTTTGCGTGTTTCGCTCATCACGGCGTATACGATGGACACGCAATTGCCATTACCCGTGATTTCTAAATTACTAGCGGGACATACGCACTTGTTGATGACCATCTACTACAACAAAATTACCCCATCGGTGATGGCAGAGAAAATGAGTGAGGCACATGGAGAGCTAGATGCCAAATCCAAGCAATCGGTACGCAACTTCCTTAAAGATGCCTCAATGGAGCAAATCCAATGCAAGATGGCGTATCACAGCGATGACAGTATTCAGGCAGCGCTTGCTAACCGCAATCCGATAGGCTGGGAAGAACGCTCGTGTGGATTTTGCTTGGTCGGTGGTAACACCGTCAAATCGGATGAAGTCAGCACTCTGGGTGGTTGCTGGAACGGCGGTGCGTTGCTTAATAATTCAAAAGGGGCTGCCAGTCGCATTTATGCTAGCGTGCCACATGGCCCTGAAAACTGCCCTCGCTGCCGCTGGTTTATTACCGAGGCACGCTACCTTCCTGCACTCAATGCCCACTTCAATCAACTGAGTTACAAAGCGCATCAGACGGCTAACCTATCCGGGGAAATTGAGGGGGAGTTGGAAGCGTTGAAAGACGAACAGTTCTTTTGTGAAGAGCAAGGTAAGCCGTTTATCAAGCACGGTGAACTGCAAGCCCTACAGCGCCGCTATGAAAAACAGCAAGTTGAAGCCGATGAATATGCCAAAGACTGGATAGCGTGTTTTGAGCTTATCCATAAAATCATTCGTGTCGAAGAAGCAAGAAATGAAGATGACACTAAAGATAAACTGATTGCGGTTGGCTCTGAGCAAGATGTCAGCCATGCCTTGAAGTTTATCGAAACCGACTCAGAGTTACTGCATCTATCACTGCTTTGTGATGATGCAGAGTTCTACCCCGATTTGCAAGACGAGCTGCGTAAAACACCTGCCATTGAAAAGCGTTCACGCCAACTTAGCCGTGTGCTGATGAAAAAAGGCTTTGAGCCGATTTTCATGGAAATGGACGACAAACAACAGCTCATCGCTGCCAATGCCATGCTGCGTCAGATGGCGAAAATCGCTGACCCTAACGACAAGCTTGAGGGTTACCGCAAGGTGGCGAACTACATCGAAGCGGGTGAATACCTGACTGATAAAAAGCTGCTCTCTCAGGGGATTCATGCACTGACTGGTAAAGCCATTAATCTAGATGGCATCGCACTACCGAACTTATTGGAGGATTAATGGAACTTGATATTGATGTCATTTTGGCTGACTTAAAAGAAGGCAAAGTACCTCGCACGCAGCAAAACCTCGATAAGCTCAACGACACGCTGAAAGCCTATGCGGAATCAGGTCAGCGCGATTTCTCCATTACGCAAATTGGGCGAGTTTCTGCCGAAAATGGCGGATTGGCGTATGAGGCTTTGCGTGCTACCCGTAACAAGCACTACCGAACACTCATCGAAGCATGGGCGGCAAAGTACAATACCAGTACCAAAAAACCGCTATCGAACACCTCACGGTCTAAATCCATCCCTGCGGATAATAAACTGTTAGAGCGCATCCCAGACCCTGCGGTACGCGCCTTGTTTGGTCAAATCATTGCCGAGCGTAACCGTTACCGCAAAGAGGTTAATTTGCTCAAGCAACACGCCAATATTACCATCGACAAACGCCCTGTGCGCCAGTTTGACACCACCGCAGAACCAAGCGTGGAAGTGCTGCCATCCCTATCAGGCGTACTCACCGAATCAGAGAAAAAAGCCTTAGCGTATGCCATTTCTGATGAATGCATGGAGGCAAACAACTGGCAATACACCCAAGCGGGTCAGGTAAAAGACTTGGAATACAACAGCGAAGTCTTCCCAAGAGGCTTTGTCACGGGACTTCGCAAACTATTGGGCGAGGTAGATGACTAATGGCAAGTGGGCAGCAGAAAGCGCAACAAAACCTTGAGGCATTTGAAGTCTGGAAAGCCACACAGACGGATAATGATTTTAAACAAATCGTGTTCAGAGGTCAGCTTAACCGCATAGAAGTTGCTAAAGGTGTGGGTTGCGGCAAATCGGCTTTAAACCAAAATCCCGCTCTCAAAAAATCACTCAAAGCACTAGAGGGCGAGTTACGCGATAGAGGTGTGCTGCCACCTCTTACGGAAGCTGCCAAGAAAAACGAGGGCAAACCTCAAGCCTACGACAACACAGCAAATCGAAAGCTTCTCGATTCAAAGCGGGTGTCGTCATTAGAAGCTGAGAACATTGAATTGAAAGCCAAGGTCAAGGAGCTTGAAAAGCGACTTGAGCGCTTTGGTGAGCTATCTGAAACCTTATCCGAAATGGGGTTGATGCCACGATGAATACCGCTTTGCATGAAGACCAAATGCGTGTCACCAGTATCCCTTATCGCTCGACCAAGATGGTGATATTCAGCGGTGTACCGCTGGCGAAAGACTCTTACAAAACCAATAGTGGGATGTATTACGTCACCATCAAAGCCGACCCCGATAGCATCCCTGTGCTTCCAACGCTGGGTCAGTATTGGTCTGTCAAAGGCGCTCGCCAGATAGAAAATATGGAGATGGGTGATTATGTAATGCAGCAGCACACTTATGAATCACCCAAGCATATTGAATGCACTTTACCCGAAACAGGTGAGCAACTGATACGCTTTATCGCCAGAGAAAGTGACTTCAAGGGTATTGGCGAAAGCAAAGCTAGAGCGCTCTGGCAGCTCTTGGGTAAAGACTTCCATGCCACACTGAGAAATGACACCCCAGAGACCAGAAAGCGCCTGACATCGATTCTGAGTGAAGATTCAGTGGAAGCACTCTTTAAAGGGTACGCCAAGTATAAAAATCTTGCGCATTGCAACTGGATGAGTGAGCACAAAATCCCCGCTAGTGTGCAGCAACGGCTGCTCAAGCATCACGGTGAAGCTTCCATAGAGGTAATTAAGGATAATCCTTATGCTTTGATGGGCTTTGGTCTTTCGTTCAGTGCCATTGAAGATATTATCAGGGTAACGGATTTTAAGAGCGATGTTACGAAGAATGACCCAAGAAGGCTCAGCGCTGCTCTAGAAATGGCGATTCGCAAGGAGATTGAAAAAGGTCACACCTATACCACCCATGCTAATGTGCGCCCTTACCTCAACAAACTATTGAAAGACAAAACACTGGTCACTCAGGCGTTCCAATCAGGTCATGATAAAGCTCAGTATATTTTAAATCCCGATACAGGAGCCTACCATCCAACGGCGCAACTTCTGATGGAAAGTGTCGTTGCCAAACGGCTAAATACACTGATTAAGCGAAATGACTTGTTTGATGAAAACGCCAATGCTGCGTATTGCTCTGCGGCTGCGGAGCTTCCCTACGACTTAACCAGTAAACAAATCGAAGCCGTAACAACGTGTCTGGATAATTCGGTAAGTTGTATTACAGGTGGTGCAGGAACAGGCAAGACAACGGTACTCAGAACAGCGCTCAGGGCTTACCATCAACTTTGGTTTGAAATACACGCCGTTGCACTCAGTGGTCGTGCCGCAATGAGACTTCATGAGTCCATCGGTTTTGTTACCTCAACCATTGCCAAATTGCTGCGTGAAGACCCCATTGAACCCAGTGTCGATAAGCCCAATCACCTACTGGTGATTGATGAGGCAAGCATGATTGACTTGCCAACTATGTATCGCCTAGTAAATCACATTCACCCCTCTGTACGATTGATATTCACTGGCGACCCCGACCAACTTCCACCAATCGGCTGCGGCAAGGTGTTGGCAGACATCGTTGAAGCAAAAACGGTGGCTAATACGATGCTAGATATCGTCAAGAGACAGGAAGGTTCAACGGGTATCCCCGAATATTCAAAGCTCATTAATCAAGGTGTGATGCCTGAACAATTAACTACAGGTGCAATACACTTTCACGAAACCAGTAAAACAGACATTGCCAAAGTCTGTTGCGAGCTTTACCAAGAATTCCCTGATAGCAGTCGTGTCATGGCTCCAACCAAGGCACTCGTATCAGAAATCAATAAGCTCACCCAGCAAGTCGTTAACCCAGATAGCGCCAGCCTTGAGTTCGAAATCAATGGTGACAAGTTCTTTCTGCCACTTAGCCTCAATGATGCGGTGTTATTCACGCAGAATCATTACGACAAAGGCATTCAGAACGGCTCACTTGGCACACTAACCAGTACCAAACCTTCTGGGGATAGTTACGGTGAAGTGACGCTAGATACAGGTGAAAAGGTCGAGATAACGCAATCTGTTCTCGACTGCATGGAGCTAGGTTACGCAATCACCCTACATAAAGCCCAAGGCTCACAGTTTCCACGCATCATCATTGCGCTGCAAAAAGGCAGAATAGTCGATAGAGCATGGCTCTATACGGCAATCACGAGAGCTGAAAGTGAAATCCATATCGTTGGTAGTCGCGATGACATGAGGCAGATCACCGAGGCACCTAGTCACTCTCATAAGCGGAATAGCTATCTGAAAGAGCTGCTGTCCGATGGTCAAGAAAAATCATAAATGCCTAGCGAGTAGTGAGCTGTGCGAGCGTCACGAGTGGCTTTATTATTTTACTTTACCATCATTTCCCTTAAATACCCTTTTGGCAGGGTGATGGTTTCACGCAGTGATGCCATCGCCTTGCTAAGCCTTCAGGGATAAAAAAGCGTACACACCAATATACACAGTATGTACGCTTTACAGATCCACAAGAAGCATTGCCAGTAAAGGGTTGTCACTCACTCACACGTAAATGGACATGGTTTTTACTGTATACTCGATTCCGAGGCTTTTTTATATCAGCTTGTCGAAGAAGCAACCACATCCAATCGATGATCAAATTGATGCAGGATTTGGTCAAGCCTTTCTTCTTTTAACGGCTTAATCAACACATCTTGGCATCCGGCTTCCATCATATTAATCGTTGTGTCGGTATGCGCATCCGCAGTAAAGCCAAAAATAAGTACATCGGAAATGGGAGATTCTAATGCTCGAATACGCCGAGTCGCTTCAACACCATCCATTTTCGGCATGTTATTGTCCATAATCACTAATGAATATGGCTTATCCTCAATCTTTTCTAATGCTTGAAACCCATCCATTGCGATAGTTGTAACAAAGCCTCGTTTCTTCAACATCATCGCTAAAACAAAACCATTAACTCTATCATCATCGACGATAAGAATGTGTCTCCCTTGCCCTTCATAGGCAGGAAGATCTTCCACGACAGCACAAGCCCCGTTATTAACCACTGACACATCTAACTCAACCGTAAATATAGAGCCTTTGCCTAATTCTGATTCAACATGAATTCGCCCTTCTAACTTGTCACAAATCATCTTGATAATCGTTAGCCCCAAACCTAAGCCACGATACTCTCGAGTTGCTCTATCATCTATCTGCTGGAACTGTTGAAAAATAGCCTTCTGATTTTCATCACTAATGCCAATGCCAGTATCCTCAACACGAAGTAATAATCGCTGATCTTCATTGTCAGATGATACATTTTTATCTACTGGTGCTAAAGCCAGCGTAACGGTAACTTTGCCCTTACTGGTGAATTTAACGGCATTATTCGCAAGGTTAAGCAATATTTGGTTCACTCTGACCTTGTCGGTCAAAATTAATATGTCTTCTGGGATTTGGTTATCGACATAATACCCTAGCCCTTTCTTCTCACATTGCGAACTTAAATTAAACTGTATGTAGCTGGCAATATCGGCAACCTTGACCTCTTCAATAAAGAAATCCAATTTCCCTGCTGCAATTTTCGAATAGTCGAGGACATCATTGAGCAATGACATCATATAATTTGCCGAGTCACTCAAGTTTTCTGTTAGCTCTTCCTGGTAGTTATCCAGCGCGGTATCATTTAATAACTGTACAGTACCTAGCACGCCATTCATTGGGGTTCTGATTTCGTGGCTGATGCTCGCTAGGAATTGTGACTTTACTCTATCGGCCTCTTTTGCTCTATCTAATGCTTCCAACATCGCCTGCTGATCTGCCTTCTGTTTGGTGATGTCACGTTCAACGGAGATAAAACCTGTTAACGTGCCATCATCTCCATACACAGGCGCTATATCAAGGTCAATCCAGTACTCTTGGCCTGCCCTATCATAGTTAATAAGATCGGCACGTACTGATCTTCTCTCTTTCAATGCTTTTGCAATCAATTGAATAGTAAAGGGGTCCGTTTTTTCCCCCTGCAATAAGTCACCGGGGCGCTGACCAATAACTTCGTCAAAAAGGTACCCGGTTAATTGTTCAAATGAGTCATTCACCCAAACGATAATACCAAGCTCATCAGTGATAACGATGGTGTCTTTGGTAAAGCGAGCAACGTTAGCTAATTTTTTTTGTTCTCTTTCACTGTGGATTAGGGCTTCTGTCTTTTTACTCAACGCAGATTCTGATTTTTCCAAATCAGCAAATGGTTGAACGAGAAGAAGGTCACCAAAATAGTAAACACCGAGAAAGCAGATTGCTATCGCGATAAGCAATGCTATACCCATTGAATTAATCAGTGTTTTCGACTGCTCAGCAAGACTCTCTTTACTGATAAAGTACTTAAGGGAGATCCCCTCTCTAATATTAATATTCTCCACAGACCAAACACTCATATCGGCACTTGCTGAGACGTCATTTCGGTTGATCGGTATGACTGACAATGCACGATCATGACGATCAACAATAAATGAAAGTTCAATACTCTCGTCAAATAGACGCCGCGTAACCAGTACACCTTCAACATAGCCACCGTAAGCGATAGGTACAATGGTAAAGAGATACAATTTGTCTTGCTCTAAATGAAAGCTGACTTTCACATCGCTCTTTTCATTTAATACTTGATCAATGTCTGGCTGAATGGCACTCAGAGGTAATGAGTAGTCTGAAAAAACAATATCACTTGCGATGTCGACATAAGCGATGTGTGGACGTGTTGACAACACAGCGGAACCATCAAAATAGTCACTAATAGAAGAAGAGCTAACGAGACTACCCATTACAATATTGGTCGATATGCTCGATTCAGCGATCTGCTCAGCAATCTCAATCTCTTCAGACAAGTACTTTTCAAAGTATGATGTGACAGCCTTGACTTCCATTTCTGCCGTTTTATGCTGAAAACGTTCAATAGCAGGTTGGCTAAAAAAGTGTAAGACAGCGAAACCAGTCGCTAAAAGCATTGATGACATAACGACTATAAACAGTAATAACAACTGCTTAGCATTCATTTTTCGATAGAGTGTGTTATCCAGTGGCATATGGTTACTCAATTAAGTGGAAATTGAATCTTCTCAGTCACTTCATCTCACGCGGGAATTTACGCATAGCAACATAAATAATTGTAGCCATTAAATGCACAACGCGCTTATGCAACAGCACACTTTGGGAAGGGGTTTGAGTGAACAATATCTCATTTTATGTACCTATATTTCCCCCAAAAAAAGAAAAACCAGCCACTGAGCAGTGGCTGGTTTATCGGTTCTAACATCTATTGTGATGTCGACTGTGCAAATTACACGAGCAATAGAAACCTATTTACTCATTAACTCTTATATGCACGATCATACGCTGATTGCATGACGCTCAGTACTTGGCTGAAGCCCATACGCTCAACTTGACTTAGGTAATGATCCCAATCTTCCTCAATATCACGAGAGCCCAAGATCCATGCTTGTTGCATCTCTAGCATGTAGTCTCGTACTGTTACCCAGTTTCTGTCGTAAGTATTTTTCTCTTCTGCGTTTAGAGCAACGCCCATGAATGGTTCTAATAAGAAGTCGCCATTCTCATAAAGCTCTATACCTTCTAGTGCGTGCTCATTTGACCATTGCAGCTCGTAATCGAAGTCCATAGGGAAACCACGTTGTACTTGAGCACCAATCGACCATAGGTATGCATTGACTGGTGTATCAGACTCTAGGATTTCCTTTTTGAATATCGCTTTGCCGTCGATAAGGTCGTATGTTTCACCTTCTACGCCGAAGTTCGCTAAACGCTTACCTTCTTCGGTAAACCAGAAATCAAAGTACTTAACAGTTTCAATTGGGTTCTTATTGGTATAAGAAATTGCCCAACCATCTGGCTTAACTTGCGCACGTTGGTGCTCTTCGACACGTTGACCAGAAATACTCGCTGGTGGCGCGAATGCCTTAAACGAGAATCCAGGAACTTGGTCTGCTACAGAGTCATTGTAACCTGCAGTCGATGCGAACCAATCATGTGTCATACCACCAAGGTCATTCGATAGTAAGTATTCACGTGAACGACTTCCTCGAGTAAAGACTTCAGGGTCAATCAAACCTTCTTTGTACCATTGTGCAAGGTTCTTAATACCCTCTTTGTAGCCTTCCCCAACATAACCGTGACGAATTTCACCTTCAAAAACGTGGAAGTCATGGAAAACATCAGAGCCAGATGTACGACCATCCCATAACGTCACCATACGGATCAGTTCTTCCCAGTGACGCATAAAGACAGGAATCGTATCTTTTTTGCCTGTACCGTTTGGATCTTGGTCACGGAATGCAACCAACACATCATAGAGTTCATCAACAGTGTTCGGCACTTCTAATTCAAGCTTATCTAACCAGTCTTGACGGATGAAGTAGCCACGACCGATTTTCCCATCTGGCAAGTAAGGAATGTAATAGGTATTGCCATCTGCCGCTTTGATTGAGGCAGCAACATCTGGGTGCTCATCGAAAAACGCTTTAATGTTTGGCGCATGCTCATCAATGTATTTATTCAACGGAATAAATGCACCTTCAGGACCATAACGGTTAGCGTTCTGTTGAATACTTGACCCACCAACGATATCAGGGAGATCACCCGAAGCGATAAGTAGGTTAAACGATTCTTCACTGTTTGTAGTTGCCATCGATGCAACGTTATTCAAGTGAACGTTCGTCATTTTTGCTGCTTCTTTCTCTACCGGCCAATTATTGTCATAGACAAAGCGCTTTTGGTGTAGGTGAATATTCAGCTTCAATGGTTCATCGGTTACTTTAAAGTCTGTTGCCATTAGAGGTGCAGAAACAATCGAAGTAACGAGTAGAGCTAGAGTACTTTTTGTTAGATTTTTCATCATTCATCCCTTTTATTATCGGTTTAGAGAGCGCTATTCTTTAACGCCACCTAACATGATTCCTTTGTTGAAATGCTTTTGAATCCATGGATAGACAAGTAGCACTGGAATAATCGAACAGATCATAATTGCCGCACTGACTGTTTCGAAAGAATAAGCTGCTGTCATCAACGTACTATTGAATGTGTCATCATCGGTTAATTGCGTGATGATTTGTCGTAAGTAAACTTGTAGCGGTACTTTGTTTTCATCACGGAGCAATACCATTGCCCAGAAGAAGCCATTCCAGCGGGCAACGATACAGAACAGTGTTACCGTCGCAATGGCAGGCTTAGCGAGTGGAACGAAGACCTTCCAAAGTACTTGAAAATCATTTGCACCATCCATTCGCGCCGCTTCTTCGAATGAAGTTGGTACAGCTTCAAAGAAGTTACGCAGTAGAATAATATTAAAGGCATTACAAGCAAAACCGATGATAATACCGATATAGCTATCAAGTAGCCCTAAGTCACGCATATTAAGGAAGAATGGAATCATTCCGGCATTAAACCACATGGTAAATGCAATCATTAAGTTCCAATATTTACGCCCTAGTAATTGAGGACGTGATAATGCGTAAGCACCAGGAATGATAATAATTAAGCTCGTTAATGTACCGCCAATGGTATAAATGAACGTATTTTTATATGCATTCCAGAAGTCTGGATCAAATAATACCTTTTCATAGGCGGCGAAGGTGACTTCTACCGGAGTTAATACTACCTGCCCCGCAGTTACTGCTGTACCTGCACTCATTGATAGAGAAGCGACGTAAATAAACGGATAGAGGGTACTGATTGTGAACATACCTACAAGAAACATGTTCAAGTAGACAAATGCCTTATCCCCTCGAGAATAGAGATTCATATTGGCTGCAATAGACATTCGGTTTCCTTACCAAAGTGAGGTTCTTGAGACTCGCTTACTGATGGTGTTAGCCATCATAACGAGGATAAAGGCGATAACGGCATTAAATAGGCCTGCGGCCGCAGCCAAATCATATTTAGCAGCTTGTAAACCTTGGCGGTAAATAAACGTACTAATAACATCGGCCGTTTCATAAGTAGCAGGTTGATAAAGCATGATAATCATTTCAAAGCCAACTTCGAGAATATTACCAATACGGATAATCAACATGATGAGGATTGTCGGCATAATAGACGGTAGTGTAATTCTCCACATCATCTGCCAACGTGAAGCCCCATCAACAACTGCAGATTCGTACAATGATTGGTTAACACCTGCAATGGCTGCAAGGAAAACGATGGAGTTAAAGCCAGCTTCCTGCCAAATACCTGTACCAACAAAGATCGTTCTGAACCATTCGGGTCTTGTTAAGAAGTAAACGGAATCAAACCCTAGTGCATTTAATGCTAAGTTAATAACACCCGTTGATGGCGAGAATGCCGTAATAACAATACCTGCAATAATTACCGCTGAGATAAAGTGCGGCAAATATACAATCGTTTGTGCTGTTCGCTTAAATTTGGCGTTCAGTACCTCATTGAACATTAGTGCGAGGATAATCGGTACAGGGAAGCCGAAGATAAGGCTAGCGCCACTGATCATCACTGTGTTACGAATCGCACGAATAAACTGTTCATTTTCAAATAAGGTATGGAAGTGCTCAAACCCTACCCATGGACTACCTTGAATACCTCGAAAGACACTGTAGTCTTTAAAAGCAATTTGAAGACCATACATCGGTTTATAAAGGAAAAGTACAAACCAAATGATCGTCGGGGCAAGAAGCAAATATAATTGCCACTCTCTTTTTAAGTGCTCGATGAACCACACGGTCTTTCTGTGCATCTTTTCTTGCAATCTCACAGAAGGTGGTGTTCGGCTGCCAAGCGGATTGTCTGCGCTGCTCATCATTCTTTCCTTATGCGTGGTTGCTTTCAGCGACGTAAGCTTCGCCCGTATTCTTATCAAACACAGTGATCGCTTCACGGCGGAAGTAAAGTGTGGATACATTATTCAGGTGATCAATTTTGCCGTTTGTTTCAACCTTAGTAACAAAACGTCGCTCATCGAAATGGCAATGAAGTAGCGCTTCTGAGCCTAATGTTTCAACGAGTTCAAGGTTAATTCTAATAGCACTAGAATCATGCTTAGGCTCAATGTCGGTATACTCAGGTCGAATACCAATCAACACCTCTTGTCCTTGAATTAACTGAGGTAAGTGTGGCAATGCACAAACATTGTCACCAAATTTAGCGACCCACTGAGCATCTTCATAATCAACCGTTGCTTCGATTAAGTTCATCGGAGGAGAACCAATGAATGTCGCTACAAAAGTATTTTTTGGACTATTGAACAATTCCATAGGCGTACCTATCTGCTCAATGCGGCCATTGCTCATTACGACGATACGGTCTGCTAAAGTCATCGCTTCGACTTGGTCATGCGTCACATAGACGCTGGTTACACCTAAGCGGCTATGCAGACGTTTAATCTCTGCACGCATTTGAGTACGAAGCTTCGCATCTAGGTTCGAAAGAGGTTCATCAAAAAGGAATACTTTAGGGTGACGAACAATCGCTCGGCCCATTGCGACCCGTTGACGTTGACCACCAGATAAATCAGCTGGACGGCGTTCTAATAACTCAGTAAGACCTAATATTTCAGCGGTATCAGCAACTGTCTTAGTTATTTCATCTTTAGGGACACGACGAATTCTGAGGCCAAAAGCAATATTTTCCGCAACAGTAAGGTGAGGATAAAGTGCATAGTTTTGGAATACCATTGCAACGTCCCTATCCTTTGGTGCGACGTTATTAACAATGCGATCATTAATTGTGATGTCGCCACCACTAATTTCTTCTAGACCCGCTAGCATACGCAATGTTGTTGACTTACCACACCCCGATGGCCCAACAAGCACAACAAATTCTTTTGGTGCTATTTCTAGATTAATACCATGTACAACCGTTGTTTTGTCGTAAGACTTTACGACGCTATTTAGCAAAACACCCGACATTATTCAATTCCTTTTGCAATTCAATTGGCAGCAACAGCACTGCTGACTAATTGTATTATTATAAAACCAAAGACCTAAAAGGAATCCTTTTAGCAAGGATATTTGACCACTGTAGCTTTTTTAAACTGGTAATGACTAACTTTTATGATCCTGTTCAAACTTCAACAAAGTAAGCTAGCAAAGCGGTTAAAAAAACAATACAGGGTAAATAAACCTTGATTTAAAAAGTTCCCACTTCAATTATCTGTAATAAATAATTGTGTCTTTACGACTAAATTAACGCAGCGAATTATCTTCTTATGCCGAACATATTCACATATAATTATTATAATTTTGTATTATCTAAGATAGAAAGCGGCAACAATATAATTAGAGCTGCCGTTACTAATGGCTAATACCGAAATTAATTAGTCATGACTGACCTTTAAGTCATAAAATGTTGCTTGTACATAGTCATCTGCATCACCGGTACGGTTTTGATTGTATACACCAGCTTTAAAATACATCCACTGATCTTCTAGCTCATAACCTGAATTCTGCATATCAACCTTTTGTACAACGTCATCTTTACCTTCACGACTAATTGTTACGGTCATGTCAGAGCCAACTACATCGATTTCGTATGAGAACTTCTCCCCTAAAGCGATACCATCATCGAATGACGCTGGTACATTTTTCTCTCCCTGACGCCAGTAGTTTGGCGTCGTTGGGCCAATCATTGGAAAGGTGATGTCATAACCATCTTTGGGTTCATGAGTAATCCAAACAGATCCCGTGTTGTGACCAGGCATTTTACGGTAGTAAATTTTGACCGGTTCATCTTTAGGTGCATGAATTTGACCGATAATAACTCGACCTACCTGCCAAATATCGCCTGTTGTTGTTACGTGGTCGACGGATAATGTTGCCGACAACTTACCATCAACACCAGCAGCAGATTTGAGAGACTCTTCTGAAACATTACTACTGAACGCCCAGTTGTTGCCATTCATACCACGAGTGCTAATATCTGAATCACCGCAACGCATCATTTCACGTAGCTCTGATCGAATATATTTAGTGTTGTTAGATGTTCTTACACCGGCAATCGGTGAACGGAACACGACACCATCTGCTGCTTCGTTGACATAAAAGTAGTCATCATGCTTTGCACCACTTGAAATCTCTTTTTCTGAAAATTCTGTAGGCTTATCACCCCCCGTTAATGAAACAGGTAAAGTAATTTTCCAACATGAAAGGTCAAGTAACTCAGCTGGTGATTGAGGTGCAGCATTCGCACCGAACGCTGTTGCTAAGCAGATAAAACCAGCTAATGTTTTAATCTTCATATGAGAATGTCCTTTTCAAATTAATTATTGTCGTACAATACTAAAATACAACCGAAGCATATCTAACCTCTGAGCGCATTAATTTGAATCACTTCATATTTAGTGAATTTACCCGTGATATAAGCCACAAAAACATAAATAACTTAGTTAACAACTTTATTTAAGTATATTTAGAGTAAAACAACCTCCATTTGTAACCAAAAGTTACAACCTTATGATAAATAGCAATCATTAGTGCTCACCGTCACAATTATAAATATACAAACATATGTTGCTTATAAAAATAATAATGTAAGTAGTTGTTTTAATAGGGTTTATTTTCGCATGTGATCTATATCATACTACATTGTTAGTATTTATATTGAACTTAGTCACAGAAATTAGTTCAGAGACCCTCTAACCTATTGTCATACATTAACACAACGGACATCACCACTTAGGGAATAAAGAAAAAATGAAAATACTAGCATTAGGTATTGTAGTAGCACTGGCAGCACCAACAGCATTAGCAGAAAAAGGTAACGTTTTTTGGGACCAAGCATATACAGATACGGTTGAGGCAGGCTTCCATGTAACTGTTGGTGACATTCGATTTGGTACCAAAAAGGATGATAACGCGTCAAGATTCCGTCTAGAATCTCACTTAGGTTATAAATTCAATGACCACTTTACTGCTGACTTTAAATACCGTGATTCTGATGATGCTGCTCCAAAATCCTCAGAGGACACTCGTTATCGTATAGAAGGTACAGTTTCAAAGCTTGGCTTGCCAGAATGGCTTCTTCGTGATGTTCGTTTCCGTCTTGATCACTACTCAAAAGTTGATGACCCTATGAACTCGGAGCGTGGTGAACTTCGTCTTAGAAACCGCGTTCGTGAAGGCAATTTTGAATGGGTATTTGCGCCAGAATGGACTGATATCAATCACGTTGACTCTGCTGGTGATGCTCGCTGGCAGATGGCGTTTAAAAATGAGTTCTATTATAAAGTTAACGACGTACAACTGATGTTGTCTTATGACCCACGTTATACCAGCCGTGGTGATGCAGGTTTCAACCGTGTTCGTACCACTGTTGAAGTATCTCAACGCTTTGATAATAACTTACGCCTACGTGTTGGTATTCGAAAACTCGATCAGCGCTCTAATATTCACAATGGCGACAAAGACTGGACTTCTGAGTTCGTATATCGTGTTGGTGCCGATTACAACTTCTAATATATCTAGCTATAAATTTTATTCTTGATATTAGTTTTTACTGCTTAGTAAACTTAAATGAGAGTTTGTACTTTTAGTCTGCCAAACTAAAATTAAGACAACTTCATTCATTAAAGCCTGTAGATTTTCTACAGGCTTTTTATTTGTTAGTAATAAACATCATATCAGTGAGATAATAATACTTAGACCGTCATTAAACTTGTGTATATTACGATATACCTGTGATCATTGAAGGGGCTTGATTTTTTGCAACGAGAAGATCATGCTATCAGCCATGAAAATGACTCTAACCAACCAGCAAAAGCAGGAACTAAAAGTCTTACACGGC
>JBHOGO010000061.1:0-28093 GCA_043421945.1 bacterium sp. HQB-150 | reverse complement strand
TGAAGTTTGCCCAGCTAAATGGAAAGAAGGCGAAGAAACACTAGCTCCTTCTCTAGACCTAGTTGGTAAAATCTAAGACCGACTAAGTTAAGCCTCTATTAAATAGAAGCTGACGGTTCGACAGGCATGCCTCCACCACATCCTAAAGGGTGGGGGCGTGCCACCCCAAAAAATACTGACTCCAATATGCTTGCCTACTTGCGACCTATTTTATTTTCCTTTTTAAGCAAGAAGGTATGAGTAAATACCCAAACAACAAATTTTAGAATAGGCACGATTATGTTAGATCAAGCAATGAAGCAGCAGCTTAAAGCATACCTAGAAAACCTAAAAACAAACGTCCAGCTAGTTCTTAGCCTTGATGATAGCGAGACCGCTAACAAACTTTCAGGCTTAGCAAATGACATTGCGTCACTTAGCGACAAAGTGATTGTTGAACGTGATGATTCAGCAAGTAGCCGCAAGCCTATCATGCAAGTTAAAAACCTAGAGAAAGGGACTTCAATCGGCTTCGCAGGTCTGCCAATGGGTCATGAATTTACCTCTCTAGTATTGGCGCTACTTCACAGCGGTGGCCACCCAATTAAATTAGAAGCTGATGTGATTGAGCAAATTGCATCTCTAGACAAAGAATTAGATGTTGAGATCTTTATCTCACTATCTTGCCAGAACTGCCCAGATGTTGTTCAGGCATTTAATATGATGTCAGCCATCAATCCAAAAATTAATGCAACCATGATCGATGGTGCAGCATTCCAAGATGAAGTAAAGTCTCGCGATATCATGGCTGTACCAAGCGTATATGTTAATGGTGAGCTGTTCGGACAAGGCCGCATGTCACTGTCTGAAATCTTAAATAAAGTTGATGATGGCGCAGCAGAAAAGAAAGCCGCTAGCCTTAACGAAACAGCACCTTTTGATGTCCTTGTTGTTGGCGGTGGCCCATCTGGCTCTGCAGCAGCTATCTACTCAGCGCGTAAAGGTCTACGTACTGGTATTGTCGCGGAACGCTTCGGTGGTCAGGTGATGGATACTATGGCGATTGAAAACTTTATCTCAGTGAAAGAAACAACGGGCCCAAGACTGGTATCAAGCCTTGAAGAGCACGTTAAAGAGTACGGCGTTGAGATTATTACCGAGCAATTAGCTGCAAACATTGTTGGCGCAGAAGATACAGAAGATGGTTATGCTCACGTTACGCTAGAAAGTGGTGCTGTATTAAAAAGCCGTACCGTTATCACAAGCACTGGTGCTCGCTGGCGCGCAATGAACGTACCGGGTGAACAAGAATACCGCAATAAGGGTGTCGCATATTGCCCACACTGTGATGGTCCACTATTCAAAGGGAAGCGCACCGCTGTAATTGGTGGTGGTAATAGCGGCATCGAAGCGGCTATCGACCTTGCGGGTATTGTTGAGCATGTGACGGTATTCGAATTCGCTGATACTTTGCGAGCAGACCAAGTGCTTATCGACAAAGCGAATGCAACACCAAACATCGATATCATCAAGATGGCTCAAACAACAGAAGTGTTAGGTGATGGTACTCGAGTAACAGGTATTGAGTACAAAGATCGTAATACTGACGAAATCAAAACCGTTGAACTTGCAGGTATTTTCGTTCAAATCGGTCTAGTTCCTAACACTGAATGGCTAAAAGAATCAAAAGTAGCACTTTCGCCACGTGGTGAGATTGAAATCGATGCTCATAACAGCACAACCCTAAGTGGTGTGTTTGCAGCGGGCGATGTAACTACCGTTCCTTACAAGCAAATCATCATTGCAATGGGTGAAGGAGCAAAAGCAAGCTTAGGTGCATTTGACTACCTAATCCGCAACCCTGCTCCAGTACAGGCTGAAGCGGCTCACTAAATATTGCCGTCACCTCAATATCACGCTAAATAAGTGAGATATTGATAAAGTGCTAAAGCCACTGCCTCTTCATCGCAGTGGCTTTTTTGTTTTATGCTGAACCATCAAACAAATTTTCAATATCTTACTATTCATCAATACCTTACTATCCATCAATATCTTCCCATTCAACAGAATCTTCGAAATTTGCTATGCCATTCAAGCCGCATAAACTCACGCTACTCTTTGCCATAGAGATCTCAATAGACGCCTCATTAAACGCCTAATACGAAGGCTGACATTGACAGAGTAGAACGTTCCCTCTACCATAGGGTAGAATATTCATTCTACTTAAGGTAATACGGTGCTCAAAGACCAAATCGCCGCCGATTTAGAGAAGGCATTTAGCTTGCATGGTTTTGCAGAACCCAGTGTCTCTCAGTTAAAAGACGCATGTAACGTTAGCTTACGTACCTTGTACAAACATTATCCATCAAAAGAAGCGATGATCATTGCTGCCCTGAATTGTCGCCATCAGCGATACATTTCACTGCTCCTTAACCAATCTTCGACCGATGGATCTACACGTATTCTGGGCACTTTTGAAACGCTGGAACGCTGGATGAATAACGACGCGCCCAACGGCTGTATGTCGCTAAACGCACTCGCTGCATTTCCAGAGAATGATGATATTAAACAAGCTGTTGCTAGGCATAAGCGTGAAGTTCGTGATCTTCTCGGGCAACTTAGCCAGCAGCCCCAGCTCGCGACGCATCTGTTTTTGCTCCATGAAGGCATCACTAGTGCTTGGCCTATTATTGCCCATGACGCCATAGCTACAGCACAACACATCGCTAAAAAACTTATTGAGGAAAACCAATAATGTCGACATTACCAACACAAATGAAAGGTGTTCTGCTAACCGGTCATGGGGGCCCAGAAGTACTGGAGTACCGCGAAGACTTATCAGTCCCTCAGCCACGTGAAAGAGAAGTGCTGGTGCGTGTTTTGGCAGCCGGTGTCAATAATACGGACATCAACACACGTACAGGCTGGTATTCAAAAGGCGATAACAACAGCGAAGATGCTGGTTGGTCAGGCAATTCACTCTCCTTACCCTTGATCCAAGGCGCTGATGTTTGTGGTGTGATTGTTGCTGTTGGCAGTCATGTCGATGCTGCACGCATCGGCGAGCGAGTATTAATTGAGCCTAGCCTCTCTCATGACAATGGTATTGAACTTGCACAACCAGCCTACTTTGGTTCTGAATGTCATGGTGGCTTCGCCGATTATACTGCGGTGTCAGAGAGTCACGCTTATTGTGTCAACAGCACCCTGACCGATATCGAACTGGCGACCTTCCCCTGTTCGTATTCGACCGCAGAGAACATGCTCACTCGCGCTCAAGTGACAGCAAAAGACACCGTGCTTATTACCGGTGCATCTGGTGGTGTTGGATCTGCCGCAGTTCAACTGTGTAAAGCTCGTGGCGCAAGTGTCATCGCTATAACCAGTGCAAGTAAAGTTGATCAACTCACTGCTCTTGGTGCGGATAAAGCACTCCTTCGCGATGCTGATCTTGTCGCCTCACTGGGCGAGAATAGCGTAACGGTGGTTGTCGATCTTGTTGCTGGTCCTCAATGGCCAGAGCTCTTACGCATCTTGAAACCCAAAGGTCGCTATGCCGTTTCGGGTGCTATTGGTGGTCCGATGGTAGAGCTCGACGTTAGGACTCTCTACTTAAAAGACCTTAGCTTCTTTGGTTGTACTGTTTTAGAGCCGCAAGTGTTTAAGAATTTAGTCGACTGCATCGAACAAGAAAAAATCAAACCAATCGTCGCACTCAGCTACCCACTAAAAGAGATAAACACAGCACAAGCGCAGTTCCAAGAAAAAGGACATGTTGGCAAGATTGTTCTTGAAGTTGCATAAGCGCTATTCAAAAAAGAAGTGTACCAAGCACAGTCTGAAGCACGCCCCTCCCAAGTGCTTCATACTTCATGCAATGACGCCTTTAAACTTGTTATTTTAACCAATCTAAGCCTAAGCTTATATCGATATGCTACGTCGTTCTTGATGATAATTTGGTGAAATAATGAGCCTATTCAGGTTTAGTTTGATAACAGCGCTACTCATTTCTACTGCTTCTTTTGCGGATGCTGATACTGACACTGATGACCCGAAACAGACCGTGACTATCGCACTTCCTTCTCACAACCTGCCTGCTTCTATAGGCGCGAATATCATTCAAACTGCCTACACCAAGCTGGGTATCACTGTTGAATTTATCGAAATGCCCATAAAAAGGTCCGTTAAACAGGCAAATGATGGCACTGTTGATGGAGAAGTTAACCGTATTTGGGCTATCGTAGACAGCTTCCCTCATTTAGTTCGTGTGCCAACCGCGATTAACTATATTGAACAGGTTGTTTACTCAGCAATTCACACTGCTCCCATATCGAGTTGTGCCGATCTTAGCGAGTACACGGTAGGTATTCTCAGAGGCGTGAAACACTCTGAGATATGTGCATCGCATGCTGCAAAATCAATGGTATACGACAACAATCCCGAGATGATGAAAGTTCTTAGCTCTGGCAGGCTCGACTTCGCTATTTCCTCTCGCGTTGACGGGCTATGGTTTCAGGGGAGCGAACAGTATTCCAATATCTCTGTTGTCGAGCCTCCACTGAAAAAAACCTTGCTCTACCATTATTTACATAAAAAAAATGCACATTTAGTCCCCCAACTAGATGCTGTTTTCATAGAGATGAAAAACTCTGGTGAATTACAACGAATACGACAACAAACGATCGAAAATCTAGCGTACCCGTCACAATGAACATTGTGATGTATCCCAACCATAGTTATCTAATGTCTAGCCTTAGAGAATAAATAGGCTTAATCACTCTCTAGCTTCTAAACACCGCGCCACCCTGAGTATTCAGGATGGCAAGGTTAGGTCGATGAGGTATGTCATCACCTTAGCTGCTCACAGAGTTTGTATTCACCTCTACGCCCAGCCCAGCATCCAAACCTCTGAATTTTTGAGTTCCCGCCATTCAATCTCGTACTCATTACCACTCAATACAGCTTTGATAATACATTCCGTCACCCGCTGCTGGTCGTCGAAGCTCACCGATGTGACAACAAAATGCTTCTCTTTGTTTGCTACTCTTATTTTGGTCCACTTACTGTGAAGCAGTGCTTTAGGGCTAATTTTATTCATTTGAGAGCCTGCTGCTGGCTAAATAAAGTGTGATATACGATTGAGCCCACCCTTTCGATCACTCAATCACATTAAGCACCTATTTTAATGACTCAATGCCTTCATCATGCACGATTCCGACAATGAGCAACGCAGCGCATAAACCACCCACCAACTCGGACACAAAATGTCCGAATGTGATTTAAAATTGTGTAAAGGCTTTAAGAATCATTGGACAAATCTATTTACGATTAATCCAACATCAGGGGACTCTATGCGTAAACAACAACGAATCAATATTATTCGGTCACTGCTATTACGCGATAAGCGGGTAACCGTCACTGAACTCGCTAGCCAACTAGGTGTTACAGATAGAACAATTAGACGCGACCTCCTCCAACTCTCAGAGAATGGCGTTGCCAACCTTCGTTTTGGCGGCGCAACACTTGTTGAGGTCGACAAAAAAGCATTCTTTAAGCAAGTGGGTATGAGAAACATAATGACAACACTTTCTGAAAAATATGACGGTGGCAGGTCCAATGCCACGATACCTCCCCAAAAGCAGCATGGTGTCTATGTCTTAGGTTCGTTCAATATTGATATCGTCTCTGAAGTTGCCGACTTCCCTAAGAAAGGACAAACCATCCATTCTCTCGGGACAGATTTCCATGCAGGTGGTAAAGGTTCAAATCAAGCGACTGCTGCCTCACAAGTAAATGGCAATGTTCATTTAACCGTGAAAATTGGTAAAGATGAATTAGGAGCGAAGGCACGTAGCTACTTCTCTTCGACGAACATCCACTCATTTACGGTTTTAGAGTCTGAGAGCAAACCAACAGGCAATGCTTTAATCTTTGTGTCACAAAATTCAGGCGAGAACTTTATCGCCATCGATTTAGGCGCTAACAAACAGATTAGTGATGATGAAATCAATAATGAGTTTGCCTTGATTCAAGATAGCCGTGTCTTTCTTACTCAGTTAGAAAACAACTTCTCAGCAACAAAGGCGGCTGTAGAATGCGCCAGTGCGACACAATCGTTAGTGATCGTTAATCCAGCGCCTTATCACGAAGAAGTGAGGTCTATCTTGCATCTTGTCGATATCATCACCCCTAACGAGACTGAAGCGCAGGATCTATCAGGTGTGGAAGTTGTTGATCTCTCATCAGCAAAAGTTGCTGCCGAAGCCATACATAAAATGGGGGTACGCGCTGTACTCATCACGCTGGGAAGCCGTGGCGCGTTGTTGTTTGATGGCTCAGAGCACCGTCATTTTGCCCCTTTTAAAGCTGCCGTCACCGACACTTCTGGGGCTGGTGATTCATTCAATGGCGCCTTAGCCGCTAGCCTAGCCAATAACCAACCTCTCGATTACGCCATCAAATATGCCTCTGCGTACGCCTCATTAGCCGTTGAACGTAAAGGTGCATCCAACATGCCAGAAGCTTCCCTTGTTGAAGCTCGTTTACTCACCCAAGGGAGTATGTAATGACAACGAAAACACTTACATTGACCCATATGACGCAAACGTTTCCGTTACTCAGCTTAACGCAACGAATTCAGAATATGGATGTACCAACAACAGGACGCATTGCCACCGTTATCGACAGCGATACCTTCAACGAAATTGATGATCAGTTCGCGATAGCTTGGGCACTATTACGTAATGATCGTCTTGATCTGCAGGCGATATACGCAGCCCCGTTTACAAACTCTATGTTCAACGACTCTCACGAGGCCGTTTCTGAAGCTGAAGTCGGCATGACTCTGAGCTATGAAGAGATCGAGCGCGTCCTCGAACGTGTACCTGTGACAAATCAACCCGCTATATTCAAAGGGTCGACATGCTACGTCAAAGATAGCCAACAACCTGAACGCTCTGCTGCGGTAGAAGACCTCATCCAACGTGCTCATCAGTGCGAAGGCACACTGCAAGTCATCAGTATTGGTGCACCGACAAACATCGCCCATGCATTGCTCGCGGATCCTTCCATCGTTCATAAAATTCATGTCTTATGGCTAGGTGGACATAGCTTCGATTGGAAAAATACTGAAGAGTTTAATTTGCTACAAGATATCGATGCAAGTCGTGTTCTTCTAGACTCTGGCGTACCACTTACCCTCTTCCCGTGCATGGGTGTCACGGCAACGCTCGCGAGTTCTGTCCCTGAGATTCAACACTACTTATTAGGGACAAGTGCTATTGGTGATTATCTTGCGAAAGAAGCACCTAAATGCCCTTGGATTGGTTTTGCTAACCGTAAAGTAATCTGGGATATCGCGCCTGTGGGCTATTTGTTGGATGCCGACTGGTACACCACAACCTTGAATGCATCACCAATCCTCAACGATAACCTGACTTGGTCATATGACGATCGCCGCCATCCCATTCGTGTGGTTAAGTTCATTAACCGCGACGCCTTGTTCGTCGACCTTTTCACCCAACTGATTCACGCATAAGGACAAAGAATGCAAACTTTGATGACACTCGCGGGCATTATCACGCTGCTCGCGATAGGCTGGCTCGCCTCTAATAATCGCCGTGCCATTCGCTACCGCACCGTCGGTATTGCGCTTGCCGTACAAGCAAGTATTGCGGCATTCATTCTCTTTGTCCCCGCTGGACAAGTGATTCTCATTGGGGTTTCTAATGGTGTTAGTGCCATCATGGATTACTCCGGTGAGGGCATTCGCTTTTTGTTCGGTGATCTTGGTGCCTTTAGCTCTGGATTCATTTTCGCGATTCACGTTTTACCGATCATTATCTTTTTTAGCGCGTTGATGTCTGTTCTTTATTACCTTGGCATCATGCAACGCGTTGTCCGCTATATCGGGATAGGCGTACAAAAAGTCCTTGGTACCTCTCAAGCTGAATCAACAGCGGCAGCAGCAAACATATTCATTGGCAATACCGATGTCTTCGTCATGATGAAGCCTTATGCGCCCAAAATGACAAAATCAGAGCTCTTTGCCCTCATGACTGGCGGTTTCGCCTCTATTGCAGGCTCGGTATTAGTTGGTTTTGCGGGGATGGGAATTGAGATCAAATACCTCGTTTCTGCCGCCTTTATGTCAGCACCGGCCGGTCTACTGTTCGCAAAATTGATGTTTCCTGAGACAGAAGAGCCTGTCGACGTTGACCTTGATATCTATCAAGATGAAGAGAAACCAATCAATATCATCGAAGCTGCCACAAGCGGTGCTTTCAGCGGCCTAAAAATGGCCGCCGCAATCGGTGTCATGCTTCTCGCTTTGATTGCCCTGATTGCGATGTTTAACGGTATGCTTGGCGCGGTATTCAGCCTGGTTGGGATTGAAGGCATCACCTTACAAGTTATCTTTGGTTACTTGTTCGCGCCTATCGCTGCGCTACTTGGCATTCCATTTAACGAAATAATGATTGCAGGTAACTTCCTTGGCCAAAAACTGGTGCTCAATGAGTTCGTGGCCTTTATGAGTTTCTCTGAAGTGCATGAAACGCTTACCCCTCATACTCAAGCCGTTGTCACAATGGCACTGGCTGGGTTTGCAAATTTATCCGCTCCAGCCGCAATGATCGGAGTACTCGGTACCATTGTTCCCGAGAAAAAACCGTTCATTGCCTCGATGGGTACACGCGTTATTTTAGCCGCCACCCTTGCGAACTTAATGAGTGCTGCACTTACTGGCTTGTTCCTTTCATTAAGTTAGCGCCTTGCTTAACGTTAGATTGCTCTTTTAAGCTAAAGGTTCCTCAGCGGTACAGTGACGTACCGCTGCCCTAGCCTCTCCTAGCCACCGATCACTAAGGTAACCCCTAACGAACAGTCAAACATCGTAACTCCTATGACTAAAAACCATTAAGTTAGCAAGTACACACTATTTATTTTTCTCCCTACTTCATTGAACGAGGGGGAAATACTACGTCTGAATATCACAATTAATAAAGGTATCACTATGAATAAATGGGCTAAGACCGGTCTAATTGCCTCAACCCTCCTTTCTTGTATCGCATTATCAGGCCATGCGCTTGCTGGTGAATATTCTGGTTGGGGAAATATTCATCTCGACTATCAAGATTGGGGGCATGGCACTACGGATAGTGATTTCACTCAAGCACTTGTCGGTATTGAAGGTGGCTTAAATTTCGAATGGGGTGAGTTATTCGGCTTCTACGATTTCGAAAACATCGATAAAGACAGTGGTGAGCAAGGCGCAACAATGAGCCTACAAAGCCACGTTTATCTCGGTGATACTGACTTCAGCCTGTTTGGTAAAGTATATAGTTCACAATCGCCAGCGATCAAAGAGACCAATAACTTCCTTGGATTTGGTTACACAGCCATCGGTGGTAACGGTTGGTGGTTTACACCTTGGGTAGCGGCAAACTACACCAATGTTCGCAACGACTTTAATAAAACACCAGATTTCAACGGCTTTAACGGCGGTACTGTTGGCTGGAGTGCAGGATACGTATTCGAAGCCTTCGGACAGTCTCTCATGCTAACCAACTGGACCGAGATCGAGTTGTTCAGAGATGATGTGTACGGTGATAACAATTACGGTACAACAGGGGTCAACGGTGGGTTGAACTTGGGCTGGAATATCACCGATTTAGTCAATGCGACAGTCATGTATCGCTATTACCACAATAAGCTAGGTGCAGATGGCTACGGTGATATCCTAATTTATCGTTTAGCTTACATGTTCTAACCTTCTAAGTATTTAGTCCAACGGTGTAGGTGACTGAGAACCTACACCGTATCCAAAAGGTCGCTCAGGATGATTATGAATACCACCATACCTTACAACTCCATCAACATGAGTTAATCAACTAACCTCACGCTTCAACATACCGAACAATTTTATCAATAAGGTTATCGCGTTTGACGGGTTTCGATAAGTATTCATCCATACCCATATCAAAGCAGCGCTGTATATCATCGTCTATCACACTGGCAGTCAATGCGATGATAGGGACCCGTTCTAAACGGTTTTCTACTTCAAACCCTCTAATATCAGCCGTTGCTTCAAAGCCATCTTTATTAGGCATCATACAGTCCATAAGGATCAGCGAGTATTTGTTACCACCCACTATGGCATCAACCGCTTCTTGACCATCATTGGCGATATCATACGCATAGCCTGCATTTTGTAAGTGCATACTTGCCACTTTCTGATTTATTTTATTATCCTCTACCAAAAGGATCTTGATACCCGGTTTACTCGGTTGAGCAGACGCTGATGGAGCATCCGGTTTATTTTTTTGTGCTGACGGTGACCAAACCACCGGTATCTCTTCTTTGATTAAGCGCTCGACTTTATCCTTTAAAAAATCGGCTTTAAATGGTTTAGGAACGTATTCATCCATGCCAACATCAAAGCATCGTTGAATATCATCATCAATAACGCTTGCCGTCATCGCAATAATAGGAATACGACCAGCATTTAATTTCGCTTCCTGCTCTCTTATCTGTTTCGTCGCCTCGAATCCATCCAACACTGGCATCATACAGTCCATGAGAATAAAGGCGTAACTTGGATTCTCTTTGAACATATTAACGGCTTCTAATCCGTTATTAGCGATATCACACTCATAACCCAACTTGTGAACATTAACCGTCGCCACTTTTTGATTTACGGGATTATCTTCCACAAGTAAGGCACGGCGTTCGATTACTGCTGATGCTTTTCCGCTGTCAATATTTGATGCGGCATGCATGAGTTTGGTTGACGCAGAGCGAATCGCTTTAACAAGCCGATTACCCAACAATGGATAGCCGATTAGCCCCTGAATTTCACTACCATAGTCGTATTGCTTCTGATGATAGGATCTAACAAGGCAAATAGGTAAAGTTGGGTGCGCATTTTTCAAGGTGCCGCAATGAGAAATCGCAGATTCTATATCCTCTTGGACTAAGACGATGGCGTCAACAGGATCGTCTGAACTCAGTTCACTTGGGTCACGCAGTATTGATTTAATCTCGATATCATAAAAGTTAAGTTCATCGATGAGCTTATCTCGTAGAGTACTTGGCTCTCCCATTAAATGGACAGATAAGGTACTTGTGTCACCAACCGCGACGTGATGACTATCGATAATCTCTAGCTCTAGGTCAAAGAAGAAAGTACTGCCACGACCTTTCTCCGAGTTAAGCTGAATCCTGCCTCCCATCAACTCAATAAGTTCAGTACTAATAGCAAGGCCAAGCCCCGTCCCACCAAACTGTCGTGTCGTTGAATCATCTTCTTGTGCGAAGGCATTGAAAATCTTGTCTTGTTTATCGGCATCAATACCAATACCGCTATCAGTCACCGAAAATCGCAGCATCGCTATATTGCCATTGAGATCGAGTACCTTAGCGCCTAGCGTTACGCCACCTTTCTCTGTGAACTTGACTGCATTCGACATAAAGTTCATCAGCACCTGCCTTAACCGATGATCATCAACCATAATTCGGTATGGAAAGTCACTAGAAACATCAACTTCAATCGAAAGCTCCTTCTCTGCAACCTTTGGAGCCACAATAGCTGCGATGTCGAATAAGGATTCTCGAATCAATGTCTGGTGATGCGAAATTAAGAGCATCCCAGACTCAATTTTAGAAAAATCTAAGATGTCATTGATTAAACTGAGCAGCAATTGAGACGAAGTTTCTATCGTATCAACGTAATCTTTCTGGGTCGCGCTTAAGTCAGTTTCAGAGAGGACTTCAGAAATCCCTATCACGCCATTTAATGGCGTCCTTATTTCATGGGACATATTCGCTAAGAAACTACTTTTTGCTTTACTCGCCAACTCCGCTTTATCACGGGCGGCAATCGCTTCTTCTTTTGATTGGAATATTCTTTGCTGGCTCTCAATTCGCTCTTCAGCTAACGTGTTAACACGCATTGAGAAAGTACTCAGCTCATCACTCCCATCAACCGTTAAAGGAATGAGCTCTTTATCGGTGTGCTCAATATTTTCTAAAAAGGCGAGAATATCAGAGAGTTTATTCGCAATTCGTTTCGATAGACTAATACCAACGAATACCGTCACTGCTGATAATAATGCTAAGCCTATCAAAAATAGCCGTTGTTGGAATTCATATTGATTGACTAGCGTTTCCACCTCTTCTGATAACTGAGACTCTATCACGCTAGCCACCTCTGCGATCAAGTCCAAGCGTTTATCCAACGCCAGAAAACCGAGCCTTTTCGCTTCATCATCAAGTGATAACTCTGTGCTTTCAAGAAGTGCTTGGCGAAATTCAAAGCTTTGTTGAAATGCCGGGTTTGTAAATGTCTCGAGTAGGAGGTCTACCTGTGTGGCATCAGCATTTAACGCAACAAAGCGATTAATGTAAAGCTGCTGATTTTCGATAAACGACGTCAGAGTATTATGAAACTCAGCCAGGGTTCCCGCTTCGTTCTGAAACGTGCTACCTTCATCAATCAATATGTGAAGTGACCAGTTTTCCTCTGCTGCCCAAAATCGTAACCAATTGAGTTCCAATAGTGCTTTATAGTGCCCTTCAACAACCGCTATACCACTATTAATCGGCTCTTTCTCTAGCATGAAAAAGAGCTGCGTGTAGGCGCCAGCAAGCCACTCAGACAAATCACTTAATTCGAGAATGTCGGTTGTTTCCGTGAGCATTTGAGCTATTTCAAACAGCTCATCAACGCTTTCTTGTACAAAAGTGGCATCCTGCGATGGAAAAGCAGCAGGGATCAAGTTCAGCTGTTGGTCATGAATAGAATCAAGGCTGGTAAATGAATTGGTTGATCTTGAGTCATGCGCGATGCCATACATCGATGACATCGACTCGACAAAGTGTAAACTTCCCTTGATGGTCTGTAAGCTAGCCAACTGTTTTTCAAGAGAACTAAACACACTAAATGACAATAATGCGGCAAGGCTCAGCGGCAGGGCAAGTAAAATGGTCAGTTTGGCTTTTACCGACAGCCTATTTAACCAGTGAAAGCCAACCATAGATTTGACTCCTTTAAATTTAATAATGAATTCCGTTTACTACGATAAGGACGATGTTGACGCTACAGGTCCTCAATCAGTGCTGAAAAAAAGCCTCTAGGTACAATAGAAACGGGTACCTAGAGGGTAGGGATTATCATCATGTTGCTAACCGGTGTTTATACACATTGGTAGCCATTGCCGTTTCGCTGGCCTTAAAGGGCAAAACTGTAGTTAATACCTAACGTATAGATATTGGCACTCCTATCTTTTAATTCATAAGGCCCTGCTGGAAAAGTAAAGCTCCCCCTCACGCCATCATCAGCAACCTTTGTGTAATGCCATTCACCGACAAGTGATAGATTAGGCAGAAGGTCGTAACGTAACCCGAGACTAATGCTGTCAGATTTATCACCATTGCCCTCTGCGTTACCAGGAGTGCGCTTGCCGTAGACAACATAAGGTGACCAATTATCGTAGTGGTAGATTGCTGAGACGTATCCCCCCCAATCGGTTGTTTTACCCGTTGTACCTTCGAACACAAACGTAAAATCTTGCCAATCATAGCGAGCACCATATGACCAGGTGTCAGCAGTGATGTCGAACCCTCTGCCAGCGAGTTCTTGAGGTGTGACTACCTCAATATACACACGGCTTTTAAAATAGTTAACATAAGCACTCCAAGCTGCACCTTCAAAATCTAAACGCAACCCATAAAGCTCTTTAAGTTCAATATCATAGTAGGCCTGATTGAGTTCGTTATTCTTAATCTTCGTAGGGAAAGCGGCATATGGCTGAACCTGCATCAGCACCTCATCACTTAGCGTGGTGTCAAACGTCGCATCAATACCATCGTAGCGCGTAAAACCTGAGGTGGTGTCGTACACCTCTGCGGGTAAGCGTACCCATGGATAAGCTTGATTAACAAATACCACCTGCGAATACATAAATGATGGAGAGCGAAGCGTTCCGATACGAGACTTAAAATTAGTGGTAGGTGCTATAGAAAGGTAAGCCCACTCTAATTGTGGATCACTGAAATGATCCGTTGGCCTTTTGACGCCTTGCACAGAGAAGTGAAGCCAATCTGTAGGAAAAGCATCTAGTTGGATACCAAGGATGGTGTCACAATCAAAGCACCACTCATCAGCGATATTTCTTGTGTAGTAGTAAGGTGCGCTATTGTCACTCTTCGCTGCAGCGGTAGACGCAAAGCCCGAAACGCTCATCCAATCAGGCAGCGTTGAGGCGTGCGCAAAACAAGAAAAGCAAACACTAAGTACTGTAAATTTAGCGAATTTCCAATAAAACATTCAAGCCTCCTGCTTGGTCCAATGGTAGGTAACCTATCGCATCGGGATTATCCATAAGCCACTGTTTGATGGTGTCGATACTGTCATCAGCCATTTCTACAGGGGGTTGGGCCCTCCCTGAAAATGCCAGTGAGGCCCATAATCGGTTCATTTGCGCTTCATTTTTATTTAAAAAATGCATGTAAAACGTAATACGATTAGCGCTTCCGACTGGGAAGTCAGCAAGTTTTATTCTTCCGATCCCTTTAACAGAACGCGTTTTCCCTGAAAAAACCAATTTTGCTTTCGTCAGCGATAGTTCCGCAGGCGGAGATGGAGAGGCAGTGACAATAGCAAAAGCTTGCTCTGCCGCGAGGCAGTTCAGACCTGTTAACATTGTCAATAAAAGTATGAATCTTATGATAAAAGACAAAACGCAATCCTTGCATATGATGTCTTTTAAACCTAGAAGCTATCGCGAGATAGTGCAAAGCGATTGTCTAAATAAATTGACATTAACGCCACATTTTTTCATTACTGAAGTCAACGACTTGCTTTTTTAAGAGAAACTTGTTGAACATAGTTTCTACGCGTTCGGGGGGATAAGAGGTCGCTAGCATCGAAACACGGATTAGGCTTATTTTTAAAACGAAAAATCCCACGGTATAAATTCAAGACCTACACAGTGGGATTATTCATTTCTTCAACACAACGGTTTTATTCGCTCGCTACGTAACGCTCCTTAGCATCGCGACATTTAACGTCACGACGCTTAACAGCGCGACGTCTCGCATAGAGCAGCCATACATCATGTTCATGCTCCAAGGTGCCAATTTTTATAGCACTACTTTACAGTTCGAGGCGTGAACGTCGGTAAATCCGCAAGCATCTCGTGATCAAATTCGCCTGACTGGAATAACAACGGATAATTAAAGGTACGTAAGGACTGGTGGAAGTCACGCACCTCTTGTTCATACTCTAGCGAAGCGGTGATATCCGTATTAGCTAGTGACGTCAGAATACGTTGTACCAACATTGGTGGAGAAATTAGAGAAACCATATATGCAGCCTCATCTTTCTGAATAATCGCTTGGCGATAAGATTCTGATAAGCTGGCCGCTTTTTGGTCTCCGACTTGCTGGAATGCAAAGTACCATTTCCAATGAAAAGAGGTTTCCATTTCAGTGTAATCAGCCCACTCTGGATGAGTACTTAAAAAGGCATCCCAAGTATCCGAGAATGGTTTATCCCAAGCACCGTTCACTTCTTCACGTTGCAGCAAAACAATATCGCCACCATTAGGGCTCTCAACCACTTGGTTGATAACGGTATCGGCCACGACAGGCACAATCACCGTGAGCACAAGCCAAACCGCGAGTAACGCAGAGGCAATACGCGCTGAGTTTTGCCCTCTTTTGACTAATCGATGGCCAATAAATAGGGTTATCGCTGACCAAAACGCGAGATGACCTAGCGTGACGAGTGCAATCAAGAGTGTCTTAATGAGTGAGGCTTTCATCACTAGTGCGCCGACAAAAAGAGGGAGCAGTAATGTCAGTGCTAACGCACAGGAAAGTACCAGTGCTCGCGTAGTCCACAGCTTATGCTGGTTACCCGCCGTTGCCACTAATAAATCGTAACGGCCTGCTTCCCGCTCACCAGAACGTATGTCATGCAGTAATAGAATGACAAACAGTGGCAGTAACACGCTGATAAGGAATGCAAAATCGAATTTCCCTAGAAATGACAGCTCTGGGTTTTCGGCATCGGTCTCATAAATTTGTCCTTCCAATGCCAACATACGAATACGATGCTTCCATGGATAAACATCTCGCTGTCCCATCGCCGAAAAAGCCAGTGGATCGGGCTCTGAATAAGTAAGGTGAAACGTATAGTAGGCCGCATCGCCATAATCACTTTGCGCAGCAATCATACTGGCTCTGTCTTCAGCATCCATGTCGAGCAGGCGTTCGATCGTCGATTGCTGTTCACGTGTTTCTGCAACACCACTCCACACCGAAAAGAGCGTTAGCGCAAAAACAGCCGCAAGGAACGCATTCACATAGCGTTGCTTTGCGAGGAATCGAGCTTCTCTGGTTAAATCAGACATAGAAACCATTACACTACTCTCCTACTAGCACGCGAAATAAGCACGAATAACAAGCCGCACCAAAACAGCAGTTGTAAAACGTAGTTTAAGCTCTGAAAAAGGCGCACCTTTCCAGACAGAGGTTCAAAAGAAAACGATTCCAGCACACCCCAATTGCTAGCATCAACACGGGCTACGCGGGCTGTCTCATCGTTTTGATAACGATTAACGTCCGCTTGATAATCAAGCTCCCCTTCATGAACGCGATTTAGCGATTGCACAAAGTCGAATCGAAGAGTTTCTGCTTCGCGTAAAAATCGGTGATGTGTCTCTAAGCTTGTTCCCGAAATCATCATCGATAAAGTACGAACTGAAACCATTGGTGACAGCCAACCGAAGTGGCGTGCTATTTCTGCTTGAGCAAGCTCATCTTCCATCATCTCTTCAGCAAACTGGTTCAATACATCCGTCAGTTTTTTCTCTGAATAACTTGCTATCGCACCACGGAAGTTAATCGGCAACTCTTCGATGGTATCAACACCATGCTCTTCTAATAGGTCATTTTTTAACTTCACAAACGCAGGATCAGAAGCATCATGTCCATCCCCTAACTTGCGCAGTTCAGCTCGTACGGTAAAATCTGTTTCTAGTTTTCCGACGGATGGCACCAAGGTTGCTGCCGTAGAACTGCCGATACGCGGTACAAGGATACAAAGCACCACCCATAAGCTAATCAATGTCGCAAAACTGGCATTGCTGCGCTGACTTACCGTCGATACCCAAAGCACAATCGCACTCCAGAGCACGATATAAAGAAAGTACCCCAATACGAAGCCCGTTGTTGCGACTAAGGATTCCCCCTTCACACTCGCCCACAGGCTGGCGAGAACAAGAGGCGCCATAATAAGTAAGCCACTGCCGACTAACGAAATAAATTTGCCAGCTAATACGGCTTTAATCTTCACGCCTTGAGTAATAAGAACATGCAGTGTGCCTGCTTCTCTTTCTCGGGTAACACAAGCATAACCGATTAAAATAAGTAGCAATGGTGCAATCACTTGCATCATAAACGCCGGTGATAAGCTACTAAATCGTGTCATACCACTCGACTGGCTTTGATCAGCAAACATTGCACTGTTCTGTTGATGCCCTTCGAGAAAAATAGCCGTGCCGGTATACGCATCAACACCTGGCTCAATAATACTGAGTGGTGAAGGGGTACGGAAAACGTAATGTCCGTAATGAACCATCCGGTGTGGATGGCGGTCTGGCTGGTCTAAAAATTTTGATTCAGAGATATGCTGTAACTCTGCACGTTCGTTGGCGTTTTGTCGCATCTCAACGCTATTTACCACAACAGAAGCAATAGCAAGCACAAAACCGATGGCAATCACCGTAATGGCAAGCCGAGTACGCTGCCAATAGCGCCACTCATCTCGCATGACTATTTGAGTAATATTCATCGTTTACTTCTCTCAGAAAACGCAGCATGTACTTCATCGGTATTAATGAGCTCACCACCTTGACGCTCGAACATACCTACAATTTTTCCGCCATCGAGTAATCCAATGCGATCAGCGATTTGACATGCACCGTAAACATCATGAGTCACCATAAAAATGGTTGAGCCGCCTTCTGCGAGCACCGTAATAAGCTGGTTAAATTCATCAATGGCACTTGGATCTAAACCTGATGTCGGCTCGTCTAAAAACAGCACAGGGGCTTCGCGTAATAAGGCAAGTGCAATAGCCGTTTTCTGTCTCATACCCTTTGAGTAGTGTGACAAATGTTTATGCCAAGCTTCTGGCTGCAGAGCAACGCGTGTTAACGCACTCTCGATGTCGGCCTTTGTTCGTTCGACACTGGCGAGTGAAAGAAAGTATTCGATATTTTCAAGGCCACTGAGGTGCCCATATAACATGACAGACTCAGGCAGATACGCGACTTTGTTTCTAATCGCATCAATGTCCGTTTCTACCGACATGCCCAATACAGACGCGCTTCCACTAGAAGGAGAAACCGTTCCAAGAAACGTCTTTAATGTGGTGGATTTACCTGCTCCATTACCGCCAAGAAGCGCAAACACTTCTCCTTTATTGACCGTGAAGTTGACGTTATCGAGGACATTGTTATTCGAGAAATTGACACAGAGTGAATCTGCAACGACCACTTGCTCTTGCATGAAAGTTCCTTAGTGAAACGGGTTATCGCTAATAATTGTTACCTTATAACATAACACCACAAAGCAAGACCATAAGTTTTACAGGTCAATTAATAGCCAGAGAGAAAAGATATATACAGCAAGGCACTGTAAATACTGACTTTATGGACAAAAAGCAGATTGTTAATTCACAAAAAGTTCACCGGAGAAATGGTGAGGAGATCTGGTCATTTAAAGGAGAAAGGAAGGTGCTAAGTCAATTAGCACCTTAATTCAATAGGTACAGAGGGGGTTAACGTTCAGCAAGCAGAGAGAATAAGGGTATATGGTTAGTCATCGGTCCAATTGAACTTACTTTCGTCGATACCTTCTTTCATTTCTTTTATTCGCGCTTGCTTCATTTTCTCTTCGTAGCGCGCGGCATCAATCTCTTCCATGATACTTGCCAAATCAGCATCAATATCATTTTCAACAAACTGCCCTGTCAGTTCACTATCAGGCAATAAGTCACCTTTTTCATACAGAGCCCAAATCTCTTTCGCATATTCGGTGCTCTTAAGCTCAGGAGCAAACTGGCTGTAATAGTCCCGAATATTGTTAATGTCTCGCTCTAACATCCATTCGGCATTGTTATTCGCTGAGGCATCAACGGCTTGTGGTAAATCGATGATCACTGGACCATTCTCATCGACTAGCACATTAAATTCAGATAAGTCACCGTGAATAATACCTGCACAGAGCATCTTAACCACATAAGACATCATGACATCATGATCTTCGATGGCTTGCTCTGCTGACATGACCACATCATTTAATCGAGGAGCAACGTAACCTTCATCATCCGTCACTAGCTCCATTAAGAGTACGCCGTCAAAGCAACCAAAGGGAACAGGTACACGAACACCCGCTTCAGCAAGTTTGTATAACGCATCAACTTCTGCGTTTTGCCACACTTTCTCTTGTTGCTCTCGACCGAAACCAGACCCCTTTTCCATCGCCCTGGCGCGACGACTATTTCTTACCTTTCGACCTTCACGGTAGGCAGCTGCTTTCTTAAAACTCCGTTGAGTCGCCTCTTTATAAACCTTGGCACAACGGATCGTATCACCACAGCGTACTATGTACACTGAGGCTTCTTTACCACTCATCAACTGGCTAGTCACTTCATCGACTAAGCCATCTTCAACTAAGGGCTGTATTCTTTTCGGTATTTTCATAGCACTGTTATACATGAGTTAGTGATGATATGTAAAATCAAGCTCATCAAATAGAGCCAATTCATAATGTGCAATATCGATGATATGACTCAAGCCGCTTTGTCATGGTGCTATAGAAACTGTTCCCGCAGTGACCCTCGCATTTTGCGACTTGCACTGCGGTACTTCGCATTTTGAATAAAGAACGTCATATGACTTCTTCACTCTCTCAAGTGGTCACAGTCCCCGAATGTGGCAATATGCTCTTTCTACCGACAGGTTATTAATAAGCACTTCCGACTGACAGGATCTTCTTCCCATAAGCCCTCTCTCTACACTTTCTAACCCCCACTCAGGCGACCTTTCAAAATCCTTTATGTATAAAACCGCCCTATTTAAAAAATGCGCATAGATTTTGCTATGTAATCCCGCAAAGCTCACACCCCGACAGTGTGCATGGCGAACAGTTATCAGTAGAGCTCATCAGAGTCTATAGCATCATCAAAAGGAATATCATGAAGCACTATTTCGAGAGAGACGGTATTCCGTTAGTCCTATTATTCACGCTTTACCTCATTGGGTGGATAGGCATTAGCGGGTTACTCTGGACTGCGTTATTTACCAAACTGCCACTGCAAGCAACAGCCATTGTGCTTATTGCGACAACAACACTGAGTGGCCTCTGGTTAGGGCAAGGTTTTTATTTATTTTTAAGGCCACTTCAACGCCTTAAAGAGACTGTTGAGCAATTCTCTGCACAGGGTAACCTTCCCTATCCACCGCCCCCTGTCCCTTGTATAGAGCATAAACTGATACAGCGCCACCTATACTCTTTAGCAGAAAAAATTCAATTTAGAGAAAATGCTTTGGATACCGCTGCAGAAAAGTTGGGCAATACCACCAGTAGCCTAAATAATCAAAGGCAGTTACTGCTCCAAAACACACGCTTTGCGACCATAGGGACTGTTTCAGTCGACGTCGCCCATGCTGTTAATCACCCACTTACTGTGATAAATCATCGCCTTTCATCTATAGAGCAGCAGTTCAAAGACTATCGGCCCGGTGAGTCGTTATCGCCACCCGCCGCACACATGACGATTCAACACTGCCAAGCCTTACTAAAAGATGCGATGCTCGCGACACAGCAGGTTCATCATGTCGTCCAAGATCTAAAGATGTTTTCTAACTATAACCTTGTCACTGTTTCTAATGTCGATATTCATCACGATGTTATCGAGCCTGCGCTTCGCCTCACACAGGTACGTTACCGGCGAAAAGCAACTATCGATAAGCGCTTCGATTTCCCTCATCGAGACTTAACATGTTGTGCTAAGGAGATGACGCAAGTGATTGCTAACTTACTCTGTAATGCAGGGGATGCCATCGAAGGGTTTGGTACTATCACGATAAAAACATCGCTAAAAGATGCCAACCTTTGTATCGAAATCAGTGACACAGGATGTGGAATTACAGAGGATGAGTTAGCACAACTCTATACGCCTTTTTACACAACACGATCATCGCAAAACCAACTCGGCCTCGGTTTAACCGTTGCTAAAGAGCTTCTCGACAAAATGTCTGCGACGCTGAATTTTAACAGCGAACCCGGATTCGGAACAACGGCTATCATTCATTACCCATTGCATACCCCATAACACTTAAGCAATAAGGTATAGCATAAATAATCATTTTGACATTGCGCTCACTTTCGTATTTAAAGTGCGTGATAGCTTAGTACGAAGTAACGATATACGAGCAAATTAACTTGCTCTTAGATTCGACTTTCTCACATAAAGGCTTCTCACAATGCGTCGAAACATTTGGCTACTTACCCTTATCCTCGCTGGTACAGCACATGCGAACAGCGTATACCATTCAGGTAACTCTGGGCTTTACCTAGGCTATGCCTATGGCAACTACGATCAGGCTATATCTCCTGACAATAATTATGGACTACGACGTTTTAAAGGGGATGAGTGGAGCAGCAAGTACTATGGTGGCTTTCAGGTCAACGACCATTTTGCCATTGAAGGCTTCCACAACGACTTCGGTTCACTCCGCTTCAACCGTCAAACATCAGTTAAATCGAAATCTTCAGGGGCAGCGGTCATCGCCTCTATTCCTCTAACACGTGACATTTCTGCTTATGGCAAGTTAGGTATCCACGAATGGCGCGAAAAGATTAACTATCGAAATCAGCTGATTAATCGTGAGGGTAGAGACATCATGTATGGTGCTGGAGCTTCTATCGACATTGGTCAATTTAACGTCCGACTAGAGCACGAGCGTTATGAAATGGATAATGATGAAATTGGAGTGACCAACGTCGGCGTTGCTTACCGCTTCTAATCGTCAATTTATGACATGTAGCAACGATCTTATCGTCAATAGACGTCAGAATAAAGCCTAACGATGCCCTCTTACTGAGTACTAATCTCTATGCCCTTTTGTCGTATCTGGCATACTGAGTTTGAGGGACTGTCACTCTTTTCACATCCAATGAGTCATGACACGTTAAGAAGGCTTAACCATGCTGCGATTAATGCAAGAGTCCGATATCCCTGCTGTTGCGGGAATCCATCATGAAACCTTTCCTCGTCAACAACATTCAGAAGATTGGATTCGTTGTGCTTTCAATGCCCAGCCTAGAAGTATCCCGATGGTGTTCGAATTCGCCGATACAGAGCTGGAAAAGAATAACGAAGAGGAAGGAAAAGTGATTTCTGGCTTTGCTATTTGGATGCAGAAATCAGGCTTTAGAGCCGAAGCGGTGGTCGAATTAGAACTACTTGCTGTTACCCCTTCCTACCAAGGTAAGGGCATTGCCAAGCAAATATTATCACAGGCACTTCCGCTGCTAAAACAAGAGTTAGCACGGAAAGGATCAACTTTAAAGCATATTGTCGTGACTACGCGCGATGATAACGTCGCGAAAGCGCTTTACCAAAACACACTCGGTGCAGAAGCAGAGGCCACGATTACTGAACTCTACTCTGCTGACGAAGTTTTTATGATTGCACGGAATATTCGTTAGCGTTTTCTCGTCTTAATGAGCTGATAGGTTGTGCGATGTTGGTACACTTCATCCGGCTGTAGAATCACGCCCGTTTGCGGCCATTGTGGGTTATTCGGCGAGTCTGGCATAAACTGCGTTTCTAAAGCTAGACCACTATTGTTAATATACTGTCCACCTGAACGGTTAGGGCAGCCTTCCAAGAAATTAGCACTATAAAACTGTATAGCTGGTTTCGTCGTCTTCACGACCATCGTTAATGCACCATCAGGTGAAGTGACTGACGCTGCAATCGGTAGCCCAGAACCCGATGACACTTCGTCGGTATTTTCAGCACCATCGACAATCAACGCACCTTCTATCAAATAGCTATGATCGTAACCACCTGTCACTGCCTGATCATCGTCAGCAAGAAAATCAGTCCCTATTGTCTTTGGCTCTCGGAAGTCAAACCCAGTACCCTCCACATTGGCTAATTCGCCATGAGGAATTCCGCCTAATGCTACAGGTAAATAACGCTCAGCAGCAATACTTAACGTATGTGTCATACAGGTCTCTTTGCCATCTTTTCCACTTAGGTCAAAGTAAGCATGGTTAGTCAGATTCACTGGACAGGCTTTATCGACCGTCGCTTTATAATCAATATGCAAACTGTCGTCATCTGACAACGTGTAGGTCACTTCAGCACTAAGTTGACCAGGGAATCCTTGGTCACCATCATCACTATGCAATGTGAAAGTGACTTGGTTTTCACTCAAATGAGCGAGGTGCCATCGACGGCGGTTAAAACCGTTTTCTCCACCATGAAGGGCATGCTGGTTGTGACGGCAGTTTACTTGGTACTGCTGCCCTTCTATTTCAAATTTCCCGTTGGCAATTCGATTTGCATAACGCCCAACCGTCGCTCCCAAATACGCTTGCTGCTCTTGATAAGCCTTATAAGTAGAAGCACCAAGGAGTACTTCCCTTGTTTCTCCCTCAAGTCCGACCTTCCAGCTTAACCACGTCGCACCAATATCCATAAAACGAGCAGTCGTTCCCTGCGAATTAGTGAGGGTAAAACCATTAACTGGGCGGCCATCTTCTGCAATGGGCTGCTCCAATTTATCCGCTATAACGATGTCACTCATAGAAATATCCTTATAAAACAAAAGCTACCGGTACTTTAACATCAAAAAATGACAAGTTAGTGAGCTAAGTCTCATATCAAACATCATCGTTTCGAATAAGCGCGCTTTTTTAGGGGATTTCTTATCCCTCAATATATAGGTAAGTTCCTATTAATCAGAAAGATAAGAATGGCATAGAACGCCCTTCTACTAGAGATGATGCAGACTACAACCTTGACAAGGATCTAAATACAGTGCTGGACGCTTGTGAACCAGTCGTCAATCTGGATGAATGGGACAACGATGAAGACCAGCTAGATGAAACGGATTATATCAATGAAGATAATCGGAAAAAACGTTGCGATAAATGTCGCCAATGACCCATTATCTTAATCGATAATAAAACGAACATAGCATGGGATTTCCTATGCCATGCTCTCTTCGCATTTAGTGAATTTTCAGGTTCTTTGCGAGATTGAGAGTCCACACACTGATCACATTTGCAACAACATGGCGTTCAATATAATATTATGTTAAGCGTTATCATTAACAATATAGGAGTGATCACTATGAGTACCACTGTAATTCTGTGTCTCATCTTGGGCTCTGTCTCATTGGTTGTCGCGGTTTCAACAATTTATTCAGAAAAGCTCATTGAGTGGGTAAAAAAACTCTAACATTCGACATTTCGGCCGTGCTTTTATCTCGCGTAGCGACGATAAAAATAATATCTCTCCCTTTAGTTTTTGCGATGCTAAGTTCATCCTGTATTCGCGCAAAAATCATCATAGAATGTTTCTCATGTCTGGTATCGTCACCATTGAAAAAATAACTCCGTCCAATGATGCGAATCTAACATAGCGAAAGGAATGCGATACAACGACTCAGCAGCATATCTTGATGTTAGGTCACTACTGTTATTGAGTCGCTCACACTTAATATGGTAATTCTGCGGGGTCTACGTTGATATAATCTGGTTCGAGAGGTTGCTCGAACCTCACTGCTTTTATATGAATATCACCATTAAGGAGGGCTTTCCCAACGCGGTGCATCCCATCTATGACTCTACCTTGATGGCACAAAATAATGGAGTAAGTTAAATCAGCCCCTTGTATTAACTTCGCGTGCTCAACAATATTTCGACAGGTTGGCGTTGCGCCGCCTAATTCATACCAAAAGGCTTCATCGAGCGCTTCAATAAGGCTGAGAGGCACGAGCTCAACAGGCAGTGTCGCGGAAAGCTCAATAAGTCGATAGACATCCCACGCTAGCACCCCTTCAGTAGAGTTTCTAAAATGATACTGCTGTCTAAGTTGTTTTCTTAGCATCATTCATGTCCCTCAATAAAGCGTTTTCCACAGCACATTTACATTGAATCAAAGCGTCACAATAATCACTCTGAGTACATAAGGGTACTTTCACGCGCTACAATCTCGAGCTTCGGCGATTCAACATCTAATGATTGGCCATTGATCACTCGGCATATATTTTCAAATCCAAGCTGTCCCATCTCAAACAATGGTTGCTTAACCGTGGTCAACTGGGGAATAAAAAATCGGCACATCACGTGATCATCAAAGCCAATCACAGAAACATCATCGGGTACACGAATCCCTTTTTGATGCAGTGCCTGTACTGCACCAAAAGCGCTGAGATCATTGGCAGCAAAAATGGCAGTAAACTCTGCACCACTTTCGATTAAGCGAGTGACTGATTCCAGTGAATCCTGCGAGGCGTAGTTGCCATCAATAATCAATGCATCATCGACACTGATACCCGCTTTTTGCAAGCTCTGTTGATAGCCTTTTAAACGGTTGGCCGCATCAAAACTCGTTAAATTTCCATGGACATGAGCAATTTTAGTATGCCCCAATTGGAGCAAATAATTGGTTGCCATCATCCCGCCGATAAGGTTGTCACTCCATACAACCGGGTAATGACTGTTTTCCTCACGACCGATAAGCAACACAGGGATATCACCCATAATGTTTTTAATGAGCTCTATCTCTACCGAGCCTACGACGATAATTAACCCATCAACGCCCATTGCCTTGAAATGGCGCAGATGCTTCATTTCACCAGTCTCAGTCCAGCCAGTCGTTTCAACAACGAGTCGATAGCAAGATTGGTTTGCTTTATCATCAATACCAGTCAGAATATCACTCACAAAAGGGCTATCAAAGCTTGGAGCAATGATACCTAAGGTCATATTTCTCTGGGTCGAACGCTTATTTTTAGGGGTGTAATCCAATGAAACAATGGCAGACTCAATCAACGCGACTTTATCTTCAGCAATCCGATGTGTTTTATTTAAATAACGAGAAACTGTTGCAACAGAGACACCTGCACATTCAGCAACATCATAAATAGTAGCCAATCCAATCGTCACTCTGTAGGTCCAATATTAGCCAACAATGCTAGCACGAGAATGTGCTAAGAGGTATTTTCATAATCACAAATAAGGGGCGACGACGCCCCTTATTGTGAAACAAACTATTGCTTAGGTTTTAAGCTCATTACGTGAACAATGCGATTCATCCCCTCGAAAGGTGCAGGGTAGATAAAGGGATCTTCTTCTGATGCGAAGCCTTCAAATCTCGAATCGTTATAGAGGTACCAAACACCATTGTTATAGAGAGGAACTTGAACGATGTCGTCTGCGTAAATATTCTCAATCTTATGGACGATCTCACGCTGTGCATCAGGGTCAAGGGTCAAACTAAGTTGGTCAATTAAGTGGTCTAGCTCAGGGTTAATGTAGTTATGCATTGACGTCGACCACCACATTCCACTATTCGCGTAGCGCGAATGCATCGCAAAGTCATAGTAGCGCCAGATTGAAGCTCCATCAGCGCCGGCACAGAAACATGCATCAAAGTTTGATGTCTGCCAGTTTTGCGCATAAGCATTCACTTCAGGCGTAATAACCGTTGCGTTAATGCCGATCTCACGCAGACCCTCAACCGCTATAGCTGCGTTATTAACCCAATCCGTCCAACCACTTGGCACCTGAATCCTGAAATGGAGATCAGAACCATCAATGTTATCGACAGAGCCATTACCGTTATTATCAACAAAACCTGCTTCTTTTAACAACATTTTGGCTCGAGCTAAGTCATACTGATACGAATCAGCCCATGTGCTATCTGCGGTTTCATCACGCCAACTCCACAACCCACTTGGCAATGCACTTGCCGGATTACCACCTTCAACATAACCATAAGCGCCAACCATCATCATAGCATCACGATCCATCGCAAGGTTAAATGCTTGTCGGAATGACTTATTCGCGAACGCTTTTTTTGCCCCTTCATTATTTGTTTGGTAGTTCATCGTGATTCGAACAGCACTTCCTGAAGGGAACCAATATTTATTGTGTGGGTTGTTCTTAACGTATGTTTTTTCAATATCAGGAATGAATACACCGGCCCAATCAATTTCCCCATTAGACAGCATTTCTAATGCAGCATCATTACTGGAATATTGCGGGAACTCTAAGCAATCAATGGATAAATCGTCGTTCCAGTAATGTGGGTTACGACATTGGATATAAACCTGCGGTGTGAAACGCTGTATTTCGGTAAATGGCCCGGTGCCAACTGGATTGATGTTCGCATTTTGTGCTGGCTGCTCAATTTCCGACCAAATATGTTTAGGGACAATACGCAGACCATCACCAAGGATTTCATAGGCAGCAAAGGCATTTTGCTTGGTCAAGTGAATACGTACAGCGTGATCACTAAGCTTTTCAATGGATTTAACACTTTCCCCAAGCCCTGACATATCAATCTCAGGATGCTTCTTTGCATATTCAAAAGTAAAGATGACATCATCAGCGGTGAAGTCTTCACCATCAGACCACTTAACCCCCTCACGAAGATCAACATAAATACTTTCGAGATCCTCTGCCATTTCAAAATCTGTTGCTAGCCAGTAATGTATTTTACTGCTATCTAGCATATCGAAAATAACAAGTGACTCGTAAGCCCAGTTACCACGTCCGCCAATCCAAGGGTTAAAGTTTCTTACCCACCCTGTGGTTGAATCAACCAATATTTTCAAATTAGGTGTTTCTGTTTCCGCAGCTGCAGGAAATATAAATGATGACGCTGTAATTAATGATGCAAGTAACACTTTTTTTTTCATAACGTTCCCTATAAATATACCTGATTACCACCGAGCCTCAGCTAGCTTAAGCAGCCTTTCTGGCATTGGAGCTGTTTGAATGCTTGAATACAGCA
>JBHOGO010000060.1:0-28192 GCA_043421945.1 bacterium sp. HQB-150 | reverse complement strand
GGGATATCCATATTTCGATACCCCTATTAGATCAAAGGTCTAGCCCGATGGCTAGACCTTTGTCAGCAGTCTGAAGCGAGCTGCCTAGCTCGCTTTTTTATTATTAATCCCCCATAAGTTCCACTTCCCATGAAACCAAACATGCTAATCTCAGGTCTGATAGCTTAATAACTTAAAATATATCAGCCGGATGACTCAAACGACTATGCCACGCTTCCTACTCACACTGCTCCTCATCTTCAGCTTACCCAGCTGGGCACTTAACCTCCCAGGCATGAACAACAATGGCTTTGTGCCTGTTGATGAAGCGTTTATGTTTAATTTCAGCCAGCAAGGCGAGCGCGTTTATCTCGAGTGGCAAATTAAACCAGGCTACTACCTCTATCATCACGCTTTTGATGTTAAAGGCCAGCAAGTCGATATTGCGAAAACTGATCTTCCCCCTGGCATTCCTTACCAAGATGAATTCTTTGGCGACGTCACTATCTATCGCCAATCTGTCATTCTCGGGGTTGATTTGCATTCCGCAGGTGAAAACAGCCAACTCACCGTTCAATACCAAGGCTGTGCGGATGCAGGGCTTTGCTATCCACCGGAAACGGTCAACATTCCACTGCGAGCCATTGCAGGTAATCCTGCTACCACAGTAGATACCACAAGCTCTACATCATCCGTAACCTCAATGCCGCTGACTGATTTCTCGTCGACACCGCAGAGCGCCTCTCCAGCGATGAGTAATGAGCAGCAGACACTGGCCTCCAAGCTGGCAGGTTCTCGCTGGACACCCGCTCTCTTCTTATTACTCGGCATTGGACTCGCCTTTACGCCCTGTGTGCTGCCTATGTATCCGATTTTGAGTGGTATTGTGCTCGGCTCAGGAAAGCGTTCACATCGCCAAGCGCTCGGCCTTGCCTTTGTGTATGTGCAAGGCATGGCACTAACTTACACCTTGCTCGGCCTTGTCGTTGCCTCTGCGGGGATGCAGTTTCAAGCGGCGATGCAACACCCCTATGTGCTCGGTGGATTGAGTCTGCTCTTTGTCGTCCTAGCACTGTCTATGTTTGGGGTGTATACCTTGCAAATGCCAGCGAGCTTACAGACTAAACTCAATGCAATGAGTAATCAGCAACAAGGCGGTCGTTGGGTTAGCGTCTTTACGATGGGGGCAATATCGGGCCTCGTCTGCTCCCCATGCACCACGGCTCCATTATCGGGGGCTTTACTGTATGTCGCGCAAAGTGGCGATCTCTTTGTCGGCGCCATCGCCCTTTATGCGTTGGCACTTGGTATGGGGATCCCGCTGATTTTAGTGGCTGTATTTGGTAATAAACTGCTTCCTCGCAGCGGCCCTTGGATGGAGCGAGTCAAAGTTGTCTTCGGCTTTATTCTCCTAGCGGTACCTGTATTACTGCTTGAGCGCATCCTTCCTGGTCATGTCACCCCTTACCTCTGGGCAGTGTTAGGGATTAGCTTTTTCGGTTGGATTTACCATCTGAAAACCAGCATGCCACTCGGCTGGAAAGGGACACTGGTCGCGATTATGGCCATTTTAGGGATGTTTGCATCTGTGCAACCACTCTATCACCAATGGTTTATGCCACAAGCCAGCACAGAAAAAACGATTAGCTTCCAGTATGTCGCGAACCAAGCCGAACTCGATGCTGCGTTACTCACAGCGAAGCAGCAAGGCAAGCCTGTGATGCTCGACTTCTATGCCGATTGGTGCGCCGCATGCAAGGAGTTTGAAAAGTACACTTTCCATGCCCCACAGGTTGAGTCGCTATTGCACGATTTTGTCCTCATTCAAGCTGATGTCACCCGCAACACGCCAGACGATTTTGTGATGCTTAATCAACTTGATATCTTGGGATTACCCACGATCGATTTCTGGGATGCAGCAGGCCAACATCGTCCTGATGCAAGAGTCACTGGCTTTCTCAATGCGGAGCGCTTTGCTTCCCATCTACAAGCAGCGGCACTCACGGTAACTGCAAAATAACCCTATAAAAGAAAATTAAATACGATCAACAACATAGTTATACCGGGCCAAAATTGACCTCTTCAATATAGGGTGATAGCGTTGTTACAAACCATTAACAGCTATCGCCCTATGAACAATTCCTACACTATTGTTATCGCTGATGACCATCCGTTGTTTCGAAATGCTTTGTTCCAATCGGTACATATGGCGATCAGCGGTGCTAATCTACTAGAAGCTGACTCCCTCGATTCTCTATTGTTGCTACTCGAAAAAGAATCTGACGTTGACCTGCTTTTGCTCGATCTCAAAATGCCTGGAGCAAATGGTATGTCAGGGCTTATCCACCTTCGCCAGCAATACAGTGAGCTCCCCATAGTAGTGATCTCAGCAAGCGAAGAGCCGAGCATCGTTAAACAAGTTCATCGTCATGGCGCATTCGGCTTTATCCCTAAATCGAGTGACATGCGCGAGCTACTCGCCGCCCTCAATCAAATCCTTGAAGGCGAACCTTTCTTTCCCGATGATATCGACTCTTGGGAAGATGAAGCTCTATCAGAAACGGAAGCATTAGAAGAAAAAATTGCGACATTAACACCACAACAAAATAAGGTGTTACGCATGCTGAATGATGGTTTGCTCAATAAACAGATAGCCTACGAACTCAACGTCTCTGAAGCAACGATCAAAGCGCATATGACGGCCATCTTTAGAAAGTTAGAAGTGAAAAATAGAACGCAGGCTGTCATTCTACTGCAACAGATAACCCTTGATTAAGCGCAAAGGTATATCGCCAAAACACCTCCGATAGCGCCTACTGAAAGCGAAATAAAAAAGCGAGCCTATTGCTCGCTTTTCACTTACTGCTCAGCCACCCATCACGGCTTGCTATTCAATCACTTCGCGACGTTACCCGCCACGTTCATCACATCCCATGTACGCGCAAAAGGAGGAGCATAAGCAAAGTCCATCATACCTAACTGCTTTGTCGTTGCGCCCATCGTAATCGCCGCTGCCATAGCATCAATACGATGCACTGCCCCTTTTCGTCCTAGCATCTGTGCGCCTAACACTACCTTTGTGTCGGCGTTATAAATCAATTTCATGTGAATATCAGACTGGCCCGCACAGTAATTCGTGTGGTTCTTGTCTTTAATCACAATCGCTTTGTAGTGAATACCAGCTTGCTGTGCTTCTTGCTCAGAAATACCCGTTCGACCTGCTTCTAGTCCCAGTACTTTCACCGCACTGGTCCCTAATGAACCAGGGAAGACAAGACTGTTGTCTTGGTCGACTAAGGCGATGTTTTCACCAACTAGACGTCCCAGCTTATTAGCCCCCGTCGCTAATGGAATGTACACATCCTTCTCTAGCACACTGTGCCAGATCGACGCACAATCCCCCGCAGACCAAACATCTTTTAACGAAGTGCGCCCTTGGCGATCCACCACAATCGCGCCATTTGCCAACATCTCAATACCACTTTCCTCAAGGAAGGCAGTATTGGGTTTAACCCCCGTACAGACAACAACTAACTCTGTGTCGTATGATGCTTTATCGGTACGCACACCCGTCACTTTTTCGTTCCCAACGACAGTTTGTAGAGACTCTTCAAGTAACACCTCTACCCCTGCGCGCTCTAACTCAGCAAGGAAGTGAGTACTTATCTCTTCGTCAAAGGCATCAGGAATCAAACGTGGTGCGCGTTCGATAAGGCGTACCTTTTTTCCCTGATGAATCATCGCTTCTACAACTTCTAAGCCGATAAAACCAGAGCCAACCACGGTGATATGCTCGACGTCGGCAATCGCCTTCTTCAAATTAATGCCATCATCCATACGACGTAGGCTATGGACACCATGCTTATCTAATCCTTCGACAGGCGGCATCACCTCACTGGCACCAGTTGCAATCATTAAACGGTCGTATTCAGTGACAAACCGCTCATCTCCATGCTGGATCTCTAGCCGCTTGTTGTCTGCATCCACCTTAGTAACACGATGAGAAGTTAGTACTTGCACACCCCGCTCAGCAAACTGCTCTGGAGTAAATTCTGCCATGAAATTATGGTCTTGGAATTCATCGCCAACATAGTAAGGCAAACCACAAGCACCAAAAGAGATCACTTCTGAAGCTTCATAAACCGTAATTTCTGCGTCTCGATTTACACGACGAGCCTTTGCAGCAGCGCTCATACCTGCCGCTTCACCACCAATAATGACAATTTTCATACGTTCTCTCTAACAACAACAGGGAGGCAAATGCCTCCCTGTTCATTTCAATGAAAGCTCGATCCTTTGAGCTTTATACTGCCTTGTTGTATTGCCTTTCTAGGCTGCTTTACGATGTCGTTAAAACATCGCTTAAGCCATTGCGTCTTCACCGCCATCTAGCTCTAGCGCTTCGTCGTTGTTAAATACTGCCATATCGGTTTCGCCCAATACCTTCGACGTCACGGTACCCGCTGTGATTGAACCAGAAACATTCAATGCTGTACGTCCCATGTCGATCAGTGGCTCGATAGAAATAAGAAGACCGGCCAGCGCGACGGGTAAATCCATTGCCGACAAGACAATAAGCGCAGCGAATGTCGCACCACCACCCACACCGGCAACACCAAACGAGCTCACCGTGATAATGGCAACAAGCGGAATGAGAAAACCGAGATCCATTGGGTTAATACCCACCGTTGGTGCAATCATTACCGCTAGCATTGCTGGGTAAATACCCGCACAACCATTTTGACCAATCGTCGAGCCAAACGAAGCGGCAAAGTTAGCGATACCCGATGGGATACCTAGTCCTTCTTCTTGAGTCTTCACGTTCATTGGAATAGCACCTGCTGAAGTACGTGAGGTAAACGCAAACGTCAGTACCGGTAGAATCTTCTTAAGATGGCGAACAGGGTTAAGCCCCATCATCGCAACGATCGCAAGGTGAATACCAAACATGATGAACAATGCCGCGTACGACGCCACCACAAAATTACCAAGCTCTAAGATATCGGCATAGTTAGAACCAGAAATGACCTTCGTCATCAGTGCCATCACACCGTAGGGTGTTAAACGAAGCACCAAGGTAACAATACGCATCACAATCGCTTGCATCATCTTGATGAATTTTTCAAAAGACGCAAACTCTTCAGGTTGCTTACGCGCAATACCTGTTGCTGCAATACCCACAAACACAGAGAAGATAACCACCGCAATCGTCGATGTACGACGCGCACCCGTCATATCAAGGAATGGGTTAGCAGGTAAGAAGTCAATCGCCATTTTTGCAAACGACACATTTTCAACCACGCCTAGTCGATTCTGTAGAAGCTCACCACGTGCTAGCTCAGCAGAGCCTGCAACTAGACCCTCGGCCGTCAGACCAAACAGATTTGAAATCAGGATGCCCACGACGGCTGAAATCATGGTGGTAATCACCAGAACACCAATCGTTAACCCAGAAATTTTCCCCAGTGATGTCCCATCTTTAAGGCGTAAGATAGCCGAAATAATCGACACCATAACCAATGGGTAGATGATCATCTGCAAGAAGCGCACATAACCAACACCGACAATATCGAAATACTCAATAGAGGTGCGAATGACATCGCTACCTTGACCATAAAATAGCTGCAGAGCTGCACCAAAAACAACACCTAGCCCTAAACCTGCAAAGACACGCTTCGTAAAGGCAACATAGGTAGATTGCATACGATACAAAAACATAATTAGCATAACAAATATCGCGATGTTCGCGATGACACTAAAGCTCATTGTGATTTCCTTTAAAGTGTGAGCGACTTCTGTCACAAGAAGCCAAAAAGTGGATATTCGGAAATTAAGACGTTGAATGCTTCATTAAGACGAAAACAAATCAGTCATTGTTGTAAATAGGTGGTGTGTCAGAAGGATCCAAACAGTATAAATGGCAAGCGACTGAGCACTTGAGTGTTTACCGTTTTTTTGATGGTAATTTCATCAACTGTATACCTTTAAAACAAGAAAAGTATGACAGACCACATAGATAAATTAATCACCACAAATTAGCAATTTAAGTCAGGAAACACAAATAGCGTCATAAAAAATAACCTGGAATTCATTCAGTATATACATCGCCGAGCTTAAATTTATTTCATCGATTTAGTGGCGGTTAAGTCTAGCTTCAAAAGAGAGGTGATATATTGAACGCTTGGGCATATTCGCGATAAGTAATAAACCGCGCCATGTGCCAAACAAAGTATCGTGTTTGGTCTGCCATTATGACGATAAATACGATGCTAAAGTACCAGAAGTGCCATCCCATCAATTGATATAGGAGACACGTTCTTGCTCAGCGTTTTTATTACTCAGTTTGTCGTTCTTTGGGCGGTTATCGACCCGATTGGTTCTGTACCCGTTTACCTCTCTCAGACTCAGCACCTACAAAAGAAACAACGCCGCTTAGTGGCGTTGAAAGCGATTGCTATCGCGACTGGCGTGCTACTCTTTTTCCTCATTGGTGGGCAAATACTTCTGGAAGCAATGGAGATACCTCTTCCTGCATTTCAGGCTGCTGGTGGCTTAGTGCTCCTGCTATTTGCGCTCACCATGATTTTTGGCGAAAGTAAGCCTGAAATAGAAACCCGACTCTCAGAAGACATGAGCAAGTCAGATCTCGCTAATCTCGCCGTTTATCCTTTAGCGATTCCATCGATTGCATCACCAGGTGCAATGATGGCCATTGTGATGCTTACCGATAACTCTCGATATTCTATTGCCGATCAAGCTATCACCGCGGGTGTCATGATCGCGGTATTACTCATTACCTTAATTCTTTTACTCTCTGCCAATGTTATCCAAAAGATAATCGGCAATGTTGGAGCCGCCATTATTAGTAGAGTGATGGGATTAATCTTGTCAGCTGTAGCGCTCAATAATTTACTTCTGGGTATCCGAGACTTTTATCTCGGGTAGTGCCATTTAAAATGACGAAACTCTTTAGACTTTTGGCTAAAGAAACTGCCACTCTCCCCTACGCTTTCTAGCGATATAAAACGAAACGCCCTCATTAGGGCGTTTTTTATCGCCATACTCTCGACTAAAGTTGCACAGACCCTTTTTGACTTCGTTGCTATTGTCATCCTGTAACATTTCATTAACGTGGAACATAAGGAGACGGCCATGGCGTTCGAAGATAAAGAACGAGCCCAAGCCTACTGGGACAAAAATGTAAAACTGATGGTGAAGTTGATGGTCATCTGGTTTCTTGTGTCGTTTGGCTGCGGCATTTTATTTGTAGATGTACTTAATCAAATTCAACTTGGTGGCTATAAGCTCGGATTCTGGTTCGCCCAGCAAGGCTCGATCTATTGCTTCCTCGGCATTATTTTCTACTACGCGTGGAAAATGCGTCAAATTGACCGTGAATTCGGCGTAGACGAGTAAGGAGCTAGAGAGAAATGGAATTAAAAACGATAACTTATCTCGTTGTTGGCGCAACGTTCCTTATCTATATCGGCATTGCCATTTGGGCACGAGCTGGAACAACTAAAGAGTTCTATGTCGCAGGCGGCGGCGTACACCCTATCGCGAATGGTATGGCAACAGCCGCGGATTGGATGTCTGCTGCTTCATTCATTTCAATGGCAGGCTTAATTGCCTTCATGGGATACGGTGGTTCTGTATTTCTAATGGGGTGGACAGGCGGCTATGTACTACTAGCACTACTCCTCGCCCCTTACCTGCGTAAGTTTGGTAAATTTACCGTACCTGAGTTTGTTGGTGAGCGCTTCTACTCTAAAACGGCTCGCGTTGTTGCCGTTGCCTGTTTGATCATCGCCTCTGTCACCTACGTTATTGGGCAGATGAAAGGGGTTGGTGTTGCCTTTGGTCGCTTCCTCGAAGTGGACTACGCAACAGGTCTCGGCATTGGTATGTGTATTGTCTTTATTTATGCCGTAATGGGTGGCATGAAAGGCATTACCTACACGCAAATCGCACAGTATTGTGTACTGATTTTGGCTTACACCATTCCAGCGATCTTTATTTCACTTCAACTAACGGGTAACCCAATCCCACAAATCGGTCTCGGGGGTACCATGGTGGGAACCGATGTCTACTTACTCGACCGGCTTGATCAAGTTGTCACCGAGTTAGGATTCACGGAATACACCACACAGGTGCGTGGCGATACGCTTAATATGTTCGTTTACACCATGTCATTGATGATTGGTACGGCAGGTTTACCGCACGTTATTATCCGTTTCTTTACAGTACCAAAAGTACGTGATGCACGTACATCAGCAGGTTGGGCATTGATCTTTATCGCTATCCTTTATACCACTGCTCCTGCTGTTGCTGCGATGGCTCGCCTGAACCTTATGGATACCGTTAACCCTGCTCCTGGTCAGCACCTTGTTTACGATGAGCGTCCAGATTGGTTCAAAAACTGGGAAACAACAGGCCTACTCGGCTTCGATGATAAGAATGGTGATGGAGCGATTCAATACACATCCAGTGCTGAAACCAATGAGTTAAGAGTTGACCGCGATATTATGGTGTTAGCGAACCCTGAAATTGCACAACTTCCTAACTGGGTTATTGCATTGATAGCCGCAGGGGGGCTTGCGGCAGCGCTGTCTACAGCCGCCGGTCTGTTATTAGCCATATCCTCCTCCATCTCCCATGATTTAATCAAAGGTGTGCTTAATCCACACATTTCGGAGAAAAACGAACTGCTTGCCAGTCGGATAACCATGGCAGTAGCCATTGGGGTCTCTGGTTATCTCGGGCTAAATCCACCCGGCTTTGCTGCGGGTACTGTTGCCCTCGCCTTTGGTCTTGCAGCTTCGTCCATATTCCCTGTGCTAATGATGGGTATATTTAGTAAACGGATCAATAAAGAAGGCGCCATTGCCGGAATGGTCGCAGGTATCAGTATTACTCTATTCTACGTATTCCAACACAAAGGCTTCTTGTTTGTCGCTGACTGGACATACTTAGAAAGCTGGGGTCAGAACTGGTTCCTTGGCATTGAACCCAATGCCTTTGGTGCTATCGGTGCGCTGTTTAACTTTGCTGTTGCTAACTTAGTCACACGAGTTACTGCAGAGACACCGCAAGAGGTGAAAGATTTAGTTGAACATGTGCGAGTTCCAGCAGGTGCTGGTGAAGCGCAAGATCACTAATCAGACACATCCCACAAAAGCCCCGCTCGGGGCTTTTTTTATCACCTTAGTGAGATAAGGTAAGTACTTGCCCCCAACATTTGCAACAAGGACGCTAGATGTTTAAAAGCAAACACACCATCATTGCACTTCTCATTGCGCCAGTTTTAGCAGTTATCGCCTACTTCGGTACCGATATGGCGATCAGTGAAAAGCCCCACGCCGCACAAGAAGGCGAAAGCTATAAACTCGCGAGTAAGTCGAACTGCCGTTACACCAGTGGATTATGTAACATGGAGAACGGTGAATTTAAGGTCCAGTTTCGCTCTGAATCTCAAACCGATAGTCAGTTAAACCTCTCATTAAATACCGAGATACCCTTAGAAGGTATCAAAATTTCACTCTCTGATGATCCTAAGGAGTTCTCTTCACCTATCGATATGGAAAGAGTAGATGAACAAGGTCTAGCATGGCAGGTATCTCTCCCTTCTCCACAATCCGAAGAGAGCGTTATCCGCGTGGTTATCAGTGCCGATAACACCCTCTATTACGGCGCCACGGGCATCGATTTCATCGTCTATGAGACACTGTTTACAGACGAATCACAGTAATGCCAAAGAAGTGATACACGTCGAAAACCGCTTGAAAATAGGATCGGTGTCTCCTGATAAATTAGACATAATTCCCAAACAAAAGCCATCCTCAGTAAACATATTTTAAGTGTCAGCCAAGTTACTTGATATTACCTAGTTAATGACTTTATTGGACATAAAACATGGCAAGTATCATTCTCACCAATAGAACAATGAATAGAGAGGATCTTTTAGGTCAATATGAAGCCCATAGTCGAGAAGCATTACCCTTACTAAAGGAACTCTACAAGTATGCCTTTGATAACGAAGATAGCGTTTTTGGGATTCGCCTTAGGCTTTTTTTCTTTAATTTGCCTCGTCATTCTTGGTCAAACTACTGTTCGCAAGCTTCGAAATAACCCGGAAGCCAAAAGTGAGCTTGGACTCGAAGTGATGAGTGGTTTCGATATTGTCAATGTCGCCAGTGCGTTGTCATGCCCAGATTGGCTAGCCAAGATAACGGAAAAACGCCCTCATTTTGGCGCTAACAAACGAACTTTGGTCCAACATACAAACCGATTTGATCAGGTTCTTGCCTGCATCACTTGGTATAGCTTATTAATTAGCGCATCGATACTAATTACCTGTGCATATCTAGACGATAGTGTTTAAAGCTAAGTTGAGCGGTAAGCAGTAATATTCAGTCATAAACCAAGCTAATACTTAATAACACCGATAGGGCTATTGGTATAGCAGGGAGGCTGCGCAGGAAGTGATTTATGCCGGTGCCATGACTGTAATGTCCACTAATGTAAGTTAGATTATCTATCTCTCAGCTTTCTTCTCACCTGCCTTGTCACCCTGGTCAATCCACTGTTCACAAGCTTAGGAAGAATCCGACAGCCATAAGTGAACTTAAGCTCGAAGTGATGAGTAGCACCGACATCATTAACGTTGCCAGTGCTTTATCTTGTCCAACACCATGATGAGAGGCAGTATTCTCAAAACCATTCGGGCTAAGTCAAATCAGCACTAAACCAAATCAATGAGTCACTACCTGATTAAGGATATTTCTCAGCTTGATTGGTTTCACGGGTTTACTCATAAACTGATAGCCATTCGCTTTCGCAGCATCTTGTGTTTCTGGTGTTCGGTCCGCGCTGATCAGCACGCCAGCAAAGGTGTTCCCTAACGACAACCGGCACTGTTGCAGTACCTGTAATCCAGTTTGCTCATTCTCTAAGTGATAATCACTGAGAACAACATCTGGGCGCCACCCATCCCCCAACGTTGCCATCACGGCCTGTACCGTTTCTGCTGTACGTATTTCACACCCCCAGCGACTCAATAAACTCTCCATACCAATCAAAATATCGGGTTCGTTATCCACACAGAGTACTCGCAGTGATTGTAAATTCGATACGGGGACTGACTCTTTTTTCACTGCCACTTTCTCTTCTTGAGCACGTGGTAAGTTAAGTGAAAACATCGTCCCCTTACCCACCGTTGAATGCATATCCAATCGATGACCGAGGACACGGCTAATCCCCCGAGCGATCGCTAAACCAAGCCCTAATCCATGCTCAGAATTTGCTGATTCACCTCGCGTAAATTCATCGAAAATCTCAATCTGTTTATCTTCTTCGATACCTGGGCCGTTGTCCCATATTTGGACATGTAACTCGCCATCAATACGGCGACACCCCAACAACACTTTACCTTTCGGGTTATAACGAAAAGCATTGGTTAAGAAGTTCTGCAATGCACGACGAAGTAACTTAGGGTCAGAAGCAACAATTGCATCCGTTTTCACAACACGAAAATCAATGTTCTGCTGCTGTGCTAACACCCCAAATTCAGCCCCTAACGTATCGAAGACCTGATGCAAGGCAAACGGTCTAACACGTGCCGCCAACTTGCCTGACTCTAAGCGAGAAACATCGAGTAAATCACTAATAAGATCCTCTGCAGCACCGAGAGAGCTCTCAATGTACTTCGCTAATTGCCGCGTCTCTTCTGTATTTGCGACTTCATTTAACGATGACGAAAACAGGCGAGCGGCATTAAGAGGTTGCATTAAATCATGACTCACCGCGGCCAAAAATCGACTCTTTGACTGAGACATCTGTTCGGCATTACGCGTCGCTGAGACAAGACGCTTATTTAATGATTCAAGCTCTTTCGTTCTTGCCTGTACACGCGCTTCAAGGGTTTCATTCGCCTCTTGCAGCGCATCTTCAGTTTGCCTAAATTGGGTAATATCACTAAAGCTCATGACAAAACCACCGCCCGGCATTGGGTTCCCTTGTACCTCTATCACAGTGCCATCAGCACGTAATCGCGATGATGTATGTGCCGACCCTGCTTTCAAGTACTCCACACGTTTTTGAACGTGCTCTTCTGGGTCACCTGGACCACATAGCCCACGATAAGCATTATGACGAATGACATCAGCAATCGGGCGCCCCACTTGGATCAAGCCTGCTGGGAATTCAAAAAGCTGCAAATACCGCTGATTCCATGCCACTAATTTCAATTGCTTATCAACCACAGCAATACCTTGACTGATGTGCTCTATCGCGCCTTGTAACAAACCACGGCTGAAATCAAACAGCTCAGAGGCTTCATCAACAATGGTGGCAATCTCTTCCAATTGCATATCACGTCCCTGCAAAGCAGAGGTCAAGACTAATCGAGCAGAAGAGGCACCGAATACCCCTGCCAATACGCGCTCGGTATGACGAATCAACATGGCATCTGCTTGCTGCTGAGGTGATAACTGCAGGCCATGCTGTTTAGAGAAGTTGTGAAAGGCTTGCTTTGCACGAGGGCGACCAACAAAACGCCCTGCTAATACTTCTAATTCAGCAACAGTCACACGGCTTTGATAGACAGAACTTGATTCCGTATCGGCGAGTGGCGCGCCAACAAATGACGCAGCCTGCAACCGCTCAGTCAGCGATGGACGAGTTGCTAAAGAGACAACCACGTAAAGAACAATATTAACCAGTAAGCTTAATAGCATTCCCCAATCGACATCACTCAGTGTATTGAATAATGGTATGGAAGGCGGTGCCAGCACCCATAACAAAATATTGGTTTCACTGCTTCCTGCTAACATTTGCGTCTGCGCCATCATAGTGATGACCCAAATAGTAAAGCCACCAATAAGGCCAGAGTAGACACCTTTACGATTTCCTTCACGCCAGTAAATCCCTCCAATAAGAGGAGGAAAAAACTGTGCGATCGCAGCAAAGGCTAAAAAGCCAATAGAAGAGAGTGAAGGGATCTCAACGAGAGCTTGATAGAACCCCCACGCAGCAAAGAGAAGTAACCCAATGAGGACACGACGAATATTCAATAACAGCCCAGCAAATTCGCTGGATCCATCACTAGCAATACGTACCCTGCGCAACAGCAGCGGCAGCACGAGGTCATTTGAGACCATGATGGCGAGCGCGATGGTTGAGACGATAACCATGCCACTGGCTGCAGAGGTTCCACCGACAAAAGCCAGCATCGCGATACTATTTTGCCCAGCAAATAACGGTAAGTTAATCACATACGTATCGGCACTCACATCTGGCAGTAGAATCTGCCCAACCAGTGCTAGCGGTACCACAAATAGCCCCATTAAGACTAAGTAGCTGGGAAACACCCAGCGTGCAGTATGGAGATCTTGAGCGTGATTGTTCTCCACGACGATAGTATGGAACTGTCTTGGTAAACAGAAAATCGCTGCCATGGTGAGTATGGTGTGAATAATCAGTGACCCCCAGCGAACTTGATGCTGAGGCTCTGACATCGTCTGCGATAAGATATCGTGGGGCAGCCCCACCAGCATACCGAATGCAAACATACCAACCAGCAAGAAGGCGACGAGCTTAATCACAGACTCAAACGCAACCGCCATCATCATGCCACGGTGATGCTCTGTACTATCGATGTGACGTGTACCAAAAAGTACGGTAAAGACAGCAAGGGCCATTGCGACCACACCAGCAGACAAGCTTGAGCCTTCACCATCAAAGGCAACCCAATCGGGAGCAACTTGCGCCATGCCGAGAGTAATCCCACGCAGCTGTAAGGCAATATAAGGAAGAATACCGACGACAGCGATCACGGTGACCAGCACGGCGATACCTTGCGACTTTCCATATCGAGCCGCAATAAAATCAGCGATAGAGGTAATATGTTCACGCTTAGCAATGAGAACGATGCGGGCTAAGACCCGCCAGCCAAGCGTAAAAACAAGAATGGGCGCAAAATAGATGGGTAAAAAAGACCAAATATTTTCGCTGGCTTGACCTACCGTTCCATAGAAAGTCCAAGAGGTACAATAAACGGCAATAGACAAGCTATATATCCACGGCCGCCACCCCGCTAACCAACGCGGTCGCTTATCACCATACCAAGCGATAAAAAACAGCAACCCTAAATAGACTAGCGATACCGGTATTACGACCCATCCTTGCGTCATGAACGATCACCCTCTAAACAATTTGTTTACAAGAGGACATGATAGGCAGCTTGTGGTTTTGACTCTAGTGATTTATCCCTTTAATAACATCAGATTGAGACCCGTCCTCACTTTTCGGCTTTCGAGGGTTAATACTGATCAATAATGTCGGAATCACTAAGCAAGCCATCGCAAAGAACAACTGGGCATTCAGCAGGCTATACAGCTGGCCACATAGCACCGTTAATCCCCCCATGATCAAACCTAGCGGAATGGCATTATAGAGAGATTGCCATGCCACTTGCTCTGACTGTTTTTTCCCTTGGATATACTTAATCGCTGCCAAGTGCGCTGCGGCAAATGTTAAGCAATGCAGGGTTTGCACCATGCCTAGCAGATAAATTTGGGTAGTCATACCCAGTAAACTCCAACGAACAATCGCCGCACATGCTGCTAGTCGCATCATTGAAGAGACAGACCAGTGCTTAAATAAGTCTTTGCCGAAAATGAAGATCATCACTTCAGCAATGACACTAATACTCCATAAGTTACTCACCATACCGTCGCTAATACCATTGGCACGCCAATGAATCGCACTGAAGGCGTAATACGCGGCATGGCTACTTTGCAATAATGAAGTAATAACCAAAAAACGCCGTACGTCAGATCGTTTCAGCATGACTTTTAACGGGGTGCGGGTCGCAGATTCATCATCACTTTTAGGTAGAATCGTCGGCTGCCGAGTTGAGGCAACCAGCGCCACGACCAACCCAGCTAATGCCACCAATGGGATCATTGACTCGCCAATGTTCTCTGAAACCTGCCCTACACACCATGTGCCAGCAATAAATGCCAAAGAGCCCCACAGGCGTGTTCGACCATAGTCTAAAAGACCCTTGCTTTGGTAATGATTTGCAACGGAATCAGAAAGAGGGATAAGCGGAGCACTGACCAAGTTGAAAACAATAGTGATCAGCGCTAACACCCAAAACTCAGGGCCTACGACGAGATGCAGCCCCATCACAACCACACTCGCCAATGTCACCCAACGTATAGTGGGAAGTAGCTGCTCAGGGCGATGAATCAGCGGTGTAATAAAGAGATTACACATTGCCCGCATAATGAAGCCTATTCCCGACAAGATCCCTATCTGTGTCGCTGACATCCCCATATAGGAAAACCACACCGCCCAGAAAGGCAAATAGACCCCATAGCTAAAGAAGTAGCTGAATAAGTACTGAGAAGTCCACGCGAAGGGAGAGCGCATCGGCATCGAAAATTCCTTTTAACGTCATCAAAGCGCAAATAAATGTTGAATACCGGCATTCAGTATCCACCTAGTTTAAACCTCACCTTAACGCACTCTATCGTTAATCACACGCAAGATCTTCCGTGTTTAATGAGCATTTATCATCATACTGTTAGCTGACGTAGACTAAAGTCGGCTAGTGCGATGGTATAGGCTGGTTCACACTGTAAGCGTGAATAACGTGGACTAAAAGGGTGCGAGGATGCCAGAGAAATTTGATACGAGTGTAACGCCTTTCGATCGCCTAACCTCACCACAACAAAAGCAGTTGAGGCAAGCTCTCGATGTTGCCTATTACCGCGAAGGCGATACGATTATTTCCGCCAACAAAGCCTGCCATTCACTGTTTATTATCATCAAGGGTGTGGTCGAAGAACGAGACTCTAACTCTCAAGGACTTCATAGTCACTACACGCAAGATGACCTCTTTGATGTTCGAGCGCAATTATCATCAAGCAGTAAACACGATTACGTCGCACTGGAAGACACGCTCTGCTACCTGCTATCAACAGAGATTTTTCTATCCCTTTACCACGCCAATAGCGACTTCGCCGCCTACTTCGACAATGACCTCGCCAAGCGGCAGCAACTCATCGATACCGCTCACCAACAGCAGAACCTTGCGGAATTTATTTTAACGCGTATTGATGATGACCACATTCAACCCTGCATCGTCCTACCCGCGGAGGCATCGATTCACCAAGCCACGGTGACCATGCAGCAGCAAAATATCGATTGTGCTTTTATCGAACTCAAACCAGAACCTACTGCGGAGGCTTCTACTTCTACGCCAACGCCGATAACCGATGAAAAGATAAAAGGTCATCATGCGATAGCAAGCAGCCATTACCCGAGCAGTATCGGTATCATCACACGGACGGACCTTTTACACGCGATTTTACTCGACAATCTACCTTCTTCTCATGCCGTTGGCGACATCGCCACAGCCCCTGTCGTTCATGTCAATAAAGGGGATTACCTCTTTAATGCCACCATTGCGATGACTCGGCAAAAAGTGAAGCGCGTCTTAGTGCTCGCCCCATCAAAAGACCATGCTTCTGAACATAAAGCTGAACTTAAACCTGAGCATAAAGAAGAACCAAAGCAGAGGGCTGCGTCTGAACAAAAGCACCGTATAGCAGGCATGCTCGACCTCACTCAAATTTTAAGCCTCTTCTCAACTCACTCTCATGTTCTTACGCTTCGTATTGCGCGAGCAACCACCATTGAAGAGTTATCACAAGCTGCACACAGTCAGCCAAACCTCATCGAAACATTACTCAACAACGGTATCCACACCCGATTTGTGATGGAGTTGATTTCAGCCGTCAACGAGCAAATTATTGAAAAGGCTTTCCAACTGACAGTACCGCAAGAGATGCAGTCGCATTGCTGCATGGTGGTAATGGGATCTGAAGGGCGTGGTGAACAAATTTTAAAAACAGATCAAGATAACGCACTTATTCTCAGCGACCAGATCGACTGGCCAGAATGCCAAAATATCATGGAGAAGCTCACTCAGACGCTGATTCAACTCGGGTACCCACCGTGTCCTGGACACGTGATGGTCAATAACCCTCAATGGGTAAAATCACAACACGCTTGGATAGCTGCAATTCGTCACAGTAAGCATAAAGGCACTGACGAGAGCTTAATGTCACTGGCCATGCTCTCTGATGCTCATCCCGTTGCTGGCAATCACACACTGTTTTCTCCGATCAAACAGACCTTGCACCGAGAGATGAAAACGCAACAGCTCCTCTTGGCCACCTTTGTCAGACCCGCTTTGCAATTTAGCGTACCGCTCACCTTATTTGGAAAAATACGCAAGAGTAAGCAGGGGCTAGATATCAAAAAAGGCGGTGTCTTTCCCATCATTCACGGTGTCCGCACCATCGCACTTGAATATGGCATCACAGAGAACAATACCTTTAAACGCCTAGAGCAGCTGGAGCACAAACGAATTTTAGAACCAGACACTGTCAGTAACCTCAGTGAAGCACTAAAAATGTTCATCAAATTACGGTTACGCCATCAGCTCAATAATCCTGATGAAGGGTCGACAATCCATACTGGTAATCTGAATCGAACAGAGCGCGACTTACTCCGTCACAGCCTTCATGTCGTGAAGAAGTTCCAGCAATGGCTTGGGTTCCATTATCAGCTCAGAGATTAGAGATTAGAGATTAGAGATTAGAGATTAGAGAAGGCTAACCGACAGACGATTAATGGGAGTGCTATGAACATTTTTCAACGACTCTGGTACCAACGCCAGCATAAGAAAACGGAACATGCGCCTCTCTTTCAGCGTTATCAAGGAGATGAGCTTGTCTCACTAGACTGTGAAACCACCAGCCTAGATCCAAATCGCGCAGAGCTGGTGACCATCGCGGCAACAAAGATCAAAGCCAACCAAATTCTAACCAGCCAATCGCTGTCCATTACGTTGCGTGCACCAGGTAGCCTTGATGGGAATTCAGTCGCCATTCATCGCTTACGACATCAAGATTTGCATCATGGTGAAGAGATCATCGATGCCCTGAAGCAGTTACTCGATTTCATCGGCAACCGCCCTATCGTCGGTTATCACATTCAATACGATAAGCAGATACTCGATCGCTATTTTCAACGCTACTTTCATTTTCCCCTTCCAAACCGAATTGTTGAGGTCAGCTACCTCTATCAGCAACGACTAGAGCGAATGCTGCCAAATGCTTACTGTGATCTCAGCCTCGATAGTATGAGCAAGCAACTGAATCTACCACTTCCTGAACGTCATGATGCAATGCAAGATGCGATTGCGGCTGCACTCATCTACGTTCGTCTAAAGCATGGAGGGATGCCCTCGATTACCAGCTCATAAGGCCTTGAAATAGAGGCTGAGTTGTCAACAGGTACGTTGTCATCGTCGTCTATTCAAGCAATGCGTATACAGATGCACAAAAATCTTATCCTAAAGTCTAATTGCTGAAAGAAGCCCGATAGCGCAACGTATAACCAACCCGATAGGAATATCAGCCCAGACAGGGCACTAAAGGAGATCACGATGAGCGAAGGTCATATTTACCCAGTACAACCCGCGCTAGCTGCCAGTGCACATATTGATGATGCAAAATACCGCGAGATGTACCAACAATCTGTCGTGAACCCAGAAGGATTCTGGCGTGAGCATGGCAATATTGTCGACTGGATGACCCCATTCACCAAAGTTAAATCAACATCATTCGATACAGGACATGTCGATATAAAATGGTTTGAAGATGGTGAACTCAACGTTTCTGTTAACTGTATTGACCGCCATCTTGAAACACGTGGCGATCAAGTCGCGATCATCTGGGAAGGCGATGATCCTAATGATGACGCGAGCCTCACATACAACGAACTGCATGAGCAAGTGTGCCAATTCGCCAATGCCCTGAAAAGCCAAGGTGTTCGTAAAGGTGATGTGGTTTGTCTCTACATGCCGATGGTGGCTGAGGCGGCAGTCGCCATGTTAGCGTGTACTCGTATTGGCGCTGTTCACACTATCGTCTTCGGCGGCTTTTCTCCTGAGGCACTGGCAGGACGTATCATTGACTCGGATGCAAAAGTGGTGATCACCGCCGATGAAGGGGTTCGTGGTGGTCGCGCTGTTCCATTGAAGAAAAACGTTGATGAAGCACTGACAAATCCAGACGTGAAGACGATTGAAAAAGTGGTTGTCTTTAAGCGTACTGGCAATGACGTCGAATGGCATAGCCACCGTGATGTGTGGTGGCATGAAGCGACTGCCGTTGCTTCGTCAAACTGCACACCTGAGCCAATGAACGCTGAAGATCCTCTATTTATTCTTTATACATCAGGCTCTACAGGCAAACCAAAGGGCGTTCTGCACAGTACGGGCGGCTATCTCGTTTATACCACCATGACATTCAAATATGTCTTTGACTACCAAGAGGGCGATGTTTACTGGTGTACTGCCGATGTCGGTTGGATTACTGGTCACAGCTACTTAGTCTATGGGCCGCTTGCGAATGGTGCGACGACGATTTTGTTTGAAGGGGTTCCTAACTACCCAGATGTTAATCGAATGAGCCAAGTCGTCGACAAACATCAAGTGTCTATTCTCTACACTGCTCCGACCGCCATTCGAGCATTAATGGCGAAAGGCGATGAAGCCGTCAAAGAGACGAGCCGTAGTTCGCTGCGAATTATGGGATCAGTGGGTGAGCCTATTAACCCTGAAGCATGGGAGTGGTATCACCGTACCATTGGCGATGCACGCTGCCCTATCGTCGATACATGGTGGCAAACTGAAACGGGTGGCATTTTGATTACACCGCTTCCTGGCGCAACGGCATTGAAACCGGGCTCGGCAACACGTCCTTTCTTTGGTGTACAACCTGCACTTGTCGATAACATGGGTAACCTACTAGAAGGTGCGACAGACGGAAACCTAGTCATTCTCGATTCGTGGCCAGGGCAGATGCGTACCGTTTATGGTGATCATGACCGCTTTGAACAAACCTATTTCTCGACGTTCAAAGGGATGTATTTCACCGGTGATGGCGCTCGTCGTGATGAAGATGGCTACTTTTGGATCACTGGTCGTGTGGATGATGTACTCAACGTATCTGGCCACCGCATGGGTACCGCTGAGATAGAATCAGCATTAGTCGCGTTTGACAAAATAGCAGAAGCAGCCATTGTCGGCGTCCCACACGATATCAAGGGTCAGGCTATCTATGCCTATATCACACTCAATGCCGGTGAGATCCCAAGCGCTGAACTCCATAAAGAAGTCAAAGAGTGGGTAAGAAAAGAGATTGGCCCTATCGCAACGCCAGACTTCCTTCATTGGACAGATGCTTTACCAAAAACACGTTCAGGAAAAATCATGCGTCGTATTCTTCGTAAGATAGCGACAGGTGATACCAGTAACCTCGGCGATACATCGACACTTGCCGACCCAAGCGTTGTCGATAAGCTTATCGCAGAAAAACAGCAAATTCTTTAATGACCAACCCAGTCATGGAATAGACTCCTTTGCCGCTCTTTAAGAGCGGCTTTTTTTGCGAGCAATCACCCAAGTATTGTTCAAACTATTCAACAAAAATCCACTTTGTCCGCTGACTACTCCAAGATACTTTACTCAGACACTTCACCATCAAAACCTGATCAAGTTCAAAGAATGCATCTGAATCGTTTTATCGATAAAAGCATCATAAAAACAGAGAGTTCAGCAAATAGGTCAGTAATTTGCCTTTGATCTCAACATACTGGCTCGACTAAACATCAAGGCAGGTCGGCTAAATTGGACCTCATACAAGCCCTCACGATGAGATAAGACCAGTATTTTGCTGCGATTTGCAGCGATTTCTCTATAATTGCAGAAAACCTCTCACTTACTCGTCTTTACAGTCGACAAAGTAAGTTGAATTTATAAAAATGCATTTTCACGACATTTACCCGCTTTAATATGGAAGAAAGCTAAAGATGACTGCAGATGGACGCATTTTACTCCTTAATGGACCGAACCTGAATTTACTAGGACTACGCGAGCCTGGCCACTACGGTAGCGACAGTTTAACGGATATCGTTAGCCGCCTTACCGAACAAGCTCAACAAGCTGGTTTCACGCTCGATCATTTGCAATCAAACGCTGAACACGAAATCATTAATGCCATCCACAATGCACACGGTAATGTGGATTTTATTGTGATTAATCCAGCCGCTTTTACGCATACCAGTGTGGCGATACGCGATGCCCTTCTTGGTGTTGCCATCCCTTTTATTGAAGTGCATTTATCGAACGTGCATGCCCGTGAGCCGTTTCGTCATCACTCTTACTTGTCTGATAAGGCACAAGGTGTGATTTGCGGACTTGGCTCTCAAGGCTACGAATTTGCGTTGCAGGCGGCGATTCGCCACCTCAACACCCCAAAATAACGTTGCTAACATTCGTTAGCGTTAACGACTAAATACAGAGAAAGAGACATGGACATTCGTAAAATCAAGAAGCTGATTGAACTCGTTGAAGAATCGGGTATTTCTGAGTTAGAAATTTCTGAGGGCGAAGAGTCTGTACGCATCAGCCGTACGTCTAACGTTGTCGCTGCTCCTATGCAATATGCAGCCGCACCCGTTGCTGCTCCTGCAGCAGCACCTGTCGCACCAGTTCCAGCTGAAGCTCCTGCTGCAGAAGCACCAGCAGCAGTATCTGGCCATCAAGTACTTTCTCCAATGGTTGGTACCTTCTACCGTGCACCGGGCCCTGACTCAAGTGCATTCGCAGAAGTCGGTAGCCAAGTTAACGTTGGTGACACCCTATGCATCATTGAAGCAATGAAAATGATGAACCAAATCGAAGCAGATAAAGCGGGTGTTGTTAAAGCAATTTTGGCTAACGACGGTGACGCGATCGAATTCGACCAACCACTATTTGTGATCGAATAATCGCGAGGCTTGTTATGTTAGATAAATTAGTTATCGCGAACCGAGGCGAGATTGCCCTTCGGATTTTGCGAGCTTGTAAAGAGCTGGGTATTAAAACTGTCGCTGTTCACTCAACAGCAGACCGTGACTTAAAACATGTACTCCTTGCTGATGAAGCAGTTTGTATTGGTCCTGCTAGTGGTCTTGAGAGCTACCTAAATATCCCTCGCATTATCGCTGCCGCAGAAATTACGGGCGCCGTTGCTGTTCACCCAGGCTATGGCTTCTTGTCAGAAAATGCAGATTTCGCAGAGCAAGTTGAACGCTCTGGCTTCATCTTCGTGGGTCCTAAAGCCGACACCATCCGCCTTATGGGTGACAAAGTGTCAGCGATTACCGCAATGAAAAAAGCGGGCGTACCTTGTGTACCGGGCTCTGATGGCCCTCTCGATGATGATGACAGTAAAAACCGTGCGTTTGCTAAGCGCATTGGCTACCCAGTGATCATCAAAGCCTCTGGTGGCGGTGGCGGTCGCGGTATGCGTGTAGTTCGTAGTGATGCAGACCTTGTTGAGTCTATCGCAATGACACGTGCTGAAGCGAAAGCTTGCTTTAATAATGACATGGTTTATATGGAGAAATACCTAGAGAACCCTCGTCACATTGAAGTACAAGTACTTGCTGATGGCCAAGGCGGTGCGATTCATTTAGGTGAGCGTGATTGTTCTATGCAACGTCGCCACCAAAAGGTTGTTGAAGAAGCTCCTGCACCAGGTATCACTGAGGAAATGCGCAAGTACATCGGTGAGCGCTGTACACGTGCATGTCTGGAAATTGGTTATCGCGGTGCTGGTACGTTCGAATTCCTTTATGAAAACGGCGAATTCTACTTCATCGAAATGAACACCCGTATCCAAGTTGAGCACCCTGTGACAGAGATGGTGACTGGTGTTGATCTGATTAAAGAGCAACTTCGTATTGCTGCGGGTCAACCACTCTCTTTCACTCAAGATGATATTCAAATTCGTGGCCATGCCGTCGAGTGTCGTATCAACGCAGAGGATCCAGAGCGCTTTTTACCTTGTCCAGGAACGATCGCGCATTTCCACTCTCCAGGTGGTATGGGTGTTCGTTGGGAATCGCATATCTACGCTGGGTACACCGTTCCACCGTACTATGATTCAATGATCGGTAAACTCATTTGCTTTGGTGAGAACCGCGACGTTGCGATCTCGCGCATGAAAAACGCACTGAGTGAAACCATCATCGATGGCATCAAGACCAATATTCCATTGCAACTTGATATTATGAAAGATGAGAATTTCCAGCATGGTGGCGCTAACATCCACTATCTCGAAAAGAAACTGGGCCTTCAGTAAGCAAGCTAAACGCTAGCGAATAACACTGAACCCTCGCAAAAAGGCAGCCGACTCGGCTGCCTTTTTTATTCCAAGTCAACAAACCGTCAACTCCTGTTGGCGAAAGTATGGTCATCAGGCATTCCATTTGCCAAAATGCGGCCCTTATTCAATTTCGCTTCAACATGCTGGCAAAGGAGTTTGAATGCAAACACTCTCGCAACGCTATCGCCAAGCTCATCGTGAGACTCGCTGGGCACTAGGACTAGCCGCAGGTTATTTCCTGTGGTGGTTTATCTCTGCCTATCACTTTTCACCGACGAGTGATTCACTCCCAACGCTCTATCTCGGTTTACCGTTATGGTTTTTACTCGCCTGCGTGATAGGACCTATTGTCTTCACTATTGGCTGCGGTGTGATGGTGAGGTTTGTCTATCAAGATATGCCCTTAGATGTCGTGATGGATGACAAGGAAGCTTCAAGCAATGAATAACCTAATGCTACTCCCTATCATCATCTACCTTGCTGCCATGTTCACGATTGCGTGGTGGTCACGTCGTGCAAATCAGGGCAACTTTCTCCAAGAATACCTGCTTGGTAACCGTACCATGGGGGGCTTTATGCTTGCCATGACACTGGCAGCCACCTATGCAAGTGCGAGTTCATTTATTGGAGGGCCAGGCGCGGCATATCAGTTTGGCTTAGGCTGGGTATTACTGGCGATGATCCAGCTTCCTGCCGCTTGGCTGACTCTGGGTGTCCTCGGTAAAAAGTTTGCCATTGAAGCTCGCCGCCACAATGCCCTGACGATCAACGATATGTTGTATGCTCGCTACCAGCATCGTGGTGTCGTTATTTTCGCCTCTATCGCGCTGCTTCTCGCTTTTTTAGGAACTATGGTCGTGCAATTTGTCGGGGCTGCTCGACTTCTGCAAACCGTTACGGGGCTGAACTACCTACCATCCCTGGCCATTTTTGCCGTCACCGTCGGTCTATATACGACCTTAGGCGGCTTTCGCGCTGTCGCGCTTACAGATAGCCTACAAGGCGTTATGATGCTTATCGGTACCTGTGCCCTCTTTATCGGTGTACTCATCGCTGGAGATGGACTCAGCAACCTTGTGACGTCCCTTCATAGCATCGACCCAGGTCTTGTCTCTCCTCATGGCCCTGATGGCTTCATTAGCCAACCGTTTATTCTCAGCTTTTGGATCTTGGTCTGCTTTGGTGTTATCGGCCTCCCTCATGCCGCCTTCCGCTGCATGACATATCGTGACAGCCAAGCTTTCCATCGCGGCATGGTCATTAGCACCATCGTAATGGCAATATTAATGCTTGGCATGCACCTTTCCGGCGCACTGGGTAGAGCGCTTATTCCAGATATCGCGACCCCCGATCAAATCATGCCCACCTTGATGGTGACGGTACTTCCTCCTGTCGTGGCGGGCATATTTTTGGCTGGACCGATGGCCGCCATCATGTCGACCATTGATTCTCAATTGATTCAAGCATCTGCCACCATGGTCAAAGATCTCTACATTAATTATATCAACCCCGAAGCGATCGCCGATGAGAGCAAGCTGCGACGTTTGTCCTTATGGACCACGGCTATCTTTGCTTGCATCGTGTTTGTGGCAGCGATGAACCCACCACAGATGATTATTTGGCTGAACCTATTAGCCATGGGGGCCTTACAAGCGGTATTCCTATGGCCTCTCGTGCTAGGGCTATACTGGAAACATGCGAACGCTGCTGGCGCGCTATCCTCCATGGTCTTCGGGTTAGGAAGTTACGTCATATTTTCTGTCATGAAGCCAGACTTCGGCGGTATGCACATCATCGTACCGACGTTAGCGCTGGGGCTGACCAGCTTTATCATCGTCAGCTTACTGACACAACCTGAGCCAGAGAGAGATCTCGCCCAATAGTCGTTTACAAAGACGACAGACTAACACTGCCTGCGCGGTCTGGTTTCATGCTAGACTGCGCCCCATAATTTTTAGCCCCTTTAAAAGAGTAAGTACCCATGCCTTGGATTCAACTCAAACTTAACGCGACTGCGGACAACGCAGAAGTACTCGGCGATATGCTAATGGAAGAGACTGGCGCCCTGTCGGTGACCTTTCTTGACGCACAAGACACGCCTGTTTTTGAACCCTTGCCGGGTGAGACACGTTTATGGGGCGATACCGATATTGTTGGCCTTTATGACGCGGAAAGCGACATGGAGTGGGTACTTACCATGCTAAAAGCAAGCCCACTACTGGCAGACGACTTTGCACATAAAGTGGAACAGCTTGAAGATAAAGATTGGGAACGTGAGTGGATGGATAACTTCCACCCAATGCAATTTGGTAAACGTCTGTGGATCTGCCCTAGCTGGCGTGATGTGCCTGACGAAAATGCCGTCAATGTCATGCTTGACCCTGGCCTAGCATTTGGTACAGGTACCCACCCAACAACAGCATTATGCCTAGAATGGCTTGATGGCCAAGATCTTGAAGGCAAGACAGTTGTCGATTTCGGCTGTGGGTCAGGCATTCTAGCTATCGCTGCGATCAAACTTGGCGCAGCAAAAGTGGTGGGTATCGATATCGACCCACAAGCGATCCTTGCTTCTCGCGACAATGCGGAACGAAATGGCGTCGCGGATAAGCTTGAGCTGTTCTTACCTCAAGATCAGCCTGAAGGACTTCTCGCTGACGTCGTTGTAGCGAATATTCTCGCAGGCCCATTGCGTGAGCTTTCTGGTCCAATCAAAGCCTTGATTAAGCCGGAAGGAAAGCTCGCGATTTCAGGCGTACTCGCGACACAAGCTGACGATGTTGCCACCTTCTACGGTGACGAATTGACACTCGACCCAACACAAGTGAAAGAAGACTGGTGCCGCATTTCAGGACATAAGTAACAGCCTGATAACCCTGACTAAATTGCCATTCATGAAGTTTTTTTGACTACAACTGGTTAATTTTTATCACTTTTTAGCAGTCAAGAGCGAAATGCTCAAAAAATGGTCTTTTCAGGGGGCGAAAAAATGCGTAAAATGCGCGCCCTTGCTGACATAGTAAGGTGACGTCTTTTGCAGATTGGTTCTTATCAACTCGACAATCCATTGATTGTCGCACCCATGGCGGGTGTAACCGACAGACCATTTCGTGAACTCTGCTTGCGCTACGGTGCAGGAATGGCAGTGAGCGAGATGATGACTTCAAACCCAGATTGCTGGGGAACGCAGAAGTCAATGCAGCGGATGGTGCATGAAGGCGAATCGGGTATCCGCTCGGTTCAAATTGCAGGCGCTGATCCGCGACTAATGGCTGATGCGGCTCGCTTTAGTGTTGAACACGGCGCGCAAGTCATAGATATCAACATGGGTTGTCCGGCCAAAAAGGTCAACAAGAGACTCGCAGGATCGGCACTACTGCAACACCCTGCGTTGGTAGAAGAAATTCTTACCGCCGTCGTTAATGCAGTGGATGTTCCTGTTACGCTGAAAACGCGTACAGGCTGGGATACTGAAAACCGAAACTGTGTCGAGATCGCACACATCGCAGAACAGTGTGGCATACAAGCACTCGCGCTCCATGGGCGTACGCGTACTTGTATGTACAAAGGGACTGCGGAATACGATTTTATTAAAGCGGTTAAGCAGGCTGTATCGATCCCGGTGATTGCTAATGGTGATATTGATTCACCAGAGAAAGCCCGCTACGTACTGGATTACACCGGCGCGGATGCTTTAATGATTGGTCGTCCTGCACAAGGGCGCCCTTGGATTTTCCGGGAAATCCAACATTACTTAACAACTGGCGAAAAGCTCCCTGCGCCTTCTATGGAAGAGATCAGGGGAATTATGCTGGAACATGTTGCCGAACTTCATCGTTTTTACGGTGAGTTCTTAGGACCGAGAATCGCGCGTAAGCACGTTGCTTGGTACCTACAAGCACATGATACCGATAAGGCCTTTCGTCGCACCTTCAACGCAATAGAGCTTGCCAGCGAGCAACTGATTGCGCTGCAAGGCTACTTCGACAACGTTGCATAGAATCGAGAAGAGCTTACAGAATATGTTCGAACAAAACCTGACGTCTGAACCATTAACAGTGACCACAGTAACTTCACAAGATCAAATCGCGCAAAAACCACTGCGTGATTCAGTGAAAGCATCTTTGAAGAACTACCTAGCACAACTAAACGGTCAGGACGTTAATGACCTGTATGAGCTTGTCCTTGCAGAGGTAGAGCAACCACTACTAGACACTATCATGCAGTACACTCGTGGTAACCAAACGCGTGCAGCAAACATGATGGGTATCAACCGTGGTACTCTGCGTAAGAAATTGAAAAAATACGGCATGAACTAATTTCGATTAGTCATCTATTATTTGAAGGCTTTCCATTTGGAAAGCCTTTTTTTATGTCTGCTAAATGAGTCGCTCCCACGGTAACAACCACAGGTTCAATACACCCAACGCAATAATCGGCCAAAGCGTCATATGCATACCGATAGCACGCCCTTTAAAGTTATCGGTGAGAATGCCAGCAGCATGATAGCAACGTCCAACCACAAAGATTAAGCCAAAAAGATGCAGCAGCCACAATGGACCACCATTAAACTCAAAACCTATCAGCAGTAAGAGTGCTATTGGGCTGTATTCAATACAGTTTGCATGTGCTGAACGCGCCTTTTGTAAGGACTCTACGCCACCATCGGCATACTTCACTTGGTTTTTTCGTCGTGCTTTGATGACCTGAATCGCCAAAAAGCAAATCAACCACCCTATCAGTGCCACGTATAACATGCTGACCATACCAACTCCCTGCGTCTCAATTTTCCGTTATCACTCAGTGTAGCCCTGATAACAGAAAACCAGCTTGAAAGTTAAGTAACCTGAACTCGGGATAAGAAGAGAAGGGAACTAAAAGCTGGCTCTGCGATCAGATCTTTCAACCAAGAAGGAAAT